>NC_015177.1:3600000-4200000 GCF_000190735.1 Pseudopedobacter saltans DSM 12145
CAATCCCGGGCAATGCTTTCTTTCTTAAATAATCAACAAAATAGAAAAGGAAAACCAAACGAGAATTTCGCCCGCGAACTTATGGAGCTTTTTACGCTTGGGGTTGGGCATTATACGGAAGATGATATTAAAGCATCTGCCAGAGCTTTCACAGGCTGGCGCTATAACAAAAACAGCAAATTCGAATTCGCGGAAAAACTGCATGATGATGGGGTAAAAACTTTCTTTGGCAAGAAGGGGAGATTTAATGGGCAGGATATCATAGATATGATATTCGAAAAGAAGCAAACAGCATATTATATTTCTGGGAAGCTATATAGGTTTTTTGTTAACGAAACGCCGAATGAAGCTCATATTAAAGAATTGGGAGACTATTTTTATAGTAAAAACTACGAATTGAAACCTGTACTTAAAAAAATGTTTACTGCCGATTGGTTTTATGATGATGTGAATGTAGGAAACAAAATAAAAACGCCTATAGAATTTATTGCCGGCCTTAACAGGCAGTTTTATATTGATTACGAAAATAAAGGTGTTTTATTGAGATTTCAACAGGCTTTAGGTCAAACATTATTTTATCCGCCTAATGTATCGGGATGGCCTTTGGGTAAAGATTTTATCGACAGTTCTTCTTTGATGCTGAGGCTAAAGATGCCATCTACTATTCTTAATAATGGGATATTAGAGGTTGAAGGCAAAGCCGACCCGGATGACGAGGCAATTCTTGCCTTTGCCAGAAGAGAGAGCAAAAAGGTGGCTCAACGAATAAAGGCATCTGCAGATTGGGACAAATTCTCTAAGAACTTACCAGAAAAACTGGACAAGAAAGATTTAGCCGCTTTTTTACTAAGAGCGCCAATAAGCCCGGCTTTACTTAGTAACGTATCTGAAAGTACTGACTTGAAAACAAAAGTTGTACAATTATTGAGTACTCCGGAATATCAAATGTGTTAACTCCCAAAAACTAAATAAAATGAAAAGAAGAGATTTTTTAAAACAATCAGGTTTAGCAACGGGAGCTTTTCTGATTCCGTCATTTTTGAAACCACTAGAAGCCATGGCTTCGGGCAATTTTGCGGGACATAAAAATTTAGTGATAGTTCAGTTGTCCGGAGGAAATGATGGATTAAATACGGTTGTGCCTTTTGGTATGGATGAATACTACCAGGGAAGAAAAACAATAGCGATTGAGGCCAATAAGGTTATTAAACTGAACGATTTGCAAGGGCTTAATCCGAATATGCAGGCTTTAAGAGAATTGTACGATCAGGGTGAGATGAGCATAATCAACAGTGTGGGCTATCCAAATCCCGATCGATCTCATTTCAGGTCCATGGATATCTGGCAAACTGCAAGTGATTCCAATCAATATCTTTCTACTGGTTGGATTGGCAGGTATTTGGATTCTAATTGCAAGGAGTGCAGTTTCCCTTATGCTGCAATAGAGGTGGATGATACCTTATCTCTGGCTATGAAAGGGGGGACTCTGAAAGGGATTGCGGTAAAAGATCCGCAACAGCTATATCGGAATACAAGAGAGCCTTTCTTTAAAGAAGTTGTAAACGAGGGCAAAGAAATGCTTGATGAGGATAATCTTGGTTACCTGTATAAAACCATGATAGAGACCTCTTCATCGGCAAAATATATTCTGGATACCACGAAAACGTATAACTCTTTATCCAGTTATCCAAACAATGCTTTTGGCAATCAATTGAAAACAATTGCTAAATTTATAAATTCGGGTTTGACAACTCGGGTTTATTATGTTTCTTTGAGTGGATTTGATACGCATACGAATCAGGTAAACCAGCAGGGCCGTCTTTTGCAACAATATAGTGAAGCAATTAATGCTTTTTCGAATGATCTGAAAAAGGCAGGTACATTTAAGGATACGCTGGTAATGACTTTTTCAGAGTTTGGTAGAAGGGTCCAACAGAATGCCAGTGATGGAACAGACCACGGAACAGCGAATAACATTTTCCTGTTTGGTGGAAATTTAAAGGAAAAGGGAATAATTAACGGAGCGCCGAATTTAAAAGATTTAGATAGCGGCGATTTAAAATATGAAGTCGATTTCAGACAGGTTTATGCAACGGTGTTGGATAAATGGCTGGCTGTTGATGATTCAAAAATCTTGAACAGGAAATTTTCTTCTTTAAACTTTGTTTAAAAAGGATTAATCTTGTTTTGCTTGTTGAGTAAAAATGCCCAATAGAAATATTGGGCGTTTTTTATGCTCTTTTCAGTTTCTTTTCACCCAATAGCCAGTTCTCTTTCTTTGGAATACTTAATTTTCTTACTCCTGTTTGAGTTTTGGAGAAGGTTGTTATATGTTGCACGGCTTCATCTATAGAATCTGTAAATAAGATCAGATGCAGGTCCTCTTCACTGATTGTTTTCTGTTCGGCCATTAAATTAATATGTTCTTCTACATGCCGATGAAACTCGCGTCCCATAACAACAATAGGAAAACGTTCTATTTTTCCTGTCTGAATTAAAGTTACTGTTTCGAAAAACTCATCCAGGGTTCCAAAACCACCGGGACAGATAACGAAGGCAAAAGAATATTTTCTTAAAAGCTCTTTCCGAACAAAGAAATATCCAAGGGTAACAAAACGGTCCATGTAAGGGTTGTGGTTTTGTTCATGCGGAAGCACAATGTTACAGCCCAGAGAAAGTCCGTTTGCATCTTTTGCACCGCGGTTAGCTGCTTCCATAATGCCGGGGCCCCCACCAGTCATAATTGCAAAATCCCTTTCGGCAAGTTGCCTGGAAACTTCACGGGCCATTTTATAGTATTGATGATTTTCGTCAAATCGGGCAGATCCGAAAACGGTAACACAAGGGCCAATAAAATGTAACGCTCTGAAACCCTTTAAAAATTGCATGAATACGCCTGCAACGTATTTTAACTCTTTCCATCTGGCTCTTGGCCCTTCTAAAAAACTTTGCTCTTCCTTGAAAAAAATATTGCTCATACTATTTAGTTTGCTCGTTCATTAGTCATTAGTTTATTAGGTGTTTATCATATACATTTTACCTATAGACGTTAGACTTTGTAATTCCTCTTTTCAAAAATATTTTTGCAGGGTTTTATAAGAAATGAAAATTCTTACAAACTCACCAAAAATGGCAATAGGTATCAATAAATTATTTACAGATTGCCAATTCGTAAAATAGGTAATTAGGGAAAGAAACCCAAAGGAAAACATGAAATAGATAAATCTGACGGGTAGTTGACAGAAATAAACTATTATTCCTGACTTTCTGGGAATCAGTAAAAGTATAAAAGAAATGAAAATAGATAACCAGCCTAAAGAAAATAAGAGCCGGGAAAAAAGCTGAACGGCAGTTAATGTCTCGTTTTTAAAGAAAGAGATGATTTGCGCATATGCCTGATCAGCCAATAGGCAAAAACAAATAAAATCTAGCAGCGCAAAAAGTCGAAGGATTAGCTTCATTATATTGTCTTTAAATCGCGAAGATACGCTAATTACAGTATTCTTCTATAAGTGTTTATAGAGTGTATTATTGCAGGGCCTACCTATGCAGTGATTTATAGGTTAATAGTAGTTTTAGCGAGTATTGTATACCTCTTCGTTAAAGACGGATATATAGGTAAAATAGACCTACAGAGGATATACTTTTATAGAGCCGGAAACACTAAACGATATTAATAATTTATTTCCGTTTATCTGAATATTACATACCTTGGCTCTTCTTAATCTGGGGTAAAGTAAGCTTAAATATATTAGATCAGTTTTTAAAGGTTAACTTGATAAGGGCAGAAATAGCTGAATCTAAAGATTGAGGAATACATCAAACGCAAAACGAATAAGGTGGTTTTTATGAAAACACTAGGTAAAGAATATTTAGATTTTTTAAGCGATTTAAGCCAAAACAATAATAAGATATGGTTCGCAGAGAATAAATTGCGGTTCGACAGCGTTTTTGCTGAGGTTAAATCCTTTTTTAAAGAGATATATGATGTTATGCAACAGCATGATCATATTTCTTTGTTCCATACTCACCGTATTTACAGAGATGTTAGGTTTTCCAAAGATAAAACACCCTATAAAAATTATTTTGGATTGCATTTAGGACGGGCAAAACCTTTGTTAAGAGGCGGATATTATCTAAGTCTGGAGCCTGGGAAAAGCTTTGTAGGAGGAGGCTTTTGGGAACCAAACAATATAGATTTGCTTAGAATAAGAAAGGAAATAGAGATGGATGATAGGGAATTGAGAGATATAATTAGTGAGGATAGGTTTAAGCAGTACTTTGACGAACTGAAAGGAGAGGAGTTGAAAACAGCTCCTAAAGGATTCGATAAAGGACATCCGTCAATTGATCTGCTTCGAAAAAAACAGTTTTTGGTTATGCGTTCTTTTACAGACAAAGAGGTAATGAAAGCCAACTTTTTAGACGAAGTGATTGCTACTTTTATCGCCATGCGTCCTTTTTTCGACTATATGTCTGCAGTATTGACTACAGACGTAAACGGTGTCAGCTTGTTTGACTCGGAAACAGCAAAAGATAGAAGATAGCACACACGATATCTGGCTGATTATTGCCTCCTAAAAATGTATTTAAACAAGCTGTCTTGAAAATCCAGAATAATATAAGTTTTGCAAACTTTATTTTATTTAGCTAAGATGGCTTATCAATTATTTACAGAATTCTTCAATTAGTTTATCAGCGGCGTCAGACCCAATATTTTTAATTATTAATAGGGTTTTGCATGTGTTTTCTGTATCGTTTTGTTTTATCATTTTTCTGGCTTCGGCTAATTTCGTTTCTATAAATTCATCATCAAAGCCCAACTCTTGTTTTAGTTTAATGATATGAGGTTCGTCTTTTGGGTTATTTTCTCCTTTTGCTTTCTTTTTATAGTATTCGAAAACTGTATTTTGCAACTGCTCCTGGATTTGGTAGTAGGCAATGGCGTTGTTTGTTTCTGCCTTATTTCTATCCTGACATCTGGGTTCTTCAAGAGCGAATTTTATGGGAAGTGTTATTTGCCAGATTTTGTATCGTGTGTTTTTCACCTGCCATTTTCCATCGGTTAATTTGATGACCCGAATGGCCTCTTCGTCCAGGTCTATTCCCGGGCCGTCACTTACATACACTCTGCTAACTTTTCCCTCGCTGTTTACATTGAAGGTAACTGAAATTGTAGCTTGTATGCAGTTTGCTTTGGAATAGTTTGGGTAAATAATGTGCTGATTAACGAACTCCTGGAGCGTTTGCTTACCGTTATAGAATGTTGGCGATTCCTGGAAAGGAATTGTCCAAAATATTAAAGCCCAAAGGTAATTGGAGAAAGCCATGGTATTTTAGTATTACCTTAAATAGGTAACGCTAAAATACCCTATATAGTTTTACTCCTGGTCTTTGTTGTTGATTTCACCAAACAGCTTATCCATTTTATCTACATATTCGTTAGTATCGTCTACAAAGAATTCGAGCTGCGGTACGCTTTTTACCTGATCTTTGATTTTCTTACCTAGCAGATATCTGATTTCCGACGCTCTGGCTTTTATTGATTTTATCGCTTCGGCAGTATTTGGTACATTGAAAAAGCTCAAAAATACTCTTACCATTCCTAAATCGGGAGTTGCTCTTACTTTAGTAACGGTAATCATAGAATTAGGGATCAAATGATTTGCCTCTCTTTGAAAATACTCGCCTAAATCTTTTTGTATAACGCGGGCAAATTTTTGTTGTCTTTTAGATTCCATCTTTTTAAGTATTAAGATTTTAGTATCAAGTATCAAGACTTTGGACTGGTTCTTAAAGATTGAATACTTTAAGTATCAGTAAATATCTGTTTTTTGATTAATATAAAAAATTGTTGAAAGGATATATCTTCTCGTTTACAGCCTTCACTCTTTCGTATATAACGTCTTTTAATTCGTCGGTATTTTCTTTTTCGGTAGCAGAGATGAATACAGCAGGAGATGCATTTTTAGCCATCCAGCTTTTCTTAAAATCCTCTAAAGTCATTTTAGGGGCTTCTTCATTATCTACCATCCATTCCTGTTCCGCTTCAACTCCCTGATAAGCGTCAATTTTATTGAAAACCGTAATGGTCTCTTTGTCTATCACACCCAAATCCTTTAATGTTTCATTAACTGTTCTGATATGATCTTCGAAATTCGGATGTGATATATCGACAACATGTATAAGAATATCTGCTTCTCTGGTTTCGTCTAGCGTAGATTTAAAACATTCTACCAAATGGTGAGGCAATTTTCTGATAAAGCCAACCGTGTCTGAAAGCAGGAATGGGACATTTTCGATAACGACCTTTCTGACAGTTGTGTCTAAGGTTGCGAAAAGCTTGTTTTCGGCAAAAACTTCTGATTTGGAAAGCATATTCATAATGGTAGATTTACCAACGTTGGTATAACCAACCAAAGCAACCCGAACCATTTCTTTCCTGTTTTTCCTTTGTGTTAGATTTTGCTTGTCGATAGTCTTGAGCTTTTCTTTTAGGAGAGCGACCTTGTTATTGATCATCCTTCTATCGCTTTCTATTTGTGATTCTCCGGGACCACGCATACCGATACCGCCTTTTTGACGCTCCAAGTGTGTCCACATTCGTGTAAGGCGAGGTAATAGATACTGTAGCTGAGCCAGCTCGACCTGTGTTTTGGCCTGGGCCGTTTGTGCTCTGCTTGCAAAAATATCCAGAATTAAATTGCTTCGGTCAAGAACCTTTACTGTTAGCTCTTCTTTTACCTTCAGCTCATTTTCGATATTTCTTACCTGCATTGGAGAAAGCTCATCATCAAAAACGACCATGTCAATTTCCTCTGCAATAACATATTCTTTAATCTCTTCTAACTTACCGCTCCCAACAAAAGTTGCCCTGTCGGGTTTTTGAAGTTTCTGTGTAAAAACGTGTTTGGTTTCACCGCCGGCGGTGTCCACTAAGAATGCCAACTCCTCAAGGTATTCTTTTTCTCTCACTTCGGATGTTTCTGGAGTTATCAGACCAATTAAAACAGCCGTTTCTTTCTTTGGAGCGGTGTCGTGGAGTTTTTTTAATAATGATTTTCTCGCCATATATTACATTTACAAAGATACAATAAGCTGGCCACTTTTTATATTTCGTTAAATGTTTGAGCTATTGCTTTTGTTCGGTAATAATTTTAGCTTTATAACCAGAGCTTGGTTGACAGACACATTTCTTACGTTGCTATTCATTTGGGTAAAAAACCGTATGATGTGGTGCTCTAAAAACGCTATCCAGACAAAGTTAAAATCCATTGAAAGGGATATGCTTTTTATCGAAAAGACCAATATATTGTAAACCTAATTAGTTTTAAGAAAACTATGAAAAAATTATTGCCCTTAATTTTCATTTTCTTTTTGCCCTTTTGTTTATTGGGTCAAAACAAAGTGCCCAAAGTAAATGAGGAGTCAATTATTATAGACGAATTGGGAAACCAATATAGTTATACACAATGGAGGAATATTTTAATGAGGCAAGAGCATTACTTGCAATTTAGAAGTAGAGAAAATGATAAAGATATTTTTGTTATAAGGAAATATACCGAAGAACAAAAAGAGAAGAGAATGGCCGCCGCTCCAAAGCCAAAGTCAAGTCCGTCATTTACAGAGGGTTACGCTTTTAAATATTTTAATATGAGAACTTTAGACGGTCAGAAAATAAAAGCAAAAGATCTGTCTGGAAAAGTGTTAGTTTTCAATTTCTGGTTTATAAATTGCCCTCCTTGCAGAGCCGAGATTCCGGAGCTTAATCGTTTGGTAGATCGGTATAAAAATGATAAAGATGTTATGTTTTTAGGCGTGGCATTGGACGAAAAGGCTGATTTGGAAGAATTTTTTAAAAAGAACCCTTTTAATTATATTCAATTGAGATGGGGACGAGATATTTCTTCTAGCCAGGGTGTAAAATCTTACCCTACTCATCTTGTTGTAGATAAAGAAGGTAAAATACAATTTAGTGGACAAGGTTTATCCGTAAATACAGTCTATTGGATAGACAAAACTATAAAAGAGGTGCTGTAAGTCGTATCTTTTTGATTTTCAAATTATTGGCTTGAAGTTTGAGGGGGATTCTTTCCTAATTCTCTATCTATGTTTGAAAAAAATTATCATTATGACATCGTTTCACCAGCTGTGGAGCGATTTAAAGATCAGGGTTATACCCTTGATTTTGATGTTGAAGGAGATTTTCTGGTCTCCTCAGGAGAAAAAGTCCCTTTTAAAGATGTTGAGTTAACAGATGTTTTCCATTTTGAAAACCAAGAAGATCTTTCAGATGATTCGGTTGTTTATGCTGTATCAACCAAAAATGGATTGAAAGGAGTCTTGGTTACCGGGCTGGGAATGTGTGCAGAAGAGTTAAAAACGAACTTAAATAAATTATTGGTCAATCGTGTTTAGGAATGCATTCACGGCGTTGATCGCATTTTCCAATCTGTCTTCTATTCCTCCTACTTCTAAATATTTTGCATTTATGTTTTCAAGTTCTTTTTTCCAGATATCGAAGAAATGATCTCCCATTCCTTTGAAATTGCGGAGTGGATCATCTTCCCAAGGGAGATCATTTTTTAATAAAATATAGAAATCGTATAATCTTTTAGGCATCTCCTTCGAGACAACATCAGGGCATAGGCCAAATTGATGTTCGCACCAAACTTTAACGGTCATAAAAGTCGTATCGCAAAAAAGCAAGCCACTCTTTGCAACGGAGGATATGGCATCTTCTAAAGCAATTTGCCCAAAAAACATATTCTCTTCGTCTTGTATTGTACACTCCCCGTTCATATTTGCACAATAGAACCGCGAATATTCAGGGACCCACAAACTATTAAAATGCTCGGCAAGTCCTTGTGTAATGGTGCTCTTTCCTGACGATTCAGGACCGACAATCGCTATTTTAATAGGTCTTACCCCCAAGTCATTAAGATTATTAGTCATTGATTGAAATAGTTTATTAGTCGTTTCTCTTCTGTTTTTATGTTTGCTTATTTCAAAGATGCGCTTGTCTCAATATTCAAGTCTCATATCTCCATATCTAACCTAATATCTCTTTAATGTCTTCTTCGGATAATGATTTTATAAAGCTTTCCTCTGTTGTAATTAACGATTTCGCTACCGTCAGTTTCCTGTTTTGTAAAGCCAGAATCTTTTCTTCCACGGTATCTTTGGTGATAAATTTATAGATAAATACATTTTTAGTTTGTCCGATTCTATGGCTTCTGTCAATTGCCTGTTGTTCAATAGCGGGGTTCCACCACGGGTCAAGTATAAAGACATAATCTGCTTCCGTAAGGTTTAATCCTACACCGCCCGCTTTTATCGATATTAAAAAAACCTGAATGTTTTTATCATTTTTAAATTCTTCCACAACTTTCCCTCTTTGTTGTGTCGAACCGTCAAGATAAGAATAAGCGATATGGTTTTTATCAAAGTAATTTCTATAAAGATCCAGCTGTTTAACAAATTGTGAGAAGACGAGCACTTTATGTCCGGCTTCGATAACACTTTGAAGCTTGTAAATCACATCGGTAAATTTACTGGATTCACCTTCATATTCGTGGTTTATTAAAACCGGATGATTTGCAATCTGTCTTAACTTGGTTAAACCCTGGAGCATTTGTACGGGAGACTTCGAGAATTCGCCGTTTTCGATGGATTTTAGCAGTTCATTTCTGTATTCAGATTTCGTTTTTTCATAAAAGTCAGCCTGATCTTCAGTCATTTCACTGAAGAAGATATTTTCGGTTTTTGGAGGTAATTCAGAAGCAACCTGCTCCTTTGTTCTTCGCATAACAAAAGGCTTGATGAGAGCCTGCAATTTGTGCGCTTTCTCTTCGTCTTTCTTTTTTTCGATAGGCTGAACAAATTCTGATTGAAAAAATGACTGCGAACCCAATAATCCGGGGTTAATAAATGACATTTGCGTCCATAAATCGTTAACCGTATTTTCTACCGGAGTTCCTGATAAAATCAGTTTATATCTTGAATTTAGCTGTTTTATAGCTTTAAAAGCCTTCGAAGTTGGGTTTTTGATGTTCTGACTTTCGTCCAGAATAATGTAGTTAAAATACATCTCTTTTAGAAGGTCTATATCAATTCTACTGATTCCGTAAGTGGTTATTACTACGTCAAATTGACTTAAATGATCTATGTTTTTTTCTCGACCGGAGCCGGTATGTGTATAAATCTTTAGTTGTGGAGTGAACTTTTTAGCCTCGTTTATCCAATTGTAAATTAAAGACGTAGGCATCACGATCAGGGATGTTGTGTGAATCCTCTGCTCTTCTTGTATTTCTTTGCTTTTTTGTAGTAAAGCCAGGGTCTGGATTGTTTTTCCTAATCCCATATCGTCTGCCAGGCATCCCCCAAAATTATATTTCTGCAAAAAGTGAAACCAGTTATATCCCGCATGCTGGTATGGCCTTAAATTACCATGGAAACCTATTGGTCCCTCAACCTCTTCAATATGTTCGAAATCTGTCAGACGTTGCAGTTTTCTGTCCATAGTTACGCTGGCCAATTCGCTACTTGCAAAGTCATGAACGAGGCCCACGTGAAGCTTTTTCAGTTGGAGATGATCAGTCCCCTCTGAAAAAGAGAGTAGATTGCCATATTGAGAGAACCATTTTTCGGGAATAATAGCTATTTCCCCATTGGGCAGGGTAAATTCTCTCTTTTTGTTTAGAATATGATTTTTAAGTTGGATAAATGGGATTTTATAAATGCCAAAGTGTACAATCGCATTAATGTCGAACCAGTCATTGTTTTCCTGAATTTCCAGATCTATTTTGTTGGTTCCTATGATATATTTCTGAGCGCTTGTATCGGCTTCGAATACATAGCCTTTTTCTATCAATCGATCGTGATTCTCGCTTATCCAATCAAAAACGCTGAAAGATTTGTCTATGTTTTCCTCATTTTGATCTACTTCGAAATGGATAAATAAGTTTGAGTTTTTTTTCAGTCCAAGAGAAGTAAGTTCTTCAATTCTATCTTTTTCCCATTTTAAAGACCTTTTTATGCGATGAAATAGGTAGTCGTCTCCATGTCTTTCCATTTTTACGCTCACTTCTGTATTGTTCCCTGCCGGAAAAACATAATTGGCATATCGGAAATAGAGCTGAAGTTCGGAAATACCTTCAGGAACGTATACCACTTTCAGAACAGGGACAGCCTGATATTTTTCTGTGTTTATCGTAAAACCTTCGGCATAAACATGATGCTTTTCTATTAATGGCGAAACAAACTTTTCAAAGTAAGTTTGCTCTGAAGATTTTGGAATAGAAATATATCTCTTGTTTAAAAAAGGTTGTAGTTTTTTACCTTCCAGATTTTGGTCGAAATAGTAGAGAGAATTCTCTACAAGTAGTAAAGCAGGATTGTTTGATACGATTTGGGCATCTTTAAACATAAATTCTACCCTTAAACCTTGATATTTGATGGTTGGAAAATATCTTGTTTCTATTTCATTTCTTCTAAAATGAAACAGAATGGTAGCGGGCTCTTCCGTAATTTCCACTTTTCTTTCTACCGGCCAACCTTCTTTACTCATTAAGAATACCTGCTTATCTTTTAACAAAGGGATTGCTTCTGCAATTTTCTTCTCCAGTTTCGGCCTGATTGTATCATAGGATTTGTCGTCCCAATGCTTTGTGAAGAACTCCAGAGGTCGAATGTTTTTCTTATAGATCTTTTTTATGATAGCTCCTTGTTCTAAACCATCTAATATTTTTATGATTTTGAAATCTTCTTCTGTAATGTGCTTTTTAAATTCCTCAGCAGTATTTGAAAAAATTCTTTGATGAGTAAGGGAAAAACTACCATTCGGATTCAACTGTACGATATGCGGCTCTATTAAATAGCCCAGAAAATCATGTTTGGCTAATGAATAAACTAACTGGCAGGGCTTATGGCTATCTACTCTCAACATCTAAAACAAAAATTTTTAGAAGTTAAAAGCTTAAAAAGGGCTAAAGTAGGAATAATAAATTAATAAATGGCAACTTGATTTAGTTGGTAATATATTGCTCCTTCCCCCGAAACTGTAACCTCTATTTAGTGAAATAACTTAAATAAATAGGAGTAAAATCTTAAAAACAAAATTTTTGGTTTTTTATAAAAGAGGGATAGAAGAGATTTCAGTGGTCTTTTCTTTAAAATGAAATCTTTTTTAATGTTGTATGTATTCCAGTTTGGTTGATAAAAATGCCAATTAGACATAATTTAGCTATTGTTGAAAAGCTCTAAAGCTTTTGTTTGCCAATTAAAAAGAATTAGACACTAACTCAGAGATCATTTTTAATTAAAGGATCTCAATTAATAACCACATAACCAATAAAATAATTATGAACAGAATGATTTATTCCTGGCGCTATTTCCCGTTTGGGAAAATGTTAGAGAAAAGCAATAGCTGCAAAAGTATTTTTAGATGCTTTTTTATTATAGCAGCTTTTTTGATTACTCAAGCCTCTTTTGCGCAAGACAAAATCCAGGTTAAGGGAAAAGTCCTCTTATCTGATGGAACACCAGGCATCGGAGTTGTCGTCGGCATTAAAGGATCTGTAATAGGAACTACCACAGATCCAAATGGAAACTTTTCCTTGACCGCCAATAACAACGATATTCTAGTATTTAGTCAAATAGGGTTACAAAAATTGGAAGTCCCGGTGAAGGGACAAAAACAAATTAATGTAACTATGAAAGACGATGTTTCTGAGCTCAGCGAAGTTGTAGTTGTGGGGTATGGTACTCAAAAGAAAGCTAACCTTAGTGGAGCCGTTACTGCAATTGGGGCAGATGAGATCGCTAATAGACCGACGACTAACTTAACCTCATCGTTGCAGGGAATTGCTCCAGGTGTGACTATAACACGTTCAAGTGGTAAGCCAGGAGGCGAAGGAGCTTCCATTAAGATTAGGGGAGAAACCTCGGCGAATAAAACAGATGTACTGGTTTTGGTAGATGGTATACAAATGGATATGAACTTGGTAAATCCAGATGATGTAGAAAGTATTTCTGTGCTGAAAGATGCTTCGGCTGCGGCGATTTATGGGGCGAGAGCAGCGGGAGGTGTTGTCCTTGTTACAACAAAAAAAGGGTCTGGAGGAAAGACAAGGATCAACCTTAATTCATACTATGGAATAAATAAAACAGCCAGACAGCCACAGAGATTATCGTCTTGGGATGAACAAGTATTAATTGATGAAGCCAGGTTTAATGCTACAGGAGCCAGGGAATATACCCCGGAAATGATGGAATGGATTAGAAACCCAAACTTTCAATATCGTGAAAATCCCACTGCTGATAGATGGGAGTATTTTGGAAGTACGGATTGGGTTAAGGAAGGGATGAATAAATATAGCGATATGCAAAACCACGGACTGTCGATATCTGGTGGAGATCAAAAATTAAATTATATGGTTTCGGGGGGATATTATCAGAGAAATGGAGTGTTGAGATATGGGCCAGATGATAACTCGAGGACAAATTTTAAGCTCAACTTAAATGGTGAGCTCAATAAATATTTAAGTATTGGCATTGTAGGAGGATATATTGGATCATTTATAAATGAGAATGCAAACGGGACGAACAATATTATTGCCAACCTTTATCGCAGCAGAAATAGACAACTAGTGTATACGCCAATAGAGGATACAACAGGTCAGCCATTTAATGGCGATTTGCAGGTAAATGCTATCGATATTCAAAAGAATGGAGGAAAGGAAATCCGTAATACCGAAACTTATCAGGGTAAGTTTAATTTAACAGTTAAGAATCTTGTAAAAGGACTTACCGCAGACTTTACTGCGTGGCGAAATCAGGACAACTATTTGATGCAAGCGAATAGAAGGACCTTAAGGTGGTACGGTAGAACTACCAGTACGTTAAGGAATTCCGTTCAAGATCCAAACGAGGTTATAGAGGAGAAGAGTAGAGCTTCCCATGATAATTTACAGGGCGTTTTAAATTATACAGCCAGAATAGATAAACACAATTTCAAATTGCTGGCTGGTTCTTCGTTTGAAGAATATAGGATGGAGCAAACTCGAGCTTCTGCAAAAAGCATGGTAAACAATGACTTCTTTAGTTTAAATTTTGCAGATCCATCTACAAAACAAGCAACTGATACCGTAGCAACTTGGGCTATGGGGTCGTTTTTTGGACGATTTAATTATGATTATGCGGAGAAATATCTATTCGAAGCGTCTTTTAGATATGACGGCAGTTCTAGGCTATCTCCGGAAAATAGATGGCAGCTTTTTCCATCTTTTTCTGCAGCGTGGAGGATTTCTTCGGAAGATTTCATGAAGGAAAACCTTCCTGTTGTATCGAATCTTAAGTTAAGAGCTTCTTGGGGTCAATTAGGTAATGGAGCGGTACTTGGGCTGTATGATTACATAACTTTGTTAAGTGGTGGTTTACAGAAAACAAATAGAAATATTTATCCAAACTTAATTTTAAATGGAGCACAAACCCAATATGTATTCCAAGAAGAGCTTCCTTCGCCAACTAAAACCTGGGAAACCGTTCAACAAGCAAATATTGGGGTAGATTTAGGCCTATTTCAGGAAAGGTTAACTTTAACAGCAGATATTTTTGAAAAGAGAAACAAGGATATGCTGGCGATAATAAAAGTTCCCAATATTATTGGAGTAAAAACAGGATCTACAAATATAGGTGAGCTAAAAAGTTACGGTTGGGAGGCGGCACTTAGATGGCGAGATAAGTTTGGAAGTGTTAGGTATAATGTTGGATTCAACTTCTCCGATAATCAAAATAAATTAGTTCATTATAAAGGAAATAATTCGATTGGAGCGGGTGGTATAGTAGAGCTTCTTGAGGGATATCCTCTTAATAGTGTTTGGGGATATAAAACAGACGGCTACTTTCAAACTATTGAAGAAGCTAATGCCTACAAGGCAAAAGTATCTTATCCATTTGCGCCAGCAAATGCATTTCAGCCGGGTGACGTAAAATATCTTGATTTAGATGGGAACGGTGTCATTTCTGCAGGAGGGGGAACCCCAGACAAACCAGGGGATTTGGTTTATTTAGGAACTACATCGGCAAGATATACTTATGGATTTGATTTTGGTGTAAATTGGAACAGGTTCGATTTTTCGGCAATGTTTCAGGGAGTTGGAAAGAGAGCTTTCAAAATTAATGATAATGCATTTGTCCCTTTCATACAAACAGCGTTTATGCCTTGGACAATCCATATGGATAGGTGGACACCAGAGAATCCAAATGCGTTGTTTCCAAGAATGTATCAAACGAATAATTATAACTATCAAAGTTCTGACAGATCCATTCAAAACGGAGCATATTTAAGGTTGAAAAATGTACAATTAGGTTATACAGTTCCTGCTAGTAAAAAATACGTTCAGTCTCTTAGAGTTTACATTGCTGGACAAGACTTATGGGAATCTACAGATGTTTTGAAAGTGTTTGATCCGGAAGTAAATAACAATGTAGATACCGGGATATATCCATTTTTTCGCACAGTGTCGTTTGGTTTAAATGTTACATTCTAATTCCGAAAGAGATGAGAACTATAAATAAAAAACTTATTATACTTTTTGTTACAGCATTTTATTTTACAGGCTGTAGCTTAGACAGATTTCCAGAGACTCAGCTTTCTAACAAAGACTTCTGGAATTCAGAAAATGATCTGATAAATGCATGCAACAGGTTGTATCAGCAATTGCCAGGGTTCAGTCCGGATAACAGGTCTACGGATAATATGGGGCAAGGGACAAATCAAATCAGCGCAGGAAGTAGAGCTATTCCTAATGAAGATGCTAATTGGACAGATGCATATCAGCGTATTTTTACTGCGAATAATATTTTGGAGCAGGGAATAAAAGCTCAGGTTTCGGATCCCATAAAGAATCGATATCTCGCTGAGGCGCGTTTCTTTAGGGCATATAATTATTTTGATCTGATAAAAAAATATGGCGACGTACCTTTGTTATTAAAAACACTGTCTTTAGGCTCTCCTGAGTTATTAATGCCCAGAACTCCGAGAACTACTGTTGTAGCTCAGATTTACGAGGATCTGGACTTTGCTGCAACCTGGCTTCCCACAAGAGCGGCTTTACCGGCAGCACAATTTGGAAGGGCAACTAAGAGCGCGGCATGGGCACTAAAAGCCAGAGTTGGATTATATGAAGGGACCAGAGCTAAGTTTCATGGACAGGGCGATTGGCAGTCTCATTTAACAGCGGCTGTGAATGCAGCCACTTTGGTGATGGGTGAAGGGCATACACTTTACGCTGACTATCAGAAACTTTTCTTGCATGAGGCTGAAGGCCCAACGAATACAGAGAATATTCTAGTAAAAATATATGGTCCGAGCAATACCAATGTCTTATTAGGGCATAATAATTCGAGGGATTTAGAAAATGGAAGAATTGCACCAACGCGTAACTTATTAAGAAGCTATTTGTATGCGGATGGTTTGCCTGCATGGAAATTAGATAATTCTCCAAGCGCTAAGAAATCTAATTTTTTTATACAAGAGGCAAATGAAACATCGTATAATGACGTTTTTTCAAACAGGGATCCCAGAGTTGGAATGACATTCTATAAAATGGGAGAAGAAGCGTATCAGCGTCCTTGGGTACCAACAACTTCTTTAGGTTCTCGTACTGCATTTGCAGGTAAAAAAGGGTTTAGTAAGCTGGATAATGCAATTAATAACCAGGCAACAGTTGATAAAATGTTAATCCGTTATGGAGAAGTGCTGGTGACATTAGCAGAAGCTAAATACGAACTGAATGGATCTATTTCGGATGCTGATCTAGAGTTGACCATCAACAGACTTAGAAGTCGGGTTGGATTTAATATAAAGCTTACAAATGCTTTTGTAGTCAATAATAATTTGGATATGAGGGAAGAGATTAGAAGGGAAAGAATTGTTGAGCTGGCTTTAGAAGGGTTTCATTATGATGATATGATACGCTGGAAGTTGGCCGAGGTTGTTATGCCTCAAAGTTTGTTAGGTGCAAAATATACTAACGCTAATGAATGGGTAGGTACAAATTCGTCTTCTTTAAACCTTAATAATGAAAATATAGTTATAGCTGAACCTGCTTCGGCGAGATCGTTTAAGGTTAACAGAGACTATTTATATCCTATTCCTTTCAATGAGATCAACTTAAGTGATAATAACGTAGTACAGAATCCAAATTGGCAGTAAATTTAATTCAGGAAATTATGAAATCTAAAATATTAATAGGACTAACTTTGGTCATCAGTAGCCTGATCTTTTCCTGCAAAGAAGACAGAGATTATCTTTTGGGCTTACCCGAGTTAGATCATCATTATTATATAGCTTATGTTCCTTATAATAATGCTCAGATTACAGTAAATCGAAATCAATCATCATTATTGAAATTACCGGTTTCATTTAATTCTTCATTTACAAGAGGTTACGATGCTGTTGCACATTACAGGATAACCAAAGGAACGGCGGCAAATACGACATCTGCAACATTGGGAGTAGATTTTCAAATTGTAAATAAAGAAGGCGCAGCTATACAACCATCTGCAGACGGAAAGTATGCTATTGTTTTCCCTCAAGCCAAAAAAGCGAGAGATACAATTTACGTAAAGCTTTTGAATAACCCTGCTCCAGGCGACAAATCAATTAACATTGATCTAATACGTAATACTACAAATGAATTTATTGTAGACACCATGTCGGTAGCATATAGAAGACCGATATTAATAAAATAGTAGTATAAGGTCAAAACATTGCTGTCATCTTTCAGGTTCTCTCGGAATGACAGCAATGTTTTGTTTTTTTAGATATCAAATTTAAGAACTAATCTAGAATAGAGCAGATTTCCCTGTTTACCTTCCGAACTCTTGGCTCGTCCATTTTAATAACTTTCCGGTCATAAGTAATCAGTCCGTTAACTTCTCCCTCAACATCTGTAGTTTGAGTATAAACAGCAGCAGAAAAGCCAGATTTAATCATCTTTTTCAGCATTTCGGCATACTTTACATATTCATCGGTAACTTCCTTTGAATTCTTAAACTGAATATAACCCCAGTTTTTTTCAGGTTGCCAAAGATGATTCTGTAATGCAAGGCCAATACCGCCATATTCGCCCAAAACAGTTGCTCTTTCTGCATCATAAAGGTACATTTCCGGGCCGGGATAATTGTGCAGATCCAGCATATCCCCAACACGGTAATGATTTCCTCCGCTTGCGGGATTAACCAGTCGGGATGGATCGTAGTTTTTTGTCCACTCTGTAATTTCCTGGGTTTTAAACTGTCCCCAGGCTTCATTAAAAGGCACCCAGGTCACTATAGAAGGATGTGAATATAAATAATCCATAATATCTTTCCACTCTTTGCGATAATTGGCCTCAGATTCGCCGCTTCTAATCAGCTCGCTGCCATTAAAATATTGCCTGTTTTGCCATTGCGGAGATTTATCGCCGTTTGGCATATCCTGCCAAACTAAAATACCCATTCTGTCGCAATGAGTATACCAGCGGGCAGGCTCAACTTTTACGTGTTTACGAATCATATTGAACCCGAAATCTTTCGTTTTCTGAATATCGTAAACCAAAGCCTCGTCTGTAGGTGCTGTATATAAACCATCGGGCCACCAGCCCTGGTCTAACGGGCCAAATTGGAAATAATCTTGGTTATTCAGTTGAAGCCTTACTATACCGTTTTCATCTCTTTTGGTAGAGACTTTTCGCATAGCGGCGTAACTGCTTATTCTGTCTATGACTTTTCCGTCTTTAAGCAAAGCTACTTCTACATCATATAAGAAAGGGTTTTCCGGGCTCCACAACTTTGCTGTTTCAACAGGTATTTCAATTTGCTGTCCTGTTTTGGCTTTATAAGCGCTTATGGTTTTTCCACTGTCTTTTACTTTTACCTCAATAATATTGGCAGAGTTTGTTCCAGTGGTTTGTATATCAAAAATTAACTTTTTCTTATCGATATCCGATGAGCTTTTTACCTGTACGATGTGTTGTGAATTTACAGGCTCTAACCAAACGGTTTGCCAGATTCCGGATACTGGAGTGTACCAGATTCCCTCTGGTTTTTTACGCTGTTTGCCTACAGGCTGATACCCGTCTGTTGTTGGGTCCCAAACCTTTACAACCAGCTTTTGGTTTCCTTTGGCAAGAAATGGAGTAATGTCGAATGAGAAAGGCGTGTATCCGCCGGTATGTGAACCAATCTTAATATCATTTATAAAAACTTCTGTTTTCCAGTCAACAGCGCCAAAATGAAGCAGGATATTTTTGCCTTTCCAGGCGGAAGGAATATCGAAAGATCGCTTATACCAAAGCTCGTTATTGCCACCAAGTTCTTTTTGAACTCCCGACAGGCTGGATTCTACGGCAAACGGAACTAATATTTTTCCGTCAAACTGTTTAGGTTCTGCTTTGCCGACAGGCAAGATGGCGTATTCCCAAAGCCCGTTTAAGTTGCGCCAATCTGCTCTTTCCATAATTGGCCTTGGATATTCGGGAAGTACGCTATTTACATTTATCTGCTCTGCCCACTGTGTTTTTATCTTGTCTCCTGCAGGTTTCCATTGAGCGTTTGCACTAAAAATATTTAGTGTAAATGCTGTTGCGGAAATTATTTGGAGTGTTTTTTTTCTGAAATGTCTCATATGAACGGGATTATTTTCTGATAGAGAATTTATAGATACAAGTTTGAGTATAGGTTTGTCCGGGATCTAACCTTGTAGAAGGGAAATTAGGTTGATTAGGACTGTCTGGAAACTTTTGAGTTTCTAAAGCCAAAGCTTCACGGAATTTTATAGGTTTTCCAAATTTCCCATTGGTTTTTCCGTCAAAAAAGTTTCCGCTGTAAAACTGCAATCCTGGTTGGTCTGTATAAACCTGCAGTAATCTTTTGCTTTCAGGTTCAAAAAGTTCTGCAGCAAGTTCAACTTCATTAGCCGATTTTCTGTCTAACACCCAATTATGGTCGTAACCTTTCCCGTTTTTAAGCTGTGGATTATTTTCTTCTATTCTTTCGCCTATAGTTTTTGGCTTTCTAAAATCAAATGGCGTATTTTCAACAGAGGCGATTTCTCCGGTAGGAATAAGAACACTGTCTATTGGAGTGGTGTGGCTGGCATAAATTGTCAGTTCATTATCTGTTATAGTTCCGTTGCTTTCTCCTTTCAAGTTGAAAAATGTGTGATTGGATAAATTGACAACGGTAGGCTTGTCTGTAGTTGCTTTATACATGATTTTAAATTCATTATCATCTGTTAAGCTGTATTCTACATTTATTTTTAAATTTCCCGGAAATCCATCTTGTCCATCTGGAGCCAGATAAGAGAAACGGATTAGGTTTTTAGCTACACTATCGACGTCCCAAACAACCATATCCAAACCTTTAATGCCTCCATGCAATGTTTGCCCGTTGTTGTTAATAGGTAAGTTGTATGTTTTTCCGTCTAAAGTAAATTGCCCTTTAGCAATTCTATTAGCATAACGGCCAACAACTGGTCCTAAAAAGCGTTCTCCGGTATTGTTAATGTACCGGTCTATATTTTCATAACCAACCGCAACGTCATCGTATTTCCCATTTTTATCTTGTACCCATAGGGAAACCACTCGCAGTCCGAAATTGGTTACTTGCAAAATCAATCCGTTTTTAGATTCAAGGGTATAAAGCGAGACTTTTTTACCATCTATTTCCTTAGAAAATGCCTGAGCGTCCAACAATGCTGGTGCCTTTTTGCTTTCTGAACAGGAAAACAGAAAGATTAACAGTATAAAAGAAATAATCTTGTTCATGGTTATAATATTCTAGTTAAAATTAGGTTTGACAGATTTTAAAGACGGAGAACCTCCTTCTACATAAGGCCAGTTTTCATTATCCCATTTTACCTGATCTGATAAAAGCACACGCGCTTTTGGATTGTTAACATCTACACCGTGATAAAAAATCCAGTCGGCTCCATTTTTGTCCTGAACAATTTCAGAACAATGTCCGTTTCCTACAAAACGGCTATTAGAGCTGATTACAATGTTATATCCGTTGTCCATCATGTTTTTCCCTGTTTTATCTACATAAGGTCCCATCAATGATTTTGATCGGCCAACAACCAGTTTATAAGTGCTGTTTACTCCTTCGCAGCAGGAGCCAATTGAAGCAAAGAGATAATAGAAATCACCTTTTTTATGAATATAGGTTCCTTCAAATGCAGTACCTGCTATTTGTTGCTTTTGCGCACCTGGTTTAACGGATAAACCGTCATCGGCAATTTCTATCGCATATATGCCTCTAAAGCTTCCCCAAAACAGATATTTCTTTCCATTTTCTTCTATATAAAAAGGATCTATTGAGTTTTGCACATCAATTTCATTGCTCCTGAAAAGTTTCCCCTTATCTGTAAACGGGCCTTCGGGCTTGTCAGATACTGCTGCTCCAATTCCACAAGTCCACTCGCCACCCCAAACCGACATGGAATAATACAGCACATATTTTCCATTTATATAATTGATATCCGGGGCCCATATTCCTCCGTTCGGTTCAAAGTTTGGCCTGGTATTATCTGTAAAGGCTGTTCCCTGAAACTTCCAGTCAATCAGATTTGAAGATTTATAAATTGGGACATTTCTGGTGTCTTCTGTTGCGTATAGATAAAAACTGCCATCATTACTTTTAATAATGGTTGGGTCTGGCAAGCTTATACTAAGAACAGGATTAAAATACTCGTTGGTTTTGGGTACTTCAAAAGAAGATTTATTGTTCTTTTTACAGCCATAACAAGAGGACATAACTAAAAGCTGCAGAAACATTATCTTAAAAAAATACGCTCTCATAGGATTTATTTTTTGGTGGGTTTAAAAAAGTCTTCTACTCTTGTTGGGCTTAACATTTGCCATAAGGAAGCCACTGTCCAGCCCGGAGCAAAGATATCGTTATAAAAACCTTTTCCATTCTTTCCGTAGTCCCAATTGGTATGCTGTACAACTTCCGGATAATAGCCCACTTTCGCAATATTGAACATGTGATCTTTTACCGGCATTAATTGTAACATAGAACTTTTAATTACTGAAGAGAATTTGGAAAATCTGTCTTCTTTTCTCTGCAGTGCCAGCCAGTCTAAGACTGTTGCAAACTCGAAAATGAAAACATCTATATGGTTATTTTCAACCGAGACATTTCCCCAGCCGCGTGACTGAAAGCCAACGTCGCCCAGCATTTGCCCCTGAGCGAAAGGGACATCCCAGGTATAGTACCATGTTAGACAGAAATAGGCTGCCTTTGAACATAAGTCGGTATAATGCTGACGCTCTTTCCCGGAAGAGACCATAGCCAGATAATACATTGCCGTAGAAGCGTATAAAGAGGCTTCTTTGTCTTCGCAGTTTGCGTCTAATGTAGACGAGAAATAATCAGATTTTGATATGATTTCTTTTTTCAGGTAAACAGCAGTCCGTTTTGCCTGTTCAAGGTATTTCTTGTCTTTAAAGTATGCATAAGCCATTGTTAAAGGTAGCGTGGCAGAAGGAGTACTACCTCCGCTGGCATCTTTTATCTGTAAATCGTTATCGAATTTTCTGGGAAAACTTCCGTCTGGCTTCTGAAGCTTTGCAAAGTTTGATAATAATGTTTTAACCCTGTTTTCCCATTCGGGATGTTTTCTTCCTTTTTTCTTTTCGTAGTTTAAATAGTTTAGAATGGCAAATGCTCCTTCAGATTGCCTGCGGATACTGTAAATGTGTTCTTCTTTGTTTCTGACAAAGTCTACCACTTCTCTGAAAAAACCAGCAGAAGTAAATCCATGCGTAAGGTAACTGTCAAAAATAGCTTTTGCATTGCTAACCAATTGCTGGTCATTGTTCTGTTCGCCATATTCTAAAGCGTTATAGGCATTTAACAGTACTCTTCCCACAAAACCAACTTCTGCAATTCCGGTACTTTTACAATCGTCTGTACGCAGTTCTACTCCAGAATAATACTTTAAATCATATTGGTCTACATAGCTTTCTTTAAAGAAGTTAGTTAAAATCCTTTTTGCCTCTACAGTTGTGTATGCATTATTAACCGGCTGCGGTTTTTTAGTGTCGAAGGAGTATGCCCATGCTTTAGCAATAAAATCGGCATAGTCTTTTGCTTTTCCTTTTCTGATTTCCCATGTTAATTTTCTGCTTCCGCCTTTTTCCAGTTTTTCAAAGGCTTTAACCGCAGGTATCAGCGTTAATTTCCTGATATAGGTCTTTGGTGCTTCGTTATAAGGGAATCCAAAAACCAGAGCCGAAGAGCCATTGATATTTCTAAATCCGGTAAATCCCAAATCTGTTTTACCATTGAGGATAACTTCTCCGGTATTATGGGTGGTTAAGCTTTCATTGTTAAGCTGATCTAATCTGATGACGGTATAAAAGTCTCCATTTTTCTCATTAAAAATACCGGTAAGCGGAGTGCTTAATCTGTCTTCGCGAACCTGCCAGCTATCGCTTGTGGCAAATGAAGGTGCTTCTTTTGGAGAGCGGAGGTTCTTATGATACCAAAAGCCCGGCATAAAGAACTGACAGTCTTGATGTTCAAAAGAAGCTATATTAAAAACTTCTTCGAAACTGTAGTAGACTTCTTCTCTGGCATTTATATTTACTTCTATTCGTGTTGTTTCTCCGTTACTGGTAATCTGTTGTCTTATTTCAACAGGTATATTTTCCTGTGCTGTAAGCGTTCCGTTACTGTTATTTTGCAGATTATAGGTTTTTGCCTCATTTCCGGGAGTTTTTAGGGAAATGCTATATTGTACCTTCGTTTCTTGTGCTTTAGAAACAAGATGACCACATGCGAGCATAAAGGCTAAAAGCAATTTTGTTTTCATTTCAATCATAATTTATAGTACAACTTTAATCCAGGAGTCGGCATTACTTTCATTCATATTGGTAAGGTATTCGGTATAAAAACTGCCATTATTGTCATAAGAAGATAACGCTAGTCCTATTTGTAAACTTTTTGATTGCTTCTTGTAAGGGATGGTATAATAAACACGATATCCATTGTCATTTATTTCGGTATTTGTTTTAACAAAATTGGAAACCGGCTTCCATTGTCCGTTTTTTTCGATATAGAGTTGGTTTGTTCCATTTTTGGAAGACCATATTTTGTGTTTTTTTCCATCTAAAATAAAGAACAGATGCAGCCCTGTTTTTCCGGATTGAGACGTCTCTTTTTCAGAGATATTGCATTTTACGTTGATCTCCTGATTTTTCCTGGCTATTCCAGCTCTTAGATTGCTATTGGATTTGGATCCTATAAAAAGCGGAAACTCCTCTATGGCAGAGCTTGCTTTCATCACGTCAGGAATAATGTATCCCTTAATTAGCCAGGGAGCAACGTTTTTAGATTTGAAATTTGTGGAAGCTAAAGCGACAACCGTTTGGTCATCCCATATAGCTATTGAATTCCACTTTGCCTCTTTATCCTGAGGGACGTTAAATGGACGGGTTCGTTTTCCGAAATTTCTGGCCTCTTTATCGCCAATTGCGACTTCCATTGTAGAAAGTTCCCAGTCGTGAGCCCTGTTTTCATTAGTCTGATAAGATAATAGTGTTTGGCCATTGGGGAGTTTTAAAAGGTAAGGAGCGCCCATATAAACAGAATCAGGGATATGGGTATCCAATGCATAATCTCTGTTTCCAGACTCGGACAATACCGGCTGGCTCCAGTTATCAGAAATTTTTGTTCTGACGGTATAAGGCTTAAAGCGATCGGTTTTATTATCTTCTATCGCTACTACAATTTCATTGTTTATTAAAATTGGAACGGGCATTCCGTCTCTTCGTTCTTTTCGGAATGAAACTGTAGTGGCTTTTTCGGTCCATGTTTTACCGTTGTCAAATGATTTTACCATTGAAATTTCCTGTTCGTCAGATTGACGGTATGGGTTTTCGTTAGCGAAATAAACTTGTAATTCTCCGCCGGGTAACTGTAAAAAGGAAGGTTCCCAGCAGCCATCGCCAAAACGCGGCGCCGCCACATAAAGCCTTTGTGGCGGCAACCACGTCCGACCATTGTCTAAGCTTCTCCTTATCACGATAGAGTAGGGTGCAATCTCTTCTTGTCTTGGCCGGTAATTGCAGGCGACAATAATATCGCCGTTTTGTAATTGTTTGACTTCAGGATTTGCAATATTCACGACGGTAGTTTTTCCGTCTGGTGATGAATAAGCGAATTTGGAGAAAATAGCTGTCGGATTGCTCCAGGTTTTCCCGTTGTCCCAGCTTCTTTTAAAGTGAATATCGCCGGTTCGGGTTTCATAAATTACAAATACCGAGGAATCTTTTAATCTTGCTAGTCTTGGATATCCCCCCATTTCTGCAATTTGCTGCATAGAAGCGTAATCCCAGGCGATACGAACACCAGAGCTTACTTTTTCTGACTGAGCAAAAGTGCTTTCTTGCGGAAGAAGCAATAAAATGAGCAATATAAAATTACCTGACAGCTTTTTCATGTAGCAGCAATCCTATCTTTTTAATTTTGGTCTAAGGATATCATTAGAGATTTTCATCACGGGGATGTTATCATCTGTAAATGTGACATCAGCAATATACATTGCTCTTGGGTGTATGCTGGTTGCGCTATGATGCGCATGAAAAACAATCCGTAACTTACCGGATTTATCTTTAAACATAGCACTGTGCCCGATACCCACCAGATCCTGTGGTTTCTGTAATATTGGATTTGATGCATATTTTGTCCATGGTCCCTCAGGAGACGAGGCTGTTGCAAAGCCAATTCCATAGAACGGACTTTCATAGCTATTAGCCGAATAGGTCATGTAGTAAAGCCCTTTGTGCTTCATTACGAAAGCACCTTCGTTTACTCTCGGCCAAATTTCTTCCCAGGCCTGAGAAACATTGATGCATTTTTTTAAGGTAGCGGTTTTTATTGTCTGGAGATCGTTTTCCAGTTCGGCAACCCAAATATTCAATCCATCATTAAATCTGTCAAAATACAAATATGGCTTACCGTTGTCATCTATAAATAAACTATTGTCTATAGATTTTTCTCCATCCAGCATGGGAACTTTGGCTTCCTGTTTAAATGGTCCCAGCGGAGAATTGGATGTTGCAACGCAAATATGCTCGTTGACAGTATAGTACATAAAGAATTTATTTTTTTCCTGGATGTAATATACTTCCGGAGCCCAGAACCATCGTCCACCCCAGGAATCTTCGCTTTTAAGAGCCAGTTCGGACTCTTTTTTCCAATAGACTAAATCGTCCGAGGTATAAACTTCTATTCCATTTTCAGCATTGGTACCATAGGCATAGTAGGTATTTCCGTTTAACATGATAAAAGGGTCGCCTAAAGGAACCGGAGGTTCGAATACAAAATTGTTCTTTTCTTTTTTTGCGCATGCAGTTAACGATGTACTAAATAGTAGTAAAAGATAGATTAACTTTTTCATTCATATTGATTTTAAAGAGGCCTAAAAAGTTTATTGTCATTCCGATTGCAAGGAGAGGATCTCATTCATTTGGGAGGAGATTTACGCCTGTTGGCGAATTCTCCTCCTAAAAGTAGTTGAATGACGATGCTTTCAATTTTTTAGACTCGTTTTTTATTAGTAATTCGGATTCTGATCAGCATTTGGATTGTTTTTATCTTCATCTGAAGGAATCGGCAAACGGCTATGCTTTCCTATAGTAAAATTGTTAAAGTCTGCGTCTCTTGCCTTTACTTCGTTGAGCCCTGTAACGTTATCTAACAATCCCCATCTTTTGAGGTCTGCCCATCTATGTCCTTCTGTCGCTAATTCTAAAACTCTTTCCATCTGCAATCTTTTTAAGAAAGTAGGCTTGTCTGTGGCTGCAGTTGGATTATTGACGGCCAGATTCGGCATATTTACTCGAGCTCGTACTCGATTAACCTGTTGTACTGCGGTAGCTAAAGGATCATTTGATTGTGCAATACATTCTGCATACATTAATAAAACATCTGCAAATCTGATTAAACGCACATTGGTAGGATTGTGGTAGTCATCGAAGTCTCTGTAGTAATCTGAACCATATTTGCGAAAGAAAACTCGACCTGTCCAGTCACTTTTTGACCATTGTTCATTATTACTTGTGAATCTATATATTCTTGTGTTATTTGGAAAATCGTTTTCCATTCCTTGATAGAATGCTGTATATCTTAAACGGATATCGAAGTTGTTGTTTAAATCTTTTTCTTTCTTGAACTCCGTAACTATCCAGGGGCGTAGCTCGCCATCTGTCCAGCCTATTCCGGGAGGCGCAAAAAATTGACCTCTGTTAAGACCTAGGTTTGGATCTACATCGAAGTCTCCGTCGCCTGCAGGTGCTTTATGAATATCCGAATATTGAATTTCGAAAACAGACTCGATGTTATTCTCGGTGTCTTTGTTGAAATTATCAAAATAGTTTGCTGTTAGGTTATAATATTGTTTACCTGCACCATCAACTAGCCATGATAAATCTGTTTTGGCTTCTACCCATTTATGAAGCTGCATGTAACACTTCGCTCTAAAAGCCAAAGCAGCGCCTTTTGTTGCTCTTCCTTTATTGGGAGCATCCCATGCAGGGGGTAAGAGTTTTTCTGCCTCTGTAAAATCGCTGATGGCCTGATTATAAACTTCCGTTTCGGTGTGACCTTCAGGCCTCATATCAGGAGTAGAAGGTTCCAGAACGATAGGCAAACTTTTATTCTCACCTCCCCAAAGAAGAGCCAAATTGTAATAATACAGACCTCTTAGAAAATATGCTTGTCCAATAAGCTGATCTTTTTTTGTCTGATCTGTAAACGCTATAGCTGGAACATTGTGTAACACCTGGTTGGCCCTGAAAATTGCTTCATAACAATCTCTGAAAGTCCACGCATTACCTTCCCAAAAATTGTAATTGTTATATTTAAATTGTGTCCATTCTTTTAGTTCTGCCCATGGACTTTGGCTAAAGCCTTCGTCAGAAGTTAAGTCTAAGCGAAACCATATCCACCTGCTATAAGTTCCTGGTTTATAGAACATATTATATATGGCGTTTACGCCATATTCTGCGTCTCTTTCCGTTTTCCAAAACGTTCCTGTGGTTATGGTATTCGGGTTCTGTACATCAACCTTACAAGCATTCACCAGAAATGTTGCAAGAAATATATATAAGTACTTTTTCATTGCTCTTTAATTTTTAGGGTTAGAATGTTATTTGTGTGCCAAAAGTGATACCTCTGGGATTTGGAAAAGCACCACCATCATAGCTTCTGTCCCAAATGTTTGTGTTCAAAAACTCTGGATCTAAACCTTTATAAGATGTGAAAGTAACCAGGTTCTGTGCATTGACATATAGTCGAACCTGACTGAATGTAGTTCCTAAAGCTTTTTTCGGCAAGCTGTAACCCAGGGCAATTTGTTTTATTCTTAAATAGCCTCCGTTTTCTAACCATCTGTCCTGATTGCCAACTACATTACGAGAATCTCCGGATATAGGTCTTGGGTCTTTCGCATTTGGATTATCCGGTGTCCAGGGATCGTAATCTGCTCTGTAGTTGGAGTTGTCATCAAATCTGTCGTAACCACTTCTTGGGCCGTTAAAAGATTTAAAGCCAAAAGATCCTGAGAATTGTAATTGAAGGTCGAACCCTTTGTAATCAAATCCGAAGTTCATTCCTAATTGGTACTTTGGAATGGTAGAACCGCAATGCTGCCTGTCCGCATCGGTAATCCGACCGTCGTCATTATAGTCGACAAATTTTACATCTCCGGGTTGTGCATTGGGTTGAATTAAAGTACCATTACTACTTCTATGGGCCTGAACTTCTTCTACTGATTTGAAAAGACCATCGGTTTTAATCAAATACCATTCGCCAATAGGATGTCCTACAATAGACTTGGTATCCCATTGCGTAAATTCGTCCCTGCCGTAGCCCAGTTTTACGATTTTATTTTTTAAGTAAGAAGCGTTAAGCCCCAGGCTATAGCCAAATTCTCCAATTCTGTCTCTCCATGTTGTAGTCAATTCTACCCCTGTGTTTTTTAATGTTGCAGCATTAACTACAGGGTTCCCTCCGTTGTTCCCTGTAACCATCTGGATTTGCATTGCTGTTAAGACATCTTTGGTTTCTTTAATAAAGAAGTCGGTAGAAATCTGTAATCTGTTATTTAGTATTGTTGCATCAAAGCCGCCGTTAAATTGAGCCATTTTCTCCCATTTTAGATCAGCATTAGCCAGTCTGATTTGGGTCATACCAGTAACAATATTTTGATCTACACCGAATATGGCTTGGGGAAAAACTGTAATAAATGAGTTCCAATCCCATGGACCAATATTAGATGTTCCCAGTATCCCATAGTTAGCTCTTAGCTTTAAATCATTTATCCACGGAACATTAAAGAAACTTTCCTTGCTGATTCTCCATCCAGCAGAAACTGAAGGAAAATAACCTACACTATAAACAGGATTAAATTTTGACGATTCGTCTCTACGCATAGTAAAACTGAAGAGGTACTTTTCATCATAAGTATAATTTAAACGACCAAACACAGAAAACAACTTCTCGTTATCCTGATAGCTTCCTGTTTTTGGATTGCTTAATGCCGCATCTAACTGCGTAAAGTAGCCGTTTACCGATACCAAAACGTCATTTTTTGTCCCCCAAATCTGCTCGTAATTAGAGGTCTGATAACTGGTTCCTATTACAGCAGAAATATCATGTTTCCCAAGTTTCTTTATGTAATCTATAGTATTGTCAAATACAAGACCTCTGTATTGTGCCTGGTTTTTATTTAATGAAGACGGATCGGTAGGTTGGTTATACGCCCAATAGCCTACTTTTCTTAAATATTCATGCTTATCGTTACTTAAATCAAAACCAAAATTGGTTCTGAATTTTAAAGATTTAAAAAATTCAAGCTCGCCAAAAACGTTTCCTCTTGTTCTCAGATTTCCATTTTTTGTGTTTTCGAAATCTTCTCTGGCAAAAGGATTAGTCCCAAAAGTAACGTCTCTGGAACCATCTCCATAACCATAGCCACCTCGTGCCGCATTATTAGGGTCGTAAATAGGAATGGTAGGCAACATGCGGTAAACGTCAATAATAGGATTGGTATTTAATTCGTTAACTGAATAATTACTGAGTACTATATTTTCTCCAATATTTAGTTTTAAATTTTCACCAAAACTTCTTGAAGTAGACATATTGGAACGTAATGTAAAACGTTCACTATTGGAACCAATAGTTGTTCCCGAGTTTGTTTGGTAGTTTCCGGAAATAAAATATCTGCTTTCTTTGGATCCTCCAGAAAATGAAATGTTATGGTCCTGAAGCCAGCCTGTTTTAAAAACTTCTTCCTGCCAGTCTGTATTACCATCGAAGTGATTTGCAGGTTGTTTATTGGCATTACTGAAAGCCAGATCGTTCAGGTTAATCCATTGCTCGCGATTGGTGAGATTATATCTGGGCAGCCACTGTGCAGTTCCTCTCGAAGATAGGTCTATCTTCATTTTTCCTTCCTTCCCTTGCTTGGTTGTTATAATAATAACACCATTACCGGCTCTGGAACCATAAATTGCAGCCGCAGAAGCGTCTTTTAATACCTGAATGCTTTCTATATCATTGAAGTTAAAGTCTCTGTTTGCGCCAGAAACTATTCCGTCTACAACATATAGCGGATTACTTGGTCCTAAAGTTCCCGTTCCCCTGATTTCTACTTTACCTTCTGAACCTGGAGATCCTGCTGTTCTAACCATTAAGCCGGGCAAAGTTCCCAGCGCATCTCCTACAGTACCGGAAACGGTAGTGTTTTTCATTTCACTCGGGTTAAATACAGAAACAGCACCCGTAAGATCTGATTTTTTAATTGTCTGATAACCGATAACAACAACTTCTTCCAGTGCTTTTTTGTCTGTAAGAAGTGTAATGTCTAATGTTGTCTGGTTATTGTACACAATAGTTTGGGGAAGCATTCCCAGCATAGAAAAAACTATTTCCTGACCTTTTGTTGCACTAATGGAATAGTTCCCATTCAGGTCTGTCATAGTGCCCCGGGCTGTACCTTTAACGGTAATCGCGACCCCAGGTAAGGGAATGCCCGATTCATCAAACACCCTACCTTTCATGTTGTTATCCTGTGCATAGGCCACTGTAGATAAAACATAGAAAAACAAGAATAAAGTTTTCTTTAACATGTAATTTAATTTTTGGGTTTATAATTTAAACTCTAATTGGTCTCTAAATTCCGACTGTAGCAAAACACAAAAGCAATTGCTTTGATTTGAACTTTTGTATTATGTAAACTTTGGTGTATTTAGATGTGAAGTAAAGTTATGTATAAGGATAGGAGTGGTTATAACACTTTCTAATCAAAAAATGGTAAAAATGGGTAAATAAAGCTAAAATGTTAGTTTTTACCATTTTTTACCGGTTTTTGCTATAAATGGAAATGCAAATAGTTCTTTGCTAAATGTTATTCTCATAAATTTATGTATTGTGAAGATTAAGCTTTTTTATATCGTTTCATTGTATTTTCTCCTTAATCCCGGATTTGTTTTGGGGCAGGAGAATCCAAACTTTCATTTTAAGAAACTACAGGTTACTGATGGGCTTTCGGAGAATGCGGTCTATTGTATTTTACAGGATACAGATGGATTTATGTGGTTTGGTACTAAAGATGGGTTAAATCGTTTCGATGGCAGTTCATTTAGAGTCTATCAGCATCAGTTTGGAAAAAAGCAATCTATCGGAAATAACTTTATAAGAAGTATCGCCCAAAAAAATAAAAGTCAATTGTATATAGGAACAGATGTAGGCCTTTATATAATGGACAAAATAAAAGAGACATTTTCAAAGCTAAACATCAAAGCTAGTGATAACTCAATTATCTCTTCTGCAATAAACTCTTTGTTGGTTGACAAAGATGGAAATTTGTGGATAGCGACTATGGCTCAAGGTATTTATGTTTATGAAAGTAAAAGTGGCAGGCTAAATAAAGTAGTTATTGAAAATGTGGATCTGGGATTGAATGCTTCCTGGTCTATCATACAAGATAAATCTGGGACAATTTGGGCAGGTACCAGATTGGGACTGCTCAGATATAACGCGGTCTCATCAAAATTTGAAATTGTTCCTTCTTTATTTAGCAAAGCTGAGAATTCTGACAACGAAGTGTTATCAATACTTGAGGACAACAAGGGGAATCTATGGCTGGGAACTTGGTCTAATGGGGTGAGATACTACAACAAACAGTCAGAAGAATATACGTCTTTTCTTAATAATAAGCCGGGAGCCAGTTATATAACTCATATCCGAGCAATTTTTCAATACACAGAAAAATCTCTGCTTATAGGATCTGATGATGGCTTGTATCTTTTCAACCTGGAAAGTAATGTTCCCAAAAGACTGGATATCCCACAATTTAAATACAGTCTAAGCGATCAGAATGTATATTCTATAGCAAAAGATAAAGAAGGTGGAGTTTGGATTGGAACTTACTTTGGAGGGGTAAACTATCTAAATCCCGCTTTGCTAACAATAGAAACTTATTATCCTGATTTATTACACGGGTTTCTTTCTGGAAAGGCAGTTAGTCAGTTTTGTGAAGATCCTAGAGGAAATATATGGATAGCGACAGAAGATGGAGGCTTAAACTATTTTGACGTAAAAACAAAGCTCGTTACTCAGCCTGTAAAGACTAGTTATCATAACACACACGCATTACTTTTAGATGGAGAAAATCTGTGGATAGGAACCTTTTCACGCGGGATCGACATTTATAATACAAAAACCGGAAAGTTGGTTAATTACAGATTTAAATCAAATGATCAAAATACCATCAACGACGACTGTATTTTTTCGATTTATAAAACGAAGGCTGGAGAGATTTATGTAGGAACGCCGGTTGGCTTGAATAAGTTCAATAGAGTAAGCCGGACGTTTGAAAGGATAAAGGAGATAAACAGCTTTATTTATGATATAAAAGAAGACGATGCAGGAGATTTATGGTTGGCAAGTTATGGCCACGGTGCAATTAAGTTGGACAATAAGCAAAATAGATGGGTTTTTTATGATAAGATAAAAAAGAATGATCCGATAGTAGGGGCTAAATTAACGAGTATTTATATAGATAGTCAACGCCGGCTTATTTTTTCCAGCGAAGGAAGGGGAATTTTTATTTACAATAGAAAGAATGACGGTTTCAGAAACATTTCAGAAGCCAACGGACTTCCCAACAGCGTTATATATGGAGTTTTAGACGATCCAAATGGAAATTTATGGTTAAGTAGTAATAAAGGGCTTATTTGTTTAAATACAGATTCTCCGAATAAATTCAAGCTTTATGATATCGAAAATGGATTGCAAAGTAACCAGTTCAATTATAAATCTACTTATAAATCAAGATCGGGGAAATTTTATTTTGGCGGAATCAATGGTTTTAGCTCTTTCTATCCGCAAGATATAGATCAGATAAAAAATCCGATATCGCCAGCTGTTGCAATAACCAGAATAAGTTTGTTAGGGAATTCCGACCCAGAATTGGAAAAAGAAATACAGACTAAGCTGAATAAAAAAGAAACGGTGAAGTTAAAATTTAATACATCTTCGTTTACGGTGTCTTTTGTAAGTTTAAGTTTTATTTCTCAATCAAAAAATCAATACGCGTATAAATTAGAAGGAGCGGACGCCGGATGGACATACACCGGGAATAGCAAAAATGTAACCTACGTAAATTTATCTCCTGGCAAATACACTTTTAAAGTTAAAGCCTCAAACAATGATGGTTTGTGGAATGAAGAGGGGAGTGAAATTTCCATTGAAATATTACCCCCTTTCTGGTTGTCTTTACCGGCAAAGATATTTTATACGCTACTTGTAGCTTCATTGCTTTATTTGCTGATTCGCTTTTATATAAACCGAAATAAAGTGAGACAGCTCCGACAGCTGGAAACTTTTAAAGCAGAGCAGGAAACAAAATCCTTTAAATCAAAAATAGAATTCTTTACAACGATAGCACATGAAATTCGTACGCCCCTAAGTTTGATTAATGCGCCATTGGAAGAAATCATTTCCAAACAGGAAGGCAGTGAACAAACAAAACAGAACTTATCTGTTATAGAGAGAAATTGTGACAGGTTAAGCGTCCTGATCAATCAATTATTGGATTTTAGAAAAATGGATTCGACGGAATATAAGCTGAATCCGGAGCGCATAGATATTAGAGAATTTATTACCGAGATGCATGAACGATTTAGAAAATCAGCGCAAAGCAAAAAGCTTTTACTGGATCTGAAATTGCCGAAAGAAAAAAAGCTATTTGTCGTTTCTGATTTAGATGCGCTAACTAAAATAGTAGGCAATTTATTGACAAATGCATTGAAGTTTGCCAATAATCGGGTAATTCTAAAATTAACCCATAAACAAGATAAATCGTATGTGGTTAGTGTAGAGGATGATGGGCAGGGAATACCAGACGAATATAAAAACCTTGTATTTGATCCATTTTATCAGGTACAATCGGGAAAAGATAACGTTGGCACCGGAATAGGGCTTTCTTTGGTTAAACACTTGTCGACTCTTTTGAAAGGTAAAGTCGAGCTAATGGACGCGAATAAAGGAGGAACGATATTTCATGTCTCTTTCTCAGATTTAGAGCCTATTAAGGAAGAACCGGAAAAAGCTGTTAAAGAAGCCGATTCAATAGATCTGGCTATTTCTTCTCCTGATGTAATAGAAGAAAGAATACTGGTTGTTGATGACAATCCGGATATGACAAGCTTTATCAGCAGCTGCTTATCTAACGACTATATTGTAGAGACTGCAGAAGATGCTCAAAGTGCACTTTCTTTACTTGAGGAAAAGCATTTTAATTTGATTATATCCGATATCATGATGCCCGGAGTTGATGGTATTTCCTTCGTCAAAAAGCTAAAATCAGATGTTAGCTATTCGCATATTCCGGTTATACTGTTATCTGCAAAAATTGAAAACTCTACCAAAGCAGAAGGCTTAATGTCTGGTGCAGATGCATTTATTGAAAAGCCTTTCTCGACAATATACCTGAAAGCGCAGATTGCCAGTTTACTAAAAAACAGGAGAGCAATTTTAGATCTTTTCAATAGATCTCCTTTAGCATCGTATTCTTCTTTAGCCACAAATAAAAGCGACGAATATTTTCTAAATAAACTTAATGAAGAAATAGAACTTCATATTGCGGATGAAAGTTTTTCTGTAGAATCGTTAACGGATATTTTAGGAATAAGCCGTTCGAATTTGCAACGTAAGCTAAAATCCATTAGCGGTTATTCTCCGGGAGATTATCTTCGAAATTACCGGTTGAAGAAAGCATGCCTACTTCTTTTAGAGTCGGACAGTAGAATAAATGAAGTAGCTTTTAGGGTCGGTTTTAATTCGGCCTCTTATTTTACCAAAGCATTTTATAAGTGTTACAATATGTCTCCGAAAGAATTTATCAACCATCATCTAAAAACATCGAAGAAGACAGGGTAAGCATTTCCGAGTTTTTTCCTAAATTCGGAATTGTTATAAACTATAATGATGAAAAGGTATTTGTTTATTGTTGCATTGCTAATGCCATTATTTCTGTTCGCTCAGGACCGTCCCGAAATTATATTGAAAAGAAACACTAAAGGGCTTGTTACATTTAAGGTGTCTTTAGTAAACAAAGGACCTTTGGAAATTGATTGGGGGAATGGAGAGAAAAAATCATATGATGTTAATGATGAATCTAAAATTAACGACGCAACGGTTATTAGCGAAGAGGTTAAAAAGAGTACGACAATAAAGATCTATGCAAAGGGAATCAAGGTTTTTTCTTGTTTTGATCAATTTCTTACTTTTTTAGATGTGAGTGCAGCGCCAGATTTAGTTACTTTGGATTGCGGGAAAAACATTTTAAGAAATATTAACGTAAGTGCGAATAAGAATTTAAGAAGCCTGATGGCGAGCGATGTTAGACTTAGCGTATTAGATGTATCTGCAAATAAAAGATTGACTTATCTAAATTGTTCTTACAATTATTTAAAAACAATAAACCTTACAAATAATATCAATCTTTCTAACCTCAACATTTCAGATAATTTATTAGATCAACTTGATTTAAGTAAACAAAAATCGCTTCGAACTTTAAACTTAAGCGGAAATAGATTTAGACAATTAGAAGTTAAAGGGTTTACTGAAATAAAATTTTTGGATGTAACCTATAATAAACTTGATGCTTGTGCATTAAACGAGCTTTATGCGCATTTACCAAACAATGTTGTTGAAGAACAAGCACCGGAGAAAAAGATAAATCTGTTGATCGCTAATAACAGAGGACTTGTTTCGAGTGAAACAAGTATCGCTGTTCAGAAAGGGTGGAATGTGGACGTCGAAGGAAAAGGATCAGGTAATTGTTTGTAAATCATAATATGTTTCAGAATAAAAGAGCAATTTTTGCGCTTTTTGTATTTGTTTCAGTTTTGTTTTCAAGAGCCTTTGCCCAGCAGGACTTTAAAGTCAATTCTGGGTTTGAAGAACATGTGTTTGTTAAAGACGAACTTTTTATATATGAAGACAAAACAGGTAAGCTTGGAATAAATGATATCCTTTCTGAAACGGGTGATACATTATTTAAAGCAAATAGAGATCATTATCCAAGAAACCGAAATAAAGAGTCTTATTATTGGGTTAGAGTAAATATAAACGTACTTAAAAATTTAAATGGTAAATATGTCTTTGAGTTCTACGATCAGACAACAGAATTCATTGAAGCATATATTCCAAATGAAAAAGGCAATTATGTAAAACGAGTAGCAGGAGCTCAACGCCCTTTTAACGAACGCCTTTTAGGGCACAAAAACTATCATTTCAATTTATTAAATCTAAAATCTGGAGAACAAACTTGCTATTTCCGAGTAAAATCCAGCGCATATATAAACATCATTATAGTTCTTCGTTCGATTGAACGGGTACTTAACTATGCAATTTCGGAATATTTCATGTTTGGTTTGTTTTATGGAATGCTTTTGATTTTTTGTTTGCACAATATGCTGATGTACATCGCCATAAAGCGAAAGGAATATTTGATATATGTAGTTTATCTGGTTTTTGTTGCTCTTTTCGAAATGTCATCTGATGGTGTTGCTTTTCAATTTATATGGCCAAACTTGCCCAGCTTAAATCCATATGCTACAGGAATTTCCTTATACTGTATGGGGATTTCGGCTTTGGTTTTCATGCTTCATCTTTTACATGTGAAAGTGAAAGCTCCGGGGTTTTATAAGCTAACAATTTTTGTTATTGCATTTCGTACAATATTTTTTCTGATTTGTCTCTTCATCAAACCGGAATGGTTTATTTATAAATTTATCGAATTTATTCCACTTAGTTTATGCTTTATAATAGGGATAAATATTCTTGTAAAGGGATATAAGCCTGCAAGGTTTTTTGTTCTCGCATACTCGATATTAATGGCGGGATTTGCCGTTCGAGTTTTAATGGTTTTGGGGATTGCTCGCTTTCTGCCCGGTTATGTTACTTACTACAGTTTGAGTGTGTGCTTTATTTTGGAGATGGTCTTTCTTTCATTTTCTATTGGTGATCAGGTGCGGATTTTAAAGAAAAGAAAGGTAAGGGCGCAGGATAAGGTAATTCAGCAAATGAAAATTAATACAAGTTTAAAAGATAAGGTTAATAGGGAGCTTGAAGAAAAAGTTGCGGACCGAACTCTGTTATTGAAGGAACAGAAAGAAGAATTACTTAAACACAAGGCAATTATTGAAGCACAAAATGAGACGTTGTTAGCAGTTAATCAGCAACTGGAAGCACAAAAGGAAGAAATAGCTAATATGAATGCTTTGTTAGAGAAAGATAACGAAGTATTAAAAATCAATATAGAAGAAGTTACAGATGCAAGGATTCATTCCAGGGACATCGGTTTTAATGAATTTGTTGTAAAATATCCTGATAAGGAATCCTGTTATAAATTTCTATCAGAAATAAAATGGAGGGATAAGGAATATCTTTGTAAGCGCTGCGATAATGATGCTTTTTATCCCGGGAAATCTCCGTTTGGGAGACGATGCAGCAAATGCAATTATGATGAATCTGTTTTAAGCGGAACAATATTCCAAAATAGTCGGATCCCTATCAACAAAGCTTTTTACATTCTGTTATTGATTCATAAAAATAAAGGAGAAATATCATCTTATCAATTATCCAAAAAAACGGGAATTAGACAAAGTACTTGTTGGCAGTATGCAAGTAACTATAAAGACATAATTGCCCAAAGGAACGCTGTGTTAAAAAAGACAGAGCAATCCGATTGGATGGCCTACGTATTGGTAGAATAGATTAAAAAAGAGGAGTAAAAAACTAACAAAATGCGAAGTCTTTAACGTATCATAAGACTTCGCATTTTTTGTTTGGTAAATGCGTAACCCGCAGATACAGAGTATTAAAAAAAGGATCCTTTCGGGATTAAAGCGTATTGATCTTGTTTTTTAATGTGTTGATATATAGTGTTTTATGTTTTGTTGTTTCTGTTTTTCGTTAACTTTGGCTTAAGTTAAGACTTTTCTTAAACTAAATTTTACGATTACAGATATTTTAATAAAGACTCATGACTGGCAAAAAATATAAAAGCTTTGTCTTTTTACTCGCTTGTTTTCTTTTGTGCTTAAATGTGTTTTCACAAAACAGAAAAGTAATACCATATAATAGCGGATGGTCGTTCGTTAAAGATTCATCAAATAATTTAAGTTCAATCGTTAATCTCAACAAGCCGTGGCAAAAAGTACGTATTCCGCATACGTGGAATGCGTACGATGTCATGGATGATACGCCCGGTTATTACAGAGGGACAGGGGTTTATAAAAATACAATTCATCTGAATGATTTAAGTGTTGGAAAACGAATTTTTCTGCAATTTGAAGCAGCAGGACAAGAGGCGCAACTCCTTATCAACAGGCAACAGATAAAAGATCATAAGGGAGGATATACTCAATTTATTGCGGAAATAGGCCCGTTTTTACAGAAAGGAAAGGACAACGAAGTAATTCTGATTGTTACAAATAAATTCAATGAAAATCTTCCGCCTTTATCAGCAGACTTTACATTTTTTGGAGGCTTGTATAGAAAAATCGCTATTATAGAAACAAGCGAAACTTACTTTGAAGATCATAATTTTGGAGCAAATGGAATATATATTACTACCCCAAAAGTCGATTCCTCGCAAGCAAAAGTTAATGTTGTTGCTCAAATAAAGAACAGTTCGAACCAACAAAAAGAGCTTAAGCTTAGAAATGCCATTTATTCGAGAGAAGGGATAGAAATTTCTTTTTCAGAAACCAGGATTCTATTAAAGCAAAATGAAACGAAGCGTTTTGAACAGGCATTGGAAGTCAAAAATCCGCGACTTTGGAGTCCGCAAAGTCCCAATTTATATCGCCTAAAAACTCAACTAATAGATTCCGATGGAAATGTTTTGGATGAGATTAACAATCCTCTCGCTTTCAGATGGTATTTTTTTAACGAGGATAAGGTCTTTCTGTTAAACGGAAAGCCCTTAAAACTTATTGGGGCAAGCAGGCATCAGGATTTTAAGAATATGGGAAATGCTGTTCCAGACGATTTGCAAATTGAAGATGTAAGTTTACTGAAAGAAATGGGAGGGAATTTTCTTCGTGTTGCGCATTATCCACAGACAAAATCTGTTTTAGAAGCTTGTGATTCTTTGGGAATAATTACTTCCATTGAAATTCCAATTGTTAATGAAATAACGGAATCGGAAGAATTTACTCAAAATAGCCTTCATATGCAGCAAGAGATGATCAGGCAATATTACAATCATCCAAGCGTGGTTATTTGGGGGTATATGAATGAAGTTTTACTAAGACCTAAGTTCAATAACAATAAAGAACGCCAAAAGATATATTTTGAAAATATTCGGATTCTTGCGCAGAAATTAGAAAACCTGACAAAGAAAGAAGACCCATCGCGTTTTACGATGATTGCCCATCATGGTAATTTCAATTTATACAATCAGGTCGGACTGAACCATATTTCTGATATCGTTGGATGGAATCTTTACCCTGGCTGGTATGGTGGGAAAATAGAAGATTTTGGACGTCAACTGGATCAGATACATAAAGATCTGAAAGAGAAGCCTTTACTGGTTACCGAATATGGAGCGGATGTTGATCCGCGAATTAATGTTGCAAATCCTATCCGTTTCGATAAAAGTATAGAGTATGGGATTGCATACCACCAGGGCTATATTAAAGACATTTTAAGCCGGCCTTTTGTTGCAGGGGCAATGGCTTGGAATCTCGCTGATTTTTCTTCGGAAACCAGGGAAGAAACCATGCCGCATATCAATAATAAAGGCTTGCTTACTTTAGACAGACAAGCCAAAGATACTTATTGGCTTTATCGGACAAGATTTAATGACAAGCCTATTGTTAAAATTTCCAATTGGATCAACAGAGCCACGGTTTCTGATACAAATTTTTCAGTTCAGAGCATTAACGTATATTCCAATTTAAATAAACTAGAACTTTTTGTTAACGATAAAACGGTTGAAGCGGCGACTGTAAATGACAATATTGCAAACTGGAAAACGACTTTGCTTAATGGCAAAAACAAAGTGTTGGTACGAGGATATTCAAACGGAGGGCAATTATTTGCAGATAGCACAACAATCGTTTTAAATCTGCTTCCGGCTTCTTTAAAGTCATATGATTTTAGAAAACCGCTATTAATGTCTTTTGGAGATACCAGAAGCTACACCGATACATTAGGTTATGTTTGGTTGCCCGAAAAGGAGTTTGCCTTTGGTTCGTGGGGATACGTTGGAGGCAAGGCATTATTTCGTGAAAATGCACCCAGACAAAAATACGGAGTAGATAAAAATATCATCGGAACCGAAGAAGATCCACTTTACCAAACTCAGCGTATGGGGTTAAACAAATTGATATTTGATGTTCCTCGTGGAACATATCATATAGAATTTCTTTTTGCAGAATTCAATGACGAACAAACCAAATTACTTTATAACCTAACGGGAAATGAAAATCAGGATGAAAAATGGAATTTATCAGAAAACCTTTTTGATATCAAGATAAACGGCAAAAGGGTTATTAGAGACCTAAATGTTGCCAAAGAAAGCGGCTATTTTACTGCTTTGCAAAAAAGCATTACTGCTAAATCAAAAGCAAAGGGTCTTATAATAGAATTTGATGCCCAAAAAGGAGAACCGCTAATTAATGCAATAAAAATTTCAAAAATCAAATAATGCTAAATCGAGTTTTTTACAAAGCTTTTTTTTCTATTTGTTTAATAGGGACAATAAGTGGCTGTAGCCAGAAAGTAAATATCCAAAAGGAATTTACTGTTATAAAAAGTCAAATTCAATTGATATCAGATAGTACGGATCTGCAGATAGGAAAACAGCAATTTCCAAGAACGCTACAAAACGGAAAATTAAAGTTTGTGGGTTCAGGTGATTGGACAAGTGGTTTTTATCCTGGATTACTTTGGTATTTGTACGAATACACAGAAGAGCAACATTGGAAAGATCAGGCGATTAAATACACTGAAAGTTTGAAGAAAGAACAATTTAATACCTCTACACATGATTTAGGTTTTATGATGTATTGCAGTTACGGAAATGGCTATAGGTTGACTAATAATCCAGAATACAAAAATATTATCATTCAGTCCGCAAAGTCGTTAACCAAGAGATATAATCCAAAAACAAAGACAATCAGATCATGGGATTTTTCTGGACCAGATAAATCTTGGAAATTTCCGGTTATCATTGATAACATGATGAATTTGGAATTGCTTTTTGAAGCTACTAAACTGAGCGGCGATTCTACTTTCTATAATATTGCGATTACTCATGCTAATACAACACTCAAAAATCATTTTAGGGACGATTTTAGCTCGTACCATGTTGTCGATTATGATCCTGAAACTGGCGAAGTAAGACATAAACACACTTTACAGGGGTATAGCCACGCATCAGCATGGGCAAGAGGACAGGCATGGGGTTTTTATGGCTTTTTACATTGTTATAAGCAAACAGGAAATAGCGAGTATTTAAAAGCAGCTAACTCTATATACAAATACATTTTTGAGAATCCTCAATTACCTAGGGACTTGGTTCCGTACTGGGACTACAATGATCCGAATATTCCTAATGCGCCGAAGGATGCATCTGCAGCTGCTATTACTGCCTCCGCATTGTATGATATGTCTGATCTGACCAGGGATATGAAATATAAAAAGTTGGCTGATAAGATTGTAAGCAATCTGACAAAACATTACAGATCTCCGATTGGAAAAAATTCTGGTTTTATTTTGCTGCATAGCACAGGGCATTTACCCGGAAAAAGTGAAATAGATGTCCCGTTAAACTATGCTGATTATTACTATGTTGAAGCTTTATTAAAAAGTAAAAAGACCTCTTAACTAACAAGTACAGCATGAAGGGATACAAGTTTTTGTTTTTTGTAGATAATATCTGATAAATTAGCATTTTGTATTCCTAAATCTATATGCTGACAATAAATCCGAAGAAAGCTCTAATTTTAATCGTGTTGGTGATTAGTTATGCTTCTGTTTTAGCTATTAAACCATTAATATCACCACAGATAATAAATTACAGCAGCGAGGCTTATCGTGGAGGGACCCAAAACTGGGGCATTGATCAGGATAAACAGGGTATAATTTATATTGCCAATAATGATGGATTATTGGCTTTTAACGGACATTATTGGCATATCTATAAAACGCCAAATTTAACCTCTGTGCGTTCGGTTAAAGTACAGGAAAACAAGATTTTCGTAGGTGCACAAGATGAGTTCGGGTACTTTGAACCAAACACGAGCGGAACACTTGAATATCATTCTCTTGTACATTTGGTGCCTAAGGAAAATAAAAGATTTGCAGATATATGGAGTATCTCGTTTTACGAAGGCGGCGTACTTTTCAGAGCAAAAGAGGTAATCTTTTATTATAATAAAAAGTCCATTAAAGTGTTCAAGCCTGCTTTCGAATGGGAATACATGGATCAGGTAAAAAACAGAGTTTTGGCACATTCCAAAAAAATAGGTCTGGTTTATTTTGATGGGAATAAATGGGAGCAGTTTGGAAAAGAACCTATATTGGCAGAAAGTGTAATTAGTTCCGTAATACACTTAGGTAATGAAGAATATCTTATTTCAACATTAAAAGACGGCTTTTTTTCTTTGAATGCCGGGAAGCTAAGTCCAAAATTTACCGAAATAAATACTGCTGAAAATCGGGTATATACAGGAACGCGAATAGGAGATAATCGTTTTGCTTATGGAACAACATCCGGCGGAGTGTATGTAATTGACATCAATGGAGAAATTTTAAATCATTATTCTTATAGCGGAGGCTTGCAGGCAAATAGTAACCGGGCCTTGTTTTTGGATCAGGGGAAAAATCTTTGGATGGCGCAAAACGACGGAATAGATTATCTGGCGATTAACAGTTCTGTCAAACCGATTTATTTAGATCAATCTAAAAGAGTAACGAGTTATGCCATTCGTTATTTCAATGGAAATTTATTTGTTGGTACTTCAAACGGGATTTATGCAACAGCTTTAGACACTAAAGGGCAGGAAGATTTAAGTTTGGCTTATGGTGATTTTCAATATATAAAAAGTTCCGAAGGACAGGTTTGGAGTCTTTCACAGTTTTCCAATAAATTATTGGTAGGTCATGAAGATGGCAGTTTTTACTTCGATAATAATAATCTGGCACCCATTTATTCCGGAATAGGAACCTGGAATTTGAATTCTTCTCTTAAAATTGATGATATCGTTGTCGGAACTTATTTCGGTTTGCGAAGAATAGGTTCGCATGACGGTAAATTTTTTGATAAAGGGATTATACCAGGACTTGAAGAGTCTTTACGTTTCATCGTTCTGGATAAAAGAAGTATTTGGGGATCGCACCCCTACAGAGGAATTTATAGAGTCTTTGTAGATTATGAAAAGAATGCCGTCAAAAACTATAAGATTTACAATAAGAATTCCGGTTTACCCTCAAATCTGTATAATTACGTTTATGAGGTAGATGATAAACCTGTTATTGCTACCGAAAAAGGAATTTATCAATACAACGAAGTCAAGGATGCGTTCGAGCCTTATACCAAGCTGGCTTTGCTTAGTAAGATGTCCATCCAATATCTGAAACAAGATACCGAAGGTAATATCTGGTTTGTAACCAATAGAAAAGTTGGAGTGGTTGATTTTTCATCCGTCCCAAAGATTTATTACTTCCCACAATTGGATGGTAAAACAGTCGGCGGATTTGAACATATCTATGCGTTAAACAAAGACAACATATTTATAGCCGGAAATAAGGGGATTTACCACATCAATTATCAAAAATATAGACAAAGTATACAGAAACCGAATGTTTTAATTAGTCAAATCCGGGTGCCGTCCAGTAAGGATACCGTAATTTATGGAGGATATCAGAACGGCGAACAAATTTCCCATACATTGAGGAATAGTTTTAACTCACTCCATTTTGAATTTTCATCAACCTTGTTTGATTATAAGGAAAGTATAGAGTACAGTTACTTGTTGGAAGGATTAGACAAAGATTGGTCTAATTGGAGTAATAAAACAGAAAAGGATTATACTAATCTTTCACCGGGGAAATATGTGTTTAAAATAAAATCCAGAAATGGAATAGATAACGAATCAGACCTTGTTTCCTATAAATTTACTATCCTTCCAAAATGGTATCAGACGAAATTTATGTATGCAGCATACCTGTTTTTGTTGGTAGCAATAATTTACATTGGTTACAAGTGGCAGGAAAGAAATCATAAAAAAGCTCGTGAAAAGCTTCGCTATTTACATCAATTGGAATTAGACCGAAACGAGAAGGAAATCGTGAGGTTGAAAAATGAAAAATTAGAATCGGAGATAGATTTTAAAAATAGGGAGCTCTCTTCTATGACCATGAATTTAGTACAAAGGGGGAAGGTGCTAACGAAGATCAAAGACGTAATATCCACTTTAGCACAAAGCGAACGGATCGAAGAAAACTCCACTAATTTAAGGCATTTGGTAAGGCTTATAAAAGAAGTTGAAAAAGGGAATCAGGATTGGGATAACTTTACAGCGCATTTTAACAATGTTAATTCTGATTTTTTTAACAAGTTAAAAGAAAAATTTCCGGATTTAACACCTAATGAGCTTAAGCTTTGTGCTTTCATAAAAATGAATTTGAGTTCGAAAGAGATTGCCCAATTGATGAATATAACCATAAAAGCCGTAGAAGTTGGTAGATATCGACTAAGGAAAAAACTGCAAATTTCTTCGGAAACAAATTTGTATGACTTCCTGATTCAGATAACCAAATAGAGATAAAGTAGCATCTAATGTTAATAGCATGAAGAAAGCTTTTAAAGCAGTCTTTTTAAGTTTAGTTTTTACTCTTTATTTCTCAGGTAGCGAGGCACAAGAAGTAGCAAAGTTCTCTGTTAAAGTTTCTGAAGGGTTACATTTACAAGATTTAGACTGGTCTATTGCAGGTAATTTGAACGGAAACAGCCCCAATATATATTCTGAATTGATTTGGGAGAAAATGAAAGGAAATTCGACGGAGATACAAGTTGGATATAGGTTTCTAAAGAACTTAACCTATAAAATAAATGCCGAAAAAACATTTGTTTTATCAGGAAATGTATCTGACCGTGATTATTCCGAAGATGACAGACAAAATGAAATATTTTCTGCTGTTTTGGAAACTAATAAAGGGTATTCCTGGGGACTGGAAAACAGTTTAGCCTACTCTTTTTATGCTACAAAGAAATTAGCTCTTCTAGCCGAACTTGGCTATACCATTTCAAGACAATCATTATACCTTACGGACGATGGTTTTTCTGTAGGGCAGGAAACTCTGAACAGCAATTATAAAACCAAATGGCAAGGAGCGGTTTTAGCTTTAGAAGGCATTTATTTTACGGATAAAAAATTGAGCATAGCAGCAATAGCTAATTTTCAGAAATTGGATTACTCTGCGATTGGGAATTGGAATCTTGTTGAAGAATTTGCTCATCCAAAAAGCTTCACTCATCGGGCAAATGCTCTTGGATACGGTTTTAGTATAGGTCCTAAATACCAGTTAAGCAAAAAGCTATCATTGGAAATGGAATACAATTTCCAGAAATATGTATCCAAAAAAGGAATAGACCGACTTTTTTTTACTTCTGGAACCCAAACCACTACACGATTAAATGGCGTAAATGGACTTTCTAATAAAATAGCTTTAGGGATTTGCTTTTATCTGTAAATGTTTGTTATAAAGGTGTTTGTGGCTATTTTGTAGTGCCTTTGTAGTATCGTTTTAATTCGTTTTTTTAAATATTCTGTTTATTGTATGGTTTGAGTAGGGGACTTAAAAAGGAGTTTCTGAACCGAAACAATTAGTTTTGAGAAAGACTAATAAGAATACCTAAATGACGAGTAACAATTTCAGAAAACTTTCTTTTGTTTTAATGTTAAGCTCTTCTCTGTGCAACAACGTTTTTGCTCAAGGGAAGAAAGGGGATCCCATAGAACAACGCGTAAATGATTTAATGTCTAAAATGACCTTACAGGAAAAAATAGGTCAGCTTAATCAATTTACAAGTGATAGGACATCAACAGGCCCAATCAGTGCCAATAGTAATAAGTTAAAAGATATCGAAGCAGGAAAAGTGGGCTCGATGTTAAATGTTAGAGGCTCGAAAGATACCAGAATGGTTCAGGAGGCCGCAATGCGTTCCAGATTGAAAATTCCTTTACTTTTTGGTTTGGATGTGATACACGGTTATCGGGTAACTTTTCCTATTCCATTAGCTGAAGCTGCAAGTTGGGATTTAGATGCAATAGAGTTCGCGTCAAGAGTTGCCGGACGTGAAGCGGCTGCGGCAGGTATTCACTGGACTTTCGCACCAATGGTTGACATCAGTCGAGACGCCCGTTGGGGACGCGTAATGGAAGGTGCGGGGGAAGATACTTACCTGGGATCAATGATTGCCAAAGCCAGAGTGAGAGGGTTTCAGGGAAAAGGATTGGGAGAGCTGGATGCCGTAATGGCTTGTGTAAAACACTTTGCCGCTTATGGAGCCGCAGTGGCTGGTAGAGATTATAATACGGTTGACATGAGTGAGAGACATTTGTGGGAAGTTTATCTGCCACCTTTCAAAGCGGCTTTAGATGCGGGAGCAGCAACTTTTATGAATTCATTCAATGATTTAAACGGAATACCAGCAACAGCAAATACCTATTTGCAAAGAGATATCCTGAAAGGAAAATGGGGGTTTAAAGGATTTGTGGTTTCAGATTGGGGCTCGGTAAGAGAAATGGTTCCTCATGGTTTTGCCAAAGATAACGAAGAAGCGGCTAAATATGCTATCAAGGGCGGTTCGGATATGGATATGGAAAGCTATGCTTATGTGAACTTTCTGGAGAAACTGGTGAAAAATAAAGAAGTTTCCGAAGATTTAATTAATGATGCCGTTCGCAGGATTTTAACTAAAAAGTTTGAAATGGGGCTTTTTGATGATCCTTACCGTTTCTCTGATGAAAAAAGAGAAAAGAAAGAACTTAACTCTGCCGCAAATAAAAAAGTGGCTTTAGAAGTTGCTCAAAAAAGTATCGTCCTGTTAAAAAATCAAAATCAGGTATTGCCATTAAGCAAAGACGTTAAATCTATTGCTTTGGTTGGTCCTTTAGCTAAGTCAGCAGAAGATATGAAAGGTTTCTGGTCTGTGGTTTGGGACAACGATCACTTGGTTTCGCTTCATGAAGGCTTAGAGACCAAGCAAGGAAAGAAAACACAGATCAACTATGCCAAAGGTTGCAATATCAATGATGATGATAAATCTGGCTTTGCAGACGCTGTAGAAGTTGCAAGGAAATCTGATGTGGTAGTTGTAGCAGTAGGAGAAGCTTTTGATATGAGCGGAGAAGCTAAAAGCAGGGCAAATATTCATTTACCGGGAGTTCAGGAAGAGCTGATAAAAGAATTGAAAAAATCAGGAAAACCTGTTGTTGTATTGATCATGGCGGGCCGGCCTTTGATTTTTAACTGGACGGCTGATAATGCTGATGCTATTATGTACACCTGGTGGTTAGGAAGCGAAGCGGGACATGCTATGGCTAATGTATTGTTTGGAGATTATAATCCGTCAGGGAAACTGCCAATGACTTTCCCGAGATCAGAAGGTCAACTTCCGATTTATTACAACTATAACAATACTGGAAGACCAGTAATTAACGAAAATAACATTCACTACAGATCTGCTTATATCGATTCTCCGAATAGTCCGAAATATGCTTTTGGATATGGATTAAGCTATACCAACTTTGCTTATAGTAATTTGACATTAAGCTCGAAGTCATTAAATCAAGACGGGTCAATTACTGTAAAATTCACATTGAAAAACGATGGAAAATATGCAGGTGAAGAGGTTGTCCAGCTGTATTTGAGAGATAAAGTAGCCAGTTTAGTTAGGCCTGTAAAAGAACTAAAAGATTTTACCAAAATCTTACTTAAACCTGGAGAAAGTAAGGAAGTCACTTTTGTTATCAATAAAGAAAAACTTTCATTCTATAATAAAAATCTGGATTGGGTAGCAGAACCGGGGGATTTTGATTTGATGATAGGTACTTCTTCTGACAATATTAAACTGAAGGATACATTCCAATTATTAGACTAGAATATGGTAACAACAGTTCTAAAAACTTGTTTACTTTCTGCCGTAGCGCTCTTTGCATGTAAAAGCAACCATGCTGATGATGAGAAGAAGGGCATTATTCAACCTCCAAAAACCGAAACAAAAAGTGATGTAGATTTTTGGTTGACAAATACAGACCAGTCGAGTTTATTTAAAAAACAGAATGTGAGTTTGCTGTTCGGTCCAGCGGCAAACACAGGAAGTACAATTGAGATAGATGACAGCAAGCAGTTTCAAGAGATTGATGGATTTGGTTACACTTTAACCGGTGGTAGCGCCACGCTCATTAATTCTCTAAATGAATCATCTAAAGCAGCCTTATTGAAAGAGCTTTTTCAGCATGATGGAAATAATATCGGCGTAAGCTATTTAAGAATAAGCTTGGGAGCATCAGATTTAAGCGAATCAGTTTTTACTTATAATGATTTACCGGTGGGAGAAATAGATTTGGAGCTTAAAAAATTCACACTGGAAAAAGAAAAGAAAGATTTGATCCCTGTTCTAAAACAGATTATATCGATTTTTCCTCAGATCAAAATTATGGCTTCGCCATGGACTCCTCCGCTTTGGATGAAAACAAATAATAATTCTGTTGGAGGAAGTTTAAGGCCGGAGTATTATGATGTTTATGCCCGGTATCTGGCAAAATACATCCAGGAAATGGCAAAAGAAGGAATCATTATTGATGCTTTAACGGTACAAAACGAGCCACTTCATCCGGGGAATAATCCAAGTTTATTGATGCTTGCTGCGGATCAGAAAAATTTTGTAAAAAATAACTTAGGCCCGGTATTCAAGGCAGAGAATATAAAGACAAAGATTGTTGTTTACGATCATAACGCAGATAAACCGGAATATCCCATAGAGATTTTAAACGATCCGGACGCGAAAAAATATGTAGACGGCTCGGCTTTTCACTTGTATGCGGGTTCTATAAGTGCCTTATCTACCGTTCACAATGCGCATCCTGACAAGAATATCTACTTTACCGAACAATGGGTAGGTGCGCCAAGTAATTTTTCGGGAGATTTTAAATGGCATGTAGAAAACGTAATTATTGGGTCCATGAACAACTGGAGCAAAGTCGCCTTAGAATGGAATTTAGCTGCTGACGCTTTGCAAAAGCCGCACACGCAAGGAGGCTGTACCCAATGTTTGGGCGCTTTAACAATCGACGGGCCTTCAATTTCCCGCAATGTCGCTTATTATATCATTGCACATGCTTCGAAGTTTGTACGGCCTGGATCTAAGAGGATTTTTTCATCAGCTGCGACCAATCTCCAAAATGTAGCTTTTAAAACTCCGGAAGGAAAAATTGCGCTTATTGTGCTTAATAAGAGCGGAGCGACACAATCATTTAATGTGAAATACAACGGAAAACAGGTCTCTTCAACACTGAATGCAGGCTCTGTTGGAACATATGTTTGGTAATAAATTATTTAAAACAGAAATGAATAGAAAATTAGGTTTTTTTCTTGGCGTTGCATTGGTTGCGGCAAACGTTGGTTTTGCCCAAAATGTAGCTTCAAAGAAAGTTAAAGTTTTTACGACAGCGAAAGATACAAAATTGCGTATCAGCGAAAACGGGACATTAAGTTTTTCTCCAAATGCACAACCTTTTGAAACAGAGGCGACAGTTTTTATAGATGCAGACAGGACCTTTCAGACGATGATAGGGATTGGAGGAGCTATTACAGATGCGTCTGCAGAAACTTATGCTAAGCTTCCAAAAGCATTACAACAAGAGTTTTTAAAAGCGTATTACAGCAAAACAGAAGGTATTGGCTATAATTTAGCGAGAACGAACATCAATAGCTGCGATTTTTCCTCCTACAGCTATACTTATGTAAAAGATAATGATAAGGAGCTGAAAACATTCAACATTGCGCCCGAAGAAAAATACAGACTGCCTTTGATTAAAGCGGCGACAGCAATGGCCGGCGGAACTTTACCTTTGTATGTAAGTCCATGGACTCCACCAGCCTGGATGAAAGATAACAATAACATGTTGCAGGGCGGTAAATTGCTTCCCGAATATCGTCAGGCTTGGGCAAATTACTATATCAGGTATATTCAGGAATATGAAAAAAGAGGACTACCCATTTGGGGCTTAACAGTGCAGAACGAACCAATGGCGAAACAAAGATGGGAGTCTTGCATTTTTACAGCGGAGGAAGAAAGAGATTTTATTAAAGAATATTTAGGCCCTACTTTACATAAAGCCGGAATGGCGAATAAAAAATTAATCGCCTGGGATCACAATCGCGATCAGGTTTATCAAAGAGCAAGTACCATTCTTGGAGATAAAGAAGCCGCTAAATATGTTTGGGGAATTGGTTTCCATTGGTACGAAACATGGACAAAAAGCGATATGCAGTTCTATAACCTTAGAAATGTTAAAGAGGCGTTTCCAGAGAAAGAATTGATATTTACCGAAGGATGTAAAGAAAAGTTCGATATGGACAGCATTTACAACTGGTCCTTAGGCGAAAGGTATGGATATTCTATGATTAACGACTTTAACGCAGGTACAGCCGCTTGGACAGACTGGAACATTTTATTGGATGAAACGGGTGGACCAAATCATGTTAAAAACCTTTGTTTCGCTCCGATACATGCAGATACCAAGAATAAAAAATTGATCTATACCAATGCGTATTATTATTTAGGTCACTTCTCAAAATTCATTCAGCCAGGAGCAAAGAGAATAATTACCTCGCCATCCAGAGATGTTTTAGAAACTACGGGATTTGTTAATCCGGACGGAAAAATAGTTGTTGTAGTGATGAATAAAACGTCCAACGATATGCCTTACCAATTGTGGTTAAAAGGATACGCGGCTAAAACGACAAGTAAAGCGCATTCAATAAGTACTTATATCATTGATTAATAAAAATAGATGTCATGTCTCCAACCGACCTGGTGGTTAGTTTTCGGAGGCATGGCATCTATTTTACCAATTATATTCAACTAAATTCTTATGACAGATATTTTATTAAAGCGTCTGAAGAAGACTCTCTTTCTGGGATTGTCATTTTTTTCCGTAAGTGTTTTCGCTCAAAAAGGAAAAATGGCGGAAGCCTGGTTGACGGATCCTAAGGCCGAGGTTTTATTCAAAAAACAAGCGTCGGTTTTAGCTTCACAACATGCAAGCGCAGCTAATATAATCGAAATCAATCCCAATAAACGATATCAGACTATCGATGGTTTCGGATATACATTGACAGGCGGCAGTGCTGGACATTTGCTAAAAATGAGTCCACAAGCAAGGAAAAAATTATTAGAAGAGCTATTTGCATTTGATAAGGAAAATATAGGAACAAGTTATTTGCGCTTAAGCGTAGGAGCATCGGATTTAAATGATTTTGTTTTTTCTTATGATGATCTTCCGGACGGAGAAACGGACGTAGAGATGAAGAAGTTCGATTTGGGGCAGGACAAGAAAGATGTCATTCCGGTTTTAAAGGAAATTCTCACAATTAATCCTAAAATAAAATTGATGGGCTCTCCCTGGTCTCCACCAAAATGGATGAAAACCAACAACGACACCCGTGGGGGAAGTTTGAAGCCGGAATTTTATGATGCTTACGCGTTGTACCTGGTAAAATATATTCAGGAAATGGCCAAGGAAGGGGTTATTATAGACGCTTTAACCGTACAAAATGAACCTTTGCATCCAGGCAACAATCCAAGTTTATTGATGCTGGCTAAAGATCAGGCGGAGTTTGTGAAGAATCATTTAGGTCCGGCATTTCAAAAACATAAGGTCAAAACAAAAGTTATTATTTATGACCATAATGCCGATAAACCAGAATATCCTATCGAAATTTTAAATGATCCTAATGCTAAAAAGTATATTGATGGTTCGGCATTTCACTTGTATGGAGGAACGATTGATGCCTTATCAAAAGTAAAAGAAGCACATCCTGATAAAAACCTTTATTTTACTGAACAATGGTTTGGTGCGCCTGGAAATCTTCACCGAGATTTTGTCAATCATATTCAAAACTTAACTATTGGTGCAACTAGAAACTGGAGTAAAACGGTTTTGGAATGGAATATCACATCTAATAGCGAGTTAACACCTTTTACAGATCGTGGTGGATGCAGTAAATGTCTTGGAGCGGTTACTGTAGACGGTGATGTAGTTAAAAGAAACCCAGCATATTATACGGTTGCTCAGGCAGCGAAATTTGTAAGACCCGGCTCCGTTAGAATCGAGTCAAATTTGATTGATGGTTTACCGAACGTTGCTTTCAAAACGCCATCGGGGAAAATAGTAATCATTGTGCTCAATAATAGTAAAGAGAAAAGAGACTTCAGTGTAAAAAATAAAAATGCAGTTTATAACTCCAGTTTAAACGCAGGAGCGGCTGTCTCCTTAATTTTTTAAGTCATGAAATTTAGAAAGCTATTTAGATTAATTTTTACTTTATGTATTGCGACAACAGTAAATCAGGCAAATGCGCAGGGTTTTCTTAAAGCTAAAGGACATCTTATTGTCAATGAAAAAGGCGAAAAAGTAATTCTTCGGGGAATGGGTTTGGGCGGCTGGATGTTGCAGGAAGGATATATGTTCAGGGTTTCAAATTTAGGGCAACAGTACCGAATTAAAGAGGCTATTTCTGGAGTTGTTGGTCCACAAAAAGCGGATGAGTTTTATGAAAAGTGGTTAAAATATCACACAACGAAAGCCGATATAGATTCTTTGGCTTCTTGGGGTTTCAATTCTATAAGGTTGCCTTTTCACTATAATCTTTATACTTTACCCGTAGATCGGGAACCTGTTGCCGGACAGAATACCTGGTTAGAAAAGGGGTTCGCTTTGACAGACAGCTTACTGAGCTGGTGTAAAGCAAATAAAATGTATTTGATTTTAGATTTACACGCTGCGCCGGGCGGACAGGGAAATGATCTGGCAATTTCAGATCGTGATCCGTCAAAACCATCTCTTTGGGAAAGTGAAGCGAATCAACAGAAAACGGTGGCTTTGTGGAAAAAATTAGCCGATCGTTATAAGGACGAAAAATGGATTGGCGGTTATGATTTGTTAAACGAGACCAATTGGGGTTTTGAAGGTCCAAAAGATACTCGCGGAACGGCAGAAAACAAAAATGCACCATTACGTAAGCTGTTGATTGAAATAACAGAAGCTATCCGTTCAGTGGATAAAAATCATATTATTATTATTGAAGGTAATGGTTTTGGAAATAACTACAGAGGCATTTTCCCGCTTTGGGACAGTAACATAGTAGTCAGTTTCCATAAATACGGCAATTTTAATAATGAAGGAGCTATCCAATCATTCCTGGATATCCAGAAAAATTACAATGTACCGGTTTGGTTAGGAGAATCGGGCGAAAATTCCAATACATGGTTTACAGAAGCTATAACACTGGTTGAAAAACATGACATCGGATGGGCGTGGTGGCAACATAAGAAAATTGGTATTAATAATCCTTTGGAAATAAAGTTGACCAAAAATTATCAGGACTTAGTGAATTATTGGGCTGGAAAAGGCGAGAAGCCAGATGAAGAGAAAGCCTGGAAAACTTTGAACGAATTTTTAGAAAACACCAAAATACAGAATAATGTCTTCCATAAAGATGTAATTGATGCTATGTTTAGGCAAGTGCAAACTAAAGAAACCAAACCTTTTAAGATTCATCTCTTAAAAAATGCGCTGACTATAAATGCGGTAGATTACGACTTAGGAAGACAGGGTTCTGCGTATTTTGATAAAGACACGGCAAGCTATCATTTTACGCCGGGTGTGAATACGCAGGGCAACAGAGGCAGAATGTGTAGAAATGATGGCGTGGATATTTATCAAGCTAAAACTGGGGACTATTATATCGGGCATATTGAAGATGGCGAATGGTTGCAATACACCATTAATGTAGCGAAAGCAGGAACCTATAAATTAAATGTTAAAGCATCAAGCAAAGATAATACGGGAGAGATTTCTTTAAATATAAACGGAACGAACTTGTCTAACAGTCTGAGCAATCCAATAAAAGGTGAGGAATTGAAGTTGTACAGTTTAGGAAATGTTAAACTGAAACAGGGAGAGAATAAGATTCGGGTTGTTGCGAGAAAAGGAGGATTTGATTTAAAGGAGATCCAATTGAATTAGTCGTTATTTTTTGTTATTAAAACGTGTGTTATTAGGAGCTTCTGAAAAGAAGCTCTTTTTTATTGTCGACACTTTTGTTACAATCGCATTGGCTGTTTGGGTTAAACTATCCTACAGGAGAACCGTCATATCAATAAGTTTTACAAATTAAAGTATACGGTTATGAGAAGGTTCTTTTTAATGTCTGTTTTCGTTGCAAGTGTTTTTACGTTCAAAACCGCAGACGCTCAGGTAAGGTTAAATGTAAATGTTAATTTAGGATCTCAACCGTTATGGGGTCCAGCAGGATATAACTATGTAGAGTATTATTACGTCCCCGATATCGATGTATACTATCATGTAAATTCAAGAAAGTATACTTATTACAACGGAAAAAAATGGTTAACAGTAGGTAATTTACCTAAGAAGTATCGGAATTATAACTTTTATAACGGATATAAAGTTGTCGTAAATAAGCCAAGGCCATGGGAATCTCATAGTTACTACGCTGCAAACTATGGAAAATACAGAGGTTATGTAGGGCAGCCAACAATAAGAGGATATGAAAAAAAACATGATTATAAAAAGCTTCATAATCAAAAAAGAAACAGGGATGAGGGACATCGACATCACTCGTCTCGTAGGTAGATAGAGTAAAAGGGCCTTAACGGCCCTTTTTATTTGATAATGATATTTTGGCTCGATGTATAGGCTCCAAATTCCGGAGCATATAAGCTTTCTGCTTTGCTAATTCCAGAAGAAAATTTCCCGCTTTGTGCACAGTACAAATCATAATCTATGATGTACTGTCCTTTTGGAAGATGATTTATAAATATATCCGTACTGGTATCTTTAGGTGTCAGATAATAAAACAAATTTTCCAAATAATAATATTTCGATATAACAGAAGTCGGTTCGGTTCCCGAAGGTCGTTCGTCTCTCAATTTAATATATTCCAATGCTCTATCTGCAACAAGATAAAGTCTTACGGTAATCTTATCCCCAACGTGTAATTCATTATTGTTATTAATCTCTTTTAAGTTGCCGTTACGATCCTTTTTGAAATATTTTTTTGTAATAATAAGGCCATTATTATGAGATTTTACGTCTTTCAGGTTTTGATTAAAAGTTTGGCTGAATGAGGCGATCATAAAATTTTTACCTGGATTGTAGATTTCATAAATAGGAAAGTCAGGTTTATCGTTAACTAAAGGAACCGTATACGTGAACTTTCCTGCATTCATTATCTGAAGTTCGGGTTCCAACTTCCTTTTTGTGGAGTACCTTATAGTGTTTTTTTCCGGTTCGTAACTTCCGTTGCTTAGTAGTGCAAAACAGGCAGACATAGTCGCATTAGATGTTTGCCAATTATTAGCCTGCTTATTTAACAATAGCCATTTTTTTAATTGCAGTACAAAGTTAGCCTCACTCTCTTGCTTTCCGAATAATTCTATCATCAAGGAATGCTTTTCTATCTCAGCTCTATTCCACAGAAAGAAAGACTGCTCTCGAGGCCAGTAAGCACCAATCACGTCAGAGAAAATGGCCTTTTCTTTAAGCGATTTAAGAATAGGTTGGGCTAAATCATTGCGATCCAGATTGATGAATGTATATGCGATGAGTCCTTTTTCGTAATCTGTAAATTTTTGCCAGTTTTTATGGGCGTAGTCCAGATATTTTGTTTGGCAAGAATCGAACCCAATAAGGGCAGAAGAATCCTTATAAAAACTTCTGGCATACCATCCTTGTATGTCTAAAGATGTTAGTGAATTGATGTTTTTAATAAGCTCATTGTCTACATAAGAAAGTGCTTTTTTTGCTATTCTTCCTTTTTGTTTATCAAAAAAAGAAGAGGTTGATATTGCACTGGATTTTCCTAGACTGGCAACAATATTTTGGGTGATATAACGATCCTCGTAAATGCAACTTTCAAACCACGGGAAGCTACCGTTTGACTTTTGCATTTTTTCTAGTTTATTCAATGCCATCGCCTGTTCTGTATATGCATTAGTCCCTTTAAATAAATGAATCAATGTTTTTTGCTGTTCCAATACTTGCGACGGATTAAACCAGGGAGAGTTCTTCAGGTTTTTTAACTTTGAAAGACTACTGTCTGGAAAGATGGTTGCATATCTATAGTTTTTTCTGACATAGAGTGCCATCTGACCAGTCATAAAATTCCCTAATAGCGAATTTGAACTTAAATACTCAGAGTTTTCTTTTTGCAAATAGGGTAGAGCAAACACAATATCCAAAATGGGATTGTTTTGTGTGGAAAATGTCAGAGACTTTAGCTCACGCTTATCACTGCTCAGAAAATCTTCTATTTTAATTTTCCGGCTCTCTCCAGGGTTTAAAATAAATGATTTTGACTCCGAAAGTGTAAGCATTTTGGATAAAACAGGTACAGACTTTTCTTCTCCATCATAATAAAAATCCGAATAAGCAGAAATCCGATAGGTTAAGCTATCTATTGATTTTGGAATCTTGATGGGATATTTGCTGGCTTCTGATTGATGGGCGTCTATTTTAAAAGTTCTAGACCCGGATTCTTTATCATTAAAAAAATCTAAAATGTTTTTATTTGTTTCGTTAACAAACGACAAAAGTGATTTTCCTGAAATATTATTCTCACTGGTGTTTACCGTTTTTGCTATAACATCGATTTCATCGCCTTCTCTAAAAAAGCGTGGCATATTGGCGGAAATCATTAGTGGTTTTTGTGAAATAATGTATTTGTCGGTATATCCGGTTCTTAAGTCTTTGGTATGCGCAAAAAGTCTGAATTTCCAGGTGGTTAAAGATTCTGGGAAAGTAAATTGAAATTCAGCTTCGCCTTTTTCGTCAGTAACAATATGAGGATAGAAAAAAGCAGTTTCCGAAAAATTTTTCCGAAAACTATTAGTATTATCAACATTTGTAAATACGTCACTACCGTCTCCTTTTTCTGTTACACCAGCGACTGCTCCTGTAATATCCGATCTTGTTGCTTCTCCATAACCAACCACGGTAACTTCGTTAAGAGCGTTAACAGGGCCCTCACCATATACAAGACTTGTTGTGCCACGTATATTAATAGCTTTGTTTTGGGGTGTATTCCCAATAATCTTATTTAGCTGTCCAGAATAATTATAATCCAGATATTTTAATTTACTATATGTTTTATCAATATAATGATAGCTATAAGTTAGTCTGTTTGTTGGGCTTCCTGTACTCATGGGAGACCAAATAGGTATCCAGGATAATACGTATGCAGAATTAGCATAGGGATAATTCAGAGACCATTTTGAGTTCGCTTTGCTGATTTCATCTAAGGAAGCATCGTATAGCGCAACTAGCACTTCTGCTTTTGCGGGAAGATTGTCTTTATCAGTAACTTTTAATTTCCATTTATCCCGCTCTCCTGGTTGTACTTTTTCTCTAAAAGAAGTTATCTGTACATTTAGATTATTATTGCTTTTAGCGGATTTGATTGTTTCGGTTGAAGTATAAAATCGTCCGTTAAACATTGTAGAAAAAACCACTTTTAAGTCGGGTTCGCCATTGTATGGAATCTCTGTTTTTTCGTAACTATTACCAGATGTTTCTATCCATTTGAAATATTTTAAAACATCACTTTCGTACACTTCCATTAAAATAGTGTTAGCCTTATTAAAGCCGGTATAAAAAATGGCGTTTTCGCCTTTGTTTACGTATTCCGTTTCAGGAAATACCCAGTCGGTTCGTGAAGAAGGCGTACCTATTTTTTTTGTTATCAATTTGGACATCCTATACAGGCGGATACTGTCTCCTAAATTATTGTAGGCCGTAAGCTCAATATTATATGTGCCGCAAGACAGATTTTGCAGGCCTGGAATATTTATATGTGTTTGGTCTTTATCCTTTATTACGATGTCTTTTTCTAATAAGAGTTCGGTCTTTTTAGCATAAGGAGCGTCTATGTCAGGAAAATATCTGGTATATTCTTCCTCTGTTAATGAAGGAACAAAGGGATAGTTAGGATACCTGTACGAAGTATAGTCTGATTTACGATTTTCTTTAAAAATGCGGATTTTTATTCTCCCAGTTATGTTATTTCCATTTAAATCAGTTAGCGAAAAAGGTGTTTTTAAGGTGTCAGTAATAAAGTTTTTATTGGGAATGACTGCGGAAAATCTTAGTGAGGGTTTGCCAAAGGTAACAGATGTTTGGTTTTCCCGTGTCTCCCCATCGATGTCTGTAACTTTTACAACAATGTTATAGGTATATATTTTGTCCGTAGTTTCCGGAATAAAATCAATGAGAAATTTTCCTTGCTTATCTGTTTTTGCACTATCTGTGATTAAAGCTTCATTTGTACCTCTAAAAAATCCTGGGTTTTTATAAATCGTATAAGAAACCCTGGTTTCCTGTAAGGGATATCCGGCAAAGTTTTCTACAAAGCCGGTAATCTTTACCGGTTCTTTTGCGATTGATTTCACCGGCGAGAATTTGATAAAGAAAGTAGGCTTTTTATATTCCTCAATTTTAATTGATTTCGTGTAATCGCCTGCTTTGATCTGAAAGGAGCCGCTTAATGCATTTTGTGGGATTTCGAAAGAAGAACTGAATGTCCCGAATTCATTAGTTCTTAATTTTACTTTTTGAAGAGTGAGCCGATTGCCGGAAAATATAACTTCGATGTCGTTATTAGCACAAACCTGGCTTTCTTTCTCCGAGTTTATGTACTTGATTCCTTTAAATTGAATAGTTTGTCCGGGACGATAAATTTCCCTATCGGTAAATATCGAAACTGCATCTTCTTCTCCCTCAATTTGGATTTGAGTTTTCCTATCAGGCAATGTATAAACGGAACTATGCCAAATATCATTCTTTAAACGAAGTGAATAGCTGTTGTATTTGTCTTTTTGTGTAATAAAGAAGCCATTAGCATCGGTTTTGCCTTTAGATGATACCTCTCTGGTCTTAATATTATGTGTAAATGTCGAGTGTTTATAAACAGATACCAAAACATGTTTCAATGGCATACCTGTAGCTCTGTCTGCAACACGTATTTTTTGTTTTCCGTTTTTAATATCAATTAAGCAAACCATATTGGTAACGTTGAAATGTGTAAACTTAATGTTTTCCGGTTCAATGCCTTCATATTCCAAAACCAAGAAATAAATTCCAAGAGGTAAAGGGTCTACTTTTATTGAGGTAGTATTTTGTTTAAAATCATGAAGTTCTGGTAAATCAAAATCAACAGTTCTAAAACTTTTCTTCTTTTTAAGATATTCTATAATTTCCTGTTTGTTCTCTCCTTTTCTGTCCAGTATGGGCATGATCTCGTCAAGATCATGCATATCAGCTTTATATAATGCATATTTTGCTTTTTCTATGTTTTTAAAGTCAACAGTAGCGAGTATATTTTTATTCGGAATATTATCATTGTCGAGCCTTATATTCAGTTCTTTTTTTCTCAATTGAAAAACCTTTACTTTAGCATTTTTTGCGGTATTGCTTTCAGGAAACAGATTAATAATGTCTTGAAAAAGCGCATAGGCAGTAACGTTATCCTGCATTCTTTCATAAATAAGGGCCTTTTGATAGCGTATATCTGCTATTACCAAAGAAGAAGAATATTGTTTCTCTATAATGTTTAAGGCTTGCAGTTGTAATGAATCCCGATTTTTGGTACCCGAATATTGTTTGGATAAGTTAATGATACGATTAAGGAGTAAATCGGCAAGAGCATCAATATTTTTGCGTTGTTTGTGAAAGTGATATAATTCAGCATAAATATCTGAAGATTTATGAAAAGCAGCATCATTATAAGGGGAAGTGACAGAAGTATTGTAGAAAAGACTATCCGTGTCGAACATAAAAGTGCTTTCGGATACATTCTGAAAATTAAATGTTTGTAGCTGATATTCCTGATTACTGTAGAATGAAAGTGCTCGCTGAGCTAGTAAATCAAAAAGTGTTGGGCGTAATATTTGATTATTCTCCGTTAAAACCTCTGTATATTCGTTTATGGGAGTATTCTGTAATATTTCTTGTGAGGAGAGTGAGGCATCGTACAATAAAGAGATTTCGTTAATTAGTGTACTGAAGTCCCAGTTTCGGAAATCATTTTCCCTGTTTTTTGTTGGAGTTCGATTGATTATCTTATAGCGATTTTGTTTATAATAGTTCCAATACGTTTCTGCCAGAACAGATTGAAGGATTGCTTTTAAGGGAAAAGCGGCGTTTTCAGTCTCCTTATTGAGGACTTCTATGTTTTTTTCGAGATTCTTTTCTGTTTGAGCAGTTAGATTCAGTTTGTAAAGGATAGCGTTCAGCCTTTGTATATCATTTTTGTCGGCAACGGCTAGTGCTTTTAACTCGTGTACTTTTTCCAATGCAGATTTGGGTAGGTCCTGCGTTATCAACGAGTCAATCTGTTGTTGCAGAGCGCTATACTTGTTTTGGGCCGAAGTATAGGTGTAGAGCAAACAAAAGAAAATTAAAAGTAAAGCCGAACGATATTTTAAGCTCATAATGGTTATGATTTTTTTCTTAAGATAAAATTACTGTTTTTGTAGATAAAATCAAGATGTTCATAAATCAGTATTCCTATCCTGAATAATTATCCCCATTTTTGAAGTTCAAAAGACCGTAGCGAAAACATGAAAGTAGTTATAGCCGAAAAGCCATCAGTAGGAAGAGAATTAGCGAAAGTTTTTGGAGCAACCACCAGAAAGGACGGATATATTGAAGGTAAGGGTTATACATTTACATGGGCTTTTGGTCATCTTTTACAATTGGCTCCGCCTCAAGAATATGGTTTTTATGGCTGGCGGAAAGAAAATCTACCTATGTTGCCACAGAAGTTCAAGCTTTCTATAAGAAAGATAAAGACAAAAGATGGCGTGGTAGAAGATCCGGCGGTAAAGAAACAATTGGATACTATAAAAAGATTGTTTGATGAATGTGATGAAATTATAGTAGCAACGGATGCCGGGAGAGAAGGGGAACTGATTTTCAGATACATTTACTATTATTTGAAATGTAAAAAGCCTTTTCGCAGACTTTGGATTTCGTCTCAAACCGACGAGGCTATAAAAAATGGTTTCAGAAACCTAAAGCCGGGAACAGAATACGATACCTTATTTAACTCCGCTCATGCAAGGTCGCAGTCGGACTGGTTGGTTGGAATGAACGCTACACAAGCTTTAAGCATATCAGCCGGAAACAAATCTGTTCTTTCTTTGGGCAGAGTGCAAACACCTACTTTAGCAATGATATGTGCCCGCTTTTTAGAGATTAAAAATTTTGTTCCGAAGATATACTATCAGGTAGCGATTCAATTGTGTAAAGACGAACAGTTTTTTAAAGCCATATCAACCAAAAACTTTGATACTAAGGAAGAAGCAGAGGAAGTTTTAGCTAAAGTTTTAGATGTAGAGTCAGGAAGTCCAACTGGCGGCCACATTAAAAATGTAGAAGGAAAGGCGAAGAAAGAACCACCTCCGCTACTGCATGATCTAAGTTCCTTACAACAAGAAGCAAACAAAAAGAAAGGATATACAGCCGATCAAACGTTGGGTATCCTACAGAATTTATATGAAAGTAAGTTAGTCACTTATCCCAGAACAGGTAGTCGATATATAGGTGACGATATTTTCGCTACAGTTCCAGATTTGATTTCTAAATACAAAAATCATGGACTGTTCGGGAAATCAGCGGAATATTTGCTGGAGAATAAGCTAAACAAAAGAAGTGTAAATGCTAAAAAAGTAACAGACCACCACGCTGTTTTACCGACCGGAATAGATCCGGGCTATCTGCCAGAAGACAAGCAAGCCGTTTACGATATGGTTGTAGGAAGAATGTTAGAAGCCTTTCATCAGGACTGTATTAAAGAAACAACTAAAATTTCTATAGAATCCGGAAGCGATTTTGTTGCCAATGGAACAGTTATAAAAATAGCAGGTTGGCGTTCCGTTTTCAATGATCCCGACGACGAGAAAAAAGATGCATCAGAAAATGCAACCTTACCAAAAGTTGATAAAGGAGAGAATTTGCCAGTAACAAAGAAAGCTGTTGTGGAAAAGCAGACTAAGCCAAAACCGCAATATACCGAGGCAACCTTATTAAAAGCACTGGAAACATGCGGGAAAGATATTGAAGACGAAGAACTGCGTTACGCTATGAAAGATAGTGGATTGGGAACTCCAGCGACTCGGGCGGCAATTATAGAAACCTTAATTACAAGAGAGTACATTTCCAGAGAGAAAAAGAACCTTATTCCAACGTCTAAAGGATTGGCTATCTACGAAGTCGTTAAGGAGAAAAAAATAGCTCAGGCAGAATTGACAGGACAGTGGGAGAAAAGATTGGAAGAGATCAGAGGAGGGGCTTCCGTTTTAGACTTTAAAAACGAGATTATAGATTATACCAGAAATATCACACAGGAATTACTGGCGGCCGGTATAGGATTAGAGAAAGTACTGGTTACCGGATAAAGATGTTTAAACCCATTTAAAGTTATTATCTGGTAAATTGATTCTCTACTTTATGATCTTTTGCGATAAACTAATCTACGTCGAAAAGGAAGACTAAATTATTTCACTGGCTCAATCCTTAGGCCAACATCCGTAATGGCTTTTAATGGATTGTCCCTCATGTTTTGCTCGATAATGAAAGTGTACTTCCCAACAGTATCGAATTTAAGACCCTCTTTGTAAATCAATCTGTAACTATAAAGATTGCCTGAACCTTTCCCAATCCATTTGCCGTCAGGCAGGGCCAGCTGAAACTCTTCGCGAACTGTTGTCTTTTTATTTGCAGGTGAAATTTCAGAAAGGCGTAGCCAGATATTGGAATACTTATAATCCTCTGTATGCCTAAAGTTTATATATATATTATACGGAATACTTGAGTCCTTAATATCGACAACGGTTTTTATTGGCTTATCATAAGACCAATTTTCTTTAGCAATTGCAGTGTATTCGTCAATAATTGCATTGTCTGAGCAGGAAGCTACAGACAATGCAATAACTATTGCCAAAAAGCATTTAAAGATCATTTTCATGCTTGATCAGGCTTTTTATTATTGTTGTTATTCGGTTTTCTTTTCTTGAACTTTTTCTTCGATCTTTGTTCGCCGCCTTGCTCTTTAGCAGGTGCATTTTCTGCAGAAGCATTATTGTTTGGTCTCCTATCTTTGTCGGAAGGATTATTGCTTCTGTTCTGCTGATTATTTTGAGATTGCTGTTGTGGCTTCCTGTTATGTTGTTGCGAAGGCTGATTAGTACTTTGTTTAGCACTTCTGTTTTCTGCATTATTAGGATTGTTATTGCCCGATTTATTTTTTTTCTTTTTCTTTCTGGCTTTTTCGTCCAGTCGGGTTAAGCTGTCCTGACCAACAACATTTTCGTAATCAAAAGCTTTTTCTATGATTATTTCTTCTTCAAAAGAACCCAAATCTTTTAATTCTTCAGGCATCTGACCCTGCTTATTCAAAGTCAGAATTTCTTTTACGCGATCTATCGGAAGGGGAATCCATGTACTGTCTTCGCCGATATAGCTAAACCACATAATCTTCTTAAAGATGTCTGTTTTCTGTAGCTTTGCTTCTCCTTTTGATGTCTTCAAATGATCCGCATTGTCTGGAATATGCTTTAAGGCATCCATATAGCTATCTAATTCATAATTCAAACAGCATTTAAGCTTGCCACATTGTCCTGCCAGCTTCAAAGTGTTTAAAGACAAATTCTGATATCTGGCAGCTGCGGTAGAAACAGTTTTGAAATCTGTTAACCATGTAGAGCAACAAAGCTCTCGACCACAGGAACCAATTCCGCCTAGTCTGCTCGCTTCCTGGCGCATGCCAATCTGCCGCATTTCGATTCTAACTCTAAAAGCTTCAGCCAGTTTTTTTATCAGTTCCCTAAAATCTACACGACCTTCTGCTGTATAAAAGAAGGTTGCTTTTGTCTTGTCTCCCTGATATTCAACATCGCTTAATTTCATTTCTAAGCCCAATTCCAAAGCAATAGTTCTTGCCTTGTGCATGGTTTCATACTCTTTTTCTTTTGCACTTTTCCATTTTTCAACGTCTTGTGGAGTTGCTTTTCTGAAAATTTTTAGTGGCGCTTTCTCTTCACTTACCTTTTTACGGTTCATTTGAACACGCACCAATTCTCCGGTAAGTGTAATGTGGCCAACGTCATATCCGCCACCTGTTGTTTCTACCACAACCAGTTCTCCGGCTTCTAAATAAATATTGTCGACGTTTCTGTAAAAATCTTTTCTAGAGCCTTTAAAGCGAACTTCTACAAAAGGAAAGGGTTTATAGTTAGCCGGCGAGTCCATATCGGAAAGCCAGTCGTAAACATCTAATTTGCTGCAACCTCCATCGGTCATACAAGAACCGTTACTTTTGCAGCCCGCGGGTGTACATCCTCCACCCGATGAGCAACTTCCACATCCCATAGTTATATTAATATATGTTGAGTCCCTGTAAAAGGGAGCGTATTAAACTTTATAATTTTTACCAACTTCAAAGATACATCTAAAAATAATATCTTCGGATTTGCATTCCGTTCTATGTGATAATGCGCTTTTTCGAACTCGTTTGCAATAGCTTCTGCTTTTGCTATGTCCAAAACTTTCGAAAAGTTACTAATAAATTCTAATTCTTTTTCCGGTAAGTGTACTAAACCTGGTGTGCCACTAAGAAAAAGTATGCATTCGCGCATGAGATTGATGCCATAACGCAAAAGATTTTTTTGATTTTCGCGACCTAATTTGGCCAGATCATCTTCTGCAAGTGGAATAAATACAGATCCTTTATTGCTATAACAGGCTCTTAACCAATTGGCCATTTTTTCGTGAAAATCGTTTTCTTCCTGTTCGGAAAAAATAAGTGCATTTTGCAGACTTCCATTACTTAAATAAGCAATTTGTTCCGCTTTATTTTCAGACAGCCCTCGTTTTTCAACTAAAAACTGCTGAATATCTTCGTTTTTTTGTTTTGGGATTTTTACAATCTGCGTTCTAGACAGAATGGTATTTAATATCTGATCCTGATTTTGAGCAACTAACAGGAACAACGTTTTATGAGGAGGCTCTTCTATAATCTTCAATAAAGCGTTTCCTTCTTTGTCCAGATATTCGGGAAGCCACATGATTAAAATCTTATATTCAGATTCGAAAGGTTTTAAACTGAGTTTCTGAATAATACTGTGACACTCCGCAATGTTGATGTTTGCCTGTTTGTTGTCTGCACTCAGGTTGTCTCTCCATTCGTCTAAACCCAGGTATGGATTATTTAAAAAAGCTTTACGCCATTCTTCTATAAATGTTAATGCAGTGTCTTCTTTATGTTTTGCAAAAAAAGGATAGGAAAAATGCAGATCGGGATGAATGATTTTCTGGTATTTCCGGCAAGAGCTGCATTCGCCACAAGAATCATTTTCCTGCTTGTTTTCGCAACAAATATATTGAGCAAAAGCCATTGCCAGGGCCAGACTTCCGGAACCTTCGGGGCTTAAAAAAAGCTGTGCATGGCTAATCCTTTGGTCTTTGACCATCTTAACCAAATGATTTTTAACCTCTTGTTGTCCTACAATATCTTTAAACTGCATCGTTGCAAAATAATAAATAAGTAGCAAGTAGAAAGTATCAGGTACCAAGTATTTACAATTAATTGATGATGTCAGAATAAGAAGATAAATCTTATTTTTGTAGTATCAAGAGACTTGATACTAGGTACTAAATACCTGATACTTTCAAATATGGCTAGAATAATGTCCTTCGATTTCGGTACCAAGCGAATAGGAATTGCGGTAACTGATCCTATGAAGATTATCGCAAATGGTTTAACCACAGTACACCCAAAAGATATAGTAGAGTTTCTTAAGAAATATTTATTGACGGAATCAGTTGAAACTTTTGTTGTGGGAGAACCTAAGCAAATGGATGGTACAGACTCGCAGTCTGCAGTACACGTAAGGGCTTTTGTTAATTTATTGAAGAAGAATTTTTCTGAAATTCCGGTGGAGATGATGGATGAAAGATTTACCTCGAAAATGGCCTCTGCAGCTATTTTGCAAAGTGGGGCAAAAAAGAAGACCAGACAAGATAAGGCGTTGGTAGATACAGTTTCGGCAACGATTATCCTGCAGTCTTATATGGAAAAGTTGGGTATGTAAGAAGATACCAACTATAGGAGTACCTGCCTATTCCGGATGTGACCCGAAAGTTGGGGCTTCAATGGTTTTTGTCATCTTATAATTTGTGAGTGTTATACTCTTTACGTTTACACTTTGTTCTTTTTTTACACTAAAGCCAATTCTTTCAAAAAACGGTCTGGCGGTTTTACTTACATTAGAGCTTAGTTCGGTTTGCCTTTGTCGTTTTGCTTCTTTTTCGATTTCAGCATAGAGTTTATAAGCAATTCCTTGGCGTTGACAATCTTTATGAACAAACATAAGATCAATGTAATTGCCGTTGTCAAGTGAACAGAAACCTATTATTTTTCCATTATTATCTTGTGCTACAATAACATGCTGTTTGGCCATAACGGTTTGCCAGCGTTGTCGGTTTTCGATCCCTGAAGCCCAAACCTCAAGTTGTTCGTGGTTATAATCTTTCTGGCAGACAGCTTTTATTGTGTCTGAGAATAGTTTTTGCAGCTCTGTTAAATCGGTAGACAGTCCTTTTCTAATAATCATTTTTATAGGGCATGTGATTTGTAAATTAAAAAATCTAGTCCATTTTGTCTAAAATCCGCTGTAATCTTTTAGTAGTATTGGATTCTTCCAACTTTCTCCTAAATATATAAATAACAAAATTCGATAAATTGGCTCAAATTTGAATTAAATTGGAATGTTCATTTATTCTTCTGTTGTACCAGTTCCCGATGGCTTGTTGTATGAGACGACGGAATAAGGGTTAGAGATATCAATAACTTTTTTGCAATACTGTTCAAACTCATCACCATATTGCATTGTAAAGGGCTTTTCTTCCTTTAATACCTGCCTGTGAAAGGTAAGAACTCCTACGGAAATAAATACAGATTAATGTGAGTTTGGGATAAGTTGTTTCAGCATCACATTATATCAGTATATATCTGCCTTTTTTACACTAAGCCATTTAATTATGGCTCTTTGTTGAGTTCTATATCTAATAGATGTTCAATACATCTCACAAGCTTCTTTAAAGCATCTCATGCCCTTCTCATTCCGTATGTATTCTTGTTTTTTGAAGAAAAACAGCCTTTAACGCTCAATTAATAGGGGATATGGCCTTAAATGATTCATATCAAATTGATTTTTAGCAATTATTTGGTTTTAGCCCGGAATCTTTTCTTCCATTGAGATAATACACTAAGCCTAAAGAAAAAGAGGGACTTTTGTTCTAAATATTATGCTTCAACTTTGTTCCCATCCATGCTTAAAATGTTTTTGTTGTTTAACATTGAATAGTAAACATTTGAATACGCTTCCGCAGAGATTTCTATATGATAATACGTTTTGAACGCGTTTATACAATTGTTTTGAATTACCGCCTTTTCCGGAGAGAATAGTGCTTGTTTCAAAGTTTCATAGTAGCTCTCCAAAGAGATATCCTTGCTTAAAAAGCCAGTGATTCCGTGAGTAATCATTTGAGGGATACCTCCAACCGGAGTGCTAATAGGCATACAGCCCATTGATAATGCTTCTATTAAAACGATTGGCATTCCTTCGAAAGTACTGCCCATGCAAAAAGCATCAGCAATACTTAAATAGTCGCCAATGTTCTTTCTGACACCTAAAAACTCTATTTGAGGGTCGTTTTTAACTTTTTTTAATAATCTTTTATGCAGATTTTCATCAATTCCTGTACCTATAATAAGTAACTTACACTTTTTACTTTCCAGCCTATTAAATTTTTGTACGACATCAATTAGCAGCGCTTGATTTTTTTCTTCCGAGATTCGCCCTATATGAACCAGAAGAAAATCATCTGAATTTGATTTATATAGATTATGAAGTCGTTCACGTTCTTCTGATAATTTTAAATTGGGTCTGCCATTTTCTATTCTAATGTCGTTTTTTAGGTTATAATGTTGTCTATAGGTTTCACTTCCATTACGCGAAATAGTTATAGGTTTCACTTTTCCATATTTATAAAATAGTGTTCTCAAATATTTTGCTGGCAGAAATTTGGGGCTTTCGTGTTGTGCCATATTATGCAGTGTGTGAAAGAAGCGACTTTTTTTGCTTAATAAGCTATATAACAAGACATATTCAAATGCATTTAAATGTGTATGAACTATTTCCGGTTTAACATTAATGAACCACTTAGTAAGTTTTATATATACAGACGGACTAAATCCACTCTTCTTATTAAAACACAAACATTTCACCTGTTTAGAAATATCCTGAGATATAACATCCTGTGAGTTGTTTTTACAAAGCGAAATTATATAAACCTGGTAAAAGGCATTTTTTGCCAATTCGTTACATAAATCAACAGCAAATCTTTCAGCACCTCCGGTACTTAAACTGCCGATAATATGCACTATTTTTATTTTATTCATTTGTCACACTTTTAATTAGGTCATAAAAGGTCGTTTATAGCAATTTTACTTAGCTATTAAGCCTTGGTTTTATGTGTCATCTCTTTAAGATGATTCTGGTTTTCGATAAGCTGTTTACGATACTATAAAGAGAATTTCTAGTAGTCATTCTACTTCTTTACCAGCAATACATTTTCACGATCCAATAATAAATACCCAAAATCATAACAAAAGATGTAAGAAGTCCCCTTTTGTGTGGTATAGAGATGAGTATGATAATTAAAATCAAACCCTTTTTGCAAAAGCAGCTCTCTTTTGACTTTCGTTTTTCCGTCCGGATTACAGTTTTTTAAAATCTGATAATTCTTTTTTAAGATCAGGTTGATTTGTTTTAGCAAACTGTCATCTGTTGCCTTTAATCTATTATTATAATTAGTTCGGCATTGATCATCGCAGAATTTTTTATCCGATCGGCCAACTACAGGAGTTTGGCAATCTAAACAAAGTTTTTTCATATAGCAATGTTTAGTGTTGAAGTTAAATAAATTTCCGGTCAATCCAAAAAATATGGTTGGCTTGTTAATACTCATTAACACTCACGTATAAACGTGTATAAACGGATAATATACGACTAAAGCTTTGTACCATAGTCAACTTTGTATCGTCGATGGTCAGAAGATCATTGTTCGTTAAATAGTAAAAACTTAAAATTTTAAAACATGGAAAATGTAATTAACAAAGTAATTCTATCTGGTTTCACAGGTACAGATGTAAATGTAAAAGATTTCGGTAAAAACAAAAGAATGGCTCGGGTAAGCCTTGCCGTGAACGAATCGTATAGAACTACGAATGGGGAAGAGGTTAAAAAGACACAATGGTTTACGCTGATATTTTGGAATGCGAAGGCGACACTTGCAGAGGAGCAAATCAAGAAAGGCACTAAATTAACGGTGGAGGGACGTTTAAATAATAATATTTTCGAAGCAAAGGATGGCACAAAGCGATACACTACAGATATTGTTGTCGATGATATAACCTTAGAGACCTCTAGAAAATAGGAGACTATTGCTTTTGAAATGTGTATTGGAATTCGATTAAAATGAACGCTTTGCGTAAGCCTATTTTAAACTCTGCCTGAAAATATGCACTATTTTATCAGACGTAGCTTTAAATCTCTTTCTCGGGATATCTTCAGATCAAGTCTACTGATCTAGTGGACTTGATCTGAAGACAATCCGCAAGCATAATATGTGCAAACAGCTGTTTTATTTTTATGCTGATATCTAAAACTACCACTCGGTATTAAAAGTCATAGTTATCTTTAAAATGTTAAATAACGTTAACATGCTTTGTGAGGAAGGTATTGACCTGTATATTTGTGTCAGGTTTATAATTGGTTAGTTAAAAGCTTTCATTCTCCCCGTTTGAGAGCTTTTTTTATGTCTTTAATTTTCGATAATCTAAAACAATAAATCTTAAATGAGTATTACTTCGCAAAAGATTATAAAATTTTAAGCCCTTTAACAATCTTTTGAATTTTTACTTTTGGATTTGGGTACTACCTTTGCCAAATGGAACTCATAAACGAGACACTCAGGCAATATCTGGAGAACTACTGCGAGCCGGAACCAGAGTTGCTAAAGCATATTGACAGAGAAACCAATCTGAAGGTTTTATTGCCCAGAATGTTATCGGGGCATTATCAGGGTCGGGTTATCAGTATGATAACGAAGTTAGTGAATCCAAAAAGGATATTGGAAATAGGAACTTTTACCGGTTATGCAACACTCTGCTTTGCCGAAGGCTTAACCGAAGACGGAAAAATATTCACATTAGATATAAATGAAGAGTTGGAAGACAGGGTAAGAGACTATTTTAATCAATCCGATTATGCACAAAAAATAGATTATCGGATAGGCAATGCGCAGGAAATAATTCCGTTACTAGACGAAGTGTTCGATATCGTCTTTATTGACGCCGATAAGAAAAACAATTATTATTATTATCTGCAGGTATTTGATAAAGTAAGAAAAGGTGGGATTGTTATTGTCGATAATGTGCTTTGGAGTGGCAAAGTGTTGGAAAATAAATCAGATAAAGACACCAGCAATATCATGAATTTCAACGATGAAATTGCTAAAGATGATCGGGTAGAGAAGCTAATATTACCAGTAAGAGACGGACTATTTATAATCAGGAAAAAATAAAGCGCATGAAATTTCATTTGTCAGTTAAGCATATCCTTTTTTTTGTATTAATTAGTATAGGTTTAAGTTCTTGTTCCTCAAAAAAGAAAGTAATCAAACCTAATCATCACGGAGGTTCTACTTATCATCATAATAATAAAGAGATTGAAAAGGAGGTAAATAGGCAGACAAAAGGGAACTTTGTTACTTATACTGCACAAACCTACATCGATCGCTTTAAGAACATTGCGATAACGGAAATGAATAAATATGGGATTCCGGCCAGTATTACCTTGGCACAGGGAATTCTGGAGTCAGGAAATGGAAATAGCGATCTGGCAAGGTATGCGAATAATCACTTTGGTATAAAATGTACAAGCGATTGGAGAGGAAAAGGTTATTATAAGGACGATGACGCAAAGGATGATTGCTTTAGGGTTTACAGTAATCCGGATGAGAGCTATCGGGATCATTCTGAATTTTTGAAAAGAAAGCGCTATGCCCCCCTTTTTGAATTGGAAAAAGACGATTATCAAGGTTGGGCGAGAGGATTAAAAGCTGCAGGTTATGCTACAAATCCACGCTATCCCGAATTATTAATTTCTATTATAGAACGATATGAATTGCACAAATTCGACAGAAAGGAAGGTAAAATAGAGAAGATTAGAAGGGAAGACCGTGTTCTGGCAGATATCAACAAAAATATTCCGGCAGAACCTATAAAAGATAAACCGGTAGATGCACCTGTAGCGATAGAAGGCGACTATTATATTGTTGTAAAAGGAGACACTCCTTATAGCTTATCTAAAAGGTTTGGTTTAACAGTAGACGAATTGCTACAAATGAATCAGATTTATGATGGCAACATTAAGATAGGGCAAAAATTGTTAATAAAGAAATCAGCCGATACAGCTTTGTATAAAGGAAGTAAAGCACCTGTTTACAATCCGACAATTTATACGGTTGCGCCTGGCGACACGCTATTTAGCATTTCCAAACGTTTTAATGTAAGTATAGATGATTTAACGAGATTGAATTATATCACAGACAATAATATAAAAGTTGGTCAGGAACTTATAATTAGGAAGTAAGGATTGATGTTAAAAAGGACACCCTATATGCTATTGATAGCGATGCTATTTGCTGTTTCGAAATTGTTCGCACAGGAGATAGAAATGAATGGTGTCGTATTTGATCAACAGACAGGACAGAGAGTCAATCGGGTAAATATCAATAACCTTAGGACGGGGATAAAGCTTTTCAATAATACTAAGGCTGAGTTTAAAATTAACGTTAAGCCAGGAGATAAGTTAGTGGCTGTTGCAGAGGGATATTATATCGATACTTTAATTTATGCAAATCAGACAGCTTTGGTTTTTTATCTGAAAAGAGTAGCTATTCCGTTAAAAGAGGTGCTGGTAAAGGATTCCGTGTTGTCAGCAATGAAAAGATATGAAGAATTAAGGAAGCAGTTTAGCAGCCTTAATCGGCTGACAAATAGAGATCTGCTTTCTTTTGGTCAGTCTGGCGTTGGTTTAAGCATAGACGCTTTATGGAACTCTTTTAGTAGAGAAGGCAGAAATGCAAAAAAACTACAGGAGGTTATGGAGCGTGATTACATGAATAATTTTATTGATGAAAAATTCAATAAGTCGCTGGTAAGTAAATATACCGGGCTTAAAGGCGATCAATTAGAGTTATTTATGATTAATTATCGGCCATCATACTATTTTGTATACGGAGCAAGCGATTATGATTTGATCAGTTATGTGAAAATAGCATATATCCGATTTAAGAAAAAGCCATATCCTGACGAGGTTTCCAATTTAAAACCAATTGAGACGCCGTGAGATGCCCAATTATTATTTGCTCGTGGCTTAGAGTAGATGGCATGGCCTTGTTTCCCTTTATTTTAATTAAAAGAAAAGGAATTGATTATAAAAGCCAGCTTATCTTTCACGAGCGCATACATATCAGACAGCAGTTGGAGCTTTTAGTGTTGCCTTTCTATGTTTTATATTTTTTTAATTATCTAATCAATTTGCTACGTTATAAAACCCACTATAAGGCCTATCGTAATATCATTTTTGAAAGGGAAGCTTTTGAAAATGATACTAATCCGGATTATCTGGAAAGACGAAGATTTTGGGCTTTTTTGTCATATTTATGACCTCCGTTAGGAAAATTATATACAAATTTGCGGTTTGATTACGTTGTTCTTTTTTAGATCTGAATAAAATTCGAATCATGAATATACTTTTAAGAAGCTTGTTTGTATTTGTTATTTTTCTTTTAACCATAGCAGGTGCAAATGCGCAAGCAAGTTTTTCAGAATCAGATACCATTCCCACTTCTATCATTTATCCAAAGAAAAACCCATTTGTTACAAGGCCTAATTATTTCCAGATTACAAAAAAAACTTTGCCTTTTTATTTGGTTCAGAGGAAAGTGAATTACTGGAAAACAACCGCATCTTTTGGAATTAACCTGAATCAGGCTGCATTTAGTGACAATTGGAGTAGTGGAGGGGTTAATTCTATTGCTATGACGGCTTTGATGAACTATAAGTCTGAATATAAAAAGGATGCGAAAAACCTGTCTACAGAGTTTATATTGCAATATGGAAAATTGAAAAATAAAGGTCAGATGGAACGCAAGACCAATGACCGTATTTTTTGGGACAACAAAGCCTCTCTGCAGATGTCTAAAAACTGGTATTTTTTCGGTTCATTAAGTTTCGAGTCGCAATTTGATATCGGTTATACTTATTTTAAAAGTAAAACAACAGGTAGAGATACCGCAACAGCCATCTCTAAATTTATGGCACCAGGCTATCTTACAGAATCTATAGGTTTCGAGTATAAACCGGTAAAATATTTTAGTACGCGTTTAGGTACCGGGACCGCCAGACAGACATTTATGTTAGACACCACGCTGTATAGAAATAATAGTAAAAACTTTGGTGTTCCTAGAGGAGATAAAGTGAAAAATGAGTTGGCATTTCAGATAGTATCTAATTTAGATAAAGATATAGCAACCAATATGAACTTGAAGGCAAGGTATATGATGTTTGTGGCATACGATAAATTGAGTCAAATTGATCATAGGCTGGATGCTACCTTAACGGCGAAAGTGAACCGAATGGTGAATGTTACTATAAATGGAACGGCTTTATACGATAATAATTCGGGCGATGGGAAAATTCAGTCCATGCAGTCTTTAGCGCTGGGTCTGGTTTATAAACTTCCAAGATAAGAGATATAAAAATGCCCCACGTTCCGGGGCATTTTTTCTGCATAACACTAACTAACTAATTTTATTTCCTCGCAGATAGAAATAATATGTTTTTTATTAAAAGTTTAATAATCAGATTTCTAATCCCTTAAATATACATTTTTTAAGTGTGAAACTTAAACAGTTTTAACAATCTTTAACAAGAATTTTAAGCTTATTTATAATAAGACGCCAAAACATTACCACTTGTTACAAAAGGAAATAAAAAAGTTCTAAAAAATAAGGTTACACCCTTTCAATCAAAATGATAACTTTGTGGTTTATATAAAAAATCAGATTAGCAGATGTTTGACAATCTACAGGAAAAGCTCGAAGGGGCGTTTAAGGTTTTAAAAGGACAAGGAAGCATTACCGAGATTAACGTGGCCGAAACGATGAAAGAGATTAGAAAAGCTCTTTTAGATGCAGACGTTAACTATAAAACAGCTAAATCTTTTACTGATGAAGTTAAGCAAAAGGCCTTAGGTCAGAATGTATTGACCGCCATTTCTCCAGGCCAGTTGCTAACCAAGGTCATGAACGATGAGCTTACCCTTTTAATGGGTGGTTCTGTTACCGAATTAGATTTAAAACAAAATCCAACTATTATATTAATTGCAGGATTAAATGGTGCTGGTAAAACAACTTTTACAGGTAAGTTAGCCAACTTTTTAAAAACGCAAAAAAATAAAAAACCTTTATTAGTTGCAGGCGACGTTTACCGCCCGGCCGCGATTGACCAATTGGAAGTCCTTGCAGGACAAGTGGGTGCAGAAGTTTATACCAATAGAGAATCTAAAGATCCTGTTGCTATTGCTTTAGAGGGTATTGCCCATGGAAAGCAAAATGGAAACAATGTAATTATCATCGATACGGCGGGTCGTTTAACTTTAGACGATGCTTTAATGGATGAGATTGCAGAGGTTAAAAAGGCAACCAACCCGCAGGAGATTCTATTTGTTGTAGATGCAATGACCGGTCAGGATGCGGTAAATACAGCGAAAGCATTTAATGACCGGTTGGATTTTACCGGAGTTGTGTTAACTAAATTGGATGGTGATACACGCGGGGGAGCGGCTTTGTCAATCAAATCGGTAGTTAACAAGCCAATTAAGTTTGTTGGTACCGGCGAGAAAATGGATGCATTGGATGTATTCTACCCGGACAGGATGGCATCCCGTATCCTCGGAATGGGAGACGTAGTTTCTTTGGTAGAAAGAGCTCAACAACAGTTTGACGAGAAAAAAGCTGCCGAACTACAAAAGAAGATCAGGAAGAATAAATTTGATTTTAACGACTTCTTAGGTCAGATTCAGCAGATCAAAAAAATGGGTAACATCAAAGATTTGATGGGAATGATTCCGGGTGTTGGCAAAATGATGAAAAATATAGAAGTGGACGATAACGCTTTTAAAGGAATTGAAGCTATTATCCATTCTATGACACCTTATGAGCGAGAAAACCCGGACACGATTAATCCAAGCAGAAGGCAAAGAATAGCTAAAGGTTCAGGAACAGATATCGCGGAAGTAAACAAGTTGATTAAGCAGTTTGAGGATATGAGAAAAGTGATGAAACAGTTCTCAGACCCATCAGCTATGGCAAAAATGCAAAGAATGATGAAGAATATGCCAGGAGGAATGGGCAGATAGTCCTTTATTGACAGAATATGAAAGCCTCTCTGATTATAATGTCAGAGAGGCTTTTTTGATAAGTCTAAAGTATTTTGATAGGAGTGACTTCTGTCTGCTTAGGATAGTTTTTTTGAGGTTTCTCACCTGAGAAAAAATGTACTACATTTATGCCGATATAAGCATAACTTTAAACCGGCACTGTTTATATTTACTTGGCATTCCTATTTAATATTAAGGCGAAATTGATTTGAACTCATTAAAGCATATTTTCGATAATGTTTTTAAAAGAAAGTCTAGTGATGAGCATTCTTTCAGAATATTTGTAAATACGTATCAAGACAAAGTTTTCCGTTTTATTTCATTATTTGTTAAAGACAGTCATGTATGTGAAGAACTAATGTCGGATGTGTTTTTTTCTTTGTGGAATAAACGAGAACAATTAGAGGAGGTGGAGAATCTGGAGAGCTATGTTTTTATAATAGCTAAAAATAAAGCACTTAATTTTCTGCGTAAAAAGAAGATGGAATTGTCTAATATTAATGATGTTGATATAGATTTATTTTATAATACCACTACTAATCCAGAATCTATATATATAAGCCAAGAGACTATTGTAGCCTTAAATAAAGCTATAGAGGAACTGCCTACTAAAACTAAACTTGCTTTTCTTATGATTCGTGAAAATGAGATGAAATATAAAGATGCTGCCGAGGTTTTGGGAGTCTCTGTAAAGACATTAGAAAAGCAGGTTGCGGCAGCAGTAGCTAAGCTGAAGGAAGCATTACAAAATAACAAAGACTTATAGCAGGAATGTAAAGGAATCTTTTTCTTTTTTAGTTTATGGGGGATTATCCCTCAACAGGTGTCTTTAGCAGCATAAACTAAATCATTAAAATCAAACATGAAAAAGATTACGCTAATGTTTTTTGCGACTGTCTTAGTTAATTCTATCGCTCAAGCTCAAAAGGGGGAAGAGATCGCTTTATATGCCCAAGTACCGGGAGCTATAAATTCTGACAGTTACAAAGAACAAACAGAGACGGTTATAAACGTACATCCTGTACTATGGACAACTAAGGTGTCTAAACCAAGTTTAACTTATTTCAAAGCGGCTAATTCATCTAAAACGGATGCTGCTGTGATTATTTGTCCGGGAGGAGGCTATGGAGGATTAGCTATCAGTCATGAAGGATATGATGTGGCTGCAAAATTTGCAGAAATGGGCGTTTCTGCATTTGTATTAAAATATCGCTTACCAAGTGATGAAATCATGATGGATAGAAAGATTGGACCATTGCAAGACGCACAACAAGCTATAAAGTATGTTCGTGAAAATGCATTTAAGTATGGTATAAACCCAAATAAGATAGGAATTATGGGGTTCTCTGCCGGTGGTCATTTAGCTTCTACAGCCTCAACTCATTTCAAGAGAGAATGTGTAGAAAATAAAAAACACACTAGTTTGCGTCCTGATTTTTCCATTCTCATGTATCCTGTAATCACTTTTTGGGAAAATACGCATATAGGGTCTAGAGAAAATCTAATCGGAAAAAATCCCCCTCAAGAACTAATTGATTTGTATTCTAATGAAAAGCAAGTGACAAAAGAAACCCCTATAACATTCATTATTCACTCTAATGACGATGATGTTGTTCCTATAGAAAACGCTTTCGGTTATATAAGGGCACTAAACAATTTTGGAGTGAAAAATGAAGCTCATATATATGCTTTAGGAGGCCATGGCTATGGATTGGATTTTAAAAGAGTGAATGATGTCTGGTTTGATAGGTTGACTAACTGGATGAAAAACAATGACTTATTGTAGGTGTGTGAAGAGAATTAAAGTTATTCTTTTTTATTTTAAAACTTGATGGGGGATTATTAAAAATCTGGTGTCTTTAGTATAAGAAAACACACAGAAAATATGATGAAAAATAACCAAAAAGTATAACCTGAAATCAAAATGAATTTTGAAAGATTTTTTTGTTTTATCAACTCATAACAGTTGATGAATAGGGATTTCTATGTTCAAATAAAATGAAAAAATTTTAAATAAAGTTAACCAATAAAAAATGTAAACATGAAAAATCAATTATTACTAACATGTGTTATAATGCTCTTTGTTCTAGGGTGTAAAAAATCAGACAATGATGGCGGATCGTCTGTAGATTTAAAAATCGAAACCGCTGCAGTTTCTAATTTAACAGCAGTAAGTGTTAAGACTGGAGGTGTAATATCGGGTTCAGAACCGATAAATGAAAGAGGGGTTTGTTGGGGGGCTGAAAATAATCCTACCGTGGAAGGCGGTAAATTTGTTGCGGATATAGACGTTGCAACAGGAGAATATTCTGTTAAAATAAAAGATTTAGACCCAGAAAAAGTTTACTATGTGAGGGCTTATGCAAAGACAAAATCAGGTAAAACAGTTTATGGAAAGACGCTAGAAATAGCTACAAAAACACTAACCGCTTTAGCAGAATCAAATAGTTATTTGACAGTTTTTGACGATGCGTTAGTAATACCGGTATCAAGAGCGAACAAAACCTCTTTAGGAACACAAATATCATCGACAGAAACCTTAACAGCAGAACTATTGTGGATGGATAATTATGACGTTATTGATGATGTAAAAATTGTTGGTACAGGTGCTTCTGCCAAAGTCGTTGTTTCAGCAGGAAATGTAAATGGTAATGCTGTGGTAGCTGTAAAAAACGCAAGTAATGAAATAAAATGGTCTTGGCATATCTGGGTAGTAGAAGATTTAAAAGCAATAGGCACGATTACATTGCCTTCTGGAGCCAAAATTATGGACAGAAATTTAGGAGCCATTAACAAAAACCCTGAAGATGCAGGTGCAATAGGTTTACAATATCAATTCGGCCGTAAGGATCCATTTACTGCTTCTACTAGTTTTGGTACCCCAAGTGAGGTTTTGCTAATTGACTTGGCAGGGAAAAATCCGGCTTTTCAATTTGAGGCCGGACCTAAAACGCTTGCTTATTCCATAAAAAAACCGCTATCATTTATTAAAAGTGCAGGTGTTGATTGGGAAGAAAACGGAAGCACTTTATTTTGGACTAATGATTTAGGTACAAAAACTGTTTATGACCCTTGTCCGCTAGGTTATAAAGTGCCTGCCAAGGAAATTACGGAAGGCTTAGAAAAAACGCATTTTAATACAGCTCAAAACGGAGGATTTCTGTTTTTATATAATAATCAAAATAATATTTTTCCATATACCGGTTATCGTGAAGCTAACGGAAGTTTAGATGCCACAGCTTTTTCTGGTAATTTGTGGTTTAATAGTTCGTTAGAAGGTTTTGCTTTTTTAACAACCTATCAAAATGGAGCAGTATATCAAATTAATGGATCTCCGAGAGCTAGAGCGATGTGTATACGTTGTATAGAGGATAAATAAAATGTGTAAATTAGGGGATTGGTTATAAGCTCGAGTCTTTATAAAAAGAAGTGTTGTTTTTTAATTGTTATGGAAGATCGATTTTCGGTATTGGTTTCAAAAGTACTTTCTGAGGAAGTTTCAGAAAAGGAAAAGGAAGAGTTTTTTCAAATTCTTTCTCAGAATCCTGATTATAATTTAAGATATAATCAACTAAAAGAATACTGGAATGCCGATATTCAATATCATGCAATTGAGAAGAGAGAACAAGTTGGAGATCGAATAATGGAAAGAATAAAGTCTGCCAGTACTGTAACTACAGTTAGATTGAGTTCTTTGAGAATTATTGCTGCTGCTGCTATTTTGTTCTTTATAACCACTTCGGCATTAATACTGTATATAGTAGAAAATAACTCTTCATCAAGAAATGCGTTTACTTATGCTGCTCAAACTATACCCGTTGAATATCTTTTAACAGATGGTTCTAAGGTGACATTGAATAAAAATAGTTCTATTACAATAGATTCTGATTTTGGTGATAAATATAGAAATGTGAAGTTGGAAGGGGAAGCTTATTTTTCTGTATCCAAAGATAAGTATCGGCCATTTGTGGTCGAGACTAAAGGAACTAAAACTAAGGTATTAGGAACAAGTTTCAATGTTAAATCGAAAGATCACAATGTGATTACAACTTTAGTGGAAGGATCCATATTATTTACATCAAATAATTGTGAAAAGATTCTTCGTCCTAATGAGGAGCTAAGGTATAATGTAGAAACATTTGAATATGAGAAATATAATTGCGATGTTCAATTAAATACGGCATGGGTTTCTGGGAGATTTAATTATTCAGGAATTTCATTTGAAACATTAGTCAATAAGCTTGAAGTTATCTATAATAAGAAAATTAATATAAGGGATAGCAAATTGGCAAATCATATAGTTTCTGCTTCTTTTTTGGTTGATGAACCATTAGAGAATATTCTTGATGCTTTAAAAGGAGAGTTGAAGTTTAGCTATGTTACTGATGATGCTAATCATATACGAATTATGAGCAAATAATAAAGAGCTTTTTATTATAAAAGCCTTTAAAATCAACCTTAAAATTTCATACTAAATTAATCGCTAGTCTCTAGTGTTTGAATTGTGTTTTTGCACAAAATGGGAGCGATTTGCTCTAAATTTTCTATAGAAAGTGATTAAATATTACCCTAAATAAATTTTATGAAAAAAAGCATTGTCAATAGTTTTAAACAGACAATTATGCAATTAGGCCTGTTTGTCTGCTTGTTGTTTCTGCATCTAACGGATGTTCAGGCTCAGGCAGGGGCAACAAAGTTGAGAGCGAGTATCCAACTGAATAATGTTACCGTTCAACAGCTGGTTGATAGATTGGGAAAGGATTTTAAATATTCTTTTTTCATTTTGGATGATCAGGTAAGTAAAACACGAGTTACTGTAAATAAAAGTAATGCCACAATCAATGAAATTCTGGACGAGGCTTTCCGTTCAAAAGAGATTACTTACCAGATTCAAGCGAAGAATATAATCATATCAAAGAAAAAAACAACTAGCAGTGTCTCTGATACTGAAAAGCTGATTTCTATAAAAGGAACTGTTATGGATGCTAACCAGCAACCAATAATTGGAGCTATCATAGAGGTACAAAACAGAAAACAAAAAGCAATTTCTGATATAGATGGTAAATTTAGTATAGAGGTTCCAGAAAAAGGACAAATACTGGTTTCTGCTATGGGCTATAAAATGCAAGTTCTTACCCTTTCAGGAATTTCTGCCTACAAAATTGTTTTAGAAGAAGAGGTTCATGCTTTGGAGGAACTGGTTGTTGTTGGCTATGGAACTCAAAAAAGGGCCAATCTTACGGGATCTGTTTCTACTTTAAAGACTGAAAATTTAACTATTGCCCCGATTACAAATGTTACAAATGCATTAACGGGGCAATTACCTGGACTTAGAACTAAGCAAACTTCTGGAATTCCGGGATCTGATGGTTCGCAATTAAGTATTAGAGGATTTAGTAGTCCTTTAGTTATTGTAGATGGGGTTGAAACTAATTTTGACAATATTGATGCTTCCCAGATAGAATCAATATCTATTCTAAAAGATGGTGCTGCTTCTGTTTATGGTGCAAGAGCTGGAAATGGAGTTATACTGGTGACTTTAAAAAGAGGAAAAGAAGGAAAAGTAACCGTTATAGCAAATGCTTCTCAGACCATGCAGAATTCCACCGCATTGATTGCTACGGGAAGTTCAGGACAACGGGCAGAATGGGAACGTGAGGCGCATATAAATGCAGGTTTACCCGCATCGCAAATTCCCTGGAAGTTGTCAGACATTGAAGAGTTTTATTCAGGGACGAACCCTAATTATTTAAATACAGACTGGTTTTCTGCTGCAATAAGATCTTGGGCTCCACAGCAAAATCATAATATTTCCGTAAGTGGTGGAAGTGATAAAGTAAACTTTTATTCTTACGTAGGTTATAATAAACAAACAACGATTGCCAGAAAGGATGGCGGAGCTTATGATCGTATAAACACTCAGACAAGTCTTGATGCTAAATTAACAGATAGGTTATTATTGTCTTCAAGTTTCAACTACATAGGTGAACTTAGAGACTTTACCTCTATGAATCTAGGTCACTCTAATTTTTACAATTCTTTATATGAAAGTGATCCTAAGTATCCTTTAACCTTACCAGATCCGACTATGTTGTCTTATGCAGGAACTTCCACTGGAAATGCTGTTTTTGTATCTAATAAAGGATTGGCAGGTTATAGTAGGAATACGAATAAAAGCCTGAGACTTAATTCTGCTTTGACTTATGAGTTTAAAAGTATCGAAGGGCTTAAGGCAAAAGCTTTTATAAATTATAATAGCGGTACAGGTTTTTCAAAACTTTTTAGAAAACAACCAAACTTTTATTCTTACAGGGCGGCTACCGATGAATATATTTTTGAAAGGAAGTCTGCTAACCCAACAATGCTTTATTTAGGATCGTATAATTCCAGTGATATTACCCAACAATATTCTTTTACTTATGATAGGGTATTCAACAATGACCATCGATTTTCGGGTATGTTGCTTCATGAAAGAATAAATTATAATAATGAAAGTTTTGATACACAGCGAGGTAATTTGGCTTCGGAAGTAATTGATCAGCTTTTTGTTGGCGATCCTAACACTGCGTCAAATAATGGGTCTGCTTCTGAAATGGCCAGAAAAAGCTATGTTGGGCGTTTTAACTACGGTTATAAAGGAAAATATTTAATTGAAACAATATTTAGGGCGGATGCGTCTGCAAAATTTCCTAAAGATGGAAGATGGGGGTATTTTCCGAGTGTTTCAGTAGGTTGGGTATTGTCTAAAGAAAAGTTCCTGGAGAACTCAACCAAAGTAGACAACTTGAAGCTAAGAGCAAGTGCCGGACAATCTGGCGATGATGGGATTGGTAACTACCAATATTACGCAGGATATTCTTATGACATGTCCTACATTTTAGGAGATGAAATAAAGCAGGGACTTTATTTGACCGGCTTGGCAAATCCAAACCTTTCTTGGGAAAAATTAGGAATATATAACGTGGGTTTAGATTTTTCCCTTTTTAATAGCGGAATTTATGGTACGGTAGAGGGGTTTTACCGTTTAAGAGAAGGTATACCCGGATATCGGGTTAATTCTGTGCCATCAAGTTTTGGAGCGGCCTTACCTCTGGAAAACATGAATAGCATAGATACAAGAGGATTTGAGTTTGAATTGGGAACGAAGGGGAAAATTAATCAGGTGTCATATGATATTTCTGGAAATATTTCTTGGGCCAGAAGCAAATGGGTGAAGTATGATGAACCCGATTATGTAGATGCTGATATTAAAAGGATTAATGGTGTACAAGGTAAATGGACAGATGAAAGATGGGGCTATGTTTCAGATGGGTTATTTACGTCGATGGATGAAATCAGAGCTTTGCCATATACTTATGTTGACCTGGGAGGTAATGACGGTATCCGTCCTGGGGACGTAAAATATGTAGACCTTAATGGAGATGGTAAGCTTGATTGGAAAGACAGGATCGAAATAGGTAAAGGCACAGTCCCAAATTGGATGGCGGGTCTGTTATTTAATGTTTCATATAAAAGCCTCCATTTAAATAGTGTTTTTCAAGGAGCTTGGGGCTATACTACTTACATAGATTTAGAGACGGCTCCAACAACTCTTAAATATGACAACAGGTGGACTAGCGAAAAAAACAACTCGGATGCATTAGTTCCAAGGCCTGGAAGTAAAAATGTTGCCAATTGGTGGTATTCAGACTATAGAAATCATAATACAAGATATTTAAGATTAAGAAGTCTCTCTTTAGGCTATGAGTTTAATGATAGAATACTAAAGTCATTAAAGATGAGTAAACTACGGGTTTATGCGGCAGGAAGTAACCTTTTTACAATAACAAATTTATCTAAGTTGGGTGTCGATCCGGAAGCACCGGAAGGAAGCGCAGCATATTATTATCCACAGCAAAGAACTGTTAGCATAGGTCTAAGTTTAAATTATTAGTACAACAGATTAGATATGAAAAAGATATATATTGTAATTGTCTTATTTGGGACTTTATTTAGTTCATGTAAAGATGATTTATTGGATAAAGCTCCTCTTGATAGATTTACAGACGCAGTAGTATGGAAAGATCCAGCCTTAATAGATGCATTCTTACTATCTCAATATGCATATACTCCGGTAATGATAAACGATGCTACAACAGTATTTACGAGTTGGGAAGGATCACCTTCAAATAGAGATCCTCGTAGTGGAAACCTGAGATACTGGTTTGGAAATAGTGCTCAGACATTTGGTCCGGGATTGTCTATTGAGATTAGCGATGAAGCAAAATATACTTCTGGAGCGTGGACGAATGTTTTAGCAGAAAAAATATTTGGTATATCTGCAGAGGGAGGTGTTATGGAATGGTGGGAAAACTCTTACTATACAATAAGAAACCTTAATGAATTTATTGAGAGAGTTCCCTCTTCGCCTTTGAGTGAAAGAAATAAAGCTATTAGAGTCGCCGAAGCTAGATTTTTGAGAGCATTCTGTTATTTCGCTATGGTTAAGCGGTATGGGGGAGTTCCTTTGTTAACCACAGTACCTCAGTTAGATTCGCCAGAAGATTTATTGTATCCTAAACGAAACACAGAGCAAGAATTATGGGACTTTATTCTTAGTGAGACTAAAGAGATTTCTGAAATCTTACCTTCCGTCCAGGATGAATATGGTAGAGCGAATAAATGGGCCGCATTATCTTTACATGCTAGAGCCGCGCTGTTTGCAGGAAGTATAGCAAAATATGGAACATTAAATGCCAATAAATTAACAGGGTTACCATCAAATTTATCTCAATCTTATTTCCAAAAAGCTTATGATGCATCTAAATCTATAATCGAAGATTCTCCTTATAGGTTGTATACTGAAGATGTTAGAGGAAATGATTTAGAAGGTAGAGTACAAAATTTCAAGAATATTTTTCTTAAAAAGAGGAATTCTGAAATCATTATGGCTAAACAGCATGGCGGAAAAAGTTTTGATCCGGGAGGTGGGACAAGTACATGGTCTTGGGATATTTGTCATGCACCTCGACCGTCTGTTTGGGGACAAGGGAATTATCAAGCACCTTATTTAGAATTAATCGAAGCCTTTGATTATATAGATGGCACTTCTGGAACACTTGATAGAAACTATGTTCAATCGAGATTATGGACTATGGGTGAATTATGGAAAAATAGAGACCCTAGATTTTATGCTTCTATATGGACTAATGGAACGCCATGGAGAGATGCTGTTGCAAGTAATTTTGGTAAGGATACTATAAACTTTCATCATGGTCTAATTACTGAAAACGGGACATTGCTTACAAATTTTACAGCGTCTTATAAGGGGATGCCGGCAGTTGGCGATCAATCTTATTTTCATGCTTCTACGGGTATTTCTAATACAGGTTTTGGTATTATGAAGTATTTAGATCCCTCTGCAGATAATATGGTTTGGCTAATGGAGTCCCGGACTGACTATGCGATCTTTAGATTAGGCGAAACCTATCTGAATTTTGCGGAAGCAGCATATGAATTGTCTAAAGTCAATGATGCATTAACGGCAGTTAATGAAATTAGATCCAGAGCAGGTGTGCAACAGCTTTCTTCTATTACTATGGATAAAATTCGTAAAGAAAGACAGGTAGAGTTGGCCTTTGAAAATCATAGGTATTGGGACTTAAGAAGATGGCGTCAGGCAGAAACAAAATTAAGCAGATCGTTTAGTGGAATTCAATATGTTTTAGACTATAGCACAAAAAAATATAAGGTTCTGATACATGATAAAATTGACGGGGAAGTAGATCCTATGTTTCCTGCCAGAAATTATTATTTCCCAATAACTGTTACCAGAAGAGGGCAAAATAAAAATTTAGAGGAGAATCCAGGTTATAACTAGAATAAAATGATGAAGCATAAAATAAAGTTATTAGTCTTTTTTTATTTCTGCAGTATACTGTGGGTATTTGGAGCAAAAGACAGGTTAAATATTATACCCTACCCAAATAAGGTACAAATATATGAGGGTTTTTGTGACCTTTCTAAAGGGGTTAACGTTGTTGGAGGTGAATTGATTAAAAAACAAACTTACTCTTCTTTAGAACATGATTTTGGGATTTTACAGAATAAGAGCGGTATTAAATTATCCTTCCTAATATCTCCAGAAATAACCAATAAAGAGGGATATGTTTTAAATATAGATTATAACGCTATAAATATAAAAGCCTCAAGTAAAGAAGGTCATTTTTATGCTTTGCAAACATTGAAACAGCTTGTTTCTAATAAAAAATTACCTCGAGTAGAAATTATTGATGAGCCGCGGTTTTCTTGGAGGTCCTTTATGTTGGATGAAGCGAGATATTTTCACGGGAAAAAAGTTGTTAAGAATTTGTTAGATGAAATGGCGGCTTTAAAGATGAACACGTTTCATTGGCATTTAACAGATGATGCGGGTTGGAGAATTGACATTAAAAAATATCCTTTATTAACTAAAATTGGAGCTAAGAGAGATAGTACACAAATTGAAGACCCAACGCTGCAAGTGCCGGGAGAAACAGGAGATCCAGCATATGATGAGTTTCTTAGAAGGTATCAAAGTAATAAATTTGACGGAAAACTTCATCAAGGATATTATAGTCATAGCGACATTAAAGAAATAGTTGCTTATGCAAGAGATAGAGGTATTCAAATAATCCCAGAAATTAGTATGCCAGGACACGCTTCCGCGGCGATAGCGGCTTATCCGTGGCTAGGGACACTTGATCAAAAAATCAAAGTGCCTACCCGTTTTGGAGTTATGGAAAATGTTTTTGACCCATCATCAAAGAAAACCATTCAATTTTTTAAAGATGTACTTGCAGAAGTTAGTTCGCTTTTTCCGGCACCATATATTCATATAGGAGGGGACGAAGTAAAACATAATCAATGGAAAGCCTCAGAAAACATCACCAAATACATGACGGAAAATAATTTGAAAAATTATAAAGATGTTCAAGTGAAGTTTACCAATGAGATAAGTGATTACGTTGAGAAAGAGCTAGGGAAAAGTATTATCGGGTGGAGCGAAATATTGGGCGTAGATACACACGTTTGGCAAAAGGATACAGGGAAAGTAACTCAGCAATTGTCAAAAAATGCCATTGTTCAGTTTTGGTCAGGGAATAAGGATATTTTAAAATATGCTTTAGACAATAACTATAAAGTTGTCAATTCTTATCATGAAGATACCTATCTGAACTATTCTTACGATCAGTTACCGCTTAAAAAATCTTATTCACTTCAAGTGGTTCCGCAAGGATATGAAAGATCTTCAGTAATTGGGTTAGGCTGTCAATTATGGACAGAATGGATTTCAGATATGGCAGCAATTCAGTATCATATATTTCCAAGAATAGCAGCTTATGCTGAGTTAGGCTGGACAAAGGAAGAATATAGGTCTTATGACAGGTTTTTGCTTAATCTTAAGCCTCTTGTGAACAAATGGAAAGAAAAAGGATATAATCTTCCTGAAAATGAGTTTAATTAATTTGAAAATACTTAAGTATAGATAGTATGAAGGCTTTATTAATGGTAATCATGTTAAGTGCGATGCAGGTTCTTTCTGCATGTAAAAAAAATGCTGAAGGATCTAAAGATGATAACGGCGGCACAACAACAGAGAACAAGTATGATATCTTAAATATTAACGAAATAGCGATAGGCTTATGGGTTACCCCCCCTGCCAATAATCAGACTAGTGACGAATATAAAAGGATAAAGGATTGCGGGATAAATTTTGTAAATGGTTTTTATCATTACGAAAACAGCAACAGTAGAATTTTAAATGTGTTAGACCATTGTCAAACTCATGGACTAAAATATTTCGCTAATAGAGCAACCGTTACTGATGATATAAAAAAATATGCTCAAAATCCAGACGCGGCTTTATTAACAAAATTTACAAATGGAATAAAGCCCTATGCTAATCATCCCGCTTTTGTAGGAGAACTATTAATGGATGAGCCAGGAAAACCGCTTTTTAATGCTGTTGAAGCATTTGCTTCCGCCTTAAAGAAAACTTATCCTGATAAACTTTGGCATGTTAATTTACTCCCATCTTATGCAACCGGCGGAATTCAAACATCCAGTTATGCAGACTATATCAACTCATGGATGCAGACAATGTCTCCACATTATTTGTCTTATGATAGCTATCCTTTATTAACAGACGGTACAATAGCCAAAGACTATTATTCTAATTTGGATTTTATCAGAGCAAAATCAAGATTCAAGGAAATTCCTTTTTGGACATTTGTTCAAACCCTGTCTATCTCAGGAACGCCAGGAGTACCGGATAAGAGAGAGCCAAGCGAAGCAGATATCCGTTGGCAGGTATGGTCAAATCTCGCTTTTGGAGCCAAAGGAATACAATATTTTTGTTATTGGTCACCCGGTAGCGGTAGTGAAAATTTTGGAGAAGCTTTGATTGGTTTAAACGGAGAAAAAACAGTTCGTTATGATTATGTAAAGAAATTGAATTCGGATATCAATGCCATTGGAAAAATCTTGCTGAACTGTCATGCAGAGGGTGTAATCCAAACAGCTGTTAAGCCATATAATATGTATGAGCCTTTATCTGAATTTGGGGAAGTTGTTGCGGTATCTGGCGACGATAATGTTGTTGGCTGTTTTAAATCCAAAGAAGGAAAGAATAAAGTTTTAATAACGACATTAAATCCAGACAAAGCGGCAAATGTAACACTGTCTCTTAAAAATACGGTTGGTAAAGTAAAGGTTTGGAGAAATAATGTATCAACAGAAGAGGTGCCTGCTAACAATAAACTTAATTTTTCAATAAAAGCAGGAGATGCGGTTTTTGTAGAGTTTTAGACTTCATTATTAATCTTTGTTTAGTTATAATGTCAATTTAAAAAATATGAAGAATATACATAGGCATATTTTTTTAATGCCTTTGATAATATTATTATGCGTAGTAGAGGCTTTTTCTCAGCAAAAAACAGGGTCTATTAAACCTGTTCAACTTCGATGCGAATATCTCGAAAATCCTTTAGGATTAGATTTAGAAAAGCCTCGTCTAAGCTGGGTTTTACAACCTGTTCGAGATACCGAGTATGGTCAAATGCAAACTGCATATAGAATAATTGTAGCGTCAAGTGTAGATTTATTAGAAAAATCTCAGGGTGATGTTTGGGATACAAAATGGGTAACATCGGATCAAATGCAGCTTATTGATTATTCAGGAAAAGCCCTTGTTTCAGATCGTACTTATTTTTGGAAAGTAAAAGTTAAGGACGAAAAAGGCAGAGAATCTGCTTGGAGTGATCTGGCCTTTTGGAGTACTGGTTTGTTTGATCAAAAAGATTGGTCTGCAAAATGGATTGGAAGTGATGAACTGTACGATAAATCTTCGTCTACAAACAATATATCTGATCCATGGTTTCGTAAATCTTTCGAATTAAATAAAAAACCGGGGAAAGCATCTTTATTTGTGGCTTCTGTTGGTTATCATGAAGTTTATGTAAACGGAGAGCGTATTGGAGATCATGTTTTAGCGCCAGCGGTCTCTAATCATACCAAAAGAGCGAGATATATTGCGTATGATATTGCAGATAAACTTGTAAAAGGTAAAAATGTAATTGCTGTTTGGTTGGGCACATCCTGGTCTATATTTCCCGGATACATTTTAAACGATGACCGTCCGCTTACTCCAATAGTAAAAGCACAGGTTGCTGTTTATGAAGAAAGCAATCCATCGTTTAACATAAGGCCTATTACCCGTATTTCTACTGATGAGACCTGGAAAACTAAACCAAGTCCTAATAAATTGTTGGGTAAATGGGACTTTAAGCGAATGGGTGGCGAGATTTGGGATGCCAGACTTGAAGATAAATCATGGAACCAAATAAAATGTGATGAAAGTAAGTGGAAGCCGTCAATTGTATATCCAACTAAACTCATATTATCTTCTCAAGCCGTAGAACATAATAGAGTTTTTGAAGAAATAAAACCGGTTAACATAAAAAAAAGAAAAGACGGTTCTTATAGAGTAGACATGGGAGTAAACTTCGCCGGATGGACTCAGGTAAATGTGAGCGGAACTCCGGGAGATACCATTAAATTTCAATACTCAGAAAGAGAGCAAAATAACATGACCTTTGGTTTGCATAGTGCCTATGTGCTTAATCAAAGCGGAACGGGAACTTTTACAAACCGTTTTAACTATAGTTCTGGTAGATGGATTACTGTTAAAGGGTTGAAAAAAGAATTGACAGCTGAAGATGTTAAAGGATGGATGGTGCGAACGGACTTTAAGAACGCATCCAGTTTTCAAAGTTCAGACACTTTGCAAAATTGGATGTATGATCGTATAAAATGGACTTTCGAAAATCTCTCATTAGGCGGTTTTATTGTAGATTGTCCACAGCGAGAAAGAATGGGCTACGGAGGAGATGCGCATGCAACCAGCGAAACGGGGATGTTTAATTATCAAATGGGCGCATTTTACACCAAATGGATGGAAGACTGGAGAGATGTGCAGGGAACAGAGTCTATGGTTGGAGATATGCTTGATACCAGTTATGCAAGAAAGCATGTTACAAGTGGCAGAATCTTGAATAATGGTGTAATACCTCATACAGCACCAACTATTTGGGGAGGTGGAGGACCAGCGTGGGGTGGTATCGTGATTACTTTGCCATGGTTTATGTATCAACATTATGGTGATATTCAAGTTTTGGAAAAGAACTTTGAAATGATGAAAGGCTGGCTGTCATTTTTAGACACCCATGTAGAAGGAAATTTGATGAGAAGATTTGGAGGAGAATGGGATTTTCTGGGAGATTGGTTATGGCCTAATGCTACAGCAGAGGGAATGAATAATGACTCGCCCCAGAATCTATGCTTAAACAACTCTTATTACATTTTCAATTTGCGAACTGCGGCAAAAGTAGCTCGGCTTATAGGTAAGAACGATGATGCGGCTATTTGGGAGAAAAAAGCGGAGTTATCGTCAAAAGCTGTTAATGAAATGTTTTATAATAAAAACGATTATAGCTATTCTGATGGTACTATGTCAAATCTTGCTGCGGCATTATTGGCAGAAGTTCCTCCTAAAGAATTGAGAGAGAAAGTGCTTAAACGCCTAGAAAAAGAAATTCTTGAGGTTAGAAAAGGCCATATTCATGCGGGAATTACAGGAGGTGCGCTATTGTTTAAATTGTTGAGAGATGAAGGCAGAGATGATCTTATTTATTCTATAACTTCAAAGAAAACATATCCAAGTTGGGGTTATATGAAAGATAACGATGCGACTACAATTTGGGAAATGTGGGAAAAGGACTTGCCAGGGCATTCTTTATTGCACAGTTCGTATTTATATCCGGGAGCATGGTTTATTGATGGGATTGGTGGAATTAGAAGGCATCCTGATTATGTCGGTTTTAAGCATTTTATAATAAGACCACCAGCTTATCAGGCAACTGAAATTAAGAGCGCTCAAACTAAGTTTGAATCTCCTGTGGGAGGTATTGAAGTTAATTGGGAGAGAATTGGAAAACAATTATCATTGGAGGTTGTGGTACCTCCTAATAGTGTTGGGGTATTACAGTTAAAACCTCAGGATATTATTGATATAAGTAAATATAAAACGGTTAAGAAATTACCTAATACGGGAGATTTGCTACAATATGAAATTTTACCGGGTAAATATAGTTTTAAATAAAGGGCTAAATAGTCGGGTTAAGTAGAGGCGCAGGCAGTGTAAAACACTGCCTGCGCCTCTTTTTTAAAACTTCACATTCAAGCTAAACATAAAGCTAGTACCTGCCTGAGGGAAATAAAAGTTCTCTGTAACCAGATTCCCATCAAAAATATATCCATAAGTATAACCGTTGCTCTCATACTTCTCGTTGAATATATTGTTTACTTGTAAAGCAAGACCAATATTTCTTAATCCCAAAGCTTGGAACTGATATCCCAATCTGATATCGTTTACAAAAAATGCATCTAATTTACGAGCTTCGTTTGAGGTATTGTCCAAATATTGCTTGCTTACATATTTAGAAATAAAAGCCGCTTCTACACCTTTGCAAGGTTTATAAGCAAACTCATTTCCAGCTATGAACTTTGGTGCAAAAGCAATATTGGTGTTTTTGTAAACATTTTCTTGTTGTCCAATAGGCGCGAAATTGGCATCGTATTCATCAAAAAATTCATGAAATTCTTTAATCTTATGATCGCTTAAGCTTGCATTTACGCCCCATGAGAATTTAGGTGATACCGCCCATTTCGAATCGAACTCAACTCCGATTCTATAGCTATCGTCTACGTTGCTTCTAACATAAGAGCCCACGTCATTAATTTCTCCAGTTAGTATCAGCTGGTCTTTATAGAACATGCCGAATAGATTCAAACCGGCAGTAACATTGTTTCTTAAATATCGGTATCCAAGCTCAATATCATGTAATTGCTCTGGTTTTGGTCTGCTGTTTGTAGACGACTCTGTGTAGTCCTTTCTGCTAGGTTCCTTATTCGCTATGGCATAAGAAGCATAAATATTACTTTTTTCATCTAATTGATAAGTTGCACCTACTTTAGGATTAAAGAAATTAGATACCGCATTTTGTTCAAGGTCTACTCCATTATGATCTTTTCCAACAAAAGTATAATCTACTCTTCTGTATTGTAAATCGGCGAAAAGATTCAGTTGATTAAATTTAGCTGTTGCCTTTCCAAAAACGTTGAAGTCTTTTTTCGTAGCGTCGTTATCATAATAACGATAGTCGTTTTCTGTTTGTGATGCATATCTTGCCCAGATGACTTCGCCAAAATGTTCTCCTTTATACTCGTTATATGCACCACCAAGAACAAAATCGAAAATATTAGAAGGACGGTAATTTAAAGCATAAGTTAGGCCATAAAAGTGGTTATCCAACCAGCGTCTTCTAACTAAATCTGTTTTATTAATTGTTGTTCCGTTAATTGTAATCGGAGTTAATCCGTATTTATTGAACTTTTGTCCGTATTTGTATTCTTCGTAATAACCTGCGCCTTTAGTATAATGTAAAGCACCATTAAAACTTAATTGGTTGTTGATTTCTTTAGAATACAAAAGCTGGTGATTGTTCTGCGTATAGTTATCCGTTTGGTTTTTATAGCTGAACATGTTGAATTTTCTTGGATCAGAATTGAATAGATTCAAAGAATCTTCAACGGTATTATAAAGATCACCCTGGTTACGGTAATAATGATCTAATAAATCAGCCTGGCTACCTTTCAGTTTAGCCTCTGGTATACCGTTCCATGCCTGATAGGTTTTCTCCTGTCCAGAGAAAGTAACTGCTCTAAGAATACTTTTCTTTCCATAATAAGCACCAGAAAGGTAATAAGACTTCAAGTTGGACGAACCTCTGTCGATGTATCCGTCACTGATAATTCTGGATAAACGGCCGTCAAAAGTCCATTTTCCGTTGATCAATCCGGTACCAACTTTTACGGTGTTTTTTAATGTTCCGTAAGAACCTGCAGCATTGTTAATTTCGGCATAAGCAGAATCTGTAAGGACAGAGGTTTGGATATTCAGGCTTGCACCAAACGCACCAGCACCATTTGTAGATGTGCCAACACCTCTTTGCAGCTGCATATTGTCAACCGAAGAAGCAAAATCGGGAAGATTAACAAAGAAAGAACCCTGACTTTCAGCGTCATTATAAGGGATGCCATTAATAGTGACATTTACTCGTGTAGCATCAGAGCCGCGAACGCGCATAGAGGTATAACCAACGCCAGCTCCGGCATCAGAAGAAACAACCATGGAAGGCATTTGATTCAATAGATAGGGAATATCCTGCCCAAAGTTGTTTTTTTCTATTTCTTCTTTATTGATATTCTTAAATGTGGTTGCCGAATTTGCCGAAGCTCTGGTTGCGTTTACAATAACTTCGTCTGCTAGCAATAAGGCTTTTTCCAGGCTAAGACTAATGTGTGTATTGCCATTTACTTGAACGACTTTTTCTAAAGGCTTAAACCCAATGTAGGAAACCTGAAGAAGGTATCTTCCATTTTTTAAATTCTTAAATGTAAAACCTCCGCTTCCATTTGTTTGTGTTGTTACATTGTAGTCCTTTAATGTAACAGAAGCTCCAACCATGACATCTGATGAAGACGCATCGGTAATTTTACCCGTCAAAACAGATTCTTGTGCAAACAAGAAAATGGGTGTGAAGAAAGCGATCAACATCGCTAATTTCATTTTTTTCAATTTGTTTTTTAATTAAAATAATAAAACCATAAAGTGGTAAAAGGGGTTAAACCACTAGTTTTAATATTACATTCCCTCCGCCGGCATTATCCGGATCAGGTGTTCATCATAAATTATAATCATTATGATGAAGGGTATGATCTCAGCCTTTATTCGTGTAATTAAACAAGGCACCCCATTTGATGAGGCAAATATAGCGCTAATAGTCAATAAATAAAAATCGTGGTATTTTCCATGTTTATCCTAACTAACAATAGATTATGATTTTTACTTTTTACCTTTGGTTTTTGACTTTGTATAAAAAGTAAATTTGTCTATCTTTTATTAAAAAATCTCTATGGTGAAATATTCATACATAACCATTGCGGCCTTAACATTGGCTGTTTCCGCTTGTACTCCAAAGGTTAAGGTGGAAAGTCCGCAAGCAGTTCAGCAAACGCTTTCCAAAGCTATTCCAACAGATAGTAATGTAGTAATAGGAAAATTGTCTAATGGACTTACCTATTATATCAGAAAAAATACTGAACCGAAAAACAGGGCTGAACTTTATTTGGTAAATAAAATAGGTTCTATTGTTGAGGATGATGATCAGCTAGGTCTGGCTCATTTTACGGAGCATATGGCGTTTAATGGAACAAGAGATTTCCCGAAAAACGAATTGATTAATTATTTGCAAAAGGCCGGAGTTCGATTTGGAGCTGATCTAAATGCTTATACCGGATTTGACCAGACGGTTTATCAATTGCCTTTGCCAACGGACAGCGCCAATTTGTTTAAGAAAGGTTTTGATATTTTATCCAACTGGGCGGGCTTCGTAACTTTTGATGATTTCGAAATAGATCAGGAAAGAGGAGTAATCATTGAAGAAGACAGACAGCGCGGTAAAAATGCTCAGGAAAGAATGACGAAACAAATTCTACCCGTATTGTTGGCGAATTCCAGATATGCAGAAAGATTACCGATAGGAAAGGTAGATATCTTAAAGAGCTTTAAGTATGAGGCTATCAAACGTTTTTATAAGGATTGGTACAGACCAGATTTACAGGCGGTGATAGCTGTAGGAGACTTTGATATTGCCGAAGTTGAGCAATTGATAAAAGAGAATTTCTCTGAACTTAAAAATCCAGAGAATGCGCGGAACAGAGAGGCCTATGGCTTACCGGGAAATAAGGAGCCTCTGGTTAAAATTGTTACCGATCCCGAGTATCCTTATAATGTCGCTTCGGTTACTTATAAACATCAGGAGGTTGTTGAGAAAACAGAGGCTGATCTTTTATTGAAAATGGAAACAGGTCTGATTAATGAGATGTTGTCCAACAGATTAAATGAAATTCTTCAAAAAGGAAATGCGCCATTTGTTTTTGCACAGAGTTCATACGGTGCTTTTCAGGGCGGCTTAGCCAATGCAGATGCCTTTAGTAGTTTCGTTGTTGCAAAGGACGGGACAGGTTTAAAAAATGCGACAGAAGCTGTGCTGGCAGAAAATATCCGCATGAAAAAATTCGGATTTACAGAAACCGAACTTACAAGAGCTAAAACAAACTTGTTAACTGCAATAGAAAAGCAATATAAAGAGAAAGATAAAACACAGTCGTCTGTTTATGTAGATGCATATACGGAGAATTTTTTGAAGGGTCAGGCTATTCCAAGTATAGACTTTGTTTTCAGTTTTTATAAAGCCAATATGGACCAGATAACATTGAATAATGTAAATAAACTGGCCGCAGGGATGGTGACTGATGAAAATATGATTGCTATCATTCAGGCGCCGGACAAAGAGAAAGCAAACTTACCAACTGATGCTGAGTTTCTATCCTGGATAAAAAATGCAGGGACAAATGTTACCGCCTATGTTGATGAAGTAATCGACCAACCTTTAATGGCCAACAAACCAGCTGCCGGACAAATAATTTCTGAAAAGAAAGTTGTAGAAATTGGCGTTACTGAGCTTAATTTATCTAATGGAATAAAAGTTGTCCTGAAACCGACAGACTTTAAAAATGATCAGATTTTATTCACAGCATCTAAAAACGGAGGATCTTCGTTAGCTTCTGATGCAGATTTCCGTTCAGCAGAAATGGCAGATGGTTTAGTTGACGCGTCTGGTATTGCAAATTTTGATCCTGTACAATTAGGTAAATTACTCACCGGAAAATCTTTATCGGTAACACCATTTATCTCAAATTACAAAGAAGGAATAAAGGGATCTTCATCACCTAAAGATATAGAAACTACATTTCAGCTGATCTATTTGTATTTTACACAGCCAAGAAAAGATGTAAATATCTTCAATACGCAAATAGAGGAAACGAAAGCAGTTTTGGCTAACCGCTCTTCTAATCCGACTTCAGTATATCAGGATACTATCTCCGCTGTTCTGAATAATTACCACAAAAGGGCAAATGTTGTTACAGAGGGCGAGCTTAAAAATATTAGTTTAGACAAGGCTCTGGATTTTTATAAGCAACTGTTCTCTAACGCAGCAGACTTTACCTTCACCTTTGTTGGAAATTTCGACGAAGCAGAGATGAAAGAGTTACTGAAAACCTATATTGCCAGTTTACCAGCAAAACCTGCTGAAAAATCAAATTACAAAGATTTAGGCTTTTATCCTGCCAAAGGGAAATTAGTTAAAAAGGTTTATAAAGGATTAGAAGATAAAGCCTCGGTTTTATTGGTATATCATGGCGATTATGAATACAGTAGGGAAGCAAATATGCAATTGAATGCATTGAAATCAGTTTTAGATTTCAAGATTTTGGAAAGACTAAGAGAGAAAGAAAGTGGTGTTTATAGTCCAAGAGTTTCTTTGTCATACGATGATATTCCTAAATCAACATATAGTATTTCTGTTTCTTTTAGCTGTGCGCCTGCTAATGTAGATAAATTGATTGCGGCAGCCGAGGATGAAATTGCTACGCTTAAGAAAAACGGTGCAACTGCTGATGATTTAGTGAAATTTAAAGCAACTCAAAACAGACAATACGAGCTGGCTTTAAGGGAAAATGGTTATTGGTTGCAGTATTTACAAAAAGCTTATACCGATAATGGTAAGCCATTGGATGTATTGAGTTATCTAGATAACCTGAAGACGGTTAATAACGAATCGACCAAACAGTCCGCAAATAAATATTTGAATCCAAATAATCAAAAGCAGTTTATCTTGCTGCCAGAGAAGAAATAGCCTTCATTATAGCATATCAAAAAAGGGCGACTGAAAATTTTCAGCCGCCCTTTTTACAAAAAAAATCTAAAATTAAATTAGTCTCTTCTTCCCAATAACATGGAAGCATAGTAAACCAAAGTTGCTAAAGATGATAGCGCGGCTACTACGTAAGTCATTGCAGCCCACCAAAGCGCACTTTTAGCTTGTTGATGCTCGACAGTAGTCTGCATAATACCTTTGTTAGACTGTAACCAGGCTAAAGCTCTGTTGCTGGCGTCAAACTCGACAGGAAGTGTAACAAAGCTAAAGATAGTTGTAATTGCTAAAGCCCCAACACCAATTGCCAGAACATAAGGATTTCCACCAAAAACCATTAACATAACGCCAATCATTAATACCCATTGTACCAGATTAGATGCAATGCTAACAATTGGAACCATTGCCGATCTGAATTGTAACCAGCTGTAAGCCTTTGCGTGTTGTACCGCATGACCACATTCGTGGGCAGCAACAGCAGCAGCAGCAATACTTCTTCCATGATAAACATCAGGAGATAAGTTTACAGTTCTGTTTTGTGGGTTATAGTGGTCTGTTAACTGTCCGTCAACAGAAATAATTTCAACATCGTAAATACCGTTATCATGCAGCATTTTTTCAGCTACTTCTGCGCCGCTCATGCCTGAACTTAGTGGTTCTTCAGAGAATTGTTTGAATTTACTCTTGAATCGCCATTGTACGATAAAACTGATAACTGCAATACCAATAAAAAGAATTAATGCCATAGTTTTTTTAATTAATCAAAATTCATTTTTCAAAAATCGTTCCCCTTATAGTGCTTCGCAAATCCCGAAAGAAGGAAAAAGAGCGCTTAATGCCTCGTTAACCGATTTTATCTTTCCCAATAATAATAAAATTCTTTTAGGATAATATTGACAGGGTGACAGAAATTTGTCGATTTTGGGCAAAAGACAGAAATTTTGACAGAACTATGGGAAATTACGAGATGGGCTTGTGCATCACATAATCATCCAGGATATATTGATGATAAGGAGTGTCAATCGCCTTCTTTATTAAAAAACCTACTTTCTCGTAAAAATCAACAGCTGGATTGCTGCGGTTAACAAAAAGCTCGATTGTAGAAGCGCCTTCGGCCTTTGCTATTTGTTCGACTTTATTAATCAGAGCTTTACCGATACCTTTTCCCTGTCCCTTCGGACTGATATATAATTTATGAATTTTTATGATAGAAGGTTCTTCCGTTTCAGAATAACTGACAAAGCCCAGTGGGATATCTTCACCTGCTAAGATAAAATGATGTCCGTTGTCCATTTGCAAAGCCAGCGAATCCTCAGTATAAAACTCATTTAACATGGTCTCTATTTGCCCCTCAGGTAAAAATTTACTATAAGTTGGCCACCAGGTTTCCTCTGCTATTTGTTTAATTGACTTTAAATCTTCTTTTCGGGCGAACCTGAACGTTATCATAAGTTTTCAGAGATGAAAATGAATTTATTTGAGAAAGTCAGTTTATAAAAACCATCTTTTTCTGTTAAATATGAATTTTCGGAAATTTGTTTTAAACCTGCCGACTGAAAATCTGCTGCTTTGGATAATACGGTAATCGTTTCTCCCGCTGATTTCCATTTACTAAATCCAGATCTTACAACAAAAGCTCGTTCCGAATTTTTTAGCAGAACAATATCTATTTTCTCAATATATTTTGATAAAGCATCGATGTCGAAATGACCTGTAATAATGTTTACGGCAGAATATCCTTCCTGTATTAAAAATAGAAGCGAAGCATCCAAAAAAGATTCTTCAGATGCTTCAATATGCTTTGTATGTTCCTGAAAAACTGCACTGTTATCCTTTTCGGCAACAATAATATCCATTTTTAATCCAAGTGAATGGATTTTCTCAACATCGTTTTTAAAAACAATCACGGTAGGTGACCATTCTAATAACTGTCCCAGATTTTCTAAATCAAAACCCTGGATATCGGCAATTATCAAAGCGGGCTCCTGCTTTTCCCTGATGATGTGATGAGATGACATTTATTTTTCTTTTGAACCTGCGTAAAGCTCGTATTCCAAAAGCCGACAATCTAATTTTCCATTATAAAATTCGATGCGTCTGGATGCACGAAGGCCGATTTTCTTTGCCAAATCCGGGTTACCTGTAAAAATATATCCATGGTAGCCCTTACAGGACTGTTTCATGAAATCGCCTATGCGCTTATAAGTAACTTCAAGCTTGGTATGCACACCTAAACGTTCCCCGTATTCCGGATTGAACATAATTGCCCCATTTCCTTCGGGAACTTCAGTTTCCGCAAAATCACAAACCTGAAAATCTATCAAACTATCTACCCCTGCAGTTTTTGCATTTTTCCTGCTGATGTCTACCGCATCTTCAGAGATATCCGAAGCGACGATTTTAAAGTCAATTTTTTTAATAACCTGATCTTTCAGCCTTCTTCTTTCTGCAAAGAAAACCTCCTCATCATATCCCATAATATGCATAAAGCCATAATTCATCCTGAAAAGGCCCGGAGATCTGTTGGTTGCAATAAGAGCGGCCTCAATCGCCAAGGTTCCCGACCCGCACATTGGATTCACGAAATGAGATTTGCGGTCCCATTTTGTTGCATATATGGTGCCAGAAGCCAAAGCTTCGAGCATTGGGGCTTTTCCAGGAATTTTTCTGTAGCTATGTTTAGCCAGCGTTTCGCCAGAAGTATCCAGAAAAATTTCTGCCCTGTCATTTTTCCAGTAAAGATGAACAACAGTTTTAGAGTAATCCGCACCAGAGTTCGGTCTGATCTTGTGGATCGACTTAATCCTGTCCGCAATTGCATCCTTCACTTTTAAATTTGCAAATAATGGAGTCGTTATGGTTGGGTTATCCACATTTGAAGTCACCGCAAAAAAGCCACTGAAATCTATCAGTTTTTCCCATTCTATACCGGTGATTTTTTGGTACAATTCATCAGGGGTGTCTGCCTTAAATTCCTTCAAGCTATACAGTACCTGACTGGCACATCTTAGATTGAGATTCAGCCTGATACATTCGTTAATACTTACTTTTAATTCTACGCCCGTAGGAAAAGTTCTGACAGGTTTGAATCCTAAATTTTTGACTTCATCTTCCAGATAAGAAGCCAGTCTTTTATTACAGGTTATGATAACCTTTGAGGGAGTGTTGAAAACTTGCGCCATAAGAATGTGCAAATTAACGATAAAAATATAGAGATTTGAGCCAAGTTTTTTAAATACCCTTTAGGAGATGGATATAAAAGGAAAAGTTCATGAGGTTTCGGAAGTAATGAATGTTACCGAAACATTTAGAAAAAGAGAGTTGGTTTTAGAAATTGCAGAAAATCCACAGTATCCAGAGTACGTAAAATTTGAAGCAATTCAGGATCGTTGCTCTTTAATGGACCCTGTGAAAGTTGGAGATGATGTTGAGGTTTTTTTCAATTTAAAAGGAAGACCGTGGACAGATCCTAAAACAGGAAGAAAAAACTATTTCAATACATTACAAATTTGGAGAGTTAATGTATTGACTGGTCAGGGAGGTATGTCTGCTCCTGCTCCACAATACGCGCCGCCGGTAGATATGAGTGCTGCGCCAGGAGAGGATGACGATCTTCCATTCTAAATTAGCCTATTTTCTGATTACAATGCGATAAAAAGCGGCGCCTATCCCAACGGTGACCGCTTTTTCTTTGTTAAATTATGTTAAACCAATACCTTAACCTGTCTGTCTTTTTTTATATTTGATTGGGTATGAAGCGAAAAAGCATAAGTTTTATTATTGGCTTGATGAGTTTGGCTATGCTGGGAGTGATAGCGATGCAGTATTATTTCCTTAAGGAATCTTATGTTTTAAAATCGCAACTTTTTGATCAGTCGGTAAATGATGCGCTGAAAACGGTGGCCTTGAAGATTGAGAGAAGTGAAGCCGCCGAGTTTTTGGTAAAGCGGGCTGATTCTGAAAAGAAAGAGGAAGAGGAGCGTCGCTTAAAAGAAAAATTGCGACTAGCAAGAAATGAGGACAATAAAGGTAGAAAAGAAGATCCTACGCTAACTTTTATCAGAAAGCTTAAAGCCGATCAGGCCAAGTCTGACAGTTTGTTTAAAGTGAGGGATAGCCTCTTAAGAAACCGATATCCAAATATTCTGGTATACAACGGCCCTATAAAAACAGATTTTGTAGAGAACACGGCAAATGTTCGTTACGATTTTGAGGAAATAGTAGACGAATTTGGATACAGGCAAGTGGTTAAAGAAACATATCAACCAACAAAAAACCATAAATTTTCGAAAAAGATAGGTAACGTTGTAATCGATTCGATTAAACAATATGTTGTTGTTGATCCTAATTTGGGGCCGGTGGTAAAAACTTTAGGAAAGCCTAACTATCTGTCCAGTATTTCCCCTAAACAGTTAGAAGAGGCCAATAAGAAGGAACTGCTTCAGAAACAAAAAGCTAAAGAAGTGAAACTTTACCTGGATTCTTTAGAGAGTTTAAAGAATAGAAGAGATCTCTTTGATGATATAGCTTCCGAATACCAGAGGGTAAATATTCCGCTAACTAAAAGAATTCAGAAACATATTTTAGATTCCCTATTAATTCTGGAGCTTGCTAACAATGGTGTCCTAATGAAGTTCAATTACACCGTTGTGACCAATAACAACCGGATTGTTTTCGCAAGTCAAAGACATCTCACAGATCCTGATTCAGAAAAGAATGTATATAAAACCGCACTTTTTCCAAGAGATATGGTTCGGGACGGGGGGATACTGAAGGTAAGTTTCCCTGATAAAAAAAGTTTGATATTGAGTAACATGGATACCGTTTTGGTATCTTCGGGGGCTTTACTGTTGGTTTTATTCGGCTGTTTTTCATTCACCATATTCTCTATCATACGCCAAAAGAAAATTTCTGAAATGAAAACAGACTTTATTAACAATATGACTCACGAATTCAAGACACCCGTTGCAACCATTATGATTGCCAGCGAAGCTTTGAAAGATCCGGAAGTTAATGAAGATAAGGCAAGGGTGCAGCGACTAGCTGGGGTTATTTATGACGAAAATGTGCGGCTTGGAGATCATATTGAAAGAGTTCTGAATATTGCTAAAATAGAAAGAGATGATTTCAAACTGGAGAATGTTCCGGTTAATATCCATGATTTAATAATTGGTGTTACAGATAGTATGAGTTTACAGCTGCAGAAGAATAACGCCAACGTAGATTTACAACTAGAGGCTACCTCTCCATTGATTATGGGCGATGAATTGCACTTAACAAATGTAATTTATAATTTAATGGATAACGCGAATAAATATGGAGGCGATAACCCGGAAATCACTATTACAACTTATAACAAAGGAAAAGAACTGATCATGACGGTTGCGGATAAGGGGATTGGTATGAGCAGAGAACAACAAAACCGAATATTCGATCAGTTTTATAGGGTTCCCAAAGGAAACGTTCATGATGTTAAGGGATTTGGTCTTGGCCTGAATTATGTGAGTATGATGGTAAAAAAGATGGGTGGTTCTGTAAGTGTGAAAAGTGAAAAGGATGTCGGTTCTGAATTTGAATTAAGATTTATATCTTATAAATATGACTAAAAAACGAGTGCTTTTAGTGGAAGATGATCCCAATTTGGGAGCGATTCTGGAAGACTACCTTTCTTTAAAAGGCAAGTTTGATGTTAAGTTATGTAAAAATGGCGAAGAGGGTTTAAAAGCCTTTACTTCTAACGAATTCGATATTTGCATATTGGATGTAATGATGCCCAAGAAAGACGGCCTTTCCCTTGGTAAAGATATCAGAAAGATCAATTCAACGGTGCCGATTATCTTTGCAACCGCTAAGGGGATGCTGGAAGACAAGACAGAAGCTTTTGGTTTGGGCGGAGATGATTACATAACCAAACCTTTTCGTATAGAAGAGCTTTTATTGCGAATAAATGCTTTGTTAAAAAGAGTTGGTAATCAGGACGGGAGTCCTGAAGAGAAAGCAAAAATCTTCAATATAGGAGAATACGTTTTTGATTATCAAAGTCAGGTCATTAACAGAAAAGGAGAGCAACAAAAGCTAAGTACAAAGGAAGCAGAATTGCTTCGATTACTATGTCTTAAAATGAACGACGTACTCACTCGGGAAGAAGCATTACTTCAAATATGGCATGATGATAATTACTTCAACGGAAGAAGTATGGATGTTTTTCTAAGCAAGCTGAGAAAATATCTTAGAGACGATCCGAAGGTAGAGATCATCAATGTTCATGGAAAAGGGTATAAGCTATTGGTAAGCTAAGCTATAAAGCATAATTTAGGGGAAACGTTTACCAAATTATGAAGTTTCCCAGCATTTATCAATTATGGTTAGCCTTGGTAAAAGTAGGTAATAGATTTACTTTTCCTCTTTTATATGCACTTTTAGCAACAATATGTGGCTTATTAATCACTGCTGAATATAAAGATCTTCAATCAACCTCTTTGCTCACTAAAGGAGTATATCTCGGTAATTTAGGTCTGACGCTATCTCTGGCTTTTGCCCTTTTTTCGGAGAGCAGAGGTGTTTCAGCATCAAGAAAAATTGCTGGAAACATCTTCATCGTTTTCCTGTTAGCAACTATTGGTTTTCTTACCAATCCATTTAGACGAGAGGCGGATATACTTGTTTTAGTAATATTGGCTTTCGCTTTTCATTTACTGGTAGCCGTTTCTGCTTTTTCATCCTCTAAAGAAAACAACGGATTCTGGCAAATAAATAAAAATTTTTTCTTACGTTTTGCGACAGCTGCATTATACAGTGCTGTTTTATTCGCTGGCTTATCTATTGCTTTATTTAGCATTCAAACACTTTTTTCTATTAATTGGGAAGGCCAAATTTATTTTAGACTGTGGATTATTATTGTCGGACTATTCAACACACTATTCTTTCTGTCGGGAATCACTTCGCCAATACAACAATTAAATGCCGATACATCTTATCCAAAAGGACTAAAGATTTTTACACAATATGTGTTAATCCCGCTAGCAAGCATTTACTTGCTTATTCTGTTGGCTTATGAAATTAAAATAGCCTTAGCCTGGGAGTTACCAAACGGTTCGGTTTCTGTTTTAATTTTAGGCTATGCCGTATTTGGGATTCTCTCTTTATTACTCGTACACCCATTAAGAAACGATGATGATAGCAAATGGGTGAAACTCTTTAGTAAGTGGTTTTACTTTTTAATGGTTCCATTACTAGTTCTCTTGATTCTGGCTGTTTATAAACGAGTTGATAATTACGGTATTACAGAAAGCAGATATATCTTAATCGGTTTGGCCATTTGGTTAAGCTTTATTACAGGCTATTTTATCATAAAAGGGCAAGAGCAAATAAGGATAATCCCAATAAGTTTAATGTTTATAGCACTGATAACAACTTTTGGCCCCTGGGGAATAAGCTATGTTTCGAAAACTTCGCAACAAAATCGTTTAGGAGAAATATTGAAAGAGAAGTCATTGCCTAAGCGAAATAATGAGATACGGAATCTGGTAACTTATTTAAACAACAAACACGGGATAAGTTCACTTCAGCAATTTGTGACACCAGATTTGAAAGCCATTGATGAGGAATTTCAGGCTAAAGCAGATACGGCATCAAAATTCGATAATTCTTACCTGTTAAAATGGCAAGCAAGAGATACTGTCTTGTCAATGATGAAGATTTCAAAAGCGTATGAGCCTGAAGATTTAGGAATTAACAGTGATGTGGTAAAATATTTTTATAACCTAGAAGAAGATATCATCGACGTCGCTGGCGCAGATAAAATTATCGCTTTCAATTCTAATATGAGCCATCAGGACAAAAAAACGAGATCCTTCAACATTGGTAAAGACAATTTTGTTTTAAGTGTTGATACCGCGAATAAGATACATTTGAAATCGAACACCAATGTAACACTGGTTTTTGATACCCGAACTTTATTAAGTAATCTGCTTAAGGTAAACTCTTATAAGGTGAGAAACGACAATAATGAAAATTCCTATGATGTACCTGCAAACGTTATGACTATAAAAAAGGAAACAGATTTGTACAGATTTGTTTGCCGACTGGAACAGATTAACGGTGGACCAGAGTCCGGCGACAGAAAGCATTTACAAAAGGCTTTATATTATTCCGGCTATCTGATCATTTATAAAAAGTAGGCAATGCATTTTAATCATGAGTATCCTAATTAAAAGGTCTTTTTATTAAAGTAGCTGGCTGTATTTACGGGAGTCCGTTTTTAATTTAATGTATCAGAATTAATCGGCTTGTCGTATTTGACATAAAGCCGAGATTATGAAACCTTTAACTTTAATTTTTATTTGTACGTTTTTCATTTCAATATCCTGTAAAAAGGAATCCTCAAGAAAAGAAGATGAAAGAAGACTTTCCACGATGTTTGCCGAATTACAACAATTATCCGAGAGTGTTATTTGTAATAATGCGGATGACTGGAGAGTTATAGGAATTGGCGCCAAAGCTTGTGGCGGTGTAATGAGTTTTATTGCTTATTCGTCTAAAATTGATACCATAAGCTTTTTAAGTAAAGCGGAGAAGTATACGTCTGCCACTGTAGAATTTAATAAAAAGTGGGGGATTATTTCAGACTGTTCTTTAATCGTAGCTCCCGATGGTGTTATTTGTGAAGACGGAAAACCGAAATTTAAGTATAAGGATCGATTTAATTAAATGTGCGTGGAGGACATTTATTTATATAATTTCCCAAAACAAAAAAGCCTTTCTTAGCTTAAGAAAGGCTTTTTTGCGATATGTTTATAACATAATTATTTTATGCTAATAATCTGATAGGCTCTTCAATTAAACTTTTTAGGGTTTGTAAGAAAGCAGCACCAGTAGCACCGTCAATTACTCTATGGTCGCAACCTAAAGTTAATTTCATGATGTTTCCTGGAACAACAGCTCCGTTTTTAACAACAGGAACTTGTTGGATTGCACCTACCGAAAGGATTGCACCATCAGGAGAGTTGATAATTGAAGTAAATTCGTCAATACCAAACATACCTAAGTTGGAAACTGTAAATGTGCTTCCTTCCCAATCTGAAGGTTGTAATTTCTTAGCTTTTGCTTTTTTAGCATACTCTTTAACTTCAGCAGAGATGTGAGATAAAGATTTGCCATCTGCAAAGCGAACTACAGGAACCAATAAGCCATCCTCAACAGCCATAGCAACACCAATGTTAGTATGCTCATTGAAACGGATTTTGTCGCCTCTGTAAGAAGAGTTTACAGCAGGGTGTTGTTTCAATGCAACGGCAACCGCTTTAATAACGATATCGTTAAATGAAACTTTTACAGGAGCAATAGCATTAATTTGCGTACGGGCAGCCATCGCATTATCCATATCAACACTTACTGTTAAGTAGAAGTGCGGAGCCGTGAATAAGCTTTCGCCTAAACGACGAGCGATAACTTTTCTCATTTGAGAAACAGGTTGCTCTGTATATCTTTCTTCACCAACGTAAGTTGGGATAGTAAATCCTTTCTCTTCTTTAGGAGCTTCGGCAGCAGCTGCAACTTCTTTAGTAGAAGGAGTGAATCCTTCAACGTCTTTCTTTACAATTCTTCCGCCTTCAGCACTTCCTTTTACTTCGCTTAAGTTGATGCCTTTTTCTTCAGCCAGTTTCTTAGCCAAAGGAGAAGCTTTAATTCTGCTGTCAGTGTTAGAAGAAGTTACTTCTTTGGCTGACTCTGCAGGAGCTGATGCGGTTTCTTTCGCAGATTCTTCTTTTTTCTCTTTTTTAGTACCAGGGTTTCCGGCTTTTAAAAGAGGTGTTATATCAGTACCTTCCTCACCAACAATAGCGATAATATCGTTTACCTTTGCTGCTTTACCTTCCTCAACACCAATGTATAATAAAGTTCCTTCTTCGTAACCAACAACTTCCATTGTTGCTTTATCGGTTTCAACATCAGCTAAAGAATCGTCTGATTTAACTTTGTCTCCAACTTTAAAATTCCATTTATTGATAACACCCTCTGTCATGGTGTCGCTTAGCAAAGGCATGCGGATAACAGCCGCAGGAATACTGGATAAATCTACATCTTCAGCGCCACCGTCTTTATCCTCAGCTGCTTCTTCAGCAGGAGCTTCTTCTTTTGATGCCGGAGCAGCAGCACCGCTATCAGCATTTAAAACTGATTTATAGTCCTCGCCCTCGGCTCCGATAACAGCAATAACCGCATCTACAGGAACAGCCTGTCCTTCCTCAACACCAATATATAGCAAGGTACCTTCCTGAAAGGATTCAAAATCCATAGTTGCTTTATCTGTTTCCACTTCAGCAACTACGTCACCAGCTTTAATTTGATCACCAACTTTTTTATGCCATTTAGCCAAAACACCTTCGGTCATGGTGTCGCTCATTTTAGGCATTCTTATTGCTTCAGCCATTTATTATTAATGTTTTACCGTGTTTATTGTGAACAGTTTATTTTAACACTAAACCGGAACTTATGTTTTCAAAAATTCCGGTTCGGTATTTATTTAGTCTTTAATGAAATCGTAATCTTGCTGCACATAGACATCTGTGTATAGTTCAGATGGATCTGGCCAAGGAGACTCTTCTGCAAATTTCACAGCTTCATCAATTTCTGCTTTTATTTTTGCTGCAACTTCATCAAACCAAGCCTGGTCTGCCCATTTCTCTTGCAGAATTTTTTCTTTCACAACTTCAATAGGATCTTTTGCTTTGTATTCCTCTACCTCTTCTTTTGTACGGTATTTTTGAGGGTCAGACATAGAATGTCCTTTATATCTGTAAGTTCTGATCTCAAGGAAAGTAGGTCCCTCGTCTCTTCTTGCTCTTTGTACAGCTTCGTCAATAGCGTTGTGTACAGCAACAGGATCCATACCATCAACAGGCATAGAAGGCATTTCGTAACCCAGTCCTAATTTGTAAATGTCTTGTGTATTTGCTGTTCTGGCAACAGACGTACCCATTGCGTAACCGTTATTTTCAACAATAAACACAACCGGTAATTTCCAGTTCATCGCCATGTTGAAAGTTTCATTAAGCGCACCTTGTCTAACAGCACCATCGCCCATATAACATAGGTTTACGTTGTCTGTTCCTAAGTATTTTTCAGCAAAAGCGATACCCGCACCAAGTGGAATTTGACCACCTACAATTCCGTGTCCGCCGTAGAAATTATTCTCTTTGTCAAAAAAGTGCATAGAACCACCTTTTCCTTTAGAACAACCTGTCGCTTTACCATACATCTCGGCCATAGCTGCTTTTGCAGACATTCCTTTTGCAAGCGCATGCGCATGATCTCTATAAGTAGTGATTAAACTATCTCCTTTTTTGGTAGCTGACATTGTTCCGGCAATCACGGCTTCCTGGCCAATATATAAATGGCAGAAACCTCTGATTTTTTGTTGTCCGTATAACTGACCAGTTTTCTCTTCGAATCTTCTTAAGAAAAGCATTAATTCATACCAATATAGATATGTCTCTTTTGTTATTGCAACTGAACTCATGCGTAATAAACTATATTAAATGGGACAGCAAATCTATTAATATATCGACAAATTTAAAACTATACCTGCGCTTTTTTAACTATTTTAGCTTTAGGCTGTTAATTTTTGTTAAAATATTCATATTATTGTTGGATGCTTGGTGCAGAAGGGTTACTTTTGTGCCTTTACTAAAATAAAGTTGAAAAAGTATCGTTACTTAATCTGTTACGAAAATTTCAAACCTAAAAAGTATTTGAATGAAGAAAATTATAATTTTTACACTTTTAATTAGCTCGGTGCTAGTTGGTAAAGCGCAAAATTCTAAAACAACATCTTCAAATAGCGTTCCAAAAACAGAAACTTCGGATCCTGATAATTTAGCAAGTCAGTTTTTCTCACAAGTAATGGGCGTGGCAATATCAGCTACTTCTAATACTAAAATGTACCAATTCATTTACGATTGGATAGGTACTCCTTATCGTTTTGGTGGTAATACCAAGAAAGGAATTGATTGCTCAGGATTCGCTAAAACAATGTATGATAAAGTATTCAATACAACGCTGTTGCGCAATTCGAGAGATATTTTTAGCATGACTAACCCTCTTTCCAAAGAAGAACTGAAAGTTGGAGATTTAGTGTTCTTTAAAATCAAAAGCCGCAGTATTACTCATGTTGGTGTGTATTTGGGAGACAATCGTTTCGCACATGCTTCAACATCAAAAGGAGTAGTAATCAGTGATTTGGATGAACCTTATTATAGCAGGTATTTCTATAAGGGTGGCAGAATTGTAGAATCTTTAAACGAAGAATAATAGGAAAATATAAGATGTTGAAAAAGTCCTTTCGGTAAAAACTGAAAGGACTTTTTTTGTTTTTATGTAGCTAGTTTAAGAGTCAGAAAAAAATTATTGCATAAATTTTAAACAGGTTATAAGGATAATGTTGTTTCTTATAATATAAAGCCAGATCATATCGGATGAAAAATAAAATCTATACCATATTTACGCTAATTCTTTTATCAGCTATACTTTCCTGTAAAGGCCAGAGTTCAGAACCTATTGTAGATATAAAAGAGACACAACGCATTCTGAAAACATTGGCTTCTGATGATATGAGGGGAAGGAATGTATTGGTACCAGAGGATATTAATCGGGCAGCTATGTTTATCGCTAAAGAATTTGCCAAAATTGGGTTGAAAGGTTTTGAAGGAGATACATCCTATTATCAGGAGTTTGAGAAGCGATATAAAGGACGCCGGCTCAATTTGAAAAATGTGATAGGTGTACTGCCAGGTAAAAAAAGGCCAAATGAATTTGTAGTTTTTTCTGCACATTACGATCATATTGGCATCCTGCCTGCTATAGGTCAGGATTCAATAGCGAACGGAGCAGATGATAATGCCTCGGGAGTTTCGGCTATGATACAGCTGGCCAAAATCTTCAAAAACCAAAACGCCAACGAAAGGACATTGCTATTTGTCGCATTTACCGGAGAAGAAGTTGGCTTCTGGGGCTCCGAATATTTTTCGGATAAAGTGAACGCAAAAAATATAGTCGCTATGTTGAACCTGGAGATGATAGGTAAAGAATCCAAATTTGGTAAAAACACAGCTTATATTACCGGATTCAGGTTTAGCGATTTGGGTAAAATCATGCAAAACCATTTAAAAAACACAAAATTTATGCTGTATGAAGACCCCTATACAACACAGCAGCTGTTTTATCGTTCCGATAATATGCCCTTGGTAAAGAAAGGCATTCCGGCCCATACACTTTCTACGGTACAAATCAATAAAGATGAGACTTATCATACAGTAAAGGATGAAGTTGAACAACTGGATGTCGATAATATTGCGGGGGTAATAAAAATGGTTGCTATTGGAATGTCGGGCATTGTGTCCGGAGAAGAAACTCCGACAAGGATTAAAGCGAACAGAAGATGATGAATATAGGAAAAGGTTTAAGACTGATTTTACTGTTAATATTAACACTTGGAAATAAAGTTTTCGGACAGTACGAAACTGTGCAATGGTCTGCAGATGGAAATTCGTTTTATGAGATTCGTGAAGACGGGATTTATGAAATTAATGCCAAAAACAGAAAAGACCAAAAAGTATTTGTTTCAAAAGCAATGCTTACTCCTGCTGGAGGGGAGGCGATAGAACCCGTGAGATTTTCTTTGAGTGAAGACAAAAAGAAATTATTGATTGCAACCAACACGCAAAAAGTTTGGAGGTACGATACCCGAGGCGACTACTGGGTTTTTAACAGAAGCAGTAAAAAGTTAAGCAAAATTGGTAAGCAGCAACCGATATCGTCTCTGATGTTTGCCAAATTTTCTCCCGACGGAAATAAAGTGGCATACGTATCCCGAAATAATATTTATGTAGAGGATTTGGATAGCGGTGCCGCTACCGCTTTAACGAAAGATGGAACAGGCAGGTTGATAAACGGAACATTTGACTGGGTGTACGAAGAAGAGTTTGGTTGCAGAGATGGGTTCAGGTGGTCTCCCGATGGGAAATCGATTGCTTATTGGCAACTGGATGCGCGAAAAACCAGGAATTATTTAATGATTAATAATACAGATTCACCGTATCCTTTTACAATCCCTGTAGAATACCCGGTAGTGGGGGAAGATCCGAGTTTGTGTCGGATAGGAGTGGTGTCTGCCAATGGAGGAGATACCAGATGGATGAATATTCCCGGAGATCCGGTTCAGCATTATATCCCAAGAATGGAATGGGCGAATTCTTCAGAGATTATTGTTCAGCAATTGAACCGCCGTCAGAATATAAGTAAAGTTATCATCGCCAATTCGGGTTCAGGGATATCTAAAACGATACATGAAGAAACTGAGACTGCCTGGATAGATATTAAGGATCGATGGAGTGATGAAGGGCCTGCAGGCTGGGATTGGATTAATAATGGAAACAAATTTATTTGGGTAAGCGAAAAAGGTGGTTGGAGACAGATTTATGCTATAGACTTGAAAGGGAATGAGCGCCTTATAACAAAAGAGAATTACGACGTTATTTCCGTAAAGCTTATAGACAATATTTCTAAGCATATTTATTTTATGGCTTCTCCGGATAACGCAACAGAAAGTTATCTCTATAGGATTGCTTTAGACGGTAATACCAAGGCACAGCGGTTAAGCCCGATTATACAAAAAGGAACACACCGATATGATATTTCCCCAAATGGTAAAATAGGAATTCATAAATTTTCCAGTGTCAGGCAGGTTCCCATAACAGAAACAGTCAGCTTGCCCGATCATAATGTTTTGATTAAAGGTGAAGTAAAGGAGTTGCCCAAAGATTATCCGAATGTAGAGTTTTTTACAGTGAAGACTGTTGATGGAATAGAAATGGACGGTTGGATGGTGAAGCCTACCAATTTTGATCCAAACAAGAAATATCCATTAGTTTTTTATGTCTACGGAGAACCTGCCGGGCAAACGGTAAAGAATACTTATGGAACAGGGCTCAACAGACTCTATGATGGGGATATGGCAAATGACGGTTATATCTACCTGTCTGTTGAAGGCAGGGGAGCGCCTGCACCAAAAGGCCGCGAATGGAGAAAGTCTATCTACCAGAATATTGGTGTGCAGAATATCAGAGATCAGGCTATGGCAGCTCAGGAGATTCTAAAATGGAATTTTGTCGATCCAACACGAATTGCTGTTTGGGGATGGAGTGGAGGGGGATCTACTACTTTGAATCTGTTGTTTCAATATCCGGATATTTACCAGACAGGTATATCCATAGCTGCTGTAGATAATCAGCTCAATTACGATAATATTTATCAGGAACGTTATATGGGCTTATTGCCGGAAGACAGGCATTTTTTTGTTCAGGGGTCACCAATAACACATGCGAAAAATCTGAAAGGTGATTTATTGCTGATTCATGGAACGGGAGACGATAATGTGCATTACAACAATGCCGAACAGATGATCAATGAATTGATTAAGCATGGAAAAACTTTTCAGATGATGAGCTATCCAAACCGTTCGCATAGTATTTCTGAGGGAGAAGGCACTGCAAAACATCTGGCTTTAACTTTTACTAAGTTTTTAAGGGAGCATTGTCCTCCGGGCGGCAGGTAGTTTACCCTGTGCTGACGAAGAGTTAGCCCGGCAAAATACCGTAGAACCCGATCTTTGACCTTTAGGCGCTAAACTAATTAAGCTTATTCTATTGTCGACATTGTTAACCTAACCATCACATTAACAGATTCTTTATAAATCCAAATATTATCTATAATAAATCCAATTAGAGTCCATGTTTTAGTTAAAAAACATGGACTTTATATGCTTTGATATTAAGCAAATATTTATAAAAAGCAGTATCAGCTAAGGTGAATTAAGGGATAAATTGTATATATTAGGTTTATTATTAACCAATTAGACCAACATGGCAATAATAGACAGCAGAGGAAGGCTTCACGGGAAAGTCGGCAATGTGGTTTACCGTACCGTGGGCAACATGAACATCGTACAGTCCAAACCTGCCAGGGTAAGGCAAGCGCTCTCTACCAAAGAAAGTGCACTGGAATTCGGACTGGTAAGCAATTGCGGGCGCATCCTGCGAAGTTTATATTCTTCTTTTGCCTATCACAGCGATGGCCGACTGCTCAACCGTATGAATGTAGCCCTGCTGAAGAGCCTGAAAGATACCGAAAAGCCACGTGGCGAACGGGATCTGCATGACGGCAACCCGCAACATTTAAAGGGATTACAGTTCAATATCAATTCACCGCTGACTGAAGCGCTTGCCGTTCGGCCGGTATGTTCCATGGTGGATGGAGGGATCATGGTACAGATACCTGCTTTCAATGTATCTGAAGATCTGCAACTGCCCAAATATACCAAGAACGCTATCCTTCGCCTGATGGTGGCTGCCATTAGTTTCAGGGAAGGTTATTACGAATACCTGGACTATAAGGATATCCCTTTGCAGTATGGAAAGGTTATACCGGAACAGGAATGGTTATCTGATGTTGCACTGCCTGCGGGAAGCATCGTTCTGGTGAGCGCTTCGCTGCACTGTTTCGGGATGAAAGGTATTGATGGGGAGCCGCTGAGCCTGAACGGCAAGGAATACAGCCCGGCGGAGATTATAGGAGCTTACAGGATAGATCATGAGGTTAAAGTAGAAGATGAGGATAAGGATAAGGTTGAGAATGAGGTTAAGAGTGGGACAGCTGATCAGACGGTACTAGAGAAAGCTTTTCCTAACCGCCATCGCTTGACCAATTACCGCGGGGAAGAGATACTGAAGGAGATAGCCAGAAAGCGCAAGCGGGACAAAAAGTACCAGGAACGCCTTGCTCGGGAGAAGATCTGGACAAGCGAAGAAGAAACCGTTGTGGATGGAATGAAACTGCCTGCAATTGGAAAAGTGTTTTATAAGAAGGAATAGGCTGAAAACCGGAGGGGCTTGATTTATTTCTTTATTCGTGTAACAGAAGGAGCTGTCTCCTATATTTGCTGGTACAAACATATGAGACAGCCTCGGTAAGACTTGAACTAGGCGCGAGATTGCTTCGTGGGCTCGCAAGTAATCTCTTATCAACCAATTGAAAGATTGCCGCGTTGTTCCTCCTCGCGATGGCGAAATAGGAGTGTAATTGCTCCAAAGGAGTTTCTTTCGAACGAACCCGGGAAGCAATCTTTGATAGTAAAGCCAATCACGCTCAAGTTTTCTGTGTAAAGGTGTAGAGCGAAAGGTGACTTGCACTTTTATGATACAAGCTCAAGTTATATCCTGGTTTGCATTTTTGCTTTTAAGTTATAATGTTCGGTAAAGAGAAATAAGGCTAAGTCATGCCTTCTAAAATTTGAACCAGTGTGAACTAAGTGCGTTTTCTATATGTTTTTTGAGTTATTTTTTATCTACAGAATACTTTCCTGGGCCTGTAAAGATTAAAGCAACAAAAACTAGTCCTAGTTCCATAGCATGTGATGCAACGGATATGCCATCTCCGCTATTCAGGTGAACTAAGGTTGCAATCAACATGGTGAAAGCTAGCAAAGCACTTACAGGACGGTGAAACAAACCAAGAATTAATAAGAATGAACCGAATGTTTCTGTTGCTGCTGCTGCAAAGCCCCACACTACAGGTAAGAAATCAATTCCTATAACTTTCATTCCGCTTCCTACCGCTTTCCATTTGTCAACACCCCCGGTAATTTTAGGAAGTCCGTGTAAGGTAAGCATCGATATGCCGATGCCTGCTCTTAAAATCAATAAACCGAAATCTCTATTTTTTAAAAAACTGTTTTTTGTAGCCATGCTGTAAATATAAAGATTAAAGCAATTTTGTTATATTGTATTTGCATGCTAAATGTAAACTTATGAAAACAAGACGATTAGTGTTAAATCTATTAATTTTAATTATTATTCTTCAAAGCTGTAATAGGGTTAATGTTGATATTAACTCCTTGACGGGGTCTTTTTCCAACAAAAATAGTGTATTATCTTATGATGTAGAGTTATACACAAACCAAGGGGAAGTGAAGTCTAAAAATGAAATAGAAAATTTCATGAGAAATAAGGAATTGGCGACAGATTTAAGTGCCGATAAAGAAACTATGAGTAGACTTTATGAGAATATCCCAGAGAGTATTGAGTTGAAAAGAGACGGATCTTTTTTTGCGCCTTATGCTTCCGGGATAGTAGAAAATATAGATGAGAAGAGAGCCTTGTTAGTTGGTAATGATTCTATCATTATAAGGCATGATTTTATTTTAGAATTCCAAACGCAATCTAATCTTTCTAATTACGATGTTGATTTTATAAATCAATTTCCTGAATCTGTAAATTGTGTCTCTTTGCCAAAGAGGACTGGGTATTCACAAGTTTGTAAAGCCAGGTTTGTTATACCTATAAAAGCTGAGAATAACACTACTTTAACCGTACCCTCATATACTGTTTATTATTGGTCGAATCGTGACGGTAAACACGGAACTTTCACATTAGCAGATCGGACTAATTTTATAAAAGACGATTTTTACAAAAGTTTAATGGACGGAGATACCGTTTTAATACAGCGAAAGGAACATGTTTTTGAGAAAATATAATGGATTTTAAAATAGCAGGATTTAATAATAAATCTATATTGGGAGACATCACTTTTTCGGATTCAGGAAGTAAGGTGTTCGCTTTGTTTGTTCACGGTTTTAAGGGATTTAAAGACTGGGGAGCACATAACCTGGTTGCTAAATATTTTGCCGATCATGGTATTGACTATGTTAAGTTTAATTTTTCACATAGTGGGGTTCCGGTGGACGATCCAAAGGACGTGACTAATCTGGAAGATTTTGCCAATAACACACCAGTTAAGGAACTATTCGATTTGGAAAAGGTAATTTCCTACCTAAAACAGGAACATGAAGACTCTAAAATTATTTTAATTGGGCATAGCAGAGGAGGAGGAATAAGCATTTTACAAGCGGAAAGGGATAAAAGGGTGAATGCCTTAATTACATGGGCGGCTATTAATGATTTTAGCAGTTTATGGAAAAAGGAACAGGAAGACGAGTGGAAGGCGACAGGAAAGATCGAGACTTTTAACGCGAGGACAAAAGAATATATGCCTCTCAATTTAATTCTATTGCAGGATTATGAGGAAAATAAAGAAAGCCTGGATATTAAAAAGGCAGCAGAGAAATTGCAAAAGCCATGGTTGATTATTCATGGAGACGAAGATATCAACGTTAGTCTTAGCGTGGCAGAAGAATTTAGATGGCTCAATCCAAAAGCAAAGTTTGAACTCATAAAAAATGCAAACCATGTGTTTGGAGCAAGCCATCCTTATCATGGGACCATATTGCCAGATTATTTATTAACAGTATGCAAAGAGAGTGTTCGGTTTATAATGTCTCTAAGTTTTCTTAAGTAGATTGAATGGGGAAATATTCCCTGTTTAATCTAGTCTTTAAAATGGCAAATCATCATCTAAAGGGTCTAAGCTTAAATCCTCGTTACTAACAGAAGCACTGGCGGTTTTTTCACCACCGCTCTGAGGGGCTTCAAAGTCGCTTTTTCTGCCAAGCATGGTGAAGTTTTCAGCAACAACCTCTGTGGTGTATTTTTTGTTGCCCTCTTTATCCTCGAAAGATCTTGTTCTTAGTTTTCCTTCTATGTAAACAAGCTTCCCTTTTTGCAGATACTTTGAAGCAACTTCTGCCAGACCGCGCCACATAACGATGTTGTGCCATTCTGTTTGTTCAATTCTTTTACCGTCTTTGTTGAAAGTTTCTGACGTCGCTAAAGGGAAACTAGCTACGGTAACATTTCCGTCTAAATGTCTCACTTCGGGATCTTTCCCTAAGTGTCCTACTAAAATAACCTTGTTGATACCTGACATAATTTGCAATTAAATTTCATTCAATTTATAGAAGTTTTTTAAAAAAGCAAAAATTAATTTCGGTTTGGCCAATTTGTCTAACTGCTTGACGTTTACCCAGAACCAATTATTTTCTTTTATGAATTCCGTATTTAAATCGGATACTTCAATAAATGTCCCAAAAAGCCTTTGGTGTGTTAAAATATGCTTTATTGAATTGGAAACACTTGATATCTTAGATTGTTCTGGAATTAGATTTTTAAACTCAATTGTTTCTGCCAAATTATCGAATGTAAGTGGAGTGGGGCTTTCGATCATGGGGAAATCGTGAAGACCAGCCCATATATCGCTCTCGCCCCTTCTTTTTACCAGTATTTTGTTGTCTTTTATCACAATAAAGTAATAGAAGTGCCTCTCTTTTATTTTCAGGTTTTTATTTTTAACTGGTAATTCGCTTACTAAATTGTTTTGGAATGCATGGCATGAGATATTTAGCGGGCAAATATCGCAATTAGGGTTTTTAGGTTTGCATTGAAGTGCCCCAAACTCGATGATTGCCTGGTTATGTTCTCCTGCATTCTTTTCATTTAACAGGCTGTTTGCAAGCTCCTGAAATTGTTTTTTTCCCTGAGTGGTGTTAATAGGTGTGTCAATACCAAAATGTCTGGCCAATAGTCGGTAAACATTTCCGTCAACTACAGCCTTTGCCTCATTAGAAGAAAAAGAAGATATAGCCGCTGCCGTATATTCGCCTATACCAACGAGTTTGATAAGCTGAGCGTAATTGTTCGGAAAAATGCCCCGATGTTCTTCCATTACTTTTCTGGCGGTTTTCAGCATATTCCTTCCCCGGGAGTAATATCCTAATCCCTGCCAGTAATGAAGTATTTGATCTTCAGACGCTTCAGCGAAGCTTTTAACATCCGGGAAGTTTTCAGCAAACCTGAAATAATAGGGCATCCCTTGTTCTACGCGAGTCTGCTGTAGGATTATTTCTGAAAGCCAAATATGGTATGGATCGCTAGTATTGCGCCATGGAAGGTCTCTTTTGTTAATTCTATACCATTTTATCAATTCGTCTGAGAAATTCATACGCAAAATTACATTTAAAGCCTTATATTCATTGCCTAAAAGCTTAAGTGTTGTATTATAGGCGTTTGAAATAAAAAAATTAAGTTTTTTATTTCCCTTATTCCGATAAAAGCCCTACTTTTGCAACCCCAAATCAAGGGAAGGAAAAAATAAAAAAGATATATAAGACATGACAAAGGCAGAAATTATTGCAGAAATTGCTAATAAGACCGGAATCGAGAAGGTAGATGTACAAGAAACTGTAGAGGCATTCTTTAAAGTAGTTAAAAATTCTATGATTAGTGGCGAGAATGTTTACGTTAGAGGGTTTGGTAGTTTTGTAGTAAAGAAAAGAGCAGAGAAAACAGCAAGAAATATCTCTAAAAACACAGCTATTATTATCCCAGAGCATTTTGTGCCTAGCTTTAAGCCAGCAAAAGCTTTTGTTGATAAAGTAAAAGTAGGAAACAAAAAAGCAAAAGCAGTAAATGCATAAATAAAGCAATATTGATATGAAGACAAAACAATATATAGTAATTGGTTCGGTGGTAGTGTTAATGGGAATATTATTGAGTCTTGATATCAAGGGTTTGGTTAAGAAGGAAGATGCTTCTGGTGCGGAAGCTGAAACAGCAGCAACTGCAGAGAAAAAAGTTGTTTCGGGTTTTTCCAGAGAAAGTGTTCTGGCTATAGCCAAGCAGAATGTTAGCCCTAGTTTGCTTACTGATATTGAAAAGGTAGAGAACTCTTTAAAGAAAGCTTCGGGCGACGAGGAAGTATCTCTTCAGGAACAATTGGCAAAAAAATGGGATGACGTAAATCAGCCGGCTGCATCAGCATTTGCTTATGAGGCTATTGCTGAAAAGAAGCCTACATACCAAAACTGGATGAAGGCAGGAGACAGATTTACAGAGGGATATCAAAATTTTCCGGATACTACATCTGTACAGGGCTTAACAGAAAAGGCAATTCATGCGTATAATAAGGCGCTTGAACTGAATGCTGAAAGCCTTGATGCGCAAACGGGATTAGGCATTGCTTATGTAACCGGAACTAATAATCCTATGCAGGGCATTCAGTTGTTGTTGAAGGTAGTGGAGAAAGATCCTGAAAATTTAAAAGCCAATATGAGCCTGGGTTTGTTTTCAATGAAATCAGGACAGTTTGGTAAAGCTGTAGATCGTTTCAAAACAGTAGTTAAAGTTAAGAAAGATCCGGAAGCATATTTTTATATGGCTACAAGCTATGAAAATATGGGGATGAAAACGGCTGCGGTTGAGGCTTACGAAGAAGCTAAGAGACTCGCTGGAGATCCAGGATTAAGTTCTTTCATAGACAGAAAAATTAAAGAGTTAAATAATTAATAAATACTTAAACATTAAAGATTATGCCAAGCGGTAAAAAAAGAAAAAGACATAAAATGGCTACCCACAAACGTAAAAAACGTTTAAGAAAAAACAGACATAAGAAAAAATAGGTAACTAAATAATATATTGCTCTCTAGGTTAAAGCTTAGGGAGCAAATTTGTTTCTGTTTTTATTTAATATTTCCTCTGTTGGTAAGGAAGGTTCTATTGACTAGAACATATTAAAAAAGTAGCTGTTGGTAAAAGAGTTAATTATTAATTCGGCCCCAGGAGGGGTTACTATTGCATTAGTGCAAGACAAGCAACTTGTAGAACTCAACAAAGAGCAAATCAACAACAATTATGCTGTTGGAGACATTTATCTGGGACGAATTAAAAAAATTATGCCCGGGCTTAATGCTGCTTTTGTAGATGTGGGTTACGAGAAGGATGCTTTTTTGCATTATTTGGATTTAGGACCACAGGTTCAATCTTTATTAAAACTAACAAGGCAAGCTAGAAATGGCAATTTCACAGACTATCTTCTTAGCAGTTTTAAAAGAGAAGAAGATATCGACAAGTCTGGAAAAATCTCTACGATTTTATCAAAAGACTTATTGCTGCCTGTGCAGATTGCCAAAGAACCTATTTCTACTAAAGGCCCAAGGTTAAGTTCTGATCTTTCTATAGCCGGTAGATTTGTTGTTTTAGTTCCTTTTTCGGATGTAATTTCTATCTCCAAAAAGATCAAGAGCAATACAGAGCGTACCCGCTTAAGAAAGATAGTAGAAGGAATTAAGCCAAAAGGCTTTGGAATTATTATTAGGACGGTTTCTGAGAAAAAAGGCGTAGCGGAAATCCAAAAGGATATTCTGGATCTGGTATCGAAGTGGGAAACTCTGATGAAGAAAATCCCTAAAACCGGACCGGCAAAAAGAATACTCGGAGAAATGGGAAGAACATCTACCATTCTTCGGGACATACTGAACGCTGATTTTACACATGTTTATGTTGATGATCCGGCATTGTTTGAGGAAGTAAAGTCTTATGTACATGAAATTTCTCCGGAAATGGAAAGTATTGTTAAGCTTTACAAAGGCAAAGAGCCTATTTTCGAACATTTTGGACTGGAAAAACAAATTAAAGCCTCTTTTGGCAAGACAGTTAATCTTGCAGGTGGTGCATATCTGGTAATAGAGCATACGGAAGCACTGCATGTAATCGACGTAAATAGCGGAAACAGAACAGCTAATCCTGAAAATCAGGAAGAGAATGCATTGCAGGTTAATAAGGAAGCGGCAAAAGAAATTGCCAGACAACTTCGCTTGCGAGATATGGGAGGTATTGTAGTAATCGATTTTATCGATATGCACAAAGCTCCAAATCGTAAAGAGTTGTTCGATTTTCTGAAAACTGAAATGAGCCATGATAGGGCTAAGCATACTATTCTTCCTCCAAGCAAGTTTGGATTGGTACAGATTACTCGTCAAAGGGTAAGACCGGAGATGAATATTGTAACCAGCGAAAAATGTCCTACTTGTGGCGGAACAGGAGAGATTAAAGCGAGTATCGTCCTGATTGATGATATAGAGAATAATCTGAATTACATTTTAAACGAACAAGCGGAAAAAGGGATTACACTAGCTGTTCATCCTTATGTAGAAGCGTTTATTAAAAGAGGGTTTTTGTCTAAGCAAGTGAAATGGTTCTTTAAGTACGGGCAATGGGTAAAAGTAAAAGGTATTACCTCATACCACTTAACGGAATTTGCCTTTATGAATAATAAAGAAGAAGAGATCAAGCTTTAATGCAATACTATGATCCTTAAAGTAAGGATCGCGAATTTGAAAGCGAACACAAAATCCTCAGAAAATTCAATTTTCTGAGGATTTTGTTTTTTTGAGTTTACTTGACGTTTTTCATTTTTATAACGAATGCTTTTAAAGCATTTTAAGTTCGGAAAATATGGATAGAACTTAAATAGTATCTTACTTAAGTTTTTGATGTGTTTTCTTAAATAGTGTTATACTTATTTAAGGAAAATATGAATAAATGAATAATCATCATTCAGGAAATTATATCAATCAAGGATATTATAAAAGCTTTCAACCCAGCCTTATCAATAGATAATGGTCTTGGAGATATGGAAGTTATTCAATTGTCGAGTAAAGCAGATATGTGTTTAGGTCGGTTGGATATGTACTCAGAATAGCGCTAAGGAAGTAATAGAATATTTATATACTAAGCCAATAATAGATGTCTCAAAAGTGGATAATTTAATACAAAAGTCTAATGTGACAGCTTACAAGCTTATTTCAGACCTGGAAAAACAGGATGTTTTAAGGGAGATATCCGGGGCACAGAGAAATAGATTTTATATATTTAAGATTATGTGGATTTGTTTAAAAGCGTTTAATTAAGCGGATTAACTGTGATCTTCTCCTGTTCTATGCCCCGACAAATTATCACCGTCGGTTTTTCTTAAGCGAGTAAATACTAATGAGGATAAAGCAGTAATTATTCCTAGTATAATAAATGTATACTTAAATGCAGTAATATTTGATTGAGAAGGAATATTGTGCATTAAATTTAGTAAAAAAGATGTTATAGAAATGCCAAAGCTAATGGATAATTGCTGGGTAACCGCAATCATACTGTTTCCTTCGCTGGAAGTATCTTTATCCAGATCGGCGACGGAGATGGTGTTCATGGAAGTGAACTGGACTGAACTGATCATTCCGTAAAGCAATAAAAGTGGGATAAGCATATAAAGTGGGGTATTTTGGTTAGGGAGCGAAAACAGAGCTATGATTATGGCCAGTAGAATGGTATTTCCAACCAGTGTTCGCCTGTATCCTAATTTCTTTACAATTTTTGTTACTATGGTTTTTGTGAAAAGATTCGCTGCTGCGGAAGGAATAAGCATTAAGCCGGATATTGCTGCCGGATAGCCTAATCCAATTTGCAACATTAACGGTAAAAGAAGCGGAAAGCCTCCTATGCCAAGCCGGGTTGATAAACTTCCTATAAGTCCGATCCTCAATGTTCTTATATTGAAGAGTTCCAGTTTTATTAGCGGGTTTTTAGTTTTTAAAGCATGCTGTATATAAGAGAATATCAATAAGCCGGATAATGTGATAAAGCCGATTAGATAAACTGTATTTCCTTTTCCACCATTACCTATCTCCATAGCTAAAGTGATTAAAGTTAAGGCGCCACTAAAGAAAATAAATCCGAGGAAATCGAAAACGCCTGTCTCCCTTTTAAAATTAGGCATAGCGTAGCCGGCCATAAAAATTCCTATAATCCCAATGGGGATATTTATTAAAAATATCCAATGCCAGGACGCAAAGTCTACAATAAAACCACCAAGGCTGGGACCTAACAGCGGCCCCACCATCCCCGGAATGATGACAAAGTTCAAAACGCGTAAAAGCAGTTTTTTAGGATAAGCATATAAGATGGTTAATCTGGCGACGGGAACCATCATAGCTCCTCCAATTCCCTGTAATATTCTGGAAAACACCAACTGTGGAAGATTGCCTGCCAGAGAGCAGCATAGAGAGCCGATAGTAAAAAGCGCTACAGCAATGGTGAAAGTGGTTTTTGTGCCAAATTTGTCTGCCATCCAGCCGCTGACCGGAATTAAAACGGCTAAAGTAAGGGTGTATGATATAATTACCGATTGCATGTCCAGTGCCGAATGATTGAGGTCTTTCGCAATTGCTGGAAGTGCGGTGTTGAGGATGGTACCATCCAATGATTGCATGAAGAATGCAAGTGCGGCAATCCATGGTAAAAACTTTCTCGATCGCTGGTCAAAAAGGGTTGTTTCTGTCATTTAAAGAGATACAATAAAAAAACAACGGAAAAAGTTTGGTTTGTGTTCTTGTCTTGATATGATAAGACCGAATAATTGACAAATTTATCTAAAGCAGTGGAAATATTTCATTTTTTTCCTATCTTTGCATCCCGACAAACAAGTCGGGCTTTTCTATAAAAGCGTAAGAAAATCCCGAAAATAATTTACGCCAATGCCAAAAGATACGTCAATTAAATCAGTCCTGATCATCGGATCGGGTCCAATCATTATCGGTCAAGCTTGTGAATTTGACTATTCTGGTTCTCAAGCTGCTTTGTCTTTGAAAGAAGAAGGAATCGAGGTTTCAATCATCAACTCCAATCCGGCAACCATCATGACGGATAATGTGATTGCAGATCATGTTTATCTGTTACCATTAACAGTTGATTCTATCGAGCAAATTTTACAGGAACGTAAAATTGATGCGGTACTACCAACTATGGGAGGCCAAACTGCTTTGAATCTTGCTAAGGAAGCCGATGAAAGAGGTATTTGGACAAAATACGGAGTGAGGATTATAGGTGTTGATATTGCAGCTATAGAGAAAACAGAAAACAGAGAGGAGTTTAGACAGCTGATGGTAGATATCGGTGTGGGTGTAGCTCCTTCTAAGATAGCTAACTCTTTCCTTGAAGGTAAAGAAGCGGCTCAGGAAATAGGTTTTCCGTTGGTAATCCGTCCTTCCTACACATTAGGCGGTTCAGGAGGTGGTTTCGTACACAGCAAAGAAGACTTTGATGCTGCTTTAACCAGAGGTTTAACGGCGTCGCCAACTCATGAGGTTTTAGTAGAACAAGCTGTATTGGGATGGAAAGAGTTTGAGCTGGAACTGTTAAGAGATAGCAATGACAACGTTATCATCATCTGTTCTATCGAAAACTTCGATCCAATGGGAATCCATACAGGAGACTCCATTACAGTTGCTCCTGCAATGACATTGTCTGACAGAACTTATCAGGAGATGCGTAATCAGGCGATCAAGATGATGAGAGCTATCGGTAATTTTGCGGGTGGATGTAACGTACAGTTCTCTGTAAATCCAGCGAATGATGATATCATCGCCATCGAGATCAATCCTCGTGTTTCCAGATCTTCAGCGTTAGCATCGAAGGCTACTGGTTACCCAATCGCGAAAATAGCAGCTAAATTGGCTATCGGATACAACTTAGACGAACTGCAAAATCAAATTACAAAAACAACATCAGCATATTTCGAACCTACTTTAGATTATGTAATCGTTAAAATCCCTCGTTGGAACTTTGATAAATTCCCGGGAGCTAACAAAGAGTTAGGTTTACAAATGAAAGCGGTAGGTGAGGTTATGGGAATCGGGCGTTCTTTTAACGAAGCCTTACAAAAAGCTTGTCAGTCGCTGGAAATTGGTAGAGCAGGTTTAGGTGCAGATGGAAAGCAAGACAGAAGCGTAGAAGAAATTATGTACAAATTGGAGCATCCAAGCTGGGACAGATTGTTCGCTGTAAAAGATGCTTTGAGAATTGGTGTGCCAATTGAATCTGTTAGAAAAGCAACCAGAATTGACAAATGGTTCTTACACGAAATTCAGGATCTTGTTAACTTAGAAAACGAACTTAAGCGCTATACATTAAACAACATCCCTAAAGACATGTTGTTGACATTGAAACAAAAAGGTTTCTCTGATGTACAGATTGCCTGGTTGTTAGGTGTAACGGAAGATGAGGTTTACGATAAGAGAAAAGAACTGGGTATCAAGCGTGTTTATAAAATTGTAGATACCTGTGCTGCGGAATTCCCTGCGCAAACCCCTTATTACTACTCAACATATGAAGGAGAGAACGAATCTGTTCCTTCGGATAAAAAGAAAATTATTGTTCTGGGATCTGGTCCGAATAGAATTGGACAAGGTATTGAGTTCGATTACTCTTGTGTACACGGCTTATTGGCTGCTAAAGAAGAAGGTTTCGAGTCAATCATGGTGAACTGTAATCCGGAGACGGTTTCTACAGATTTTAACATGGCTGATAAACTATACTTCGAGCCAATATTCTGGGAACATGTTAGAGAGATTATCGAATTGGAGAAACCAGAAGGTGTTATTGTTCAGTTAGGTGGTCAAACTGCTCTTAAAATGGCAGAAAAACTACATGAAAGAGGAATCAAAATTATCGGTACTTCTTTCGACAACATGGACATTGCCGAAGATCGCGGGCGCTTCTCTGACTTGTTAAGAGATTTAAATATCCCTTATCCTAGATATGGTGTTGCTGAAAGTGCTGAGGAAGCATTGAAAGTAGCTAACGAAGTAGGATATCCGGTACTGGTAAGACCTTCTTATGTTTTGGGAGGACAAGGGATGAGTATTGTAATCAACGATGAAGATCTGGAAAAAGCGGTAGTGAAGTTGTTAGGTGATTTACCAGGAAACAGGGTATTGATTGATCACTTCTTAGACAGAGCAGAAGAAGCCGAGTCAGATTCAATCTTCGATGGGGAAGATATTCACATTATTGGGTTAATGGAGCATATCGAGCCAGCAGGTATTCACTCGGGAGATTCCAGTGCAGTATTACCTCCATACACATTGTCAGCAAATGTGATTAGCAAAATGGAAGAGTACACAGAAAAGTTAGCAAGAGCATTGGATATTCGTGGATTGATGAACATTCAGTTCGCCATCAAAAACGAAGATGTATATGTGATTGAAGCCAATCCGAGAGCATCAAGAACTGTTCCGTTCATTGCAAAAGCATATGATGTACCTTATGTAAATATCGCAGCTAAGGTTATGTTAGGCACTAAAAAGCTAAAGGACTTTACAATCGAAAGAAAATTAGAAGGTTATGCAATTAAACAACCTGTATTCTCTTACGATAAATTCCCTGAAGTAGCTAAGCAGTTAGGTCCTGAGATGAAATCTACGGGAGAAGCGATCTTGTTTATCAAATCTTTAGAAGATCCTTACTTTGTAAAACTGAATAAAGAAAAGTCTATGTACTTATCAAAATAAGCATTCAATCCCCGAAGTTTCTCTTCGGGGATTTTTTTAGACCCCAAATCTCTTTCTTACGTTTGCTATATAAAGATTATCTTTGATAGAATCCCATTTCTAAATAAACGTAATGAAACCTCAAAAAAATATTAAAGCCCCTAAGATTTCCTTGCTGACTCTTTTTGTTTGTGTTTTATCCCTTTCAGGTAAAACAAATGCAGAGGACAATAAACAAGTTAAAAATAAGGATTGGCAGTTTGAAACACAGCCGTTTTGGTCTGATGAGTTTGATTATAGTGGAAAACCGGACGAAAGGAAGTGGGGATATGATTTAGGTAGTGGAAACAATGGATGGGGAAATCAGGAGTTACAACATTACACGCAGGATATTAAAAATGTACGCGTAGAAAATGGTGTTTTAAAGATTTCGGCTCTGAAGGAAGATATTGAGGGCAAAAAATACAGTTCGGCCCGATTGGTTTCTAAAGGAAAAGGAGATTTTTTATATGGAAGATTTGAATTTAGAGCCAAACTGCCCGAGGGAAGAGGAACCTGGCCTGCTTTGTGGATGTTGCCGACAGATTGGGTATATGGAGGCTGGCCGAAATCTGGCGAGATAGATATTATGGAGCATGTAGGCTATGACAAAAATAATGTTCATGTTACTGTTCATACGGAAGCACACAACGGAATGAAAGGTACACAGAAAGGCAAAGCAAAGATAATTGATGGTGCCACTGCAGATTTTCATCTCTACAGGGTTGATTGGACTCCATATGCTATTAAAGGATATATCGATGATGAAAAGGTCTTCGAATACATAAATGAAGGAAAAGGATTTGAATCGTGGCCCTTTGATAAACGTTTCCACATATTAATGAATGTAGCAATAGGCGGAAGTTGGGGAGGCCAAAAAGGTGTGGATGATACTGTTTTTCCTGCTGTTATGGAAATCGATTATGTGCGGGTTTACAGGATGATTGAGCAAAAGAAATAATAAATTCCCTCATCCGCCCTTTGGGCACCTTCTCCCAGAGGTAGAAGGACAAGATAGGGACAGAAATGCAATTAGGCTGTATCAAAAGCACTTTGTCATTTCTCCTCCTAAAGTAGTCGAAATGACAAAGTTTTTAATTTTTGATGCAGCCCTCTTGTATTTTAATGATTCTCTCCTGTGGCCAGATCAAAAGAAACATTCAAATCATCAGCTCCTCCAGCCTTCACATATTCACTTCTTGGTGAGTTCCAGGGTAATAAAGGATTGGATTTTCTGATACCATGCCTTAAAATAAGGTTTAAAGTAAATGTTGGATTTTCTTTCATTACTTCAAAAACTCCCTTAAGTCCGATGTTGTCCTCGTAGGTATAGTTTAAAACACCGTTAGGTGCACCCGTGAAAAAGAATTGATGCAAATCTACGTCAGCCAATATCTCATCATTAACTAATTCGCCTTTGCTGTATAAACTGATATACATACGGTAAGCATGTCCGACAGTTAAATGATAATGCGATTTATCCGGTTTTCCAGTGGCATCAAACGTTACGGTTAAGGCAGTGCCAAGTTCATGATTGCCATCCGCTTCTAATTCAACAAAAGTTAATACTGTCTTGTCAAATTCTTCCTGATCGGTTTCCGGTACCGGATTATCTTTTTTGCAGGAAGCAATGCTTAGAGAAGCCAAAGCGAAAATCACGATCGTTAATTGTTTAAAGTATTTTTTCATTTTTTTTGTTTTTAAAATTTGTAAGATAATCTGACTACCCAATTTCTTCCGGTATCATAAGTATAATAACGGAATCGGTTGAGATAGTCTTTGTAAGAGGTATTGAATACATTGAATATCGATGTATTAATATCCAGTCGGTTTTCTCCAATTTTATAGCCTATTCCTCCTGTGATATTGAACAAATTGTACGCTGCCGGAGCGGGAGCAAAGTCATTTTGATCGGAATATCGTGTTTGTTTTGCCGAATAAATATGTTCTACGCTGAGGAAGGGTAAAGACCATTTTTTTTCTGTAGCCTTAAGGTTCCAGGTCAGGCTATTGCTAATTCTGTCCACAGGAATCATTGGTAAATAGGATTTGTTAACGATGTCTTTTGCTTTTACCAATGAACCTTTTAGTTGCCAGTTAAAACTATTATTTATGCTGTAAATACTTTGTAAATCAGCACCAAAGAAAGTAGCATTAGTTTGCTTGTAGTAAAATATCGGAAAAGCTCCCCTTTGCGATTCTGAGAAAGTTCCATTAGGCTGCAGGAAAATATAATCGGCAATATAGTTGGCATAAAGACTTAATTCTGTCTTCCATCTTCTTCCATCATATGAAAGTGTATTGATCCATTTATATCCCTTCTCACTGTTCAGGTTCTTGTCTCCAATCTCTACAGATGCCGTTCCGTGATGCAGACCTCTGCTATATAGCTCATTGACAGATGGTGGCCGCCAGGCCAGGCTTAAATCGGATCTAAAATCCAAATGAGGTTTCACATGGAACAAGCTTCCTAAAGAAAAACTGACATTGTGGAATTTATGCTTTCCACCGTACCAGACTTTTGCGGAATCGTATCCCGCGGCATCAATAGCTTTGTAGTCGTACCGTAAGCCTCCTTCCAGAACTACGTGTTTCAGACCTACTTTTTTAATAATAAATAAAGCGGGGTTAAAGCTATCGTAATTCGGGATTAATGGTGTAACCTGTGTGCCTGGAACATTATTGTTTACGATAATTGCCGTATTAATCCCATATTTTATATAGGAGTTATTCGACTGATTTTTCTCGTAAATAAGTTCCAGATTTTGAGCTGTAAGATTAAGGTCCAGAGCGGGAACATCATCTTTGCCCCCTCTGCGTAAATCGTACTCCTGCCTGAAATCTTTTTGAAAACTATAGCCTAATTTAAGAGTACCGTTGTTCGCCAGATATTTCTTTCCTTCTAATTTTAACAAGTGGTGGTTCACCTCTTGTCTGGGAACACCTATCAGGTAAGAGAAACTCCCCTTAGAGAAAGGTCGTCCGTTGGCAATAGCATCTTTCAGATCATTTACACTACCAATGTGCGCACCTTCGAAAATCCCGAGAGTAGTGTTGAATGTAGAAAGCATAAGCTCTGTTTCAAAAGATTTTCGCTTATAACCCAATGTCAGAGAACCATTAATTTCATTGGAACCCGTATTATTTAAATAATAACCGGGCGCAGATGAATTGCCGGCTTTTTTTAATGTTCCCTGTAAGCGCCAGGCTAAAGTTTCGTCTTTCATTGCTCCTTCTATTTTGCCGGAAACTATACCCATTCTCGAGTTTGAAGCTCCAACCAGATTGATTTCGGAAGAGAAAGGGGAATGATAGTTTAGAGCGGCTGGGTTGAGTAAGATAATGCCGCCCAAAGCATCTGCTCCGTATTCTACGCCCGCAGCTCCCTTTATTACCGAGATATCTTTGGCAATAAATGGGTCAACTTCCGGAGCGTGTTCGCTTCCCCATTGCTGTCCTTCTAAACGCACTCCTGAGTTATAAATTAATATCCTATCAGAATGCATTCCATGAATCACAGGTTTAGATATAGTTGGACCGGTTTGAATAGAATTCACTCCAGCAATATTTTTCAAAGACTCACCTAAGCTTTGCCCCCTGGATAAGTCTAATACTCTGTCATCTAATTTTTGTGCGGTATATACAGGCTCTGCAGTAGCCTGTTTACCGATCACCTGTATTTCAGACAAGGTGGTATTGTCTAAAGACAAGTAGATGTTCATCTCTGTGCTCTTATTTATTTCAATAAGGAAAACCTTCTTTTTATATCCTAAAAAAGAAACCTCAACATTATATTTTCCTTTACATAGCTTGTTAAAATGGAAATGTCCATCAGCATCGCTCAAGGAGTTTTTTTGGATAGAAGATATGCTAATGTTAGCACCGGCTAACACAGATTGATCTTTGGCATCTTTGACTGTTCCGTAAAAAACAATATCACAAGATTGGGCTTTGCCAGACAGAGCCAGCAAAACAAAAGCACAAAGTATTATGCAATACTTTTTTATTCGTATCATTAAATTGGATTAAAATAGCTTAATAAATATTTTCTTAGGCTATTTCAACAGGAGGGGCTTTATTACTTGGACGTAAAACAGTGTTATAATAATCTCCAATTTGCGACCGCTCTTTGTAAAAGAAGCTTAACGTGGAAAAAATAAAAATTTGTTTGCCAAGTAAAGCAGCCGTAAAGTGGAAATAATTAACGGGTTTACAACACGGTTTTTCATACTTATGGATTTCGTATGTACCCGCGTTTTTGTGAAGTGTTTCCTGATGGGCATGAAATATTTCATGAAAAGGAATAGCAATTTGCGATACCGAAAAGAGTAAAGCAAACGTAATAAACCTTATAAAAGCATTCTTGCTCATCGCTGCAAAGATAAGGTAAAAAAAATATTAAAAGGAAGAATAACGATAATTTGACGTTTTAGAGTGCTTTTAAAGCCTTCTGATTTTGTAATCATTGGCATGTTATAGGGATATTGAAAAGCACAAATGGAATACTTAGCGAAATGAAATGGGGTTGAATCATAAATCCTGTCTAAGTTCTATTTGAAGCAATTTGCTTTTTGACTTTTAATTTTGATTTTAAACTCTATATAAGACTATCTTTGTTTTGATATGACAGCACAAGAAGTTAATGCCAGGTTTTCCAGGCTTCAGCATATTTTAGCTAACGAATTTGATCATGAAAAACCGGATATAAAAGTTATCCTGTTTTTGATAGGGATACAGGAATTAGGAAAAGGAGTTCAAAAGTTCAGTAAAAGGCAGAAAGAAGAATTAATGCATATTGCAACTTGCAGATTATTTTCTGAAATGGGTTTTTACGAATTGGAAGGATTGGATCAGGATGGTTGGCCGCATTGGAAAAAAGTAAAGCAAATCCCAAACTATACGCTTCTAGAACAGGAGCATTTGTTAAGGACATTAATAGTAAACTACTTTCAAGATATATACCCTGAAATAATATGAGGAAAGCTTTATTGTGCCTTTTATTTGTTTTCGGAACAGTGCAGCTTTGGGCGGCTAAACCCAAAGACGTGTTTATTAAAATATCAACCAATAAGGGCGATATGATTTTAAAGCTATTCAATGAAACACCTAAGCATAGAGATAATTTTGTTAAGATTATCAAAGCGGGTACATTGGAGAAGACGTTGTTCCACAGAGTGATAAAAGGTTTCATGATTCAGGGAGGCGATCCCGATTCGAAAAATGCTAAAGAAAACCAGCTTTTAGGTATGGGCGATCTGGGGTATACCATTCCCGCCGAATTTAATCCCGGCTTGATCCATAAAAAAGGTGCTTTGGCAGCAGCCAGAAATAATAATCCGGAAAGGGCATCAAGCGCGTCTCAGTTTTATATTGTCGAGGGAAAAGTGTACAATGATATGCAGCTGAATTATATGGAGCAGGACAAAGGCGTAAAGATTTCAGAGGAACATAAAGCAATTTATAAAACGATAGGAGGTACTCCGTTTTTAGATGGTGAATACACTGTTTTTGGCGAAACTTTAAGAGGTCTTGATGTGTTGGATGCTATTTCTTCGGTTAAAGTGGATAAGAATAACAGGCCTGTAGAAAATATTAGCATGAAGGTTAGTCTGTTAAAAAAGAAGGAAATCAGGAAACTTTTAAAGAATAAAATATAATGTTTGAGATATCAGGTATAAAGAGATAAAAGCTCTTTATACCTGATATCTGATACTTTCGAAAAAAATGAAAATAATATCGTATAACGTTAACGGAATTAGGGCGGCAATAAATAAAGGCTGGTTGGATTGGCTACAGGCGACAAACGCAGATGTGGTTTGTCTTCAGGAAATTAAAGCTACTCCGGATCAAATTCAGGACATACATAAGTTAAGTGAGTTGGGATATCACCACTTTTGGTACCCGGCAAAGAAAAAGGGTTATAGCGGAACGGCTATTCTGACTAAACATGAGCCTTTGCATGTAGAATATGGATGCGGAATAGAAGCTTATGACGACGAAGGCAGAGTGATAAGAGCTGATTTTGAAAAGTTCTCCGTAATTAGTGCTTATTTTCCTTCCGGATCTAGCGGGGACGAAAGACAGCATTTTAAATACCAGTTTTTAGCAGATTTTGAAATTTATGCTGCAGATTTAATGAATACTTATCCTAATTTATTGATTTGCGGGGATTATAATATTTGTCACAGAGCTATAGATATCCATAACCCTAAATCCAATGCCAACTCGTCTGGATTCTTACCGGAAGAGCGTGAGTGGATGGAAAGGTTTATAAATTCCGGGTTTATAGATACTTTCCGACACCTTAATCCAGATCCTCACCATTATACCTGGTGGAGCTACAGAGCTGGCGCCAGAGCAAAAAACTTAGGTTGGCGTATTGATTACCATTTATTGTCTTCTACAATGGTGGAAAACATAAAAAGAGCGGCTATTTTACCAGAGGCTAAACATTCTGATCACTGTCCGATATTATTGGAACTCCAGTGGTAATTCTATTATTTACTTAATTTTTTTACTTTCTGTCTTGTCCTGTTGTTCCTTTTGTGACAAGACAGAAGGAGGGTCGAGCTAACAGACTTTATTTATGAGAAGTATTCTAACGTTCTATTCTAGTGGTGTTTTCCTGAAAGAATGAGCTAATAATATTTATTCTCTTAATCTCACTGTAACTAAAATGTTAGGCGTGGAATTCTGGTAGTTTAATATTGTAATGATTTGGTATCTTAATTACATAAAACATTTTCATATCCAAAATGTTACTCTAGTATGATGTGGGATCACTTTTACATAAGCAAATGATAACACTATATTTAACACTAATTAACACTAATATTTAACTAATTTTATTTCAAGCCATGAAAAAACTTGTACGAAGTTTATTCATAATGCTGTTTGTAGCGACATCTGTAATGGCTCAGGAGAGAACAATTACAGGTACTGTTACTTCTGCTGAAGATGGGTTTCCTTTGCCAGGGGTGTCCGTTTCAGTAAAAGGTACAACTGCCGGAACGCAAACGAATGTGAATGGACAGTATTCTATTAAAACTAGCACATCTAATCCGGTGTTAGTGTTTTCTTTTATCGGAACAAAAACTCAGGAATTGGCGGTACCCTCGTCAAATGTTTTGAATGTTAAATTGGCTGCTGACGCTGAGCAATTGAGCGAGGTTGTGGTTACGGCTCTAGGTATTTCTAGAGAAGCCAAGTCCCTAGGTTATAGTTCTACTACTCTAAAGGCCGATGATCTGGACAGAGCAAGAGAAACTAACGTGTTAAATTCTCTTGCAGGAAAAGCTGCCGGTGTAAGAGTTAATACCCAATCTGGTACAGTTGGAGGTTCTACAAAGGTTACAATTCGCGGAGTAAACTCTCTTGGAGGAACGTATCCTTTATATGTTATAGATGGGCTTACGGTAACAGAATCTACCGCAAGCGGAGGAACTACTGCGAATAATGTTGATTTCGGTAACAGACTAGGAGATATAAGCCCTGATGATATTGAAACAATGACTGTTTTGAAGGGGTCAGCAGCTACAGCTCTATACGGAGCAAGAGCAAAAGATGGCGCTATTATAATCACTACGAAGCGAGGAAAAAAAGGAAGCACTGCACAGATAACTGTTAACTCTTCTGTTAGATTTAGTTCTCCATTAGTTTTACCTGATTTTCAAAATGAATATGCGCAAGGAAATCAAGGGGCATATCAATTAACTCAGACAAATGGATGGGGACCACGTATTGCGGATGTTAAAGGTCAGACTTTTGAGAATTTTTTAGGTGATAACGTTGAATTACAGGCTTATCCCGATAACGTGAAAGATTATTTTCAAACGGGTGTTTCTGGAATGAACAATGTTTCTATTGCAGGCGGTGGTGATAACTCAGACTATAGAGTAAGCTTTTCAAGCGCAAATGAAAAGGGAATTATTCCTCAATCTAAATTAAATCGATATACATTGTCCGTAAACGCTGGCAAAGATTTTAATGATAAGTTATCCTCAAGATTTACAGGATCATACACTTCTATTACTTCTGATGGTAGGCCGGCCCAAAGTTCGAATAATACTAATGCGTTAATACCAACAATTTTTGGACTCCCTCGTACAGTAGATATAAATCTGCTTAAAGATAATTTTGAAGACCCAACTACTGGAGATCAAATATTCTTAAGTCCAAACCGTAATGGTAATAATCCTTATTGGATTATGAATTATAATAGGAATGGTAATACGGTTGATAGGTTTGTAGGTACTTATACGTTAACATATAAGCCGACAAAATGGATGAGTGTTTCAAATAATTTCGGTTCTGATATTTATACCGAGAAGAGATCTCTTTTGGTAAGAAAGGGAACTGCAGGGTTTTTACAAGGTAAATTTACCAACTTCGATTTATTAAATAAACAGATTAATAATGATTTGATCGCTACTCTTGATGGTAATGATTTAATCGAAGATTTTAAATTTAAATTTAAATTGATAGTTGGCGGAAATATCAATCAAAGATTCTCTCAAAGCACAAATATCGAAGCTGTTAATCTTACAATAGATCAGCTTTATACTTATACGAATGCAGCGTCTAAAAACCCTACACAAGAATATATCAAAAGAAGAATGTTGGGAGTGTTTGGTGATTTAGGCATTAGTTACAAAGACTTCCTTTATTTAAATGTAACTGGAAGGAATGATTGGACATCTACTTTACCAATCGAGAATAGATCTTATTTTTATCCTTCTGTGAGTGGATCCTTAATTTTCTCTGAGTTATTAAAAGAGAAAAATATGGACTGGCTTTCTTTTGGTAAATTGAGGGCTAGTTGGGCTTCTTTGGGAAGTGATTTGCCAGCTTATCAATTAGACTATCAATATTCTCCTACATCAACAGTTTTTTTGCAGTATGTAAGTGCTAATGCTATTGCTTTTCCAGCCGGTCCAATTACTACTGCTTTTACTACACCGAGGATATTTCCAAATAATACATTGAAGCCTCAAAGGCAAAATTCACTAGAATTTGGAGTTGATTTGAGATTTTTGAACAATCGAATAGGTCTTGATTTTTCTTATTATAACAACAGAACAAAAGATCAATTGATACCAATTACCGTTTCTCCATCAACAGGTTATTTTTCTAAATATGTAAATGCCGGTGAAGTACAGAACACAGGTGTTGAGATTGCGTTAAATTTGGTTCCTGTCAAGACTAAAGATTTCTCGTGGGGAATTGACTTTAACTTTGCAGATAACAATCAAAAAGTTCGTTCTCTTGCTCCTGGTGTACCTCAATATAGTTTAGCCTCAGGATATAGCGGTTTGGACATAAAAGCTGAAATAGGCGAATCTTTCGGATTGTATGGTTCAAAGTGGCTAAGAAATGAAAATGGAGATATAATTGTTGATGCTGTAACCGGTCTTAAAAAGACACAAACTGCACAGAGATTGGGAAGCATTTATGCGGATTGGACTATGGGTATAAATAATAGTTTCTCTTACAAAAATTTCAACTTCAGTGCTTTACTCGATATTAGAAAAGGAGGGGTGTTTTACTCAGGAACAGTTGCTTCTCTTAGATCTAGTGGTTTGGCAGTTGAAACTGGTGGAGAAAGAACTCCTATTGTTATAGACGGGGTAGTAGAATCTAACGGATCGTACATTCCGAACACAAAAGCTATACCAGCACAAAACTATTGGGCGGCTGAGGGCAATACAACGAACACTGAAGCTAACGTTTTCGATGCAGGATTCGTTAAACTGAGAGAAGTTTTGCTTTCTTACAGGGTGCCTTCTACTGTATTTAAAAATTCTTTTGTGAAAGGTGTGGAGTTTGGATTAGAAGGTAGAAACCTTTGGTTAATTAAGAGCCATGTTCCACATGTTGATCCCGAACTTAATTTCTTTGGATCGGGTACAGCAGGCGAGGGAGTCGAGTTTTTTAGTATTCCTACTACAAGGACTGTGGGCTTTAACTTGAGATTGACTCTTTAATATTAGGATTATGATAGCAATGAAGAAAAAAATAATATTGGGCCTAATGATAGGTAGTTTAGCATTAGGGTCATGTAAAAAATTTTTGGATATTAATACAGATCCAAACAAATCTACTAGTGTAGAGCCGAAATTATTGTTCGGTTATGCTGTAACAGCTTGGGATGTGAATAAAAACAGTGGTGATAGCTGGATGAACTTAGGTTTTATAGGCCAGACTATTGCAAATGGAGGAGATTTTTCTGACAATTGGGGAGCATTCGATATCTACGACTTAAGTCAGAATTCGATGAGCAATAATTTTAGAATGGCTTACAGTACAGCAGGTAATAATTTGGTTCAGGCAATTAAAATTGCTGAATCATCTAGTCCTGCGAATAATAATGCGGCTGCCCAATGTAAAATTTTGTTAGCTCAAATTATGTTCGAGACGACAATGAATTTTGGCGATATCCCATATTCTCAGGCATTTGAGCCAGAGAAATATCCGAATCCAAAATATGATTCGCAAAAGGATATCTTGGAAGATCTGTTGTTAACATTGGATGAAGCAAAATCTCAAATGGATCCAACCAGTCCTTTGAAGATTGCTGATTACGATATTTTCTATTCCGGCGATTTGGCTAAATGGAAAAAATACGCTAACAGCCTAAAATTCAAAATTCTGATGGTGATGGTTGATAAAGACCCTTCAAAAGCGTCTGCAATAGCGGCATTGGTGCAGGATCCATCTCAGTTGGTTAATGCTGCTTCAGAAAATGTTAGAGTACCATATTCCACAACGCCAAACAATGAAAACCCTAAATACCGGTTATTTCTAGAAGACAATCCGTTCACATATGCAAATAAAGTGATGACGGATATTATGGTGCCTAAAAATGACCCTCGTTTATCTAAATATTTTGATTTACCCGCAGGAGAAACACAATATATAGGTGTTGAGTCTAACGTAGATGCAGATAAACATACTGCTTTATTGGGGAAATATATGTTTAGAAAAGATGCCCCGTCATTAATTGTTTCTTATCAGGAAATGTTATTCTTGGAGGCAGAAGTTTATGCGAGGGGAATAGGTGTTACAAAAGATATTTCTAAAGCAAACGATTTATATAAGGCCGCTTTAATTGAGGCAATGAGGTTTTATGAAGTTCCTCAAGTTCAAATAGATAATTATATCGCTAATAACTTAGTTGATTTAAGAACAGCGGCAGATCCGGTTAAGGAAATACATTTGGAACAGTGGGTTGATTTAATGGATAGGCCTGTAGAGGCTTTTATTCAGTGGAGAAGATCTGGGCCAGAAGGAAGTGAAGTTCCTACTTTAAAAGTTCCATTTGGAGCGACTTCAGGGGCATTGCTTAGAAGATATATTCTACCTTCTACAGAGACAAACTCTAATTCATCAGCACCGTCACCGATACCACCTTACTACGAAAAAGTTTGGTTTGATTTATAATTTGTAAAAACAAAAAATCCCGAGAAACTCTCGGGATTTTTTGTTTAAAGAATCTTTTTTCCAAAGACTATCGCCCAATTATCATCAATATGCCCTGCGGGGAAATTAAAAACAACGGGGTAATTATACTGACCAACGACACCCATCACGATTTCCTCTATAGAAAATCCAAACGGGTTATCATTGTCTTTCATAGCTGTAAAGCCGCCAACGAGCAAGCCTTTTAAATTTTCAAGTTTACCGGCGCGATCCAAAGCTCTTAACATTCTATCTACGGCATAATAATACTCAGCAACGTCTTCAATAAAAAGAATTTTGCCGTCGTAAACGGGATCGCTTTCAGAGCCTAAAACAGAAAGAAGAATACTTAAATTACCTCCAATAACAGGCGCTTTAGGCAAGGATTCCAATCCAGCGATAGGATATTCAATCTTTTCACCAAACAAAGCCTTTCTTAAAGATTCTATTCCACCAGCTGTACTGTCAGGAATGTTTGCTGGCATTTGTCCATGAATACTTTGTATTCCTAATCTGTTTAAATGCCCATGAAAAACGGTAATATCGCTAAAACCTACTATCCATTTAGGATGGGATAAGAGGTTAGAAAAATCAATACTATCAATAATTCTCACACTGCCATATCCGCCTCGCGCTGCAAAAATGGCTTTAACGGAGTTGTCATCAATAAAAGTCTGTAACTCCTGTGCTCTAAATTTGTCATCACCAGCGAACTGGTGAAATTGAGAGTTAACCGTCTCTCCAATTATAACTTCCAGTCCCCAGGACTCCATCAGCTCAACAGCTTGATTCATTGGATTTAAAGGAAATTTAGCAGGACAGCTAATGGCTACTTTATCGCCTTTTTTTAGGTATGGAGGTTGAATCATATCAAAAATGTCTGAATGAATTATTTAATCTGAGGTCAATATATAAAGAATAGCCCGCTAAAAAGGTGCCAATAGTAATATTGAATTCAATTGTACACTTTTTCCTATACTATACTATTTTGTCATTAAATAGATAAAGCATCTCATGCTATTCTCAAGCCCTTCTCATAACGAAGGATGCAAAAATGAGCGCAACAGGTGGGATATGCTAATATCGTATAGAAATATTGGATTTTAGGGATTATATCTGCGAATGCAGAGCAAGGTATTATTCGAACAATAGTACCAATATACAAACAAATCTCATCATTAACAATTATCTTTGTACCTTAAATTAAAAAAGAAGAAATTGGATCAGAGTAATATTAAAAGATATACCATAACAGCTGCTTTACCTTATGCAAATGGGCCAAAGCATATCGGACACCTGGCGGGAGCGTACATTCCGGCAGATTTATACGTAAGATATTTAAGATTAAAAGAGAGAGATGTAGTTTTTGTTTGCGGATCAGATGAGCATGGTACAGCGATAGCGAACCAGGCGATGAAGGAAAATACAACTCCCAGAGCTATTATCGATAAATATCATACATTGATAGAGGAGTGTTTCAGCAAATTAGGGATTTCTTTTGATATTTATCATCGTACAAGTGAGCCTATTCATCACGAAACCGCTCAGGATTTTTTTAGAGTTCTGGACAACAAGGATATATTCAAGGTAGAATCTTCTGAGCAGTATTATGATGAAGAAGCCCACGCCTTTTTAGCAGATCGATATATAAAAGGAACTTGTCCAAACTGTGGCGATCACAATGCTTACGGGGATCAGTGTGAAAAATGTGGTACTTCTTTAAGTCCCGATGAGCTGATCAACCCGATATCTACTTTAACGGGCAATAAGCCGGTTAAAAAGATGACCAAACATTGGTATTTGCCATTGAATGAATATGAAGGCTTTTTAAAAGAGTGGATTTTAGAAGGACATAAGTCAGATTGGAAAACAAATGTCTATGGCCAATGTAAAAGTTGGATTGACGGAGGTTTACATCCACGAGCGGTAACCCGTGATTTGGATTGGGGAATTAAAGTTCCTGCACAGGATGCAGAAGGTAAAGTACTTTATGTTTGGTTTGATGCACCGATAGGTTATATTTCTGCAACTAAGCAATGGGCTATAGATAATAACAAAGATTGGGAAGTATATTGGAAAGATAAGGAAACTAAGTTGGTTCACTTTATTGGAAAAGACAATATTGTTTTCCATTGTATTGTTTTTCCAGTGATGTTGAAAACCCATGGAGAGTTTATTTTGCCAGACAATGTTCCTGCAAATGAGTTTATGAACCTGGAAGGTGATAAAATGTCCACTTCCAGAGGTTGGAGTATCGAAATGCATGAGTATCTGGAAGACTTTCCAACAAGAATAGATGAATTGAGGTATTATCTGGCAAGTATAGCTCCGGAAACCAGCGATAGTGAATTTACATGGAAAGACTATCAGGCTCGTGTAAATAACGAATTGGTGGCTATTCTGGGAAATTTTGTGAATCGTGTGATGATTTTGATGCAGAAATATTTTGCTGGAAAAATTGAAAGCGACGGTAAAATGGAACTTAAAGATGCAGCAATAAGTGCCGATATCAAAAGTCTTTATAGCGAAGTTGAACAATCTTTTGAAGCTTACAAGTTTAGACAAGCATTGGCAAGTGCTATGGATATTGCCCGTTTGGGAAATAAATACCTGACGGAAAAAGAACCGTGGAAATCTTATAAGGAGGGTCCTGAAGAAGCTAGAGAGGTATTGCATAATTGTTTGCATATTATCGCTCATGCTGCGATCTGTTTACAACCTTTCCTCCCAAACACAGCCAAAAAGATGTTTAATATGCTGAATTTAAAAGACGAATATAAGTTTGGCGAAGAGGTTGTTTTCGAAGCGGGTCATCAATTAAATCAGGCCACTTTGTTATTCGAAAAAGTAGAAGACGATGTGATTGCTAAACAAATACAAAAATTGATTGATAAAAAAGAGACAATAGAAAAAGCCAAATCCCAGGACGTGGAAGTTACACCCGCAAAGGAAAATATTACTTTTGATCAGTTTTCCGCAATGGATATCAGAACAGGAGTGATTCTGGAAGCTGAGAAAGTAGCTAAAACCAAAAAGTTGTTGAAGTTGAAGGTAGACACGGGAATCGACATTCGAACAGTCGTGTCTGGGATAGCAGAACATTATCAGCCCGAAGATATAATTGGCCAGCAAGTTAGTATTTTGGTTAATTTAGAACCGCGGGAAATTAAAGGAATACAATCCCAAGGGATGATTTTAATGGCTGAAAATGCAGAAGGGAAACTTTGTTTTGTTGCGCCAATCGATAAATTTAATGCTGGAAGTGTGGTGAGATAATCTCCTTTTGATTATATTTGCCCAGCTTTAAAGCAGGTTAGGCCCTGTAGTTCAACGTCCGCTTCGCAGAAGCCGTTCGGATAGAGAATGGAATAAGCTTGATAGGTCTCGTAGTTCAACGGATAGAATAGAAGTTTCCTAAACTTTAGATACAGGTTCGATTCCTGTCGAGACCACATATTTAGATGGCTATGATGTATTATGCATATGTTATCAAAAGTGAAAAGTGTGATTACCTTTACAAGGGGCACTGCCGTGATCTTGAATTAAGATTGCGCCAGCATAATTCAGGTCAAACAAAGTCCATCATTCCCTATATTCCTTTCAAGCTTATTTATTATGAAGAATTTGAATGTGTAGAAGATGCAATGATAAGAGAGAAATATTTCAAAAGTTCTGCAGGGAGGAGATATCTGAAGTCTAGGCTGAGCCTGTAGTTCAACGCCCGCCCGGCCGAAGCCGTTCGGACGGGGATAGAATAGAAGTTTCCTAAACATTTGATAGCAGTTCGATTCTGCTCGGGGCTACAACAAAGAAGAAGCCATCTCAAAAGAGACGGCTTCTTCTTTGTTACTAATTTAGCTTTATTTCACCTCCTCAAATGGATTCGATGAATCTCCGGTCCAACGGTACAATTGAAGTTTACAATATTGTTTTTTATCTGTTGATATCCCGTTTTGAGAGATATAAAAGTATCCATTTCCTAGAGAGTGAATACCTGTTGAACCCCATTTAAAGTCCCAACCATATACACCACTTTTTTCATCATGCATACCAGCTTTTGCCAATTGTAAAACTAAACCCTTTTCTTTTTTGTCGAAACCTTTTAACTCTTTCAAAACAGCCTTTTTAGATGCATCTATTGCAAATAAGCTGTAGTTAGGGAATTCTGGTTTTTTTCCTTTATATACTGCTGAAAACCAATAACCTGTATTGCTGTCATATTCCAAATTTTGTATGCCGTAAGATGTGTTTCCCGTGTATACAAAATACTTGTTTAAAGGCTTTTCTGGCCCAACCAGACTAAAGTTGGTTTGAGAAAGAGGTCTTTCATATTGTTTAAGTGTATTTGCGTCGTATTGCAAAATAACCTGGTAATCATTATCGCTGCGAGAAGTTTCACCGTATATCCCATAAGCAACATTTAAGAAGAGCTTGCTGTCTTTTTTCTGGCCGAATTGCGGACCAAAAGCAACGCCATCTATGCCACTGCAACCATAACGATGTTCCACCCGTTTACCTTTATTGGTTACTGTTGCTATATAGTCGTCAACCGCTTCTTTTATATATATGGTATTGACAATATTGTCTTTTTCGGCATCCATGCCCTGACGAACAATTTTATTACCATCAATAATAGCAATATGAAAAGAACTTTGTTGAATCTGTTTGGAATCGTCTCCCAATCCTTTTAAAATCCCTTTACCTATTTTGTCATTTTTATACTCCAATGAAGCATAAATACGTCCGTCTTCAGGGTTGACATCTAAACAGCCTAAGTGACCAACAAAACCTTCTACACTACCTATAATCTCGCCTTTCAGGTTTGTTTTGATTAAGCTTGTAGTAAAAGAGAAGTATACATATCCGCGTTGTGTATCAACTACAACACCCTGTACATGGAATTTGCCATCTTCATAGTAGATTTGGCGGGGCAGTTTATTAATAAGCTCCTGTGTTTTTTTGTCATCAGGTTTTTGTTTATTTAGGGAAGCATTGCTTGAGTAAGTTATAAAAAGTGTTAAAAGTATTGTCAGGAAGTTTTTGAAGTTCATTTGTATGATTGTTGTTTAAATACGGTCATCTCTTACTGCAAGTTAGCAAACATCAGTAATAAAAAGAAGCATAAACGAAAAATAGAAACATTAATAAGAAATCATTTGTTGTTAAAACGAATGAAAATTAGTGTTTATGTTTCCTTTTTAATCTATGTTTGTAATTTAGGGGTTGATTGTTTCCTGAATATTAAGAAGTGATTATCTGTTTATTTTGGCAGATAGTGTAGAATGTCTGTAATTATCTTGCTATAATAACTTCCACACCCTGTTCTTCGATTAATTTCTGTATAGACGGAGATATGCCTTCGTCGGTGATAATAATGTCTATCTTGTCAAGATTGCATATTTTTCCGAAGCCTTTTCTACCAAATTTAGACGAGTCGCAAAGTACTATTGTTTTTAATGAAATGTTCATCATGGCCTTGTTAAGTTCGGCTTCTTCTATGTTGGAGGTTGTTACGCCGAAGTCAAGGTCTACACCATCTACACCTAGAAAAACTTTAGAGCAGGTGATGTTTTCCAGGAAGCTGAGCGTGTAGCTTCCAATTACAGACATGGAGCTCCTTCTGAATGTCCCTCCGAGTTGTGAAATGTTAATCGCTTCATTTTCACTGAGTATTGTGGTGGCTTTTATAGACGAAGTTACTACAGTGAGCCGCTCTTTAGGTACTATCTGTTCTGCAAAAGCGCAGATAGTAGAGCCGGAATTGATAATGATCGAGTCGTTCTCTTCTATTAGTTTTGATGCAGAAATTCCTATAAGTTGCTTTTCTTTTATTCTTTCCTTTTCTTTTTCTTTTACATTTCTGTCGGATGCGTGTGGGTTAATAGGGCTGGCGCTTCCATGAGTACGGTATAAAAGTCCCTTTTCTTCGAGTGTTTTTAGGTCTTTTCGTATAGTTACCGTTGTTACGTCCAGTTTTTTTGCAACATCTATAACTCTTATAAACCCTTCTTTTTGTAGTGTATTTAAAATGTATTTATGTCTTTCTGCAATGCTTAAAATCATTCTGACAAGTGTAAGTTTTAACAAATAAAAAGAAATAATCAGTGATTTCAAAAGATCAATCATCTGTTTTAGCGAAGGGTTTCGTTTTTTTATGTTTTTATTTTTCGTTTTGTTTTTATTTTTTGTTTTGTAGTTTTGTTTATGCACTTATGTTAAAATAAACCACGAACCAGAATAATTAATAGAATAAGGAAAAACTTGATAGGGCATGCTCGAAAAGAAATAGATTTTATCGAATAGAGATCGGAAAAAAGCTTGGTATCATAGCGTATTTACCGATTGAGCTTTGAACAGTTTTAAATGCGAACAAAGAAGTAAGATAACAAAAAATTATGTCGACAAAAGTAGAGGCTGCATTGAAAGCAGCAAGCGAAACAAAAGACCTATTGGTGGGAAGTAATATCCTTGACAAGGTTCCTGATTTATTTAAGAAATATTTTGGTAATAATAAAGCCGTTATAATTGCCGATGAAACGACCTATAAAATAGCAGGTAAGCAAATAGCCGACTTGCTTTCTAAAGATGGAGTGGAACAAGAGCCGGTTTTTATTTTTAAAGATCCTGATTTATATGCAGAATATAGTTTTGTAGAAGAGCTTGCTGCGTCCTTGTCTGTGCACAATGCAGTACCAATTGCAGTAGGGTCGGGCACTATAAATGATTTAACTAAATTGGCGGCACATCAAAATGGCCGCGAATATATGTGTGTAGCAACTGCGGCCTCTATGGATGGCTATACAGCGTTTGGAGCATCTATAACTGCAGACGGAGCCAAACAGACATTCAATTGCCCCGCACCTAAAGTTTGCGTGGCGGATATTGAAATTATCCGTAATGCGCCAACCAAGATGACCGCTTCCGGCTATGCTGATTTATTTGCAAAGATTACAGCGGGAGCAGATTGGATACTAGCAGATAGTCTTGGAGTGGAGCCTATCGATGAACAGGCATGGAGTATTGTCCAGGATGGCTTACATGATGCACTTTCTGATCCGGAAGGTGTACATAATGGAGACCCGCAAGCGGTAACAGAATTGATAAGTGGTTTAATGTTAGGAGGTTTTGCTATGCAATGGTCCAAGTCTAGCCGACCTGCCTCGGGGGCAGAACATCAGTTTAGTCATCTGTGGAATATGGAGCACCATACAAATAATGGAGAGCATATTTCTCATGGTTTTCAGGTGGCGATTGGTACATTGGCTATTAGCGCATTGTACGAAGAAATATTAAAATACCCCTTTGATCAGTTAAATATTGAAGGATGTTGCGCCAATTGGCCCTCACCAGAAGCCTTGGAAATAGAATCCAGAATCTTGTTTAAAGATACAGACTTTCTGGAAATTGGAGTGCAGGAAACCAAAGCCAAATATGTTGATACGGTAGGACTTGCGAAACAACTTGAATTATTAAAAAATAACTGGGTGGAGATTAAGCAAAAACTCAAAGCACAGTTGGTGCCTTTCAGCGAAGCGCAAAATCGGTTGAAAATGGTTGGTGCTCCGTATGAGCCAGAGCATATAGGTCTTACCAGGGAATATCTGAAAAATACCTTTATAAGGGCACAATATATTCGTCGTCGGTTTACTGTACTTGATTTATTGGTACGAACGAATACGCTTGATTTCTTTTTGGACAAACTTTTTGGGAAAGAAGGGGTATGGGTATTGGAAGAAAATAAACTCTTATCGGAATAAGTAGTGATATCAAGTCTTTTAATGAAAATTGGCAGAGCTTTAAAGGGGTCTTTAAATTGTTCCCTATATAATAACTATATTCAAAACTAACCTAACCAACGGCGATGAAAGAAGAAACAGTTTTAACAAACGAAAAGTCTAAGACGTTTAAATATTGGCAAACGCGTACCATTGTGGTGACGATGATTGGCTATGCCATATTTTATTTTGTACGCAAAAATTTCTCTTTTGCTATCCCCGGACTTACAGCCGAGTATGGGATAACAAAAACAAGCTTCGGGATTATCATGACGTTAGTTACTATCGTTTATGGTTTATCACGATTTCTTAACGGACTGATAGCAGATAGAATGAACGCCCGCTATCATATGTCAATTGGTTTGTTTCTGTGTGCGGTAGCTAATTTTGCTTTTGGCTGGGGTACCGATCTGAGTGCGCTGATCACAGGCGAAACAGGGGGACCAATGTTTACAAATACAATGGTTTTAATATTTGGTATCGTTCTGATTGTAAATAATCTTATTCAAGGGAGCGGCTTTCCTCCGGTGGCGCGTTTGTTAACCCATTGGATACCTCAGAATGAGTTGGCGACAAAAATGTCTATTTGGAACACTTCACATTCTATTGGAGCGGCATTGGTTGCTATTCTTGCAGGTTATATTATGGGATCTTTGGGAACCAATATGAGTGATAATCCTGAAGTAGTTGCTACTATTGCAGCAAATTTGAAGGTGGATCCAGCGAATACTGAAAAAATGAAAAGTGTTATTGAATCTGCATCTCATTATGGCGCATGGAAATGGTGTTTTTGGATACCAGCGGCAATTGCGTTGGTTGGATCGATTGGATTGTTTATTGGCTTGCGAGATACGCCGTCTTCGGTAGGTTTACCAGAATTACATAAAATACATAAAAAAGGAAAAGATTCTTCTGCAGAATTTAAAGCTTTTGTTCGCAAGGCGGTTTATCGCAATAAATGGATATGGATATTGGGAATAGCCAATTTCTTCGTTTATGTGGTTCGTTTTGCTGTATTGGATTGGGGGCCTACGTTTTTGAAAGAAGCGCATGGTATGACACTGGCAAATGCGGGATGGACCGTAGCTGTTTTTGAAATTTTCGGTATCGCGGGTATGCTCGTTGCCGGCTGGGTTACCGATAAATATCTTGAAGGGAAAGCTCATCGTACTTCTTTATACTGTATGATAGGTGTCGCTATATTTATGACAATTTTCTTATACCTACCGAATAACACGCCATCATGGGGAATGATATTGGTTTTGGCTATGGCGGGATTCTTTATTTATGGTCCGCAAGCCCTTATTGGTATAGCTGCGGCAAACCAGGCAACCAATAGAGCTGCAGCTACGGCAAACGGTCTTACCGGTTTGTTTGGTTATGCAAGCGGTCTTGTTTCTGGTGTGGGTGTTGGCTATATGGTAGATACTATTAATAAAGTGAATCCCGGAAAAGCGTGGGACTATGTTTTTATGATGATGATTGGTATGGCGGTCCTTTGCGTTTTTATTTTTGCGTTGATGTGGAAGGCGAAAGCGCATGGCTATGAATCATAATCTACGCTTAAGATAAATGATGATTAACCAATACAGATGATGAAGCGCCAAGAAGAGTAAATAATAGAAAGAATATTGAAATGAAAGAATACGGATATATTGATAGTAGCAGATTAAACACAACGGATAAATTATACAATTGCCTGAAGGATATTAAACATATTGCCCTGGATATGGACGGGACAATTTATAATGGAAGTACATTATTTCCGTTCACTATTCCCTTTTTGCATAATTTAAAAGAGATGGGAATCTCCTATTCCTTTCTTACCAATAACCCATCTAAAAGTACAGCTGATTATCTTTTGCACCTGTCTAAAATGGGAATAATGGCAGATAAAGAGGAAATGTATACCTCGGCTCAAGCCACTATAGAGTATATTAAAACGAGCATGCCTAATGCAAAGCGCCTCTTTTTGTTAGGGACACCAAGTATGATAAGTGAATTTGAAGAGGCTGGATTTATTTCCACAGCTGATGATGAGAATGATGTTCCGGATGCTGTAGTGGTGGCATTTGATATGTCGCTTACTTATTCCAGATTATGCAGAGCATCGTGGTGGGTTTCTCAAAAGATACCTTATATCGCTACCAATCCGGATAGGGTTTGTCCTACCGATAAAAAAGTTATTTTGGTTGATTGCGGAGCAATTTATACCTGCATAGAGTATGCAACAGGAAGATTTCCGGATATTGTAATTGGAAAACCCAATCCAGGAATGTTACAGGGTATTTTAAAGCGATATGAGTTGCAGCCATCAGAGGTTTTAATGGTAGGGGACAGAATATATACGGATGTGAAGATGGCTCATAATGCTGGTGCTGTAGGTGTTTTAGTATTATCAGGGGAAACGACAATGGATATAGTCAATCAATCAGAAACGGTTCCGGATATCATAGCTTACGATTTGGCTGAGTTGGAGTCTATGCTTATGCAAGCAAGAAAATAGGATTTGTATAAAGCTGTAAGATGACAGTTTTAAATTTAAAATAGCTCTTTAGAAAATAAGCATAAATTTTAAATGAAAAGCTTTCCATTCACCGGAGGGCTTTTTTTATTTTATACTATTTAGGACTTCTTAGGACTTCGGTGATCTTCTGTACGTGGTATTTTTATCAGTCAAATGTAATTATTCGGCTCGTATAGGTGTTAAAATACACTAAACATGTCATTTAAGTAAATTAAAAATCTTTCCTTTGCCAACCGAATGAACATTCATTCTTTGTGAAATGGATAAAAAGGAAGCTATTTTTAAACAAACACTCTTACTGCTGCATCAAAAGGGGTTCCATGGGACGCCAATGAGTCAGATTGCTCAGAATTCTGGTGTCGCCATCGGTACCATATACCATCACTTTGCATCTAAAGACGAATTGATTCTTGAGTTGTTTAAATATTGCAGAGGTATTATAACAGAGAATATTTTTAAAGACAACCAGAGTCATATTGATTTTAAAACGAGATTCTTTAGTCTTTGGTTGAACTTTGTTGATTTCTACATTCGTCGTCCAGAGTTCATGGGTTTTATGGATCAGTTTTATTCTTCGCCTTATCTGCATCAGGCATTAACTGAAGAAACGATGTGCGGAGAAGATTCTGTCTCTAAATTCCTAAGGGAAGGTATAGAGCAAAGATTTATTAAAAATGTTGATGTGAATATAATAAGTACTGTTTTTATCGGAACTGCGGTATCTACAGTAAAGAGGCAAGAACACGGGCTAAGTAACTTTGACGAAGAGAGCCTTAGACATATTATCGAAATTATTTGGGAAGGTATCAAGAAATAAGTTTTTATTATGAAGATCAGATATATATTAGCAAATCTCCTGCTTTTACCTCTTTTTTTGAGTAAAGCGGATGCGCAAGTTAACCAAAGGCAGAAATTGCCGGAAAAAGCCACTTTAAATCAACTGATAGATTATGCTTTAGAGAATAGGATCTCTGTAAAGCAAGCGGAAATAGATGAAGAAATAGGTAAAAAGGATATTGCTTCGGCTTTATCCGGTTGGTTCCCTCAGGTTTCGGCAAACGGAAGTTACACACACAATATCAAGATTCCAACAACTTTTTTTAACGGACAGAATCTGCAGATGGGCCAGGAAAATACCAGTGCCTTAGTATTACAGGCAGATCAACAACTGTTGAACCCTTCATTAATACAGGCTTCCAAAGCTTCAAAATATATCAGACAGCAAAATTTACAAAACACAGAAAATGTGAGGATTAATGCTGTTGTAGATGTAAGTAAAGCCTATTATGATATTCTTACAAGCGAAGAGCAGATTAAAATTATACAAGAAAATATCACTCGTTTACTGAAGCAATATAATGATGCTAAAATAAGATACGAAACAGGTTTAGTTGATAAGACAGATTTTAAAAGAGCACAGATAGCTTTAAGCAATGCCAAAGCGGATGAGAAGAGGACTGTTGAGCTTAGAAAGTATAAATACGAGAATCTGAAGCAAATCTTGGGCATAGGTGCAACGGAAAATATATCACTGTCTTTTGCAGATAAATCTATGGAGAACGAAATTCTGCTGGATACGACAAAGACATTGTCTTATGCAGACAGGATTGAATATCAACAGTTAATGACTACAAAAAGCTTACAGAAAGTCAATACTCAATATCAGAAATCTACTTTTCTGCCAAACTTAAGTGCTTATTATAATTATGCATGGGATTTTAGAAGTAAGTCTTTTAACAATCTTTATGATAATAGTTTTCCAAGATCGGCGGCAGGTTTAACGTTGTCACTTCCAATTTTTCAGGGAACTAAAAGGTATCAGCAAATTCAAAAATCTAAACTTCAGGAAGAGCGTTTGGATTGGGATGTTATCAATTTAGAAAATCAGATTAATGCGCAGTACAGCTTAGCTAAAGCGACATATTCTGCCAATTTAAATGATTGGAAAACTTCAAAAGAGAATGTAGAGCTGTCTAAAGAAGTTTATAATACTATTAAACTTCAGTATGATGAAGGAATTAAAACCTATCTGGATTTAATGACTGCCGAGGCAGATTTAAGAACGAGTCAATTAAACTATTTAAATAATCTGTACGCAGTTCTGTCTAGTAAAATAGATGTTCAGAAAGCTTTAGGTACAATAGTAACACAATAATTTTCAGGTAAAAAGATTTGAAATCGACAGTTATGAATAAAATACAGTTAACAGCATTAGCTCTTGTTGGTACAGGATTGTTTTTCCAGTCCTGCCAGAATAAAGGAGCTCAACAAGGTCAGCAAGGAGAAGTTGCTGTGCCAGTAAGTGCGGTAGAAGTTACCCAGGAAGAAGTAAGCGGTTCAGAGAATTATCCAGCCGTAATAGTCCCAATCAATGAAACAGAATTAAGAGCCGAAGTAAGTGGGTATATAACTAATATTTTTGTAACGGATGGTGCATCTGTAGCTAAAGGCGATAGACTTTATGAAATAGATGGAACAAGATATGCAGCTGCGGTAGATCAGGCGAAAGCAAATCTTAAGATAGCTGAAGCTAATTTAGACAAGGTGAAACGCGATGTCCAGCGTTATAGAAAACTGGCCGAGCAAGATGCGATAGCCAAGCAGACACTGGATTATGCGGAGACGGATTTAAATAATCAGGAAGCCCAGGTTTTGGCAGCCAAGGCAAATTTGACTACTGCGGCAACAAACTTAAACAGGTCTGTTATTCGCGCTCCGTTCTCGGGAACAATTGGTATTTCTCAGGTAAGAAATGGTGCTTTGGTTTCGGCCGGAACTACTTTGTTAAATACGATTTCTACAGTAAACCCAATTACAGCGGAATTCCAGGTGCCAGAGCGTAATATTGCACATTTTGTTTCTCTGCAAAAGAGTGGAAATCAATCGGCATTAAAACTAAGATTATCTGATGGTCAATTATTTGATGGTGCGGGACAGATTATAACAATTGACAGGGCTGTTGATGAAGGTACAAATACGATAAAAGTAAGAGCAAAGTTTAATAATCCTGGTAATCAGTTGCGCGCTGGAATGAACGCTACGATTACTGTTATAGAAAAATCTTCGACTCCTGAATTGGTTATTCCATACAAAGCCGTTCAAGAGCAATTGGGGACCTATAACGTTTTCGTTATAGGTGATAGTAGTAAAGTTCAGCAGAGAAATATCTCTATAGGTCTAAAATTCGAAGATAAGGTTGTGGTTAAGGACGGTTTAAAAGTTGGAGATAAAGTGGTGACCGAAGGTGTGATGAATTTGAAAGAAGGAGTTAAAGTAACTGAGAAAAGTGCCGGAAACTAATATCGTTTTCCAATAAATGATTAAAGTAAAAAGATGATTTCAAAAGTATTTATAAAAAGGCCGGTTACAGCAATGGTAATATCCATATTGCTCCTGATTATTGGAGGAATATCTATTTATACCTTGCCAATCAGCCAATATCCGAATATAGCGCCCCCGACCGTAACGGTAAGTTCGACTTACACCGGAGCAGATGCGCAAACTGTAGAACAGACAGTAACTACGCCAATAGAAAGTCAGATTAACGGAACCCCCGGTATGATTTATATGCAATCCAATAGTACGTCGGATGGTGGTTCTCGTATTACTGTAACTTTCGAGGTGGGAACCGATATTGATATTGCTACACTGGACGTACAAAACCGTGTAGGTATTGCAGAGCCTGCATTGCCAGAGGCCGTAAGAAGATTGGGGGTTACTACACGTAAAGCGAACTCCGATATCCTGATGATGGTTTCTTTGGTTTCTCCTAACGGGACAAGAGACGCTAAATTTCTTTCTAATTATGCAAACCTTTATTTAAAAGACGCATTAATGCGTGTTAAAGGAGTAGGGGACGTAATGTCTTTCGGACAGCCCTTTTCTATGCGTGTGTGGTTAGATGCAAATAAACTGGCGAATTTGGGATTATCTCCCGCAGATGTAACAGCAGCAATTCAGGAACAGAATTCGAGAATGCCGGGAGGAAGTGTCGGTGGTCGCCCGCAGGAAACAGCGCAGGTTTTCGAATATCCGGTAATTACAGATAGTGATTTATCTTCTGTGGAAGATTTTGAAAATATCATTGTAAAAACCGGGACAGATGGATCTATTGTCTTGCTGAAAGATGTTGCTAGGGTTGAGTTGGGACAATTTAACTATAGTACTGCAACCAAGGTGAATGGGATGGAGTCTACAGGTATGATGATTAGCCAGACACCAGGTGGAAATGCGGTTGAAACAGCAGATGGTATTTACAAAGCGTTGGATCAACTAAAGAAGGCGTTTCCTAAAGACGTAGATTATGTTGTGGGTTATGAGACCGTATCGGTTGTTCATGCTTCTATAGACTCTGTTATTCATACACTGGTAGAAGCCCTGATTTTGGTAACGCTGGTGGTATTTATTTTCCTTCAAAACTGGAGGGCAACTTTAATTCCTGTTTTAGCTATTCCGGTTTCTATTGTGGGAACGTTTATTTTCTTCAACCTATTTGGTTTCTCCATCAATAACTTAACCATGCTGGCTTTCGTACTGGCAATTGGTATTGTTGTGGATGACGCCATTGTAGTTGTAGAGGCTGTTCAGCATTATATCGACAGCTATAAGATGAGTGCGAAAGAAGCAACTGAACGAGCCATGAAGGACATCACAGCTCCGGTTATTGCCATCGCATTAATATTGGCTGCGGTGTTTGTTCCTGTTGGATTTATTCCTGGGATGGTAGGGCAGTTGTATCAACAATTTGCGATAACAATTGCTGTTTCGGTAATGTTATCTGCATTTATCGCACTTTCCTTAACCCCAGCGTTGTGTTCTTTGTTGTTAAAACCAACAGCGGTTACCAAAGAATCTACCGGACTTAACAAGCTTTTCTATAAGTTTAACGTTTGGTTTGCTAAAGTAACTAATAACTATTCTAATGGAGTTAAGCGAAGTATTAAGAAAGCGCCTTTAGTTTTAATCATATTGCTATGTATTTTCGTAGGTACCGGTTATATGTTTAAAGTAAAGCCAACAGGTTTTATCCCTACGGAAGATGGTGGTATTTTCATGGTTGGTATTAACTTACCAGAAGCGTCTTCATCTTCTCGTTCAGATGCTGTATTAGAAGAAATTACCAAAGATTTAAGAAAATCTTATCCGGAAATAGAATACGTAACAACAATTTCTGGTATGAATATCCTGAACCGTTCTGCAAAACCGAATGGAGCGAGTTTGTTTGTTTCTCTTAAAAAATGGAAAGACAGAGAGAAAACTGCTGCGCAGATTGTGGGTGAAATTATGGGCAAATACCGCGGTTACGAAAAAGCTAGTGTCATCGCCGTAACCCCTCCTGCTATACCTGGTTTAGGTTTTTCAGGAGGTTTCTCTATGCAGATACAGGACCAGGCTTCTGTAGATATCAAGGAGTTTGAAGCGGTAACCGGGAAGTTCTTAGCGGCGGCAAATCAGCGTCCTGAAATTGCAATGGCCTATACTTTGTTCAATACGAACTCTCCAAATTATAAGCTGAAGGTTGACAGAGAGCAGGCAAAAAGAATGGGTGTTCCGGTGTCTTCTATTTATAGCGTAATTTCTTCTTATCTGGGAAGCAGTTATATCAACGACTTTACCAAGTACGGTAGAAATTTCCGTGTGGTAAGCCAGGCGGATACCTCTTATCGTATGCAGATAGAAGATATTGGTAAATTGTATGTTAAAAATGTGAAAGGTGCATCTGTGCCATTGGGCTCGCTAGTTTCTTACGAATTGGTAAGAAATCCTTCTATTGTTAACCACTTTAACATTTTTAGAGCGATAGAGGTTAGCGGACAGGCTGCTCCTGGATATAGCTCGGGAGATGCCCTAAAAGCATTGGAAGAAGTTGCTGCACAAGTTTTACCAACTGGTTACAGCTATGATTTCTCTGGTGTCAGTTTACAGGAAAAACAATCGGGAAATATGACGATTATGATATTCTCTTTGTGTATTATTTTCGTGTTCTTATTGCTAGCTTCTTTGTATGAAAGCTGGTCGGTACCATTTTCTATTCTTTTATCGGTTCCGCTTGGGGTTTTCGGCGCAATTTTAACCCTGATTTTAATTCCGCGAATCGATAATAATATTTTCGCTCAGATTGGTTTGGTAACTATTATCGGTTTAGCGGCAAAAAATGCAATTCTGATTGTAGAGTTTGCGAAAGAACGAGTTGATATCGGTATGCCACTTTACGAAGCTACTTTAGAAGCCGTTAAACTTCGTTTGCGTCCCATTATCATGACATCTTTTGCGTTTATCCTGGGTATTATTCCTTTGATGATTTCGACGGGTGCGGGAGCATTTGCCCGTCAAACGATAGGTTGGACAGTTTTTGGAGGGATGACGGCCGCAACATTACTGGCCATATTCATTGTCCCGGTACTTTTCGTTGTTATTACCAGATTGGCTTATGGTAAGAAGAAATTAGCAGAGCTGGAGGCCGGTTTCGATGAAGAGAAAGCTAAAAACCTGAGTGCACATTAATTCATTTTTTTATAATTGATAAAAGGGTTGTTCAGCAATGAGCAACCCTTTGTCTTTATATTAACACAGAATCTTAGGCTATTACATCTTGCTGTTGATGTAGACGTTATCTGGTATTATGAATTCTGATAATCTACAAAGGATATTATGTACAGGTATAGTAATGGAATAGCTATAGGATGATTAAAGGAATAAAAACCAGACAGTGCGGTATATATGGACAAAAGGTGGAGTTATAAAATCTCTTTTTGAGAAAGAATAAACGGAATGTAAGTTATCTTACTAAGATATAAAAATAAGTTGTATTTGGGTAGTGTCTTCAGTTTTAAGCATATCTTTTTTGTCACCTTGAGCACCAAGGGGAGATGGAGAACCTATGTAAATAATTTAGCTAAATCATTTTGTGAATAATTTAATTGTTCCATTCTGAATTTTATAGCTTCGATAGGATTAGGGAGTTCGATCGGAAAATGTTCATTTTCATATTTTTCAATCAAAATCCCTAAAATTTCTAATTCATCACCTATTAAAACAGACCCTATTGTCTTCTAAAATACTTACTCCTGGATATTCGTTTTCCAACTCATTTAAATTTTTCCAGGTTCTTCGCTCAGCTTCCTGATATCACGACTTCAATAGTTTTTCACAATCTGAATGTTTTTCCCAAAACTCACGCAGTATTTTTCTGCTATAACTCTCAAGTGCAATTCTTTTATACAAAGACAGTATGTTTTTTCCCAAATCGGGAACTTTATACTGAGGAATGTTAAAATAGGGATGATAATGTTTTATAGCTTGATATGTGAAGAAGTTTTAATTATCTGCAATTACAACTCCAGTCTGTATCTAAATCGATAACCGTAATGACAGTCAGCTTATCTTCGCAGGGAGCTATAATGATTCTTACATTTTGATTATCGCGGGTTTGACCTTCCAGAGCATACCTTTTTTTACAAATTTGGGTAGTTGTTGTATCTGATTTTTTAAAGTTAATCTTTCCTGTCCTCAATATATCATCCACTTCAATAGAGTCTATTTGTCTGCATTCCATTCTGCATTTGGCATGTTTAGAGAATATAATCTTTTTAGGGAATCTATTGGGCGCGGATACAGGCTCTTTATTTACAACAATTGATGGAAGCGTTTTGGTCGTTTTGTTTTCTGTTGGTTTATCATAAAACTTAATACCGACATAAATAATTAGCAATACGGCGGCAAATTTTAATAAGGATCTCTTTAAGACTTCTTTATCCATCTTCTGAATTTAAAATTCAAAAATAGAAATTATTTACGCTTATGCCGGGTTTGCATATACCGGAATCTAGTTTAGAAAACTTTTCAGCTTTTAACCTTCTACTTAATTTTATTTTTCTTTAGTTCCTGTAAGAATTGGCTTGGAGTTTTATTAAACTCTTTTTTAAAAGCTTTTGTAAAATAAGATTGGGTTTGTATTCCTACACGATAAATTACCTCGGTTAATAAGACATCTTCCTCACTCATTATTTCAACAGCTTTTCTTAGTCTGATGGTTCTTATAAAATCGCCAATTGCTTGCCCTGTTATATCTTTTACCTTCTGATAGAGCTTTGTTCTGCTCATGCCAATTTCATTACACAGGAACTCTATATCCAACTCCGTATTGCTGATGTTTTTATGAATGATATCCAATAGTTTTTCTAAGAACTCTTTATCCCTGGCATTATTTACAAGCTCTTTCGCCTGAACCTGATAATTTTTTTGATAATGCTCTTTAAGTTTATTTTGTTGTTCGAAAATATTACGAAGGGTAATTTCCAGAAGATCAATGTTAATGGGTTTGGCAAAATAAAAGTCCGCACCAGATTCTTTTCCCTCTATCTCTGCTTCGAGACTGGTTTTTGCAGTAAGCATCATAAAAGGGATATGAGAAATATCGATATCGTCTTTTGCCTGTTTACAAAAGCTAATTCCGTTTACTTTCGGCATCATTACATCGCTGATGATTAGGTCCGGATAAATTTCTTTACATAGTATAAGTCCCTGTTCTCCGTTCTCCGCTTCAAAGATCAGGTAATCCTTGTTCAAAGTTTCTTTTAAAAATGTTCGAATTTCTTCATTATCATCAACCACAAGGATTTTTTTATGGGATTTCTCCGATTTAATATTGTCCTCTTCAATATTTGCGTTAACAGATGTAGTATGTAGTTTATTGGTGATGCTTTCCAGCCTTACACCTCCGCTTTCCTCTGTTTTCGACCAAATCTCAGCATGGCTATAATCTGATTTGAGGAAAGGTAAGGCGATAATAATTTCTGTGCCCAAATCCCGTTCGCTATTAACGTAAATATTCCCTTTATGCAGAGCGGTGAGGCTTTTTACAAAAGCTAATCCTATACCAGAACCCATATGAGATTCTGTAATCCGGTAATACCTTTCGAATAAATGAACAATGGAATCTTTAGATATGCCTATGCCGCTATCAATAACTTTGATATACAAGTATTCTTTACTGTTTAGATTATTCTTTATCGTTAATTGATTGACCAGGCTTGCATTGCTGAATACCAATTTATCACTAAGTTCTAGTTTAACGCTCCCATTTTGAGGAGTGTATTTAATCGCGTTAATTATCAGATTAAGTGTTATCTTCTCAAGGATTTGTTTATCAGCCCAAATTTCCTCTCGTTTAGTAAGGTTCTCAAATCTGAAATCTATATTTTTTTCCTGCGCCAGCTCTTTAAACTCTTCTTCTATTTCGACAAAAAAAGCTTCCAGATTTAACTGCATAACTTTTAGCTGCAGGTGACCGGATTCTACTTTCCTAAAATCCATCAACTCGTTAATCAAATTCAATAATCGGTTAGCGTTATTGTGGATAGTATGGTAAAGGTTGTCAAATTTCGAATGGAAATCTTCTTTTAAAAGCCGTTCAACAGGCCCCATAATTAGTGCTAAAGGCGTTCTGAGTTCGTGGGAAATATTGGTGAAGAATTGCAGTTGCATTTGGTGCATTTCTTCTTTCTTCTTCTCTTCTATCGCTTTAATTTCTAAATTTCTTCTAAAACTTAGGATAAGATAGGCAATGTATAAAATAAGGAGTAATACAGACAATTTAAACCACCAGGTATCCCAAAAAGGAGGCGAAATTGATATAGCTAAAGAAGTTCCTTCGTTCCAGACATCATCATTATTTGAAGCTCTTACTTTAAAGATATAATCTCCCGGAGGAACGTTCGTATAATAGGCTTTTCTGTTTTCATTGATCGAATTCCACGATTTGTCAAAACCTTCAAGTATATATTCATATTTATTGTTTTCGGCAGCTATATAATTGAGTGCCGAGAAGCCAATGGAAAAGGTGGATTGTTTATAATTTAACTGAATTTCTTTGGTGAAGGAAATATCTGACTTAAGCGGAGAGTTTTTTGCCGATGGTAATATAGTTTCGTTAAAGATCTGGAAACTGGTTAAGTAAAGCGGAGGAATGAATTTATTGAAATGAATATTGTTTGGGTAAAAATAGTTGAAGCCATTTATTCCACCGAAAAACATTTCTCCGCTTTTGGTTTTTAAAGCAGCGTTAGCCTCAAATTCCAGGCCCTGCAAGCCATCGGCTGTGTTGTATTTTCTGAATGATTTGTCGCGAGGATCTAATTTGGTTAAGCCGTTTGATGTGGAAATCCAAAGAAAACCATTATTGTCTTCTAAAATTCCTTTTATAAATTCTTCGGATAGGTGGCAATCGTTGCAGAAAGGTTCAAACTTATCTTTTTGTGTGTTATAAAGATATAAGCCTCTTTGTCCTAACCACAGTCGTTGCTGCTTATCCTGATAGATTACGCGTATGTCAGGACTCTTTTCTTCGGCAGAGAAATAGTGTTTAAAAACCTGCGTATTCAGATTGTATTTGTTTAACCCGCCATCATCAGTTCCAATCCACAGGTTGGCAGAATTGTCTTCTAAGATAGAAACGATATTGTTACCACTTAACCTAGTGTTTTGTTTCCCTTCTTTTAGCTGTTTAAAAACACCGGTTGTTCTGTCTAGCAGATTTAATCCGTTATAATAGGTACAAACCCATAAGTTACCCTTACTGTCTTCATATGCTTTTTGAACAAAGTTCCCGCTGATGGAATTGTTATTATTCTTATCATTTGTATAGCGGGTAAAGCTATTTGCAGCTTTATTGTATTTGTTTAAGCCTCCGCCCCAGGTGCTGATGTAAATATTGCCGGACTTATCTGCCATGATGTCCAGAACTTCATTAGACCCTAAAGAAGTCTTATCGAACGGACTGTTTTTTAGGAAGGAAAAGGATGTTCTGTTTGGCGACCAGATATTTATTCCACCGCCGTCTGTACCAATCCAGATGCTTCCATCTTTTGCTTCGTAAAAGCTTTTGATATCGTTGTAATTTAACCCGCTTTTTTGCGAAGATTGTCTTTGCAGACTGAATTTCTCAGCTAAAGGAGAATAAATGTTCACTCCTCCACGGTGAGTCCCAATCCAGATATTCCCCTGATTGTCTTCAAAAAGAGCCGAAATAGTACGTTGCGATAATCCATGGGAATTATTAGGGTCATTGGTATAATTACTGAAAGTATACCGTTTAGTATTCAGTTTGTTTAAACCACCGTTGATTGTACCAACCCATAGATTTTGATTCTTGTCAATTAAAAGTGCTTTTATCTGATTGCTGCCTATGCTATTTTGCTCGAGATAGTTGTGGCGAAAGTGTGTGGAAGTTTTTTCTGAAGGGGAATATTTTATAATGCCATCGTCTTCTGTTCCTAACCAGAGGATACCATTTTTATCGGAACTAACGACGTTGATATTGTGTTGTTTTAATACTCTTCTTGCTTCAAAGCGATTGTTCTTTAAATCTAATCGGTAAAGACCGGCAGATGTACTTGCCCAAATCTGATTATCGGAGGGAATATGCAGATCGAAAAATTCTTTTTCTTTAATTCCAACAAGTTGTTTACTTGATTTTACAAGATTTGGACTGCTTGCCAGTAAAAACAATCCGTTTCCCCTGGTGGCTACCAATAAACTACCTGCAGCAATTTCTATAATCTTACTTATCGACTCTTTATACTGCTTTCCAAGATCAACCCGCGTAAAAATTCCCTTCTGCTGGTCGAATAGATTTAAACCTGATTTTGTACCTATCCATAAGTTATTTTGCGAGTCTTCAAAAATGCAGGTGATATAACTGTCGCTTATACTTTGATTGTTTTGCGGTAGGTTTTTATAAGAAATGATATTGTAGCCATCATATTTATTCAGTCCATCGCGGGTACCAATCCATATAAAGCCCAGTTTATCCTGTAAAATACACTCGATAGTGCTATTGGATAACCCATTATCATTATTTAATCTTTTTACCCTTAAATCCTGTGCTGCTGCAAATTGAAAGAAGCAGCTCATAACCAAAAATACAATAAGAAAAGTCGAATTAGTATTTGTTTTGGTATGCTGAATTAAGTGGTTTAATAACATTGTTTTCTTTGCGGAAGTTCGTTTTTCTAAAATAGAAATAAGCAAGGCAAAAAAAGAATCGATTAAACGATTTTTCTGCTTTTTATTACCAATAGGTAGTGTTTTCTGAATAAATGGATTAAAAAAATGGACGAAAGGACAAACCGGTTTATGAAATTAATCACTCTTTTGTACAAAGGTTAAACGACGTTGACCTATTTGTATAAACCTAAGATTATGATACAAGAATTATCGCTTTTTTTAAGAATTAAGCTAATAGTACCGCTTCTCTTTTTAATAGTATCCACTTCTTTTGCGCAAAATCAAACTACCGTTAGCGGTATAGTAAAATCAGCAACAGACGGAGAGCCACTTCCTGGGGTGGCAGTGTCTGTTAAAGGCACTACTGCGGGGACCTTAACAGATATACAAGGAAGGTTTGTTATAAATATTCCCAAACCTGGAGCTGTTCTGGTGTTTAGCTCGCTCGGTTTTAGCACACAGGAAATAACGGCAAACAGCGCTTCATTAAATGTTACTCTTTCAGAGAATCTAAGCGCTCTTAATGAAGTTGTTGTTGTCGGTTATGGAACTACCAGAAAACAGGATCTTACCGGAGCTGTAACTGTAGTAGGAGCAAAAGATTTCCAAAAAGGAACGGTGACAACACCCGAGCAAATGATTACAGGAAAGGTTCCCGGAGTTTCCATTGTTTCTAACGGTGGTCAGCCCGGCTCCGGAGCAACAATCAGAATCAGGGGCGGAGCTTCCTTAAGCGCAAATAACGATCCTTTGTTTGTAATTGATGGTGTTCCTTTGGAAAACTCTACAGTTTCGGGAGCTTCTAATCCGTTGAGTTTTATTAATCCAAATGACATAGAGTCGTTCACTGTTTTAAAAGATGCTTCGGCGACGGCAATTTACGGATCCAGAGCTTCTAATGGTGTTATTATTATCACGACTAAAAAAGGAAGTTCGGGTAAGCTGAATATTAATTTTAGTACAGTAAACGCGTTGTCTTCAATTACAAAGTATGCGGATGTACTTTCGGCAGATCAGTTTAGAGCGGTAGTGAATGAGTTTGGAACCGCAGACCAGAAGGCAGATCTTGGACAGTTTAGTACAGACTGGCAAAAGCTGATTTATCAGGATGGTTTCAATACGGATAATAATATTTCTTTCAGTGGAGGGGTGAAAAATCTGCCTTACAGACTTTCGTTTGGATATCAAAATCAAAGTGGTATTCTGAAAACGGATAAATACCAAAAAACATCTGCCGCTTTAGCTCTGAATCCCACTTTCTTTGATAATCATCTGAAAGTGGATTTAAACATTAAAGGATCTATGCAAAACACCCGATTTGCCAATCAGGCGGCAATTGGCGGAGCAGTAAGTTTCGATCCATCGCAGGCTGTTTACACGAATTTATCTGACTATGGTGGTTATTGGGAATGGATGAATCCTACAAACCCATCAGGCTTAGAGAATTTAGTGGGAAGAAACCCGGTTGGTTTATTGAACCAGCGTTTCGACAATGCTAAACCTTACAAAAGTATTGGTAATTTAAGTCTGGAATATAAATTCCACTTTCTGCCAGATTTAAAAGCAGTTTTGAACTTAGGATATGATATCTCTACAGGAAAAGGGACGGTATATGTTCCAGCGACAGCAGCGGAACTGATAGACCAGGGTGGAACAGATAGTAAATATAAGCAGAACAAAACCAATACAGTTGCCGATTTTTATCTGAATTATGTTAAAGAGCTAAACGATATAAAAAGCCGTTTAGAAGTAACCGCTGGTTATTCATATAATGACTATCTGACAAAAGTTTACAATTATACCAGCTACAACGCTTTAGGCGCAGTAATTTCTGAACCTGCTTTTCCATTTGACAAACCACATAGCAGGAATATCTCGTATTTCGGAAGATTAAACTATAATTATGATGAGCGCTATTATCTAACCGGTACTGTAAGAACAGACGGATCTTCCAGATTTGCGGAAGGGAACAGATATGGAACTTTCCCCGCTATTGCTTTTTCATGGGCAATCAATAATGAAAGCTTTTTACAAGATAGTAAGCATGTTAATTTGCTGAAACTTCGTTTAAGCTATGGCTTAACTGGTCAGCAGGATATCAATGCGTTATATGGCTATATGTCTTATTATAATTTAAGTACTATTAACGCTTCTTATCAATTTGGAGATCAATATTATCAGATGTACAGGCCAAGCGCATATATTTCTGATTTGAAATGGGAACAAACAGCAACAAGCAATATTGCATTGGACTTTGGTCTTTTTAATAATAAGGTTTCCGGAAGTATAGACCTGTATAAAAGAAAAACATCTGATTTACTGAATAAAATTCCACAGCCGGCCGGAACCAATTTTTCAGCGACAGCTTATGTGAATGTTGGAGATATGGAAAATGAAGGGGTGGAATTGAATTTAAATGTTGTCCCGGTAGAAAACAAGAACTTTAAATGGGATGCCGGTTTTAATTTAACATATAATAAGAATACCATCACCAACCTTACAGTTGTACCCAATGATCCTAACTATTTGGGTTTCCCCGGAGGCACAATTGCCGGCGGTGTAAGTGGTCAATACGCATTTATTAATGCGGTAGGTTCACCAAAAAACACATTCTTTCTTTACAAGCAGGTTTATGATGAAAACGGAAAGCCATTGGAAGGAATATATGTAGACGCGAATAAAGACGGGAAAATTACAACCAGTGATTTTGTGAAAGGTAAATCCTCAGATCCGAAAGTTTTCTTGGGCTTTACCAACAATTTAAGCTACAAAAAATGGTCATCAGCCTTTGTGCTGAGGGCAAGCTTAGGAAATTATGTTTATAATAACGCATTTAGTCAACGTGGAAACCTCGCTCAATTTATAGGAACTCAGGTTCTGCTCAACGGATCTCCTAATTATTTCGAGACCGGGTTTAAAACACAACAGCTGTTAAGTGATTATTATGTGGAAAATGGCTCATTCTTAAAAATGGATAACTTTTCCATTGGTTACGATTTTGGGCGTATCGCTCGTAACACAGCCAATCTAAGAGTAAATGCTTACGTACAAAATGTGTTCACAATTACAAAGTATAAAGGTTTGGATCCTGAAGTGGCGTCCGGTGTTGATAATAACATTTATCCGAGACCAAGGATTTATTCTTTAGGATTAAACTTAAACTTCTAACCCTTAAACATGTACATTATGTTTCCATATAAAAAGCTTAAAATGAATATGCAGTCATTAAAAATGTCTTTTTTTAGCATTCTGATCATGTCTGCTTTTGGGTGTACAAAATTAGATTTGCAGCCAACGAATGACCTCACCGCTGAAGACGTTTATAATAGCCCATTGGGGTATAAACAGACTTTGGCAAAAGTATACGGCGCCTTCGCACTAACAGGAAATGCTACAACCGGACAGCAGGATATACCAGCTGAAATTATTAAAGACGAAGGAAACTCGGATTTCCTGAGGCTTTACTGGAATTTACAGGAATTGACTACCGATGAGGCGGCCTGGAGCTGGTCCAGCGATGCAGGTATTCTGGGGCTTCATGAGTTGAACTGGTCCTCTACAAATGCAATAATATCCGGTCTTTATTATAGAAGCTTCTTCCAGATTACCCTGTGTAATGATTTTATAAGACAAGCAGCGGAAGATAAAATTACTTCCAAAGGTTTTTCCGATACAGACCTTCAGGAAATAAGAAGGTATAGGGCAGAAGCGAGGTTTTTAAGAGCATACCAATATTGGGTATTGATGGATCTTTATGCCAATCCACCATTTGTTACCGAAGATTTTAAATTGGGGGCAAAAGATCTTCCCAAACAGACAAACCGAAATGAACTGTTTAGTTATTTAGAGTCAGAGCTTAAAGCAATAGAAACTGAATTGGCTCCTGCAAAGACGAATGAATACGGGAGGGCAGATCAGGCAGCAGCCTGGGCATTGCTTTCCAGAATTTATTTGAACGCGGAAGTTTATATCAAAATACCAAAATATACCGAGGCAATTACTTATGCCAAAAAAATTATTGGCGCAGGTTATAGTTTACATGGTAATTATCAGGAATTGACCATTGCGGACAATCATTTGAATACAGATGAGAATATTTTAATGATTAACTATGATGGAACACATACCCAAAACTATGGCGGAACAACGTATTTAATGCATGGCCCGGCGAATGTGCCGGCAAATATATCGGGTTCTAACGGAGACTGGGGCGGGCTAAGAACAACGCAAAATTTTGTCGGGCTATTTACTGATTATTCAGGAAATACTGATAAAAGAGCTTTGTTTTATACGACTGGGCAAACTTTAGAAATGGAAGAATTATATCTTTCTAAGGCAGGTTTTTCTCCAATTAAGTTTAGAAATAAGACAAGAACAGGCGGGGATGCCCCACATCAGGATCCGGCTAAGGATTTCTCTGATATAGATTTTCCACTATTCAGGTTTGGTGAAGTGTATCTAAATTATGCTGAAGCTGTTTTAAGAGGGGGAAATGGGGGAGATAAAGCTACAGCACTTCAATATATAAATAATTTGCGTACCAGGGCTTACGCCGGGAGCGCTACAGGAAATATCGGGTCCAGCGATCTGACTTTAGACTTCCTGCTGGATGAAAGAGGAAGAGAACTTTACTTCGAAGCGCACAGAAGAACGGATTTGATTCGATTTAACAAGTTTACCACAGCAAATTATTTATGGGCCTGGAAAGGCGGAGTAAAAGCAGGAACCTCTGTAAGTAACAACAGAAATATATTTCCTATTCCGAGTTCAGATTTGTCATCAAATCCAAATTTGAATCAAAACCCTTAATCAGAAAATTCTATGTTATTAAACATAAACAATATGGAAAAGCATTTAAAATATATACTGATTTTGTTTATCGCTGCTATGGCATCCTGTAAAAGTGATATCGAAAAATCTATTATCCTGATGCCTTCAGCCTCGTCACAAAACTTTTCGGCATCCCATCAGACTATTGTGCTAAACTCTGGAAATAAGAAAGAGAAAGTAGTTACTTTCACTTTTAACAAACCTAATTATGGTGTGGAGCTTGTTCCGTCATATACGTTGCAATTTGCACTACCGGCAGATACTTCTGGCGCCAATGCCTGGACAAAAGCCATAAATGTAAGACTAACGGAAGAAGAAGGTACTTCTAAAGCATTTTTAGGAGAAGATTTAAATGCGATTTTGGCAACGCAAATGCAACTGGAAACAGGTATAAATCATAAAATTGTTGTGCGCTTAAAAACGGATGTCAATCAAAACTCTGGATTAGTGTCAAATCTTAGGCCTTTATATTCAAAGGTGGAACTGAACATTACCCCATTTGAAGATATCGTTGTATATCCCGCCTTATTGGTAAAAGGAGGAAATTCATGGCAGACACCCTCGGTAAGAACCAATGGGCTTTTGCTGGCTTCATCTGGTTTTAATGCCAAATATGAGGGATATCTAAATCTTCCAAATGCCGACGGTTGGGGAGGGGATGCTTTTACTCTGATTAGTACAACAACCGGGGTATCTTATGGTTGGGGAACCTCTTCGACAACAATTGCTGAAGGTTCAACAGGAAATCTTTGGCTGACGCCATCTCCTGCATATATGAAGGTTAATGTAAATTTAGATGCCCTGACAATTAACTACCAACCGGTTACATTCTCACTTTCGGGAGATCATAATTCGTGGAGTACATCAGATACAAAAATGACACTGAATACATCAACACAGCAGTTAGAATTAGATAATGTAACTTTTGCTGCGGGAAATGTATTCGCCTTTATTGCCAACGGGAATTGGAATATTGCTTATAAAGTAAATGATAAAGGCAAGTTGGTATTTGCAGGTGATCCGGTTTGGGGAGGTATCAATATAAAAGTAGAAACCGCCGGAATATACAAGGTAATTCTGGACCTTAGCGGTGGAGATGGAAATTATACATATCAGTTAATAAAGAAATAGTAAAATGAGAACAGGGCTGTTAATTGTTTTATTGTCTCTCGCCTTTTGGGCTTGCAGCAAAAGTCCAAAGGGCGATACAGAGATTTTTCCCGAAAAATCAAGTTTAGCAAAAGGAGCCGATGTCAGTTGGATTACCGAACAGGAAAAATCGGGATCTAAGTTTTACAATTCCTCTGGCGTACAACAGGATATATTCCAGATTTTGAAGTCAAAGGGAGTGAATGCTATCCGGTTAAGGGTGTGGGTAAATCCAGCAGACGGTTATTGTAATACAGACGATGTGCTGGCTAAAGCACAAAGAGCTTCATTGGCAGGTATGAGACTGATGGTTGATTTTCATTACAGTGATTCGTGGGCCGATCCGGGAAAGCAGACAAAACCGGCGGCCTGGGCCAGCCAGAACTTTGCAGACTTAAAGCAGTCGGTGTATAACCATACCTTTTCGGTTTTAACCACACTCAAAAATAAAGGAATTACACCAGAATGGGTTCAGGTAGGGAATGAAACCAATGATGGTATGCTTTGGGAAGATGGAAAAGCATCTAAAAACATGAAAAACTTTGCTGATTTGATTTCGGCTGGCTATGATGCAACTAAAGCCATTGATAGTAAGATAAAAGTTATTGTTCATATTTCTAATGGCTATGACAATAGCCTGTTCAGATGGATGTTTGATGGATTAAAAAATAATGGAGCAAAATGGGATGTTATTGGAATGTCTTTATATCCAACAGCCGCAGACTGGGAATCAAAAAACACTTCCTGTTTAGAAAATATGAAAGATATGGTTTCCCGTTACGGATCAGAAGTGATGATTTGCGAGGTAGGTATGCCCGTTTCGGAAGCCGCTGCATGTAAATCATTTGTAACCGATCTTTTAGGAAAAGTGAAATCTCTGTCTGGAAATAAAGGTTTAGGTGTGTTTTACTGGGAACCGCAAAGCTACAATAGTTGGAAAGGCTATAAGCTGGGAGCTTTCGACGATACTGGAAAACCAACAGCAGCAATGGATGCTTTTTTAAATTAAATATCTGGCAGACGTAAATAGAACTCATGTTTAGAAAGTTTTTGATGATTGCTTTGTCCCTTGTACTGGGAATATCCATGGCAGACGCTCAGGGAAATAAGGGGATTTATATAGATAAAGCCGGGAAAATAAGATGGGAGGGTACTAACAAAGAAGCGTACTTTTTTGGAGTAAACTATAGCGCTCCATTTGTTTTTGGATATCGGCATATCAAAGCAAAAGGCGTAAATATAGAAGAAGCTATCAGACAGGATGTTTATCACCTGGCAAGATTAGGTATAAATGCATACAGAATACATGTTTTCGACTCAGAGATATCAGACTCTCTGGGGAATATTAAAGATAATGAACACCTAAGATTGTTTGACTTTCTAATAGCCGAACTAAAGAAAAGAAATATTAAAATTTTACTAACACCAATCGCATATTGGGGAAATGGATATCCGGAGAAAGATATGCCCACCGGAAGTTTTTCTTTTAAATATGGAAAGAAAGAAGCGCTGGTAAATAAAGAAGCCTGGAAAGCCCAGGAAAATTACCTTACGCAGTTTTTTCAACGCATAAATCGGTATACCGGAAAGTCTTATCAGGACGATGTTGATATCCTGGCCACGGAAATTAATAATGAACCACATCATTCCGGGGCAAAGGAGTTGACTACCGAATATATCAGCCTGATGGTTAATGCGGTCAGAAAAACCGGGTGGACGAAACCGATTTTCTACAACATCAGCGAATCACCAAAATACGCTGATGCCGTGGTAAAATCCAACGTTCAGGGGCATAGCTTTCAATGGTATCCTTCAGGTCTGGTAGCAGGCAGAACGCAGAAAGGCAACTTTTTACCTCATGTTTCTAAATACAATATCCCTTTTGATTCCATTCCGGGTTTCAACAAGAGAGCGAAGATTGTTTATGAGTTCGACGGTGCCGATATTGCCGATTCCTATTTATATCCGGCTATGGCCAGGAGTTTCAGAAATGCAGGTTTTCAGTGGGCAACTATGTTTGCTTACGAACCCTTAGCTATAGCAGATGTAAATACCGAGTATCAGACACATTATTTAAATCTGGCTTACACACCATCAAAAGCAATTAGTTTCATGATTGCGAATAAACAGTTTAGAGATGGCTTACAGCCGGTGTTGAGTTACGACCACAATCTGAGCGAACTGCTAAACGATACCTTATTTTATTATTCCAATTCAACCGCCGTTCCAGTTCCCAAAAGAAAACCGTTAAAGCATATCGCTGGAGTTGGAACGTCTTCCATCGTAGCATATGAAGGTAACGGAGCCTATTTTTTAGATAAATTAGCAGAAGGTGTCTGGCGACTTGAAGTAATGCCTGATGTCATAAATCTTACAGATCCTTTTGGAAAAGCTTCGCCAAAAAGAAAGGTGAATGCTATTGAATGGAATACAAATCATATTAAAATTTCTTTGCCGGATTTAGGTGAGGCATTTGCAGTTAAGGGAATCAATGAGGGAAATAATTTAGTTTTACAGACCGAAAGCAATAGTTTTCTGATTACTCCGGGAACTTATTTATTGCAGTCCCCAAAGGCAAAGGAATTTAAACCTCAGCCCAGTGAAAAAATTGGACTTTTGGCGTTAAATGAATTTGTTGCACCAAAGGCAGATGAAATGGATGTTTTTGTAAACCATCAGCCAGAAAGAACACTTTCTGTAAACTCTGCGAAGGAAATAAAAGCAAGTGTTTTTGGTGTTCAACCGGACGATGAAGTTAAAGTTATCTTTAATCATCTGTCCGGAATCCGAAAAGAGACTATAATGGTAAAAAGGGGCGCACAGTACCTTGCACCAATTCCGCAGGAAGTTTTAAAACCGGGCTTATTACGCTACTTTATTGTTGTCAAATCCTTAAAAGGAAATATTACTTTCCCCGGATCATTAAAGGCGAGCCCTTATGACTGGGACTTTTATTCGAAGGATGCTTATGAAGTATTTATCAATCAGCCCCAGTCTGCAATTACCCTGTTTGATGCCCGCGAGGATAGAGATAAACTCAATTATTACAATCCCGATTGGGAAAATTACGGATTGTCATTTGTAAGCACATCAGAGAATAATAAACTGGCTATCAGGTCTATCATGAAAAAGTCTAACAATAAAGATTTTATGGGATGGCAAACTTTTATTGGCGACCTGGTTGAAGACCGAGCACAGGATCTTGATAATTTCAATTCTTTGGTGATAAAAGGAAACGGAAGTTTCAAAAATATGAAGGCAAAAATTGCACTGATAAGTAAAGAAGGAAATAGCTATTCTTCTTTTTTTACGCTGACGGATGTTATTTCCGAAATAAAAGTCCCGTTAACAGATTTAAATCAGGAACAAATGTTGTTATTACCAAGGGCCTATCCCGGATTTCAGCCGCTGTTCTATCAATCAGGAGTTAATAAGAACTTTTCCTTAAAAGACATAGAAAGACTGGAAGTAACTTTCGGTTATGATATGGTAGCTGAATTGGTTAATAAGGAAGTATCTATGTCCATTTCTGAAATATCATTAAAGTAAAGTATCAAAAGTCCGAAGTCGGGGGCCGAAGACGGAAGTTTAGTTGTCCATAGACGATGGTCTATAGTAAAATCTACTAATGAACCAATGACTAATGAACTAAATACTAACCAACTAATATTAAAATAAAACGAATAAAGAAAATTATAATAAAGCAGATATGATGCGTATTCCCGGATATTTTTCGATTTTTTTATTGTTTCTGACGACAAGTCTGAGTGCCCAACAGCGGAAAGAGTTTTACTTAAATAAAGGCTGGAAATTCGCTAAAGATGATTTCCAACAAGCTACGGCTAATGACTTTAATGACAAAAATTGGGAACAGGTTGTGGTACCTCACGATTGGGCAATTAAAGGCCCTTTTGACCGGAATAATGATTTACAGGTTGTAAAAATTGTTCAGAACGGAGAAAAAGTGGCTTCCGAAAAAACAGGAAGAACCGGAGGTTTACCTTATATCGGAATAGGTTGGTACAGGCTGGATTTGCCTTTGCAGCAGCTTAAATCCGGAGAAAGAGTTTTCCTGAAATTTGATGGAGCAATGAGTAACGCTCAGGTTTTTGTCAATGGAAAAGAAGCTACACATTGGCCTTATGGCTATAACGCTTTTCATGCGGAGGTTACCGATTTGTTAAAGCAGGGCACTACAAATAAATTAGCCGTTCGTTTAGAAAATAAAGAACAGTCTTCCCGTTGGTATCCGGGGGCAGGTTTGTATCGCAATGTACATTTAATTATAACGCAGGATGTGCATATTCCTATTTGGGGAACCTATCTTACCACACCTTCGGTAAGAAAGGAGCTGGCGAGTGTAAGATTACAAACGAAAATTGCTGGTCTTAAAGAGGGAGAAAAAGCAAACATAAAGTTAGAAACAGATATTCTTGACGCTAACGGAAAAGTAGTTATTAGCAAAGCTACATCCGATAATTTAGAAAGAGCATCCATAGATCAGCATTTTTTATTGAAAAATCCACAGCTGTGGTCTCCGGAATCACCTGTCTTATATAAAGCTGTTTCTAAACTTTATAAAGACGGAGTTTTAAAAGATACCTACGAAACTACATTTGGTATACGTACCGTTATGTTTAATGCAGAAAATGGATTTACACTTAATGGCGTAAAGCGCAAATTTCAGGGAGTATGTAACCATCACGATTTGGGGCCATTGGGAGCTGCAGAGAATGAGGCCGCGTTACGCAGAAGACTACTCATGCTGAAAGATATGGGAGCGGATGCTATTAGAACAGCTCATAATATGCCATCTCCCGAACTGGTTAAACTATGCGACGAATTGGGAATTATGCTGATTGTTGAATCCTTTGACGAATGGAAAGCTCCAAAAATGAAAAATGGATACAATCAGTTATTTGATCAATGGGTAGAGAAGGATTTAATTAATATGATCCACGCTAACCGAAACAGCCCTTCAGTTATTCTATGGAGCATAGGAAATGAAGTTCCGGATCAGGGAACACCCAATGGCGTAGAAATAGCGGCAAGATTGCAGGATATCTGTCACCGTGAGGATCCTACCAGATTAGTAACCGTTGGTATGGATAAAATAGATGCGGTATTGAAAAATGGTTTTGCTGCAGTACTCGATCTTCCTGGTTTTAATTATAAGCCTTCCAGATATGCAGAAGCTTATAAAGTTTTACCACAAGGCTTTATACTAGGATCCGAGACGGCTTCAACAGTAAGCTCCAGAGGTGTTTATAAGTTTCCGGTTAAGACAGGGCCCGATCTTATTTATCCGGACAATCAAAGCTCTTCTTATGATATGGAACATTGCGCCTGGTCACAAACACCTGATGATGAGTTTATCGCTCAGGATAAATTAGATTATACCATTGGTGAATTCGTTTGGACCGGTTTTGATTATTTAGGCGAGCCAGCTCCATACGAGTCCCACTGGCCTTCTCACAGCTCTTATTTCGGTATTATTGATTTGGCAGGCATACCTAAAGACCGTTATTATTTGTATCGCTCTCGTTGGAACACAAAGGAGAAAACTTTGCATTTGTTGCCACATTGGACATGGCCGGGAAGAGAAGGCGAAATAACGCCAGTTTTCTGTTATACCAATTATCCGGCTGCAGAACTATTTGTAAACGGGAAAAGTATGGGAGTTAAGAAAAAAGATGATTCGGATCTTTTTGGAAGAAACAGACTAATGTGGAATGAAGTAAAATACGAGCCAGGAAATATAAAAGTTGTTGCATTGGATGCTGCCGGCAATCCAGTAGAAGAACGTGTAATAAGCACCGCTGGTAAACCATATAAAATTATTTTAGAAGCTGACAGAAAAATGTTAAAAGCTGATGGAAAAGATCTGGGATTTATTACAGTAACAATAGTTGATGCAAATGGAAATATTTGCCCTCATGCTGATAACGAGATTCTAGCTAATGTTAAAGGTAGTGTAAGCTTTAAAACAATCGCAAATGGTGACCCTACGAATTTGCAACTTTTCCATGAACCGCATATGAAAGTATTTAGTGGAAAACTAGTTATTACGGTTCAATCTTCTGAACTTAAAGGGAAAGGGGAGCTAACGGTTTCAGCCAAAGGGTTAGCCTCTGCAAAAATCGACTTTAAAATAGGGGATTAGTGCTACTGTAACATAAATTGCTAGAGAGGCTGTTTCGACTTTGATAGGAGACAGCCTCCTGGACAATATAGTAAACATGACTGGAACCTTTTTTAGAAAACCTCTTCTGGTAATTTTTTGATTTTCTGTGCTTTATGAAAACTTAATGTTTTTTACGTTGTTCTTTTAGAAACTTAAAAAATATGAAAGATTCTATCCTTAAAACTATTAACAGCGCGATAAAACATTGGTTTATACCATTAATCGTAGGGATTCTGTTTTTAATATTAAGCTTTTATGTATGGGTGCAACCAATAGGCTCCTATATCGCGTTAGCTGTAATTTTTAGTATTTCGTTTTTGCTTAGCGGAATAGCTGAAATTATTTTCTCTCTTTCAAATAAATCAGAAATGGATAACTGGGCCTGGACATTGGCATTTGGTATTATAAACGTATTAATAGGTATTCTATTAATGGCTAATCCAGCTTTGAGTATGGTTACTCTGGCACTTTATGTTGGATTCATCATCGTTTTTCGTTCAATATCAGGAATAAGCGCTTCCATAGAACTGAAAAACTACGGAGTAGGTAATTGGGGCTGGATGATGTTTTGGAGCATTCTGGGACTTATTTTTGGCTTTATACTATTATGGAATCCCTTATTTGCAGGTCTTACTTTAGTAGCCTGGACAGCTTTAGGCTTTCTGGCAATGGGAATTTTTAGTATATCTTTCGCTCTGAAACTAAAAAGCCTGAAAAATTTAAAAAATGACTTGTCTTCCCGCTCAGAATAGAAATTCTTTTGAAATAGAAAAGCAGAATCTGTTTGTAGATTCTGCTTTTTATTATTTGGATTTTCTGTCCGACTATACCGTCATGATGTCTTTTTCTTTACCTTCAATCATCACATCTATTTTTGCAATAAATCCATCTGTAATCTTCTGAACCTCTGCTTCGCCTGCTTTAATTTCATCCTCGGAAACACCTTCGCTTTTTAATTTTTTAATACTTTCGTTAGTGTTTTTTCTGATATTTCTGATACTTATTTTACCTGCTTCCGCTTCTTCCTTCGCTTGTTTTACCAGCTGTTTTCTTCTTTCTTCCGTTAAAGGAGGTACATTAAGCCTAACTACAGAACCATCGTTTTGTGGGTTTAAACCACAATTAGAATTAAGAATACCTTTTTCTATAGGGCCAATCATTGATTTTTCCCAAGGCTGAACAACAATTGTTCTCGCGTCAGGCGTATTGATGTTGGCAACTTGAGCAAGAGGAGTGGGAGAACCATAATATTCTACAAGGACACCATCCAGCATTGAAGGTGACGCTTTCCCTGCTCTAATTTTCATAAGTTCGTTATCTGTATGAGTAATAGCTTTTTGCATTGTCGCTTTAGCTTCCTCTAATTCTAACTTAATGAATTCGTTCATCTTGTTTTAGTATTTTGAGCTTAATTATTTTACTAATGTACCAATATTTTCGCCTTCAATAAGTTTCATCAGATTACCACCTTTGTCCATATCGAAAACGATTATTGGAAGGTTGTTTTCATCACAAAGTGTGAAGGCCGTCATATCCATGACATTTAAATCTTTAGCGTAAACCTCCTGAAAGCTTAGAGAATCAAATTTTGTTGCAGAAGGATCTTTCTCCGGATCGGCAGTATAAATCCCGTCTACTCTTGTCCCTTTCAGTACAACATCGGCTTTAATTTCTATCGCTCTTAATGCTGCTGCAGAATCTGTTGTGAAATATGGATTACCAGTGCCAGCTCCGAAAATAACTACTCTGCCTTTTTCTAAATGTCTGATAGCCCTTCTTCTCACATAAGGCTCACAGATTTGTTCCATTTTGATAGCAGACTGTAATCTGGTGTAAACACCAATCGTCTCCAGTGCATTTTGAAGCGCCATTGAATTGATTACAGTAGCAAGCATTCCCATATAATCGGCCTGCGCTCTATCCATACCAGATTTTTCAGCACTTAAGCCACGAAAAATATTTCCTCCGCCAATTACAACAGCAACTTCAATTCCTTTCTCTTTAACGGCTTTTATCTCTTCTGCGTATTGTAAAACGCGGGCATTGTCTATACCATATTGTTGCGAACCCATTAAAGATTCGCCACTTAGTTTCAGTAGAATTCTTTTGTACTTCATCAAACGGGTGATTTTGGCAAAAATAGGAAATTATTTTAGATTTTAGGTAGGGGAGATGTTTACCGGTTCGCCATTTTACGCTACTGATTTCCTGTTGCAATTAAGTATCAGTACTTTAGATTATAAATGGATTAGTTGTCTGTCTTTAGTTCATCATAAACTTGACATGAATCTTAAACAACAAAAAATCCCCACCTTTTTAAAGATGAGGATAATATGATTTTACAAGTTGGTTGCTTGCTACAAAATCTTAAGACTTATAAAACTAAGCACCTAAAGCAACTCTTTTGAATGCAGTAACAGTTAAACCGTTAGATACACTGTTTAAGAATGCTTTGATATCTTTAGAAGAATCTTTAACGAACTCCTGGTTCAATAAAGTGTTTTCTTTATAGAATTTGTTTAATTTACCAGCAGCAATTTTCTCTACCATTTCTTCTGGTTTACCTTCTGCTCTGATTTGTTCTTTCGCAATCTCCAACTCTCTTTCGATAGTTTTAGAATCAACGTCACCTTTATCCAAAGCAACAGGGTTCATAGCTGCAATTTGCATAGCAACATCTTTACCTGCGTCTTCACCACCATTAACAACTGCGCTTAAGCCCACCAATACACCTAAACGGTAGTTACCGTGGATGTAAGGAACAACTTGCTCAGCCTCGATAGTTTCGAACTTAGAAACACCAATTTTTTCGCCAATTTTACCAGTTTGGTCAATAATTAAATCAGCAATTTTGTTTCCGTTCAATTCTAAAGCCAATAAATCTTCTAAAGAAGAAGGATTGTTTTCGATAGCTTTGTCAGCAATAGAGTTTGCAAAAGCGATAAAGTCAGCATTTTTCGCTACGAAGTCAGTCTCGCAGTTTACTTCCACAACAACACCTCTCTTGCCATCAGCAGTAGTTTTGGCGATAACAACACCTTCGTTAGACTCTCTATCCTGACGGCTAGCAGCAACTTTAGCTCCTTTTTTACGTAAATAATCGATTGCAGCTTCGAAGTCGCCGTTAGCTTCAACTAAAGCTTTTTTGCAATCCATCATACCAGCGCCAGTTTGTTGGCGTAATTTATTTACATCAGATGCTGAAATTTGTACAGACATTTTGTTCGATTTTAAAAGTTTTTCTTTATAAAAGTAAGGGGTTGCTAGCCGTCAGTTGTAGCATAAACCAACAACTAAAAACCAACAACCCCTATTTATTTAAAAATTATTATTCGCCTTGAGTTTCTTCTGCAACTTTTTTAGATCTTTTTGCAGATTCCTCTTTTGCTTCAGGAGCGTCTACTTTAGCTTTAGCTGCTGCTGCTTCTTTGTCTGCTTCAGCATCTTTCTCTTGTTTACGCTCTTCTAAACCTTCTTCAATAGCTTTAATAATGATACCAGTAATCAAAGAGATTGATTTTGTAGCATCGTCATTCGCTGGAATAGGGAAATCGATGTTAGAAGGATCAGAGTTTGTATCTACCATTGCGAAAGTAGGGATATTTAATTTCATAGCCTCACTAACAGCAATGTGCTCTTTCTTAACGTCGATAATGAATAAAGCAGCTGGTAAACGGTTTAAATCAGCAATACCACCTAAAAGGTTTTCTAATTTAATACGCTCACGTTGAATCATTAACTTCTCTTTTTTAGATAAAACGTCAAAAGTACCGTCTTTAGTCATTTTATCGATGTTAGTCATCTTTTTGATAGATTTTCTAACAGTAGTGAAGTTAGTTAACATACCACCTAACCATCTTTCAGTTACGAAAGGCATGTTTACTGATTTTGCTTTCTCTGCAACGATATCTTTAGCTTGTTTTTTTGTAGAAACAAATAAAACTTTACGTCCAGATTTAACAATTTGTTTGATAGCTGCTGCAGCTTCTTCAACTTTAACTAAAGTTTTGTTTAAGTCGATAATATGGATCCCATTGCGCTCCATGAAAATGTATTGCGCCATTTTAGGATTCCACTTTCTGGTAAGGTGACCGAAGTGTACACCTGCATCCAATAAGTCTTGATAAGTTGTTCTTGCCATTGTTGTGTCCTCCTAAAATTAACGTTTACTGAACTGGAATCTCTTACGAGCTTTAGCTCTACCTGGTTTCTTACGCTCAACCATACGGTTATCACGAGTCATTAAACCTTTAGCTCTTAGAGCAGGTTTTCTGATAGAATCTAATTCAACAATAGCTTTAGCGATCGCTAAACGAACAGCTTCTGCCTGACCTTTTACTCCTCCACCTGCTACGTTTACTTTTACATCATATTGACCAGTAACCTCAGCAACGATGAATGCTTGGTTTACGATATATTGCAACGGAAGTGTTGGGAAGTATTCTGTGTAATCTTTACCGTTAACGGTAATTGTGCCATTACCCTCAGTTAAATAAATACGGGCAACCGCAGTTTTTCTTCTTCCAGAAGTGTTTGTAACTGACATTTGTCTTTCTCCTTTAATTAAAATTTAACTTCTACAGGGTTTTGTGCAGCGTGTGGATGCTCATTTCCTGCGTAAACATACAAGTTCTTGAATAAAGCTCTGCCTAAGCGAGTTTTAGGTAACATACCTCTAACAGCTTTTTCAATAATTCTTGTAGGATGTTTTTGTAATAATTCTTTTGGAGAAATAAAACGTTGACCTCCCGGATAACCAGTGTAACGAACGTAAACTTTGTCGCCTAGTTTGTTACCAGTTAATTTAACCTTGTCTGCATTAATAACAATTACGTTATCGCCGCAGTCTACGTGTGGGGTGTATCCCGGCTTGTGTTTACCTCTAATCACTTTCGCGATATTAGAAGACAAGCGCCCCAAAATCTCGCCCTGAGCGTCAACAACAACCCATTGTTTGTTAACGGTCTTTTTGTTGGCAGAGACAGTTTTGTAACTTAACGTATTCACTTGCTTGATATTTAATTATTTAATAAAAATTCTCTTTTCCTAAATTAAGGAGTGCAAAGGTATTACAAATCTTTTTAATATTCAAATAGTTGGAGCGATATTTTTAGTGAGCCAGGATTTGTAGAGATATAACCCTAACATTATTCTACCCTGATTCTGGACTTCTTCGGGAAAATGGGGTGTTTTCTCGAAGAAGTCCAGAACAAGGATACTGAACACTCTCCTTTACATTTACGGCATCGGATAGATTGGACTTCTTTCTATTTTCTATATTTTACTTTCCGCTTTCATACCATAAGCACACCCAATAACTGTACTTAACATATAAATAAAAGAAAGTTAAAATAGTGGTTTTATAGAGTTTTACCTCTATGAACCCTCTATTATATCACTAATATTCCTCTAGAATAAGTGAGGTTGTTCCGGCTTAAAGAGCCCCCTCTCCCCTGAGAATGTTTTCGAAAAGGAAGTACTTTTGTCTAAGTAATGATCTTACTGAAAGGGTAAACAATAACATAGCACCTGCTTTCTATTTTATTAGTGCCTAAATATTGGTGATCTTTCGAAATGATCAGAAAACGAATTTGTATCTACACGATAAGCATTGCTTATATCGGGAATTTTCTATTCCTTCAAATTGAGTTTCACTTCTGAAACCTGAGCGAATACATTCGCCGGAAAAAACTTAATCATAACCAATTATAGATTTGTATAGTTGCGATGATAATTTCTTTTTATTTCTTTTTGTTAGTTTTTATATTTTTTTTGTAGATTAGATTTGTTTTTGCTTGGAAGAGCAAGGGCCAAATTATAAACGATTAATTCATAGGTTTTTATAGGATGAACAAATATATCTTGTCTTTAGATCAGGGAACATCTAGTTCCAGAGCGATTATGTTTGATAATAGGGGAAGGCAAAAGTCTGTTTCTCAGAAAGAATTCAGACAGATTTACCCGCAATCAGGATGGGTTGAACATGACGCTTTGGAAATATGGGATTCGCAGTTAGGTGTTGTCAACGACGTCTTGAAGGGAAGCAATCTTACTGCTGAGGACATAGCGGCTATAGGAATTACAAACCAAAGAGAGACGACGGTTGTTTGGGACAAAACTACAGGTACGCCTATATATAATGCCATTGTCTGGCAAGATAGGAGGACAAGCGAATATTGTGAGCAGCTTATACAAGAAGGAAGGGAAGATAATATTCGTGAGAAAACGGGTTTAAAAATAGATGCATATTTTTCTGCAACTAAATTAAAATGGATACTGGATAATGTGGAAGGTGCAAGAGAGAAAGCAGAAAAAGGAGATTTGTTGTTTGGAACTATTGATTCCTGGTTGATATGGAAGCTAACCAAAGGGAAAGCACATGTAACGGATGTTTCGAACGCTTCCAGGACTATGCTTTATAATATATCTGAGTTAAGATGGGATCAAGAACTTCTGTCTTTATTCAATATTCCTGAATCTGTCCTTCCGGAAGTGAAATCGTCAAGTGAGGTGTATGCGGACACGGATAAGGAATATTTTGGAAAGCCTATTGCTATTGCAGGAATTGCCGGAGATCAGCAAGCTGCTTTGTTTGGACAGCTTTGTATTAAACCCGGGATGGTTAAAAATACTTATGGAACAGGATGCTTTATGTTGATGAATATTGGAGAAAAGCCTATTCTTTCTTCTAATCAGTTATTAACGACTATTGCATGGAAAATAAAAGGAAAAGTTGTTTATGCATTGGAAGGGAGTGTTTTTATGGCAGGAGCAATCGTTCAATGGTTAAGAGACGGTTTGGGAATTATAAAATCCTCGTCTGACGTAGAAGAACTCGCATTGAGTGTTGATGGTAATGGAGGTGTTGTGGTGGTGCCCGCTTTTACAGGATTGGGGGCTCCTTACTGGAATTCAAAAGCTAAGGGAACAGTCTTTGGATTGAGTCGGGGCTCTACCTCTGCTCATATTGCAAGAGCAGCACTTGAAAGTATAACTTATCAGGTAATGGATGTTTTGAAAGCCATGGAAATGGATTCCGGTACGTTAATAAATGAGTTAAGGGTAGATGGCGGAGCTGTAGTAAATAATCTTTTAATGCAATATCAGTCTGACGTTTTGGAAAGTAAAGTCATTAGGCCGGAAGTTAATGAAACAACAGCGATAGGAGCAGCTTATCTGGCGGGATTGGGAGTTGGCGTTTGGGCTAGCATAGAGGAAATACAGGAACAATGGCAGATAAATAGAATATTTGAACCTCAGCCTTCTAAAATTATTGAAGAAAATATCCAACAGTGGCACAAGGCCGTAAAAGCAGTAAATATTTGGTCTGAACTAGCTTAAATTATGAATCCGTTTTTAGCAGAATATATTGGAACTTTATTAATGATACTCCTTGGAAATGGAGTTGTCGCAAATGTAGTGCTTAATGGCACAAAAGGAAATGGACCAAATTGGATGGTTATAACAACGGGCTGGGCACTTGCTGTGTTTGTAGCCGTTGTTGTAGCCGGGCCTTACAGTGGTGCGCATTTAAATCCGGTGGTATCATTGTCGCTCGCTTTTCTGGGAAAATTTGAATGGAATTTGTTGCCGGGATATATACTTATGCAACTTTTTGGAGCAATGAGCGGCGCGCTGTTAGTCTGGTTAATTTACAAAGATCATTTCGACCGGACAGAAGATGAGGGGGCAAGGGCAGCATGTTTCTTTACAGGTCCGGCAATAGCTAATACAGCTAGAAATCTTTTAAGTGAAATCTTAGGGACTTTCGTTTTAATTTTTGTGATTTTTCATTTTACTGATGCTGGAATTAAGGAAACAAATTCAATTATCGGTCTGGGTTCAATAGGGGCATTGCCGGTGGCTTTATTGGTTTGGGCAATAGGATTATCTCTTGGTGGGACAACAGGATATGCTATTAATCCAGTTCGTGATTTTGGTCCGAGAGTTTCTTACTTTGCTATTTATGGGTTTAAAAAGACTTATTTCAGGATAAATTATGCCTGGATCCCTATAGTAGGACCAGTTATAGGAGGATTGATTGCTGTTCTTTTATTTGTAAATGTTTAAATATTGTAGGCCTGAAAAATACGGATGTTAATCTGGTGTTAACACATTGTTAACCTTGGATTGCTTTCTTTGGCCAGTTGTATAACGCTTTATAAATTGCTAAAAGGTTCTGTTTCTATGTACGAGTATTCTGACGAAAAGATTATTGAGTCTTTGAAAAATGGCGACGACCATGCGCTAACGCTTCTCTTTAAAAAATATTGGACATCATTATTTGTTGTAGCCCATAATGTTTTTAAGGATAAAGAGGCCTGTGAAGATATTCTTCAGGAAGTCTTTTTAACGATTTGGGAAAAGAGAAACGAACTGCAAATAAAGACTTCATTGAAAGCTTATTTATATGCCTGTGTAAAATATGAAGTTTATAGGCAACTAAAGAAAAGCTATTCGAAACAGCGTATCGATGATGATTTAATAAATTCTTTAGAAGAAAGTGCAACTGCAAATAATATTGAGTATAAACAGCTGGTAGAAACCGTGTCTTTCGCGGTAGACAATCTTCCACCTAAATGCCGGGAAGTTTATCAGTTAAGCCGTCAGGAATCGCTTACGCATAAAGCTATTGCGTCTAAAATGAATATTTCGACAAAGACAGTTGAAAATCATATCACTAAGGCCTTAAAACATCTGAAACTGAATATCCAGACCCTTTTCTTATAAAAAAAATAAAATTAGAATAGGGGATACGGCTTAGTATTTACTCTTAAAGGTAAATACAGGTTATTTTGACAAATCAAACAGAAATATTAGAACTTTTAGAGAAATCTTTTAAGGGGAGTTTAACCCAGGGGGAAGAAAAGCGCCTGGATTATTTGTTGAGAGAAAGCGTTGCGAACGGTGTTCCTTTTAAAGACGAATCTGAGAGGCAGGAAATAGAAGACCACCTTTTAGAGAAGATACACAGTTCTAAGAATCGAAAAAAGATAAGAAATATCGCGCGATATATTGTGGCGGCTGCAGCTTCAGTAATTGTGTTTTCTGTAGGTGTCTATAAATATTTTAATTATTGTGCGCCTGAAGAAATAACTCAACAATTAGCCACATACAATACAGATGAGACTAATGAAAAGCAGGTGACTTTAACATTATCTGATGGTACCAAAGTTAATTTAAACCAGGATAAAACAGGAGTCCTTTCTGAGGAAAGTGTTGAGATTGTGGGTAGTGAAGGTTTATTAGCTTATACGTCCAATTCGTCCGATACTCTATTAAAATCAAAATTAGTTTATAATACCTTAAAAACACCAAGTGGTGTTCAATATCATTTAATGCTTTCTGATGGCACCAAAATTTGGCTAAATGGTAATTCGGAAATTAAGTATCCTGTCGCTTTTAGAGCCGGAGAACGCTCGGTAGAGCTTTCCGGTGAAGCTTACTTTGAGGTGGCAAAATCTCAGAAACCTTTTAAAGTTTATGCAAAAACAACAACTGTTCAGGTATTGGGGACGCATTTTAATGTAATGGCATATAAGGATGATGCTGAAATAAAGACAACGCTTCTAGAGGGATCGGTGAAAGTAAAAAGCCTTACTAAGGAACAGATATTAAGACCAGGACAGCAAGCGATAAGCTCAGAATCAGATTTAACTGTTTATAACACGGATGCAGAACTCGTGGTTGGATGGAGAAAGGGCTTGTTTACATTTAATAATGAACCACTGGAACAAGTTATGAAACAGATTTCCAGATGGTATAATATGGATGTGGTCTACTCTAAATCGAGGACGAAGGTTCTTTTTACGGGAATAATTCCGGTAAGGGATGACGTTAAAAAGGCATTGCTGCCTGTTGAAGAGGCAGCTAATATCAAGTTCGATGTAAAAGACGGAAAAATTATAATAACGGAGAATAATAACTAAAGATATGGCTATGGAGAAATAGAAAATTTACATAATGGTAGATTAAAACAAAACTACCCCGGATAGCGACCAGGGCAGTTGAAAATTTTAGTCTTAACGAATTCAACTCAAGGAATAGAGATAAAAACACGTATTAACCTAAAATAAAAAATAAATGTATGAAAGAAAAAGTGCATTTAAAATTCTATTGGCTCTTTTTAGAGCGGATTTTTTTGTCTGTAGGGACAAATAACCAATTGAAAAAAATATCGCAAATCATGAGATTAACAGTTGTAGCCCTTCTGTTGGCGACCATTCATGTAAGTGCAGCATCGTATGCGCAAAAAGTTAGCTTGACCAGGAAAAATGCAAGTTTGGTAGATGTCTTAAAAGAAGTTCGAAACCAGACCGGCTATTATTTTATCTATACAAATGAGGTATTAGAGCATATCAAGCCTATTAATATCGATGTTAAAAATAAAGATCTTGAGGAGACGCTTCAGGATCTTTTAACAAATCAGGGGTTGACCTATTCTATCAAAGACCAGTCTGTGGTTATTAAAGTTGCTAGTAGCGTGAACCAACAAAATAATGTGGTTTCGGTAAAGGGGAAGCTTTTAAGTAAGGAAGATAATGAGCCGATTGCAGGCGCTTCTATAACAGTTACTGGCAATAAATCGTTAGGGACAACAGATGTCAATGGAAATTTTAGTTTCAAGATAAATAAAGGAACTGAAGTTACTTTCTCGGGTATCGGTTTTACTCCTTTAAAACGTGTTTTTTCAAAAGATGAGGCCAACCTGACTTTAAGTTTAAATGTGGATAATAAAGTGTTGAGCGAAGTTGTGGTAACTGCGTTAGGTATAAAAAGAGAAGAAAAAGCTCTTGGTTATGCTGTTACGCAAGTTTCGGGTGAGCAATTGACCGACGCTTTATCTAACAACTGGACAGACGCCTTATCTGGCAAGGTTGCAGGGTTAAATTTAGTGAGGTCAAATTCGGGACCAACAGGTTCTAATAAGATCATTCTCCGAGGTGAAAATAATCTTACAGGTGATAATGAAGCGCTTATCGTGGTCGACGGAGTAGTAGTGAACCAGGGAAGTGGTCGCCGTACAAGTGTAAGCGGAGAATCTGTTTATGCTACTGATGCTGGTAACCTACCTGCTGATTATGGAAGTGGTATTAACGATATTAATCCGGAAGATATAGAAAGTGTCACGGTGTTAAAAGGGCCAGGTGCAGCAGCACTATATGGGCAGCGTGGTGCAAATGGAGCTATTATTATCACCACTAAGTCTGGAAAACCAAATAAGAAAGGTTTTGGAGCCACTTTTACGTCAAATGCTTCTTTTGAAAATGTAAATCGTTGGCCAGATTTGCAGTTTGAATATGGTATAGGTCTTGATGGACAGCTTGATTATGAATATCGCACTTCTACAAATAGCACAAGCAGTTCTGCATACGGACCAAAATTCGACGGTCAAATGTTTTATCAATTTGATCCGCTGACTCAGTTAAAGGCAACCTTTAAAACACCTTGGGTCCCTTATACCAATAAATTGAATCAATATTTTGAAACGGGTGCTACTTATAACAACTCAATTAGTTTAGATGGTGGATCGGATAAAACCACTGCCCGTTTTTCGGTTACTGATGTGCGTAACAAGTGGATCATGCCTAATACCGGATATAACAGAAACTCTGTTGCTTTATCGGTTAATTCAAAGATAAATGACAAGTTAACGATCTCTTCGAAAATAAATTATAATAAAAAATGGAGTGATAATTTGCCTAGTGCCGGTTATGGAAACCAATCTATTATGTACTGGTATATATTTTGGCAGCCAAATGCCGATTTGGATTGGTTGAAGGATTATTGGGTAAGAGGAAAAGAAGGACGGGCTATCTTTTATCCTTTTAGTTCTTTTCCAGAGAATCCATATGCTATTGCTTATGAATTCCTGAACAAATCAACCCGAGATGGAGCTACCGGAAATATATCTGCGAACTATAAATTTAGTAAAGATTTAAGCTTGCAAGTAAGAACATCTGTTGATATGAGTTATGAACAACGTTCTCAACAACGCCCATATGATGCGGGCTCAAAGTTTACAAAGGGGTCTTATCGTACTCAGAACATTTTTTCACAAGAGGTAAGTGCGGATTTCTTACTTAAGTATACAAAAAAGGTACACAAAGATCTGGATATTACAGGGACACTTGGAGGTAGTATGTTGAAAAATATCTACAACAAAGACGAAGTAAGAGCGGATTCTTTGGTGGTTCCGGGAGTTTATACTATAGCAAACTCAAAAGGACCACTGGTAACACTTCCAAATAAGTCAAAATATTCAATCAATAGCTTTTATGGAATGTTGTCTACAGGTTATAAAGGTTACCTGTATTTAGATATAACAGCAAGAAATGACTGGGCTAGTACTTTGGCTACTCCTCTTCGTACAGATAATGTAGGTTTTTTCTATCCATCTGTAAGTTTAAGTTTTTTGCCTAGTGAGGTAGTTTCATTACCGAAGAGTATAAATTTTGCGAAACTTAGAGCGTCATGGTCTGAAGTGGGAAGTGGGTCTACTACACCATACATGACTGCATTTGCTTATACTTCAGCAGGGAGCTTATACTCGGGTGGATTGATAAATCCGTCAGTATTAGCCAACCCAGATCTAAAACCGCTTAGAACTAAGACGCTGGAAGTTGGTGCAGAGATGAGAATGTTTAAAAGCAGACTTGGATTTGATTTAGCCCTATATTCAGGAATAACGGACGATCAAATTCTGAACAGAATTATAGACCGTTCGTCGGGTTTTGGTCAGATGATTATTAATGCTGGTAGCGTACAAAATCAAGGTATTGAGCTTGCTTTGAATGGAAAGCCATTTGTTAATAAGAATGGGTTTAACTGGACTGTTAACTATACTTTTTCTGCTAATAGAAATACCATTAAAGCGCTGGCTGATAGTTCTGTAGTATTACGGATGGGACCAGTAGGTGGGGGTCAGATTGTAGCCAAAGTTGGAGGCAGTATGGGAGACGTGTATGGAAAGGGTTATGTCCGTGCTCCAGATGGCCAGATTGTTTACGATCCTAGTACCGGTTTCGCACTACTTTCACAGGAAGTTCAGCATTTAGGTAATACGATTCCAAAATGGAAAATGGGAATAGGGAACGAATTTAGATATAAACAGTTTCGCTTAAATGTATTGTTTGATGCACAATATGGTGCGGTTGCACACTCTTTGTCTAATTATAAATTGGCTGAGCAGGGGAAATTGAAAGTTACGCTTCCTGGTAGATATAGCGGTATTATCGGAAATGGTGTAATACAAAATCCGGATGGAACATATCGTAAAAATGACGTCTTAGCTACAGATATTGACAACTATTATCGCTCTCACATGGGACAGGATAATGCAGAGGGAAGTACATTTAGTACCGACTTTATTAAATTTAGAGAGGCAAGGTTTGATTATACCTTGACACCAAAATTAAGCAAGAAATTAGGTTTGCAAAAAGCCGTAATAGGAGTGTATGGTCGTAACTTGTTTATATGGTCACCTTGGCCAATATTCGATCCAGAGTTTGGTACTCTGGCAGGAACTGATATCGTACAAGGCTTTGAAACGGCCCAGTTCCCATCAACAAGAACTTTTGGTGTTAACCTAATTGTTGGATTTTAGTTTGCATAGTTATGAAAAAGAATTTTAGAAATATTTTATTCCTGCTACTTGGTTCGTCTGTGACACTTCTACCGTCATGCAAAGATGGTTTTTCAGACATCAATACAGATCCAAATACTACTACAGACGCATTACCAGAACAATTGCTGGCGCCAGCATTGGTCAATACACTCAATTATAATATGATTCGCTCGCGCAACTTTAATAATGAATTGATGCAGGTTACTGTAGACATGAGCGATGCTGAAGGTAGGGTGTTTAGATATGATATTAGAAATACGTGGTCTGATTATACGTGGAATGGCTGGTATGCACAATTGACAAATTTTAAAGACTTATATATTACTGCAAAAGACCCTATTAATAATAACAGGTCTTATATGGCAATTTCGTTGATTTGTCAGGCATGGATTTATTCGTTGCTGACGGACACTTACGGAGATGTGCCTTTTTCAGAGTCAAATAAGGCCAAGACCGAACAGATATATGAAGCAAAATTTGATTCCCAGAAAGATATTTATTTTGGAATGTTTGCGATGCTGGAAGAAGCCAATAGTTTATTGCAAGGGCCTAATTTGCCAGCAATAAATGCTGCAAGTGATCCTGTATTTTCCGGAAATCTTACCAGATGGCGTAGGTTTGGTAACTCGCTTTATTTACGTATGCTGATGCGTATTTCTGGGAAATCCGAAGTATCTGGCGAAGTAATAGCAAAGATCAAAGAGATTATAGATACAAAAAATGCTGATTATCCTAAAATGACCAGCCTAGATGATTCGGCAATTTTAAGGTGGACAGGTATTGCACCTTATACCTCACCTTTTATTGGTGTAAGAACTCAAGACTTTTCATCTCCAGCCATTGCTGATTTCTTTATTTCGCATTTGGTTGCGTGGGGAGACCCTCGTATCGATATTTCTACTTATGGTTCGAGCGGGATAAATAGGTGGGCTATCGCGCAAGGGCCAGGAGGTTTTGCAGGTGTTGATAGTGGGTATGAGCCCGGAACACCGGTTGTGAAACAGTCTTATTTCTATTCAACCACTTCAGCCAGATCTTTACAGAATGATCCGCTAACTGGTATGATTATGAATTATGCGGAGCTGCAATTTATTTATGCTGAGGCAGCTTTTAAAGGATGGATAAACGGTAACCCTGCAACTTTTTATAAAAATGGAGTCATCAACTCTATTAAACAGTGGATTCCACTTTGGCCTGAAGCAAATATTGATACCTATTTGCTTAATTCAGACATGCAATGGTCTGATAATGACAGTGATAACGATAAAATGGAGAAAATACATTTGCAAAAATATTATGCATTATTCTTTAATGACCTTCAGCAATGGTTTGAGTATCGTAGAACAGGACATCCGGTTTTACCAAAAGGACCTGGGTTGAAGAATGGTAAGGTAATGCCAGCTCGTTTGAATTATCCGGTATATGTGCAATCTACAAATCCTACCAATTATAAAAAAGCAATAGCAGCACAGGGAGAAGATAAGATTTCTACAGAAGTGTGGTGGCAAAAACCATAAACTAAAATCATGTCTAGGTTAAAAAATATGTAAAATGAAAAAAAATAATATATATATTCTATTATTGATGCTTGTTGTTTTTGCAACGTCATGCAACAAGTCTGGTAATTACCCAGGTGGTGTAGTTGGAATATTTATCCCTATTTTGGATTTGAGGGCTCTACATAAAGATGCAGATCTAACACTAACAAAAGACAATTTGGGTGGTTCCGAGAAGATTGCCGCACTTGTGGTTTCCGATCACTCTGGGGGAAATTTACCATCCGGTTTACTTGTTGTGCAAGATAAAAGGAGGCTTTCCCGAATAAGAGGTATTTCTATAGATATAGGTGTTGCTGCAGCTAGCTATGTCCCGGGAGATTCGGTGCATGTCAATCTTATAGGGGGAGTTCTTTCCAGAAAAAATGGGATTTTACAAATTAGCAATTTGCCAGCAACGGCGATAGAGAAAATAGCTGCTGGAAAACCAGTCCCCGTTAATAGAGTAAATCTTAATACGGTGTTGGCAGATGTAGATGCTTACGAAAGTACTTTTGTTACTATTGTAAAAGCAACTTTTAATCCTACACTATCCTCAACAGACGTATTATCAGGAGATAAAGTAATTAATGATGGAACTTCTGACATTCATATGATTACTGAGGAAAATGCAAAGTTTGCCAATGTTGTGCCTTCTTATGCCGCTAATTACAAGGGAATTATTTTTTCTAAAGAAGAAAATGGAAAATTAGTGCCGATTCATAAGGTAAGAACTATAGATGACATTAAAGTGCTTAACATCAGTCTGGATGATTATCCGGATATTATTATTACTGGTTGGTTGAATAATCCTCAAACTACTGGTTCGCAGTATGAATACATCCAGTTTAGAGCCACTAAAGATGTCGATTTTGCTCAAACGCCTTTTTCAGTAGTAACTTGTAATAATGCTGGGACGGCTAACCCAACAGGATTTCCAGCAGCAGGCTGGGCTACGGGACAAGGTAGGACATACAAATTTGAGTTAAACTCTGGGACCGTATCTAAAGGAGAGTTTTTTTATGTGGGATCCATAAATAAGAGAATCAACGGGCCTGGTTCTACAGATATTTCCTCTTCTAAATGGATCAAGTCTATAGCCTATAATCAGGCAAGCCCTCGTTTTAATTCAACACAAACTAATGCGGGTAGTTCAATTACAAATTTATTGGCTAATAGTGGTAATGCTTATGGTATAGCTGTTTTTAGAGGTCTTCAGGTTTATAGTACTACTGTCCCTATTGATGTTGTTTTTGTGCACAATGGAGGTTCTTTATATCAGGCTGGCCCTCCGCCTACTTATGGAGTTGGATATAGAATAGGAAATACTGACGTCTATGATGTAGTGGAGCCAAGTACAGATGTAGTACAGCCTTATTTTACATCTGGAACAAATACTACTCGTTTTCCTTATAATCCAAATGCAGCTGATGCAGAATTAGGGCATAGCTATTTTTATATAATTGGAGGTGTATTTGACACTAACCTAAAAAAATGGGTGCAGGCAAGGTCAGCCACAGCGGCAGATTATATTAGACTTACTCCGAATTCTCAAATAAAAGACATAGAGGAGAATCCGCGAACAACACAAGTTAAATAATAAAATTAATAAGAACCCTCTGATAATGATAACATCAGAGGGTTTTATTTCTCCAGCAATTATAGTCCGCTCCCCATGTTTTTATCCTAAAAGTGTCAGAATATATGTTAGCGAAGCAGTTAGCATAACAAACTTGCCCTGATAAATTCATGAGAAAGTGCGGAATGTTTAACAAACCATTATGAAAAAAGGTGTAAATAAAGCAAATCTGGGAAAATACTCGAGAAGAGAATTTATTATTGCCTCGGCTGTTACCGGTGTAAGTATTGCCGTATTGGGTTGCAGTAAATCCAAAGAAGACGGACCCGGAGAAACGCCGAAAACCGATGATAATTTTCATCTTACAGGTGTTGTTATACCTAAAAGTATAGCGATTCAATTATCTGCTGATTTTTCCCTTCAAGGTAAAGGCTTTGCTGTTGGCGACAAAATCTCTTTTACACCCTTATTTGATGGCAAAGCTGTCGTTATTGATGTTAAATCAGTTACCGAAGGAGCATGCCTGTTAAGGATGCCTTCAAGTTTTGTTTGGGGCAGCTACCGTATTTCTGTTACAAGAGGAGAGAAAAATATGACGCTGGGCGATACGAAGATCGAAATGGATATCCCCGATAAAACAGGGATGACTGTTAAAGGAATGGTATATGCTACCGGAGTGGGATTAGCCGGTGTTATAGTGTCAGACGGAATAGAGGTCACCAGGACAGACGAGAATGGTATTTATTACCTGCCTTCTAAAAAGACGAAAGACTTTGTTTTTGTATCTATACCCGGAGGATATGAGGTGAATACTTCTAACGGTATATTGCCAGTATTCTACAAACATTTTGAATTGGGAAGCAATGCGGCCGAAGCAATCAGTTTTGAGTTAAAAGCGGTAGATAACGACAAACATGTAGTACTTGCATTGGGAGATATGCATCTGGCCAACAGAAATAATGATGTGTCCCAGTTTCAAAATGGCTTTTTACGCGATGCAGCACAAAGCATAACACAGTACAGAAATGAAGGATATAAGGTTTATGGACTTACATTAGGAGATATGACCTGGGATGCCTATTGGTATTCCAATAAGTACAGTTTTTCTGAATATCTGGATCTTGTTAAGAATATGGGCTTGCCGGTATTCCATACCATGGGCAACCATGATAATGACCCCTATATTAATAGTGACTGGCCTGCCGAAAGCGCTTTTAGAAAAAGTTTGGGTCCCACTTATTATTCCTTTAACCTGGGAAAAGTTCATTATATCGTTTTAGATAATATACAGTATGTAAATATGGGAGGTGCGCAGGGAACCGTCGGTAGCAGAAATTATAATGCCGTAATTGTAGCTGAACAAATAGCATGGCTAAAGAAAGATCTGGCCATGATAGCGGATAAATCTACTCCTATAGTTATTGCTATGCATATTCAATTGAATAACAGCCCAAAACTCTCCGGTGGGAATGAAACCAGCACTTACCGACTAAATAATGGGGCTGAGTTAGTTGGAGTATTAGATGGTTTTACAGATGTTAATCTAATTACCGGTCATACGCATGTTTGTTATGCGTACGAGAATAACAATAACATCATGGAACATAACTCTGGTGCCATTTGTGCAACATGGTGGTGGACCGGAAAAAGTGGCTATGCAGGAAACCATATCTCTAAAGATGGTGCGCCCGGAGGTTATGGCGTTTGGAAGTTTAATGGAAAAAGTTACCAGTGGCGTTATAAATCAATCGGATATAAGGAAGAATACCAATTTAGGGCTTATGACTTAAATAAGGTTCATATCACTGCGGCAAAATTTGCTCCTAATTCAACCGATGCCGCTTTGAAGCCTTATGCTGGAGAATATGCAAACGTTAATTCCAATAACGAGATACTTGTAAATGTTTGGGGATATGATAAGCGCTGGACAATAGAAATGTTTGAAAATAATGCGCCATTAACAGTAAATAGGATAGAAGTATTAGACCCGTTGCATATTGTGTCTTATGAAGCGCTCCGGCTGAATGCTGCTGCAGAACCAACAGAAGATTTTGTTACGGGAAAGACAGCACATATGTTTAAAGCCAAAGCATCTAATGCCACCAATCCTATTCTGATAAAGGTAACAGACCGATTCGGTAATGTTTATTTAGAAACCATGAACAGACCCAAAGATTTTATACTATCGATGAGTTAATGAAAGATTTATTAGGAGAAGTTTAAAAAAAGAAAATTAGAATTATTTATATGATATGGAAAGAAGAAGTTTCTTACAGTCTATAGGAATTATGGCGGGCGGAATGGCCATTAGTTTAAAGTCTAATGCCTTCACCAACCTTAAACATAGCAATACTATTTCGGGAAGTGTTACAAGTAATGGAAAGCCCCTAAAAAATGTGGTTATTTCAGACGGCTTTGAAGTGGTAGCGACCGATGCAAAAGGTAAATACACTTTACCATTAACTGACCGCTCAGAGTTTATCGTTTTGAGTACCCCTTCAGGATATGAGTTTGAAGTAGACAACGGGTATCTGGCAAAACAGCATGAGAATCTGGGAGCTAGAAATGAATACAATTTTAAATTGAAGAAGTTGTCCAAAGATGATACAAAACATCAGTTTATCATTTGGGCAGACCCTCAGGTAAAGACAAAAGGCGATGTAAAGCAAATGCTGGAAACATCTGTACCTGATGTGCAAGAACTGGTAAAAAGCATGGGTAAAGATGTGTTGGTTCATGGAATAACAGTTGGAGATATTGTTTGGGACAACCATAAATTGATACCAGATTATACAGAAGCAGTTAAAAGAATGGGAATACCATTTTTTCAAGCTCTGGGCAATCATGACATGGATTATAGACAAGGAGGAGATGAAACTTCCGATCGTACCTTTAAATCTAGTTACGGACCAACTTATTACTCTTTTAACAGAGGAAAGGCTCACTATGTAATTCTGGATGATGTGAGATATCTTGGAACAGAGCGAGAATATGACGGCTACATCGTACAAGAACAACTTGAATGGCTCAAGAAAGATTTAAAATATGTTCCCAAAGATCACCTGATAATAGTTTGTCTTCATATCCCCGTTCATAACTCAGTGAAAAATAACGAGGAATTGTATAATATTTTAGAGGGAAGAAAGGTACATATCATGTCTGGACATACACATTACAACAATAATTATCAGAAAAATGGAGTGTACGAACATGTCCATGGAACCGTATGCGGTGCCTGGTGGACAGGTCCGGTATGTGGAGACGGTGCGCCACGTGGATATGGTGTTTATGAAGTGAATGGGAATGAACTTTCCTGGTATTATAAACCAACAGGATTGGACAAAAGCTACCAGTATAGTTATGACATACAAGATCTGACTGCACAAAAAAGATTGATTGTAAATGTGTGGAACTGGGATGAGCAATGGAAAGTGGAATGGTGGGGAAATAATAAGTTTATGGGCATACTGGAACAAACCAAAGGATATGATCCACAGACGGTGCGTTTATATAAAGGTGATAAATTGCCGTCTTCAAGATCCTGGGTAGAACCTAAAAGAACCGAACATTTGTTTATGGCTCATATTGATCCGGGAGTTACTAGTATTAAAATTAAAGTGACAGACAGGTTCGGAAAAGTTTACGAAGGTGCTCATCAGTTATCATAGAGATTTAATATCTGGAATATATTTCTTGGACTTTTATATAATAGGGATGGACGTAAAAGTATAGATATATCAATCTGGAGATTAAGGTTATCTTTATTTGCAAAGAAATTTGTTGGTAATAACCTTAATTTTTTGGATTTAGGAAGTTTTTTTAAGATAAATTGCTATTTTCAAAAATCAAATTGTAACCAATGGAACATACAGAAAAAGATTCTTCTCGCAGGAAATTTATCAAATCAGGACTTATTGCTGCAGCTACCTTTTCAATCGTTCCCAGACATGTTCTGGGAGGAAAGAACTTTTTAGCTCCGAGTGACAAATTGTATGTTGCCGGTATTGGTACCGGAGGGAAGGGCTATTCCAATTTAAAAAATATTTATAATTCGGAAAAAGCTGTTATTTCTCATTTATGCGATGTGGATGATAGAAGGTCTGCTAAGACAAGAGAAGAGCACCCAAAGGCAAAATATTATCAGGACTGGCGGGAGCTTTTTGATAAAGACCATAAAAAGTTTGATGCCGTTTGTGTTTCAACACCTGATCATAATCATGCTGTTATTGCGTTAGGAGCAATGCAGTTGAAAAAACATGTTTTTGTAGAAAAGCCGTTAACACACGACATCTATGAGGCAAGGGTATTGAAAGATGCGGCAAAAAAATATAAAGTAATTACTCAAATGGGAAACCAGGGCGCATCTAATGATGGGCTTAGAAAAATGCAAGAATGGTTTGAAGCAGGAGTTTTAGGAGATATTCATACTGTTTATTGTTGGACGGATAGACCTGTTTGGCCACAAGGAATTCCTTGGTCCACAAATAAAGCCCAAATTCCGAAGGAATTAAATTGGGATTTATGGCTGGGAACTGCACAGTACCGGGATTATGTAGATAAAGTGGTTCCGTTTAATTGGCGCGGTTGGTGGGACTTTGGAACCGGTGCATTGGGAGATATGGGATGTCATTTGCTTGATGCGCCTTGTTCTGTATTGCATCTGCAAAGTCCATCGCAAGTGGAGGCAAGCGTGGGAACGGTATATGTTGATGAGTTTAAACGAGGATATTTTCCGGAAAGCTGTCCTCCATCAAGTCATGTTATTCTTACTTTCAACGAAACTCCAAGAAATAAAACAAAGCTAAAGCTTCACTGGATGGATGGTGGTATTAAACCAGAAAGACCGGAAGAACTAGATGCTAATGACAATTTTGGAGGAGGAAATGGAGCTTTGTTTATTGGTACAAAGGGTAAGATGATGTGCGGTACCTATAATGAGAACCCAAGATTAATACCGCTATCCAGAAACGCAGAAGTGAATGTTCCAGAAACTAAGAAGAGAGTTGAAGGCAGTACAGGGGGGCATTATAAACAATGGGTAGAAGCTTCTATTGCGGGTTTTGGCAAAGGAGAAGTAAGCTCTCCCTTTGAAACAGCGGCAGCGCTTACAGAATCGTTACTTATAGCAAACCTGGCGATAAGAGCCCATGATGTAGAGGTTCTGCAAAATGGTAAGAAAACATTCCCAGGAAGAAATATTAAATTAATTTGGGATGACGCCAATATGAGGGTAACCAATTTCGATGAAGTAAATCAGTTTGTAAAAAGAGAATACCGAGAAGGGTTCAAATTATTATAAAATAGCAATGAAAATGAATAGACGCGATGCGCTCGCAGCAGTAGGAGCTTTACTAGGGACAACCTTTATCAGTGAAGAACTATTTGCAGTATCGAAATTTGGCGGACAAACCGCATTAAAAACCAATGATCTTTTTTCTGCGAAAGATATTCAGCTTTTAGACGAGGTTGCGGATACAATAATTCCCGAAACTAAAACCCCGGGAGCAAAAGCTGCTAAAGTGGGTGAATTTATGGCATTAATGATTACCGATTGTTATACGCCAAATGTTAGGGACAATTTTATAAAAGGTCTTACTCAAATAAACGAAGAATCGAATACGATGTTTGGAAAGGCATTTCTTTCATGCTCTCCCGAAGAACGAAAAGTATTGTTGATTAAGTTGGACAAAGATCAGAAGGAAAATCAGCGAGCCAAGAAGCCGACTCACTATTTCAGATTGATGAAAGAATTAACTTTATTAGGCTATTTTACTTCTGAAATTGGAGGTACACAACAATTGACTTATGAGGAAGTTCCTGGAAAATATGAAGGATGTATTTCGTATAAAAAAGGAGATCCCGTATATTTAAACCCATAACCAAATTTTAAATGAACTATAAATTTATTGCTACTGCTTTTTTTATGGGTATTTTTCTATCCGTTAAGGCACAAGACACAAACGAACCACTGGGCAAACAACTGATATCAAAATCGGATTGTAAATCATGTCACACAGAAAAATCTAAATTAATAGGGCCGTCATATAAAGATATTGCGGCTAAATATCCGTCCAATTCCAAAAATATTTCATTATTAGCCGGAAAAGTAATAAAAGGAGGAGCAGGCGTTTGGGGTCAAATTCCTATGACACCACATCCGCAAATGAGTAAAAAAGATGCCGAAGAGATGGTGAAATATATTTTAACCATTAAATAGTTGTAACTATGAATACTTTAAGAAGAAGTTTTTTGATATGCCTTTCTTTGGTTTTATCGTTAAGTATATTGGCTAATGCAAAAACTCAACCAAGGGCTTATGGATTACAGCTTTATTCGTTAAGAAACGAGTTTGGTAAAAGAAGTGTAGAAGATATAATTTCACAAGTTTCCAAAGCAGGTTATTCTTTTGTAGAGCCTTATGGATATTCCAAAAAGAACGGTTTTTGGGGACTAAGCCCTAAAAACTTCAAGAAACTTCTGGACAAATACAAATTAACTACTCAGGGTGGGCATTACGAGTTTGGATTTTTGGAAAAAGGTACCATAGATCATGACGTATTAGAAGATTATATCAGTGTGGCGAAAACCTTAAATCAAAAATATATTATTGTTCCACATATAAATAAGAAGATTTTTGATTCGGAAGCGAAGGTTAAAGAGTTTGCCGGAAAATTGAAAGTAGTGTCTGAAATCTTCCGAAAAGCAGGATTGAAACTGGCTTATCATAACCACGATTTTGAATTTAATAATTTAGGTGGAAATACCGGTTATGAAATCTTATTAAAAGAATTGAAGTCTTCTGAAATGGAATTCGAAATAGATTTGTATTGGGCTGTCAGAGCCAATCAAAATATTGATGCTTTATTTAAAGAATACCCGGGCAGATTTACCATGTGGCACATAAAAGATATTCGGAAGTCTGATGAGACCAAGAATACCGAAATTGGAAATGGGACCATTGACTATAAGAAAATCCTGAAAGAAGCTAAGCTTGCAGGTTTGAAATATGCAATTGTAGAACAGGAAAATTTTGAAATAGATCCGTTCGAAAGTATCAACAGGAGCATAAAATATTTGAAAAGTATACAATAAAAAGTGCCAGAGGTTGTTTGAAGACAACCTCTTTTTTTTAACTGGTCTTACGTAAATTTGATGCATGTTTGTGAAGAAAATCATTTTGCTCATTGCTCCAATACTAATTTTAAGCAAGATTAGCTTTTCTTCAAATATAAATTTACAAAACACTATAGACGGAAAGCTTTTTTTAGATTCGCTTTTTAGTCACCAGGATGATGCTGCGTTGCTGGCCGACGAAATTCAAAATCTGCAAATCGATTTATCTTACTATCTTAAAAATCCATTGACCTTAAATGCATATCTAAGTTATTTTGGAAGTCTGGAGTATCGCTATAGTTTCCATTCTGTTCCAGAAAGGTTGTCATTTTATTCTTTACCTATTTTTTTGGATACAAAAGCTAAAATGCTGGAGTATTTGGCAGTTGAAGATTTCTTAAGCGCTAAAATCAGCTTTGCAAAACGGCATATTGAAGAAGCTTTGTTTGTGTATCAATTGAAAAGACAAGATCAGCAGGTTGCGGAAATGGCCATGTTTCTGTCGAAAATTTCTTTTTTAAGTAAAGAAGAAAAAGCGGCCTTTTTTAACAATTCTATTTCAATACGCGCTTATCAGCATGCTGATAATGAACTAATGTTGGTGAAAAGTCTTTTTTGGCAAGCAAACTTGCTGTATGAGGATAAACAATATAAAGCTGCGGAAGAGCTTCTGTTAAGACGGATTCTGATGAAGGTTTTTCATTTGGGCGATTCCAAATTAGAAATGGAAGCGTATTATCAACTTGGCAAAAACTATTTCAAGATGTCTAAAAAGACCGAGGCATTATGGTTCTTTTTACAATCACGAGAATTGGCGTTGAAGTTACACAATAAAGAAAGCGAGTTGAAAAATCTTTTGATGATTGCAAAATTGAAAGTTAAGGGAGGAAATCTTTCCCTGGCACTTTCCGATCTGAAATCGGCAGAAAATATTATCGTTACCTATCCGGAGTATGTAAATTACGATCTTGATTTATCCAGACAGTTTTCCGAATTATATCGCATTCTGGGGGCGAAAGATCAATCTCAGATTTATAGCCTTCGTTTTTCTCAGCTTAGAAAAGAATATATGAATTAAAGGGGACTTCCAACGGAAGGCATATCTTATTTTTTTATTTCCTGAAAAAGAGTTTGTTGTGATTTTATTCTTTTATTGGAAATACCGGAAAAAGCATCTGAATGTTATTTTTTCAATAAATTGATAAATCTATTGTATTTAATGAAAATAATACGCTCTTTTGCATCTCAAAATCGGCCTTAAGTGTCTGATGGATAAATGAAAATGAAACAACTACTTTTAAATATCTCTAAGGGTTACACCGCTACGAAAACGGTGAGCTTTCAGGTGTTGCTTTCTGAAATTTATACATCTATACGCATATTGCGACGAAGACCTCTTTTTGTTACCAGATCTTAATAGAGATTGGTAATATCTCAATTGTGCTTTTTCTGTTTGTTGTAAACAGTTTTTAAATCATTTTTTTATTTACTGATTAAAATCCCTTCGATGGATTTATCGATTTCTAAAAATGCACATTAACGATTTTAATATTCTTGTTGCCGGAGTTCAACATGTAGGTTTTGCACAAACTATTGTTGATGAAATGGAGGCCTCTGCAAAAGTTAGAGGAACCGGAATTGCCAAGCGTTCGCCGGAATATGTCGCCAATAAAATGTTGGAAGGTAAGGCCGTAATTGCTTTGCATAAAGACGGAACATGGGCAGGATTCTGTTATATTGAAACCTGGAGCCATGGAGAGTTTGTGGCAAATTCGGGTTTAATTGTAAATCCAATCTATAGAAAAGCAGGATTGGCTAAAGCAATTAAATTTAAGATTTTCGAATTGTCAAGACAAAAATATCCGGATGCAAAGATTTTTGGACTAACTACAGGATTGGCCGTAATGAAGATTAACTCGGAATTAGGGTACGAACCGGTGACTTATTCGCAGCTTTCACAGGATGATAACTTTTGGAAAGGATGTCAAAGTTGTGTAAATTACGACATTTTAATGTCTAAGAACAGACAAAACTGCATGTGTACTGCGATGCTTTACGATCCTGAAGACAAGAGAATTCAGGAAGAAGAACGCTTAAAAAAAATCACCAAAAAAGCCACTTTATTAGAGCGTATAGAAGCTAAGCTTCGTAACTCTTTAAAAATGGTAACTGTTAATTTGTTTAGAACCCAAAACGCATAATATAAAGATGAAGAAAAAAGTAGTTTTAGCTTTTAGTGGAGGATTAGATACCTCATTTTGCTGTATCTATTTGTCTAAAGATTTAGATTTAGAAGTACATTCTGTAATTGTAAATACTGGTGGATTTTCTGATCAGGAATTAAAAGAGATTGAAGAGAGAGCTTATAGCTTAGGTGTTGCTTCTCATCATGCAGTTGATGCGGTTAAAGGGTATTATGACGATTATTTAAAATATTTGATTTTTGGAAACGTATTGAAAAACAATACTTATCCGCTTTCTGTAAGTGCAGAGCGTGTTACACAAGCCACTGCAATTGCAAATTATGCAAAAGAAATCAATGCGGATTTTGTAGCACATGGATCCACTGGTGCTGGTAACGATCAGGTGCGTTTTGATATGATATTCAATATCCTGATCCCGAAAGTAGGAATCATTACACCTATACGTGATTTAAAATTGAGTCGTGAAGCCGAGATTGAATATTTGCATTCTCATGGTGTGAATATCAATGCGGAAAAAGCGAAATACTCGATCAATAAGGGTATTTGGGGAACTTCTGTTGGAGGCAAGGAGACTTTATCTTCCAGAGGCGTTTTACCAGAAGAGGCGTGGCCAACACAAGTAACCAAAACAGGTCAGGAAGAAGTGGAGCTGGAATTTGTGAAGGGGGAATTGGTCGCGGTTAATGGAACAAAATATAGCCATCCGACAGAAGCTATTTCAGTTTTACAGGAAATTGTTGCTCCTTATGGAATTGGAAGGGATATCCACGTAGGTGATACGATTATTGGTATAAAAGGTCGCGTTGGATTTGAAGCAGCGGCGCCAGTGGTGATTATTAAAGCGCACCATGCTTTAGAAAAACATACATTAACCAAATGGCAGCTTTCCTGGAAAGACCAATTGGCGATGTTTTACGGAAACTGGATGCATGAAGGGCAATTTCATGATCCGGTAATGAGAGATATCGAAGCTTTTTTCATTAACTCACAAAAAACCGTTTCTGGAAAAGTTTATGTTCAATTATATCCATACCGATTTGTGGTAGAGGGAATTGAGTCTGACCATGATTTAATGAGCAGCAAATATGGTACTTACGGAGAAATGAATGAAGGTTATACTGGCGATGATGTGAAAGGTTTCTCTAAAATATTTGGTAACCAAGTGTCTATTTGGCACAAAGTGAATGAAGCAAAGGGCTAAAAGTGCCAAAGGCATCCCTTCAGGGCAAAATGCTTGAGGCATTGGACGTAGAAATATATAGTAGTTTAGGGCGGTAAGTTCTAACCAACGGACAACTATCAACGAACAAACTAAAAAAATGGAAAAAATTAAAGCTGGAATTATTGGAGGTGCCGGATATACCGGGGGTGAACTTTTAAGAATATTGGTAAACCATGCGAAAGTAGAAATTGCTTTTGTACATAGTAACAGTAATGCCGGAAATTTAATTTCAGACGTTCATACTGATTTATTTGGGGATACAGATTTAAGATTCACCGATGTGATTTCGCAGGATATAGATGTCTTGTTCCTTTGCGTTGGTCATGGTGATGCGAGAAAATTCCTGGAAGCTAATCCGATAAATGATGCCATAAAGATTATTGATTTATCTCAGGACTTTCGTTTAAAGGCTAAAAGCCAAAAGCCAAAAGCGGAAAGCAATGGACAGGAAAATCAGCCTTCAGCTTTAAGTGTTAAGCCTTCGGCCTTTGTGTACGGTTTGCCGGAGCTGAACAAAGAATCAATAAAGAAGGCTCATAATATCGCTAATCCGGGTTGTTTTGCTACTTGTATACAATTGGCATTATTGCCTTTGGCAAAAGCTGGGAAACTGAATAATGAAGTGCACATTGCTGCGACAACGGGGTCTACTGGAGCTGGACAAAAGCCCACTGCGACGAGCCATTTTAGCTGGAGAAACAACAATCTTTCGGTTTATAAAGCTTTTGAACATCAGCATTTGAATGAAATAGGTGAGAGCTTACATCAGTTACAACCGGATTTCGATAAAGCCGTCAATTTTATCCCTTACCGGGGAGATTTTGCCCGAGGCATTATGGCCTCTGTTTATTTAGAAACCGATTTGACTCTGGAAGAAGCAGAGAAAATCTACGAAGACTTTTACGCCGATGCGCCATTTACGCATGTCAGTAAGCAAAATATAGATTTAAAACAAGTCGTAAATACCAATAAATGCTTACTGCATTTAGAGAAACACGGCAACAAATTGATGATTTTGTCTATTACAGACAATTTGTTGAAAGGCGCTTCTGGTCAGGCAGTACAAAATATGAACCTGATGTTTGGTTTTGATGAGAAGGAAGGATTGAGATTGAAAGCGGTTAATTTTTAAGTTGAAGGTTTAAAGTTAAAAGTGGAAAGTTGCAAAATTATAAAGACCTTTTAGTTTGGAGTAAATCGCATGAGCTGGTTCTAGAAGTCTACAGGCTTACAAAAGATTTTCCCAAAGAGGAAACTTTTGGATTAGTAAGTCAGTTGAGACGAGCAGCGGTATCTATCCCAACAAATATAGCTGAAGGGTCTGGTAGATTCACGCAAAAGGATTTTGCTTCATTTCTGCAAATATCGTTAGGGTCTTGCCAAGAAGTAGAATATCTTGTATTCTTAGCTATTGAACTTAAACTTATAACTGAAACTGACTTTGAGCTTATTAATAAATTAATTGGCGAAAACAAGGCAATGCTTATTGCATTAATCAAGAAAGTCAGACTTTAAACTCTGAACTTTCTACTTTAAACTATTAAAAAAATGAAACTATTCGACGTATACCCAATAAATGATATAGAAATTGTAAAAGGCCAGGGAAGCCTTGTTTGGGACAATAATGGTCAGGAATATTTAGATTTATACGGTGGTCACGCTGTAATATCTATTGGACATACTCATCCTCATTATGTATCGAGGATTACAGAACAATTGAATAAAATCGGATTTTATTCAAACTCTATCAGAATTCCTTTGCAAGAACAATTGGCAGAGAAATTAGGAAAGGTTTCCGGAAAAGAAGATTATCAGCTTTTCTTGTGTAATTCGGGAGCAGAAGCGAATGAGAATGCATTTAAATTAGCCTCTTTTGCTAATGAAAGAAAGAAAATCATAGCATTTTCCAAAGCATTTCACGGACGTACATCTTTGGCGGTTTCTGCAACGGATAATCCAAAAATTATAGCTCCTGTTAATGAAACAGATAATGTAGTTTTCTTGCCTCATAATGATATTGAAGCATTGAATAAAGCTTTCGCTGATTTTGGAAATGAGATTTCTTCAGTTGTTATTGAAGGCATACAAGGTGTAGGCGGAATAAGAGTCGCTGATGTTGAGTTCTTGAAAACCATCCGTTCTTTGTGCGACGAGTATGGCGCTTATTATATCGCCGATTCTATACAGTGTGGATATGGAAGGAGCGGAAAGTTCTTTTCACATGATTATGCAGGGGTAGATGCAGATATTTATACTATGGCAAAAGGAATGGGAAATGGTTTTCCTATAGGTGGAATAATCATTTCGCCAAAACTGAAACCTTGGCATGGCATGTTAGGTACAACTTTCGGCGGAAATCACCTGGCATGTGCGGCGGCGTTGGCGGTATTAGAGGTTTTCGAGAAGAATCAATTGATAAAAAATGCCGAAGAGGTAGGTAATTATCTGATCACAGAATTAAGGAAAATCGACAAGATAAAAGAAGTGCGTGGTTTAGGTTTAATGATTGGTGTTGAACTCCCTGAAGAATTAAGCGAGGCAAGAAAGAAACTGCTTTTTGAAGAGCATATATTTACAGGGGAAGCCAAACCAAATGTAATCAGACTATTGCCGGCGCTTAATTTGACAAAAGAACATGCCGACAGATTCTTAACCGCATTAAAAAAAGTAATTGAATAAAATATAAATATAAAAAAATGGCAAAGCTAGTTTTTATCAGCTCATAAAATATGGAAGATAAAAACTAGCTTTGTTCGTAAATATTAATACCAAATTTTGATTATATAGATCATACCAAAAATTTTAAAGACCATGAAACTATTCTCTTCTGTACACGATGTTAATGATTTAAATCAACTGGTATCAGAAGCTATCCAGCTTAAAGCATCTCCGTTCGCATTCGAAAATCTGGGAAAACATAAAACCATCGGTTTGATTTTCCTGAATCCTAGTTTAAGAACCCGGTTAAGTACTCAAAAAGCCGCAATGAATTTAGGAATGCAGGTAATGGTGATGAATATGGATAAAGAAGGTTGGGCTTTGGAAACTAGAGACGGTGTGATTATGAACGGCACCACTGTTGAACATATTCGCGAAGCTGCGGGTGTAATGGGGGAATATTGTGATATCATCGGTATTCGTTCTTTCCCGGGGCTAAAAGACAGAGAAGAAGATTATTCAGAGCTGATTTTTAATAAGTTCGTTCAGTTTGCAGGCTGTCCGATTGTAAGTTTGGAATCAGCTACCAGGCATCCTTTGCAAAGTTTGGCTGACGTGATCACGATAGAAGAGTTGAAAAAGACGACAAAACCAAAAGTCGTTTTAACATGGGCTCCGCATGTGAAGCCTTTGCCTCAAGCGGTAGCGAACTCATTTGCCGAGTGGATGAATAAAGCCGATTACGAATTTGTGATTACCCATCCGGAAGGATACGATTTGGCACCAGAATTTGTTGGAAATGCTATGGTTACCAATAATCAGGACGAAGCTTTGGCCGGAGCCGATTTTGTTTATGTGAAAAACTGGTCGTCTTATAACGATTACGGTAAGATATTGACTGAAGGTGAGGGATGGATGCTGACTAACGAAAAATTAAAGCTGACGAATAATGCAGGTGTAATGCATTGTTTACCCGTAAGAAGAGGGTTGGAGCTTTCGCATGAAATCCTTGATGGACCAAATTCATTGGTGCTTAATCAGGCCAATAACCGAGTTTGGGCTGCTCAGGCTGTTTTAAAACAAATGCTGGAGGGGAAATAATGAAACCACTTTGGATTATCAAAATCGGTGGAAATGTCATCGATAACCCAGAAGCATTAGATTCTTTTTTAAAAGACTTTTCTGCGTTGGATGGTGCAAAAGTACTCATCCACGGAGGCGGTAAAATAGCCACACAAATAGCTAAAGGTTTAGGTGTGGAAACCCAAATGGTAAATGGCCGTAGAATCACAGACGCAGAAATGCTGAAAATTGTGACTATGGTTTATGGTGGTTTGGTAAATAAAAATGTGGTAGCTAAGCTTCAGGCAAACGGGACCAATGCAATTGGGATGACGGGAGCAGATGGAAATGTCATTAAAGCCATAAAACGTCCGGTAAAAGAAGTGGACTTTGGATTTGTTGGAGATTTAACAGAAACTTCAATTAACGATACTACTTTGTCGCAGATTTTAGAAGCAGGTTTAATCCCTGTTTTTGCAGCGTTAACGCATGATGGAAATGGACAGATATTAAATACAAATGCAGATACTATTGCTTCTGCACTAGCTGTTGGCCTTTCTTCCCGATATGAAACTAAGTTAATTTACTGTTTCGAAAAAAATGGAGTGCTAACCGATATAAACAATGACGATTCGGTAATTGCCAAGATAAATCCAGCTTATTTTGAAGAGCTAACTCAACAAGGAATAATAGCTGATGGCATGCTACCAAAGCTCCAAAATGCATTCGCTGCAATTTCTAATGGTGTAAAAGAGGTTTATATTGGAAATGCAGGCAAATTATCGGATATTAATCAGGGCAAGGACTTTGGAACTTGTTTGTCTTTATAATGATAATATGGCACGGAATATTTTTATTGTATTTTTAGTACTGCTGGGTATAGATCTAAGTGCTCAAACAAAATTATCTGACATCAAGGATATCCGTCTGGTTTTTCCTGTAACCTACATTTCGGAAATTCAGAAAGGAAATAAAGCGCAATATAATGATTCCTTATCCTTAATTTCGGCACAATTGATTGATAGTATTATTGAGAATTACAATATCGATATCACAGAAAAAAGTAACTTATTAGAAGGTAAGACAAGGGTTCAGTATGAAAAAGATGTTGTTGATTTATCGAAGGCTAGTTCTAAATTAAAAAATTTAGAAGAAATTTTAATCCCAGAAAGCCTTTTGGCTGAACTACGAAAAAGCACCAAAAAACATCATTTACTAATATTTTCTTCCGGAGTTACAAGGGCTAAGGGAAATTATGGAAAAGAAGTTGGAAAGGGCGTTGCTATGGGGATCTTGACAATGGGAATGTATTATCAGGTTCCTATAAAAGGGAATTCGAACGTTCATGCTTTTTTAATAGATAGTGAAAGCGGGAAAGTGCTTTTTTATAAAAAATCTTTTATTCAGGACAGGGATCCATTAGAACCCAAAGTACTGGAGAAACAATTTAAAGCTTTGTTGAAAGAAAATGCTTCTCTAAAACAAAACAGTTAATCATGTCAAACAAAAGTTCAATAGCCATTTTAGGCACCGGAAATATGGGAGCGTATATTGCGCTTGGTTTATCCAAATCGGGAATGTGCGATCCTGCATCCATTACCCTAACCAGAAGGAATTTGGATGCTTTGGCAGAATATAAATCTCAAGGATTTAATATCAGCAACGATAATGTCGCAGCAGCTAAAGAAGCGAATATTATTATTTTAGGCGTATTACCTCAGCAATTGAATGAAGTTTTGGATCAGATTGCTCCGGTAGTTGATGAATCAAAGCATTTGATTGTCTCAATTATTAGCGGAGTATCTTCGGTTGATATTCAAAAAAAGCTGAACAAAAATATAGAAGTCATCAGGGTGATGCCTAATACTGCGATTGCAATAAATCAGTCTATGACATGTATCGCGGGAGACCATGCAAGCAAGGAAAACATAGAATTGGTAAAAAACATATTTAGTACAGTTGGTGTGGCTATGGTAATCAAAGAAGATTTAATGCCGGCCGCGACAGCACTTTGTTCCAGTGGGATTGCTTTTTTCTTAAGAACAATAAGAGCAGCAACTGAAGCTGGTGTTCAGATGGGGTTTCATTCTCATGAGGCGTTGGAAATGGCATCTCAAACGGTTAAAGGAGCTGCTGATTTACTGATCCAATTAGGAGGACATCCGGAAGTTCAGATAGATAGGGTTACTTCTCCTAAAGGCTGTACAATAGCAGGATTAAATGAAATGGAACATAATGGATTTAGTTCTGCTTTGATAAAAGGAATAACATTAGCGGGGCAAAAAGCGGGAAACTTATTAAGTCAAGATAAATAATTAGAAATGTCTGTAGATAATTTGTTCGAAGATGCGTTTCAGCTGTTAAAGCAGATGATCGCAATACCTTCATTTAGCAAAGAAGAAGATAAAACGGCTGACTTGATTCAGGCTTTTTTAATCGAAAGAGGAATTACACCGCATAGAAAAGGAAATAATCTGTGGGTTTTCAATAGGTATTTTGATGCTTCTAAACCTACTATTCTTTTAAATTCGCATCACGATACAGTAAAACCAAATAAAGGGTATACGAAAGATCCATTCAATCCCGAAGTTTCGGAAGACGGAAAGTTATATGGTTTGGGAAGTAACGATGCGGGAGGCTGTTTGGTTTCATTAATTGCTACTTTCAGGCATTTTTATGATAGAGAAGATCTGAAATACAATTTTGTTTTGGCCGCTACGGCTGAAGAAGAAAACTCGGGTAAAGGTGGTTTGGAATCTATTATTCCAGATTTAGGAGAGTGCAGTTTTGCCATTGTAGGCGAACCAACTCAGATGCACCTGGCAGTAGCCGAAAAGGGTTTGATGGTTTTGGATTGTCATGCAAGAGGAAAAGCCGGGCATGCCGCCAGAGATGAAGGAGAAAATGCTTTGTATAAAGCTCTGAAAGATATTCATTGGTTTAAAGACTATCAGTTTGAAAAGGTGTCTCCTACCTTAGGACCTATAAAAATGTCGGTAACTGTAATCAATACAGGGACTCAGCAACATAATGTCGTGCCAGATCTTTGTTCTTTTGTAGTTGATGTAAGGGTTACAGATACTTATACCAACGAAGAGGTTTTGGATGTTATTGAACAACATGTAGATTGCGAGGTAGTGCCAAGATCTATTCGCTTAAAGCCATCGTCAATTCCGATGGATCATCCGATAGTTCAGTACGGAATTTCTTTAGGAAGACAAACTTATGGTTCTCCAACAACCTCAGATCAGTCTTTATTAAATATCCCATCCTTAAAATGTGGACCTGGTGATTCAGCCAGATCTCATACCGCAGATGAGTTTATTTATGTGGATGAAATTAGAGATGGAATAGAGATGTATATCAAGTTATTGGAAGGAATTAATTGATTTACGAAGGACAAATTACGATTTTAGAATTGGATTTGCATGATGTCCTTGCTAATCTTGATTCTGAGATCTAAATAAAATGACAAAAGAAGAATTAATATCAAGATTTAGAGATTTTGCAATAGCAAATGCAGAACTGATAGCTTCTTTGCCATTTAATATTATTAATAAAAACTACAGCAATCAATTAATTAGATGCAGTAGCTCTTCCAGTGCAAATTACAGGGCGGCTTGTAGAGCAAAATCAACAGCTGATTTTATCAATAAATTAAAAATTGTTGAAGAGGAATTAGATGAAACACTTCATTTTCTGGATTTATTGAAGCATTTTAATAATGACTTATCTAGAGAAATAGCCGAATTAGAAAAGGAAGGAAATGAACTGTTATCTATTATAGTGTCGGCAATTAATACAATCAGAAATAAAATAAAAACATAACGAATTTTTATACTAAAGATTTGAGGTTTAGATTTGCCCTTTGAAGAATGCGTAAATCGTAAATCGTAAATCGTAAATCGTAATTAAGCATGAAACTGTGGCAAAAAAACACATCGGTAAATAATCAGGTAGAAGTATTCACGGTTGGTCAGGACAGGGAAATGGACTTGTTTTTGGCTGCTTTTGATGTACTTGGTTCTTTAGCCCATACGAGAATGTTAAATAGCATTGGTCTTTTAGACGATGCGGATTTAGCATTGGTACAAAGGGAACTGAAGAATATTTATCAGCAAATTGCCGATGGAAAATTTATCATAGAAGAAGGGGTAGAAGATGTGCACTCTCAAGTGGAGCTATTGTTGACTCAGAGAGTAGGAGATGCAGGAAAGAAAATACATAGCGGGCGTTCCAGAAACGATCAAGTGCTGGTGGATTTGAAATTGTTTTTCAGACATCAGATCGAAGAATTGGTTAAATCTTCAAAAGAACTTTTTGATCTTTTGATAGAGTTAGCGGAAATACACAAAGACAAATTATTGCCAGGTTACACACATTTGCAGATTGCTATGCCATCATCTTTTGGACTTTGGTTTGGTGCTTACGCAGAAAGTTTAATAGATGATCTGGAGCTTATGCTAGGCGCTTTTAAAGTGACCAATAAAAATCCATTAGGTTCGGCTGCAGGTTATGGTTCATCGTTTCCTTTAAACCGTCAAATGACAACGGATTTATTAGGTTTCGAATGTTTAAACTATAATGTGGTTTATGCGCAAATGGGACGTGGTAAAACAGAAAGAATTTTGGCACAAGCAATGTCTTCTATCGCGGCAACGCTTAATAGAATGGCTATGGATGCTTGTCTGTTCATGAATCAAAACTTTGGCTTTATTAGTTTTCCTGATGAACTGACAACGGGTTCAAGCATTATGCCACACAAGAAAAATCCTGATGTTTGGGAGTTGATCAGAGGAAGAAGTAACCAGTTGCAAGCTTTGCCGAACACAATTTCTATGTTAACAACGAATCTTCCATCAGGTTACCATAGAGATATGCAACTTTTGAAAGAGAATCTTTTCCCTGCTTTCCAAAGTTTAATGAGTTGTTTAGATATGGCCAAATTGATGTTGAAGAATATCAAAATCAAGGAAAATATCTTAGATGATGAAAAATACACTTATTTATTTAGCGTTGAAGTTGTGAATAACCTCGTGTTAGAAGGTCTGCCTTTCCGTGAAGCTTATAAAAAGGTAGGTTTGGACATTGAGGCAGGACAGTTTAAGACAGACAGAAAAGTAAATCATACTCACGAAGGAAGTATAGGAAATTTGAATTTGAAAGAAGTGAAAACAGCAATGGAAAAACTTCAGGCGCAATTCAACTTTAATAAAATAGAAAAAGCAATTCAGAATTTAGTTCGTTAGTTGTCATTGCGAACAAAGTGAAGCAATCTTTTCTAGGGTTGCCTAATTAAAAGATTGCTTCGTACCTCGCAATGACAAAGTGAGTTATTATATAAAAAATTAGAATGAAAGTATCCGTATTAGCATCAACCTTAATTGGTTCAGAAATTATAAAAATTGCAGGTGAAGTAAATGAGATGAAAAGCAAAGGAGTACAAGTTGCCAATTTAACTATTGGTGATTTTGATTCTAATGTTTATCCAATTCCTCAGGAACTAAAGCAATATATAGTTGATGCTTATGCAGAAAATCAAACAAATTATCCTCCCGCCGATGGTGTAATGGCTTTACGCGAAAGTGTATCCCGTTTCCTAAAAGACAGAATGGGATTGGATTATGCTGCAAAAAACGAAATCCTGATTTCCGGAGGATCAAGGCCGTTGATTTACGGTACTTTTTTATCAATTGTAGACCCGGGAGATAAGGTGATTTTTCCAATACCATCCTGGAATAATAATCACTATGCACATTTGCTTTCCGCAGATGCCGTTGCTTTACCCGTAAGTGCGGAAAATAATTTTTTGCCTACAGCAGCAGACCTGACTCCTCATGTAAAAGGAGCAACTTTGATTGCAGTTTGTTCTCCATTAAATCCGACGGGGACGATGTTCAGCGAACCTGCTTTGAAGGAAATCTGTCAGCTTATAGTTGACGAGAATAAATCTCGTAAGGAAGGTGAGAAACCGCTTTATTTGATGTATGATCAAATGTACGCACATTTGACCTACGGAGAGCATGAACATGTGAATCCGGTCTCATTAATGCCGGAAATGAGAGATTATACCATTTTTATAGATGGCAGTTCTAAATGTTTTGCCGCAACCGGAGTAAGGGTTGGCTGGGGATTTGGGCCGGCAGAGGTAATGGATAAAATGAAAGCGATTATAGGGCATATGGGAGCTTGGGCGCCAAAGGCAGAGCAAGTTGCTATGGCTAAATATCTTGACCAAAAGGACGCAGTAAATACTTTTCTGGCGTCTTTCAAAGCTAAAATTAAATTAAGTTTAGATGCACTTTATGAAGGTATTATAAGCTTAAAAAACGAAGGTTTTGCTGTGGATGCTATTGAACCAATGGGTGCCTTATACCTAAGTCTGAAAATAGACTATTTAGGGAAAACTACCCCAGATGGGCAGTTACTTCAAAAATCAACCGACTTGAATTTTTATTTAATCAGAGAGGCTAACGTGGCTTTAGTTCCGTTTTCTTCTTTCGGTACTAATGATATGTGTTGGTTTAGAGCGTCGGTAGGTGCCTGTTCCAGGGAGGAAATTGTCTCTAAGTTGCCTGCTTTGAGGGAGGCTTTGAGTAAGTTGGCTTAGAAAGTAAGTTAGTCTTTTATTAAACGATGAAATAGTGACTCTCCTATTTTTATATAATCAATAATAAGCCTTTTTTGGTTATTATCTTGGGAGAAGGTCTCAATTTATCGAGAAATGAATAATCGATGTAAGCCTAGGAATATTGAAGTTCTCAATATTTAGTTTGTTGATGGCACCATGTTTTTGAATTGATTATCAATGCTTATTGGATGTCTATGGAAGGTTAGTCTAAGGAAAGCCTCTTAAATAATTTAACTCCTCTCTCAGTTAGATGAGTATGGTTCATATCATACAAATTGCAGATATGAGGGGTAATAAAAAGATTCAATCTTGAGATATACTGTTTAAAATAAATCCACTTTCTTTTTTAGATATTTGAACTAAAATACGTTTCATGAAATTTCCCGTTATTCCAGGATTTGATGCTAATGCCTTCCAGAAATATTTAAAAAACACAGGTTTTCTTTTGGTTGGAAAGGTAGGGAGCCTTATAATAAAAATGTTGGTTGGTTTTGCGGTTGCCAACTATTTGGGAAAAGCACAAAATGGTATCTTGAACTATGCCAATTCCTTTGTAATCGTTTTTCTTGCAATTGCAGCTTTGGGGTTGGACCAATTTGTAGTTAGAGAATTTGTTAAAAATGAAGAAAAAAAGGAGACGATATTAGGAACCTCCGTAAGGCTCAAATTATTAGGAGTTTTATTGATTTTGCCTTTAATTTATTGTATTTACCCACTATACAGTAATCCTCAAACTCCTGTGGAATATGTTTTGATCGTCGCATTAACGGGTTTCTTCCAAGCTTTTAATGTGTTGGATTCATTTTACCAGGCTCAGGTTAAAGCAAAGAATATTATGATAGTGAATATTGTAGCAAATATACTTTCTGCTATTTTAAAACTATTATTTATATTCTTACACCTACCCATTATATGGTTTATATGGGCGTTTGTTATTGATGCAGCATTGTTAAGTATTGGTTATTGTTCAATTTACCGAAAAAAAGAAGGAAGCATTTTTGACTGGCACTTTAATAAGAAACTGGCCAGAAATCTACTAAGTAAATCATGGCCGTTAATGTTCTCTGCCGTTTTGGTTAGTATTTATATGAAAATAGATCAGCTGATGATTGGAAGAATGCTTGGAGAGGATTCGTTGGGTATTTATTCAACCGTAGTACCACTGAGTGAAGCCTGGTATTTTGTTCCAATTGCTATTGTGTCATCCGTTTTTCCAGCTATTATAACTGCTAAGAAACAAAATGAGCAACGTTATCAAAAGCGTTTACAGAATCTTTATGATCTTATGGTGCTGATTTCGGTATTAATAGCATTGATGGTTTCTATTTTAGCGCCTTATATTTATAAAATAGCTTATAAACCGGAGTATTTTTCTGGAGCTAGTGTTTTGTCTATTCACGTGTGGGCAGGTGTTTTTGTTTTTTTAGGTTCTGCAAGTGGACAATTCTTAATCAACGAAGGCTATACTAATATTTCACTGTACAGAACAGCAATTGGGGCTGCGGTTAACATCTGTTTGAATTTGTTGCTATTGCCTTTAATAGGAATTAAAGGCGCTGCTTGGGCAAGTTTGATCGCATATGCCTGTGCGACCTTTACAATCTTCCTCTTTAGGAATTCTAGAAAACAAGGTTTGATGATGTTGAAATCTCTATTTTTTATTTCTTTATTCCAACAGGCTATAAATTGGAGAAGAAATAAAATAAATTCTTAGTTTTATTCGTTAGTTATTTGATTTTAAGAATTTGGAAAGGTCACTATCTCGTTTATCTCTTCTTAATCCTGGGAAACTTAAAGTACTTTTATCTTTGGGATTTAAAGGCTATTTAGCACAAAAAAATTGGTTCAGAGCTTATGAAACTAAAACATCTATAGATGAAAATAATACTCCCGTACCTTGGGTGACTTATTCATTTATCGATTTTATAAAATCACGAATCAATACTACACATAGTATTTTTGAATATGGGTCAGGAAATTCAACCATATTTTACGCCGGCAAGGCAAAATCTGTTACGTCTGTTGAACACGATAAGTCCTGGTACGAAACGGTAACTAACCTGAAGTTGCCCAACGCTGAAATTTTGTTTTGTGCGCTTAAAGAAAATGGAGAATATTGTCGAAAGGCAGTATCAACAAATAGAAAATATCATATCATTATTGTTGATGGAAGAGATCGTGTGAATTGTTGTAAGTATGCTTTACAAGCTCTCACTGAAGATGGTGTACTCATTTTAGATGATTCAGAACGGCCATATTACGAAGAAGCTATAGATTTTTTAAAACAATCAGGTTTTAAGCATATTCCATTTTCGGGCATGGCACCTGGAACAATCCAAAGTAAATGCACTTCTGTGTTTTATAAAACTCATAATTGTCTGGATATATAATGGAATCTCTTGCTCCAATAGCTCTTTTTGTATATAATAGACCTGAACACACGCTAAAAACGCTCAATAGTTTAAGAGAAAACAGATTAGCATCAAAGTCTAGACTATATATTTTTGCGGATGGCCCCAAAAATGACTTGGTAAAGGAAGGAGTCGAACAAGTCAGACAAATTGTCAGCAAAATCGAAGGTTTTTTAGAAGTTACAATTAAAGAAAATGAGCATAATTTAGGCTTAGCCAATTCCGTAATATCAGGAGTGAGTTCAATTTTAGCTAATCATGATAACATCATCGTTCTTGAAGATGATCTGGTTACTTCACCGGATTTTTTGAATTTCATGAATGAAGCGTTAAATTTTTATAAAAAGAAAGAAGAAGTATTCTCTATCTCCGGATATAGTTACCCATTAGCTTCCTTAAAAAAAGCGAATTATAGCGCTTATTTCTCTCACCGGGGTTCTTCATGGAGCTGGGGGATTTGGAGTGATCGGTGGAAAAGTATTGATTGGGACATTGAGGATCGAGATATCCTGATAAAGGATAAACAACTTCAGAATCAATTTAACAAAACTTGTGGGCCGGATATGAGCGGGATGTTAATAAGACAGTTGGATGGGCGTATCGATTCATGGGCAATACGTTTTGCATATAGCTCTTTTAAGCAAAGAAAGCTACATGTTTTAGCGACAAAGAATAAAGTTAATAATATCGGTCATGATAATTCCGGTACTCATTCCCCTAAAACAACAAAATATAATGTGAAGTTGGTTAGTGAAGATGTTTATTTATTCCCGGACAATCCCATTGTAAATAGTAAAATACATAATGAACTAATTGAATTTCATAAAAAGCCGTTTTTGATTAGATTATTAAGGAAATTTATTCCTGTAAAAAAATAAAATCATTCTTAACTTAGTGCCTTCAGCAATTAGATATGAGTTATAAATATCCGGTTTATCAGCCGTCTTTAAACGGAAATGAAAAAAAATATGTTCTGGACTGTTTAGATTCTACATGGATTTCTTCCAAAGGGAAATATATTACTGAGTTTGAAAATAAGTTTGCGGAATATATTAATATCGAACATGCGTTGGGAGCCAGTAATGGCACAGTCGCATTGCATTTAGCGTTGCTCACTTTGGGAATAACTAGTGAAGACGAAGTTATAGTACCTACGTTGACTTATATTGCTTCTGTAAATGCGATAGCTTATACTGGAGCTACTCCCGTTTTTGTAGATTCATTACAGGATACCTGGCAAATGGATTATAATGACGTGAGAAAAAAGATAACTCCTAAAACTAAAGCAATAATGGCCGTTCACTTATATGGCCATCCTTGTGATATGGATGAGTTGGTAGCTATTTGTAAAGAATACAATATTTTTCTGATAGAAGATGCAGCAGAAGCCTTCGGAACTTATTATAAAGGAAAACACGCCGGTACCTTTGGGGATATTTCTATATTCAGCTTTTTTGGAAACAAAACCATTACTACGGGAGAAGGCGGTATAGTGGTAATGAATGATGAGACGCTTTACAAAAGAGCGTTACATTTGCGGGGTCAGGGATTAGCTCAATACAGAGAGTATTGGCATGATATCATTGGCTATAATTACCGGATGACAAATATCTGTGCTGCAATTGGTCTTGCTCAGTTAGAGCAGGCGGATAGATTTATTGAAAGAAAAAGAGAAATAGCTGAAAAATATAAAGCGGAGCTTTCCGGACTTCCTGTAGTTGTACATCAGGAGCAACAAGATTGTACACACTCATATTGGATGGTTTCCATTTTGGTGGATAATCTCAAAGATAGAGATCCGTTAAGAGAAGCTTTGAAAAATAACGGAATAGAAACCCGGCCGGTATTTTATCCTGTACATACCATGCCTATGTACTCCAGGTACTATCAAAAACATGCCGTGGCAGAAAATATAGGTTGGCGTGGAATTAATTTACCGAGTTATCCGGGATTGAGTGGTACGGATGTTGAGTCTATCTGTACTGAAATAAGAAAATATTTTGAATCCCGATAAGAAGCTACATATTATAGGCTGTGGAGGACATGCCCGAAGTGTTGCAGATGTATATCTGAGTTTAGATTCTGTTCATGCTATTGTTTTTTTAGACGAGAATGCTCGAAAAGGAGAGAAAATATTCGGATATGATGTTTTGAAACTTTCGTATTCCAATCAGAATACAGGAGTAGATTACTTCGTTGCACTTGGAGACAATGAGAAAAGAGAAGAGCTGTTTAAAAAATACGAAAGTAATGGACACATAGTTTCTATACTATCTAATTCAGCCTATATAAGTGAGTTTGCCAAGCTTGGAAAAGGGGTCTTCATTGGGAATTTTACGCATGTGGGACCCGAGGTAGAGATTGGAGATAATACGATTATAAATACAGCGTCAATCATAGAACACGGGGTGAAAATAGGAGCTCATTCTCATATTGCCCCTAACGTAGCCATATCGGGAAATACAGTTATTGGAAAAAGAAATTTTGTAGGTGTTGGCGCTAGTATAAAGGATTGTGTTAACATTTGTGACAATGTAATAATTGGTGCGGGAGCTGTTGTAATAACCGATATTTATGAAGCGGGAACATATGTGGGCGTTCCAGCCAAAAGAATTAAGTAGTTGGAAAATCAAAAGAAAATTGCTGTTTGGGGATCATATCTTACCTGGGATGGGGGGATAGATTTTTTATGTTATTTAGTAAAAGGCCTTTCCGTTGTTAGTGAAACCCATCATCTCAAGTTTTATCTTATACTCCCTTATGATAACATTACAGCCTTGAAAACATTAACACTTTCACTGATAAATAAAGTAAAAAAAGGTGGAGAAATTAAGTTAGGCGGACCAAATGTGAACGATAAGATAAGAGCAGCATTTAAACATTATGAGATACCAGTAGAGATTGTATACTACAATTATCTACAATATGATGTGAAAATAAAATTAAAAAAAATAGGTGCAGATGTAGTTTTTCCGGTAATTAAGCGATTTGATTCCCATATTCCTTCCGTCTCTTATATTCCCGATATACAGCATAAACATTTACCTCACTTCTTTACAGAAGAAGAAATAAAATTCCGGGACCAACGTTTTTCTGAACTTCTGAAGACAAGTAAAGCAGTTATTGTAAATGCCGCTTCCGTTAAAAAGGATATTGAGAAATTCTACGGAAATAGTGACAACGTTTTCAATTTACCATTTTGCCCTCCAGGCCCTTTTAAAGAATGGAATCCTGCTGAGACAGCATCTCTATTATGTAAAATAAACCCGCCTAAAAACTATTTTTTGATTTCAAATCAATTTTGGAAGCATAAAGATCATATCACTGCGTTTAAAGCTTTTTATCTTTTATCTCAGAAACAAGAATTTTCAGGAGTAAAGCTTTTTTGTACAGGTTTATTGAAAGATACCAGATTCCCAGAGTATATAGAAGAAATCCAGCAATTTATTAGCTCAAATAATTTAGGGAATAAAATAATCTTATTGGGTTATATAAAGAAGGAAGAACAAATGGCACTGATGGACAGTGCTACAGCACTAATACAGCCAACTTTATTTGAAGGTGGCCCAGGTGGAGGAGCCGTTTATAATGCCATTTCCATAGGTACACGGTGTATAGTTTCTGATATTGAAGTAAACAGAGAAATAGAAAATCCACTCGTAAAATTTTTTAAAGCGCAATCTCCAGAAGATTTAGCAGAGAAGATGGAACAGATTTTAAATGAAAATTATCAAAAACAATCAAGAGAGATATTGATTGAGCAAGGACAAACCAGAATGAAAAGGTTAGGTGAAACACTTGTTAGCGTTTTTAGAGAGGTAAATCCAATTTTTTGATACATCGAACATAACTACTAGATAAATACTTATCGACCTTGGGCTTCGATAAATAGAGTCAGTTGCGTTTAAAGCAATGATTTTTTTAAGTTTGTATGTATTTCTTAATAAAAAACTCATGTCCAAAAATAGTCCTCTACTGTCCGTAATCACGGTGGTTTATAATGACGAAAAAAACATCGAACGTACTATAAAATCCGTTGTCAATCAGACGTATCCGTATGTGGAATATATCGTTATTGATGGCGCCTCAAAAGACGGAACAATCAATATTGTCAATAAATATAGAGATCAAATAACAAAAATAGTATCCGAACCTGATAAAGGAATTTATGATGCTATGAATAAAGCGATGAAAATCGCTACGGGAGATTACCTTTTATTCATGAATTCGGGAGATGAGATCTACAGATCTGATACGGTTGAGAAATTATTTTCATTAAGTCCAGATGCCGACATTTATTACGGTGAAACGGAAATGATAAATGATAACCTGGAAAGTTTGGGCAGACGTAGACACCAGGCACCAGAAAATTTTTCGTGGAAGAGTTTTAAATACGGGATGAGTATTTGCCATCAGGCTATTTATGTAAAGCGGACTTTGGCGGAGCCTTATAATAATAAATCTTATCAGCTAAGTGCGGATATTGATTGGATATTGAATATTGCCAAGAAATCCAGGAAGATTATAAACGGGCACAGCTACGTTGCAAAGTATTTGGTGGGAGGAATGTCAAAGAAGAAACACTGGCAAAGTTTAAAAGAAAGGTATCTAATACTAAAAAAATATTACGGCTTTATTCCAAACTTATTCAATCATATAATAATTGCTTTTAACCTGGCGTTTTATTGGTTGAAAAATAAAAGAACAAATGACTAAAAATAAAGAATCCCAGCCTTGGTCAAAGCCGGGATTTAGGTTCTTTTGGTCGGTTTAAGCTTTCTGCCCTTGCGATTTTTGTCTAAAAATTGCAAAAGCAAGAACTAAAGATAATAATACCGAACCAATTAAAGAAATATTTTCTCCAAAAAAATATGATTTTGGTTGAAATTTCCATTCGATAATATGATTTCCTGCAGGTAGTTCTGCCGCCCTTAAAATATAGTTTGCCCTAATATATGGTTGTTCTTCCCCATCTATAAACATTTTCCATCCTTTTGGATACCAAATTTCCGAAAATACTGCTATTGCTTTTTTTCCTATAGAATATTCATATTTTAAATTATCTGGATGATAATCCACCAAATCGATTTTTCCTCCAGAGCTCGTACCGATGTGATTTAAATCTAAGTCTTTTTTGAATTCGTCATTGATAATAGCCTCTTTCTTTGGATCAAACGAGCTAATTGCAACCATCTCCTCGTCATTGTTTTTTACGAATTGTACGTTGTCAACAAACCACGCATGTCCACATGCTGTTTGGTTAATTTTCATAGAAACATTTTGTCCGTCCTGTCCTGATGTAATGAAATACTTAGTATTTAACATATCTAATACATCCTGATTTAGACTACCAGAAAATTGTTTCTCAATCACTTCCTGAAAACGTTTTAATTTTGCTGCATGATATCCTCCTACAGTTTTATGAAAGTATGTAGCATTGGCGCTGCTAAATGTTGGGATAGTAAGATCTAATACCCTAAAATCCGGATCTTTGTCTCTTAAGATAAAATCATCTACCTCTCTGGCCTGCCATTGCTGGCTCATTACAGATTTCGATACAAACTTTTCATCATTCAAGTACCTTTTATCAACCGTCCATAAATCCGCTAAAATGAAGATGCACAATACTGTTAAAACTATATTTATACTTAGTTTTCTTGAGATTAATAGCCAAATCATAGCGAAACCGCAGATGACAAAACCGAGAGAACGTAATGTATCGGCCTTAAACATCGCTGTTCTATCTTCAATTAAAGCTTGAGCAATAGAGTTAGCAAAACCAGAATCCCCAGTTACCTGATTTAATTGGGTTATAAAGTCTTGATGATTTTCAGCCCTAAAGCTGAAAAATAAGCTAGGAACAATCCAAAGCAATACCAAAATCCCACCAACAATGTATCCGGATAGTTTAAGTTTACTCAATAGCCATTGTTTGTCATTTTGTGGTTTCAGAGCTTCGACGATAGCCATGATTGCCAAAATAGGGAAACATAAAGAAGCAATAACTAAAATAGATTCAACTGCTCTAAACTTGTTGTAAAGCGGGAAATAATCGAAGAACAAATTAGAAATTAAATCGAAATGCTTACCAAATGAAAGCAAGAGACTAAGAACTGTTGCTGCAATCAACCACCATTTTAGTTTTGATTTGACAATAAACAAACCAAATACAAATAAGAAAAAGACAATTGCTCCAAAATACCACGGGCCAGATGTAAATGGCTTTGGACCCCAGTAAGTCGGCATCTGTTGCGCAAACCCAGCAGCCTGATTGGCATCTATTCCCTTAGATATTAATGATTTTGCAACATGAGAATCCCCGGTTAGAGATGGTGTAGAAGCTCCTCCATAAGCATTAGGAATTAAAAACGTTATGATTTCTCCTACGCCCTGGCTCCATTGATATGCATATTCTTTGTCTAAACCATTTGAATTAGGATCAGTACTTTCAGATTTTAAATTTGATTTCCCTCTAATAGACAACTGCCCATATTCATAGGTTGTCCAAAGCATACTGGCATTTACTGTTACGGAAATAAGAACAGCTATGCTTAAAAAGCCGATAGCTTTACCAAATGAAGGCAGGGTCTTATTTTTATAAGCGCAGTAGAGTTCTACAATTACCAGTAAAAGTAATGCTATCGCCAGGTAATAAGTCATTTGAATATGATTTGCTCTTATAGCAAGGGAAAGTGCGAGAGCAGTAATTCCTGTTCCTAACCAATAATTTCCTCTGAAAGCTAATAATACACCGGCGAGGATCGGCGCAAAAAAACTAATTACCATTGCCTTATTGCTATGCCCTGCTTCTATGATAATAAAATTGTACGAGGAAAAAGCGAAAGCTATTGCTCCTATAGTTGATAGTAAAGCTATAGTTACTTTGTTAAGATTTTTAATTCGTGACAATAATACATTAAAAAAGAAATAGGCGCCTAGTAGATAAAGCATTATAGTGTCTACCGGGTTAGGGAAAAGGGTTTTAAATCCTGATAAAATATACGTGGTAATATTTTTAGGGTAGGTTGTCCAAATTTGATAAGCCGGCATACCACCAAACATGGCATTTGTCCATAAAGGGGCTTTTCCGTCTTTCTCTTTAAAAGCCATAATTTCCTTTTGCATGGCCTGTGCTTGCGAAACATCGTGTTGTACCAACAATTTGCCTTGAAATGCGGGCATGAAATAAACGAAGCAAAGCGCTACAAAAAAAAGTATAATGGCGATATGAATGCCGTTTCTCTTAAACCAGTTCATTATGTTTTTAATAATTGAACATCAAAAATAGAAAAATAGGTGATATATCCACTTTTTAGGAAATAAAAAAGGTTTCTCTGTCTGAAACAAAGAAACCTTCAAATTTATGAGGTAAGCCTTAATGTCCTATTTGACTTCTTCAAAATCTACAAACTCGCCACCTTTGTCTAAGTTGGGGTTTTTATTTTGTGAAGGAGGGATATAATCAACAGTTATTTTCCCCTCAGGTTTAGATTGCGAATTATTAGGTCCTCCAAAATGATATTCTCTATATTGAAATCCTCCGCCTCCGTTACCTTCATATTGTTTATTCATTTTTTCCTGCATTTTGTTCATAGCCTTTTTGAACAAGAAAGGCAAGAAGATTCTAGCTAGCACTCTTATTAGATAAAGAATGGAAATAACTATCAGTAAAAACTTTAATAATCCGCCCATATATCACAAATATAATTTTTTCACACTAATTAGAATGTAATTCTAACGTAATGTTACACTTTAGTATTGCCATTTTTATAGTTTCAATTATTTACGAACTGAACTTTTCCTCCATAATTTTTTCCAAAGCATACATCTCGTCCCTTAGTTTTGCTGCTAAAAGAAAGTCTAGATTTTTAGAAGCTGCAAGCATTTCCTTTTTAGTGTTATCAATAGATTTTTTCAATTGCGCTTTTGTCATGTATTGAACAACCGGGTCTGCAGCAATTGTAGGTTCACTATTGTCAATATAAGCTTGTTGGATACCTCCTTTAAAATCTACTACAGAGGTTTGCTCAATTATTGCTTCTCTGGATTTTCCAACAGTTTTTGGTATAATACCGTGTTCCTCATTGTATTTAATTTGTTTTTCTCTGCGTCGGTTTGTTTCATCGATGGTAACACGCATGGAATCGGTGATGGAATCCGCATACATAATTACCCGGCCACGGTCATTTCTTGCAGCGCGGCCTATAGTCTGTATTAAAGAGCGCTCAGATCTTAAAAAACCTTCTTTATCAGCATCTAAAATAGCTACCAAAGAAACCTCGGGTAAATCCAGACCCTCCCGCAATAGGTTAATACCTATAAGAACATCAAATTCCCCAAGTCTAAGGCCTCTTAAAATTTCTACACGTTCCAGCGTTTTTATTTCAGAATGGATATATCGGACTTTGATATTTAAGCGATCCATATACTTTGCCAGTTCTTCTGCCATTCTTTTGGTAAGTGTGGTCACCAAAATCCGATCGCCCTGTTTAATTGTTTTATCTATTTCATCCAATAAATCATCCACCTGATTAATTATCGGGCGTACTTCTATGATCGGATCTAAAAGTCCCGTCGGGCGGATCACTTGTTCTACAAATACACCTTCGGTTTGCTGAAGTTCATAATCTCCAGGAGTTGCACTAACATAAATCGTTTGAGGAGCCAGATTTTCAAACTCCTGAAAGTTCAATGGCCGATTATCTAATGCTGCAGGTAGTCTAAATCCATATTCAACTAAAGAAACCTTTCTGGATCTGTCTCCGCCATACATTGCTCTAATTTGTGGCACAGTGACGTGGCTTTCATCAATTACCATTAAATAATCGTCAGGGAAATAATCTAAAAGACAGAAGGGACGCATTCCAGGACGCCTACCGTCAAAATATCTGGAATAATTTTCAATCCCCGAACAATAGCCTAATTCACGCATCATCTCCATGTCATAATTGGTACGCTCTTCCAATCTTTTTGCCTCGAGAAATCGGCCTTCGGATTCAAATTGCTTTTTACGAGCTTCCATATCTTCACCAATTTCATGCAGCACACTGATGAACTTTTCTTTTGGTGTAACGAACAAGTTCGCAGGAAAGATGGTTATTGCCTGAGTTTTTTCTATACTCTTTCCCGTAATTGGGTCTATAGCGGCAATTTCTTCAATATCATCGCCAAAAAAAGAAACACGATATGCAAAATCCAGATAAGCCGGATAGATATCTACAGTATCTCCTTTCACCCTAAAAGTTCCTCGTTTAAATTCTGCGGTAGTTCTGGAATATAGAATTTCCACCAGTCTATGTAAGAAAGCGTTTCTGCTAATTCTTGTTCCCACACCAAATCTAAAGACCGAGTTTGAAAAATCTTCCGGATTACCCATACCATAAATACAGGAAATAGAAGATACGACAATAATATCCCTGCGTCCAGACATTAGCGCAGATGTTGTCCTTAGGCGAAGCTTTTCTATCTCATCATTAATTTGAAGGTCTTTTTCTATATAAGTATTCGTGGTAGGTAAAAAAGCTTCCGGCTGATAATAGTCGTAGTAAGAAACGAAATAATTTACAGCATTATCAGGGAAAAACTGTTTGAATTCACCATAAAGTTGCGCCGCCAATGTTTTATTGTGGCTTAGAATTAAAGTAGGTTTTTGAGTTTGCTCAATAACATTGGCTATGGTAAATGTTTTTCCAGAGCCAGTTACCCCTAAGAGTGTTTGATAATGATCGCCACTGTTAACACCTTCAACCAATTGTTTAATGGCATTTGGTTGATCACCAGTGGGTTTGTATTGAGAAGATAAGTTGAAATTCATTAATACAAAGATACGTTTTATTAAATTTATGCCTTAAAATATAAAGGGATTTGCCACGGTAGACAAACCCCCATTGTTGAACCTTATGATATGCGGTTGCATAGTTAACTAGCAAGCTATTAACAAGTTGTAGGTGTTTTTGTTTTGTGAGCCCAATTTGCGATGCTTAAAAATTATTTGAGAGTAATAACTATCTTCGTGAGAAGATGAGTCTTTTAATCTATACCAATAATATTAATCCTAGAAAAGCTTACCTGTTTCAATTTTTTTTTGAAGAGATATTAGGCGTTGATTTTGAGTGTACTGCGGAAGAGTCAGTATTTGTTAATAGTGACCGACCCAAATTGAATTATAGTGAGAGAGATTTGGGATGCGGCTTATGGATTAAAGAGTATGGATTGTTACAACAGTTTCAGGAAATTAGTGAACAAGATATTCGTGTAGTAGCGTTTGATACCTATAAGGCTCCGTTTGCAGTTGGTGAAGGAGACCTTCCTTTCGATCTTTTCTCAGCCTCCTTTTATTTGTTAAGCCGTTATGAAGAATATCTTTCTAAGGAAAAGGATCAATACGGAAGGTTTCACGGGAAACAATCTTTAGCCTATAAATCTGGTTTTCTTAGAAAGCCTGTTGTAGATGAATGGGCTTTTCAGTTACTGAATCTATTGAAGAAAAAGTATCCTTTATTAGAAAATAAAAAGCGAAGCTTTAGGTTTCAACCAACGCTGGATATCGATATGCCGTATTATTTGCGTTCAGAGGGTTTGATAAGACGATTGTTAAAATCTGTAAAACTGTTGTTGAAGGGGAATCTGAAATTTATTTACCGCGATCCGTTTAATGTGTATGCAGATGTGAAAGAATGGGACGAAAAATACAGAATCCAAACACTGTATTTTTTATTGATGGGTAATAAGCATCAATTAGATAATCCAACACATCTTAATAAACAACCTTTTATAAAACTAATCTCTCAGCTGGATCCGGAAAGTATTGGCTTACATCCATCCTTTCAATCTAATTCAGACATTTCTGAATTAGAAAAGGAAAAACAAATATTGGAGTCGTTAGTGGGGGAGAAAATCACGAGATCCAGACAGCATTATCTGATGCTGACTTTGCCCGCAAGCTATAGAAATCTCCTTGATAACGGTATAAAAGAAGATTATACAATGGCTTTCGCAGATGAGGCCGGTTTTAGAGCTGGAACATGTAGCCCATTTTTTTGGTATGATTTAAGCAGAGAAAAAATTACAGATTTGAAAGTCTACCCAACAGCTGTTATGGACCAAACGCTAAAAAGGTACCAGAAGTTTAGTGTTGAGGACGCAAAAAGAGGAATTTTTAGCCTGATTGACAGCGTAAAGAATGTGAACGGAACGTTTATTAGTTTATGGCATAACGAGTCGATAGGAGATTTTGGGCAATGGAAAGACTGGAAAATTGTGTATATTGAGCTGTTGGAGTATGCAAGCACTCTGGATTAAATTGTAGCCATGTTCGTTTTAACAGAGAAAAATAGTATAGCCAATCATTTTCTCTCTGAGATGAGAAATATCGAAACTCAGAAAGATAGAATGCGTTTTCGTAGGAATATGGAACGTTTAGGCGAAATCTTTGCTTATGAGATTAGTAAAACCTTAGTTTACAAAAACTGCGAAATAGACACTCCTTTAGGAGTAAGCCCCATAAACATAATGAAAGATCAGCCAGTTTTAGCAACGATTTTACGAGCTGGTTTACCTTTTCATCAGGGGTTTCTTAACTATTTTGATCATGCGAGCAGTGCCTTTGTTTCTTCCTACAGAAAAGTGAGAAAGAAAGGCGATTTCATTATTAAAACCGAATATATCTCTTCTCAAGATTTAAATAATAAGATTCTTATTATCTCCGATCCGATGCTGGCAACGGGCAGAAGCATGGTTTCATCCTGTAAAGAGCTATTAGGTGATTATAAAATCAAAGAAATGCATATTGCTACTATAATTGCAAGCCAGGAAGGTATTGCTCATGTCAAGGCCAATTTGCCTCACGCGAGATTGTGGATAGGAGCAATAGATGAAGAGTTGACATCGAAGGCATATATTGTTCCTGGGTTAGGTGATGCCGGCGATTTAGCTTTTGGCGAAAAGATATAATCTTTTTCGCAGTAATCAATTCTGAAAGGTATCTTCAAAAATTGACGCTGGTATTAAACGGTTTAGCGAACTATTGTGTAAACTTGTCGAGATCATAGATAGAACTGATAAGTGGAAATGAAATTAGGATACAGGCATGTGTTTTTCGATTTAGACCATACATTGTGGGATTTCGATAAAAATGCTGAAGAAACAATAGTTGAATTATACCAAACCTATCGCTTAGCCGATTTGGGGCTTCTCTCTGCAGATATTTTTATAGAGACTTATACTGAAAATAACCACAAATTGTGGCGCGAATATCATTTGGGAAATATCTCTAAAGACGAGTTAAGAGCAACACGTTTTAAAAAAACATTTACGGAATTAGGAATCGATGAACATAAAATACCAATAACTTTCGAAGAAGACTATGTCCGGATTTGTCCAACAAAGACCAATTTGTTTCCAAATGTCCATGAAGTGCTTGGCTACCTTTCTGAAAAATATAATCTGCATCTTATATCCAATGGATTTAAAGAATCTACGGAGTATAAATTGAAAAATACGGGAATTGGAGATTATTTTAAAAATATAATCATATCAGAAGTTGTTGGGGTAAATAAGCCGCATAAAGCAATTTTTAATCATGCTTTGGGACTCGCCAATGGAGTGGTAGATGAGAGCATAATGATTGGTGATAGTATAGAAGCTGATATCCGTGGAGCCAAAAGCCTGGGTATGGATGCTATTTATTTTAATCCTAATAATTTGGCAATTCCGGAAGATATAAAGATTCATATAAAGGATTTAGTTGAGCTAAAACATATGCTGTAATAAAGTTCATTGTTCCTTAACTTATACTTTATCTTGCTTGGTTATTTTCGAGAAAAATAATGTGAATTCCTTTAAGGAATTTTCACATAGCCAAGTAAGAAAGAATGGCTAAGAAAGAATTAGATGTTTTAGTGATATCAGATGTACATTTAGGAACGTACGGCTGTCACGCGAAAGAACTGCTTAATTATTTAAGTAGCGTTGCTCCAAAGCAGATTGTCTTAAATGGGGATATTATAGACATGTGGCAATTTAGCAAGTCTTATTTCCCCGATACCCATGTCAAAATTTTAAGAAAAATCTTGAAGTTCGTCTCAGAAGGCATTCCAGTTCATTACCTGACAGGAAACCATGACGAGGTTTTGCGAAAATTTGCAGATTCGAGTATGGGAAATCTGCATTTGGCTAATAAACTTTTGCTGGAATTGGAAGGGAAAAAAGCATGGTTTTTTCATGGAGATGTATTTGATGTTACCATGCAGCACTCAAAATGGCTGGCAAAATTAGGTGCAATTGGTTACGATTCATTGATCCTTTTAAATAGTTTGGTGAACTGGTTTTTAGTAAAAATGGGGAAACGGAAATATAGTTTCTCCCGAAAAATAAAAGCCAGCGTAAAAGAGGCCGTAAAATTTATCAATAAATTTGAGCAAACGGCAGCAGATATAGCTATTGAAAAAGGCTATGATTATGTTATTTGCGGACATATTCATCATGCGGAAAAAAGAGAAGTTCAAACTGCGTTAGGAATCGTAACTTATCTGAATTCCGGTGATTGGGTTGAAAGCCTTACCGCTTTAGAATATCAAAATGGCAATTGGAGTGTTTATAATTACAATTCGAAGGATTTTCAAGATCAACCTGAAGAAGAACAAGAAAATTTAAAAGACAAAATGGACGTAGTGAGCCTATTGCACAAACTCGTTCATGCAGTATAATTAAATTTTCTTAGCAAACTTTGATTGGCTAAAAATGATTTTATAAAATTGTAAAGCTTAAGGAAACAAAGAATGAAAATACTTTATGCCATACAGGGAACCGGAAACGGACATGTAAGCAGAGCAAAAGAAATTATCCCCATTTTACAGCAGCATGGAGAATTGGATATTCTGGTTAGCGGAACGCAAGCCGATATTGAATTGCCACAAAAACTTGCCTATAAATTTCATGGATTCAGTTATATATTCGGTAAAAACGGTGGTATAAACTATTGGAAGACCTTTAAACAGATGGACCTGATTCGGTTTTGGAAAGATATGAGATCAATTCCATTGGAAAAATATGATTTAATAATTAATGATTTTGAACCGCTGACAGCATGGGCATGTAAAATGCGAAAAAAGGAAAGTGTGGCCCTAAGTCATCAGGCCTCCTTTGTTTCCACAAAAACTCCCAGACCTAGAAAGAAGCGTTTTTTAGCTGAGCAAATTTTAAAGTACTATGCTCCTGCAACTCATCATATAGGATTTCATTTTAAGAGTTATGATGAATTTATACATACGCCGGTAATCAGGAATGAAATTAGAGAACTTAATCCTACAAACAAAGGGCATTACACTGTTTATCTGCCTGCGGTTGACGATAAATTTTTATTAAAATATTTTCACCAAATAAAGGATGTTCAATGGGAAGTTTTTAGTAAACACCAAAGAACACCATATAAATATGGTAACGTTTGGGTTCGTCCGATTGAAAATGAAACCTATAATAAAAGTTTGGAAGGCTGTGCTGGCTTATTAACCGGAGGCGGATTTGAGGGGCCGGCAGAAGCGTTGTATTTAGGCAAAAAGGTTCTTTTAGTTCCGATGTGGGATCAGTTTGAGCAGATTTGTAATGCCGAGGCTGCCAACAGACTTGGAGTAACTGTTGTGGAAGATTTGAAAAAGGATTTTTTTGAAAAATTGAAAAACTGGGTATATCATGGTGAGGCCATACAGCTAAACTTTCCTGACGAAACAAGTACCATAGTTTCTGACATCGTTTCGAAGTTTAAGAAATAGACATCGCGAAATTCTTTTAAAAGGACAGTAATATGCTTATTATTGTCCCTTTAAGTTATCAAGTCTACAACATGATTCAACAGTTTAGAAGTCTAAACTTTTTAAATGTAATTGTCCTTTTTCTTATAGTTTATTTGCTAAGGATAGGATTGATTCTTGACTTTCCCGAGGGAATCAATACCGGGTTTTCAGAAACAGGTAATAGGCTTTTGCTAAGCTATACCGACCAATCTCTTTTATCTCCACTTGCAAATATCTTTTTAGCCGGAATAATTCTGTTTTTACAGGCATTAATTTTCAACCGTATTCTAAATGAATATAATATTCTAGGGAAACCTACATTTATACCTGCATTGATTTACGTTGTGGTTTCATCGGTATTTACCCCGTTTCTTTTTCTTTCACCACCTTTAATCTGCAATTTCCTACTATTATTTCTGTTATTTCGAATTTTGTCATCGTCTAAAGATGGAAGTCAAATTTCAACGATGTTTGATCTGGGGATGGTCATCGCCATTGCAACCATTGTTTATTTTCCCTCGGTACTTTTTCTTTTATCACTTTGGGTTGCCTTAATTATCTTCAGACCATTCAATTGGAGAGAATGGGTTGCTGTTTTGATAGGTTATTTGGTGATAACCTTCTTTTTAGCAGTTTATTACTTTTGGAACGATCAGTTATTACACTTTATAGCAATTTGGAAACCATTAACTGAAGTTCTTCCGGTTTTTGTAAAAGTTCAGCCGCTGGATTATATTGTCCTCTTTCCGATCGCTATTGCTGTGATACTTGGAACTGTTCAGTTGCGTGAAAACTTTTTCAAAAGCTATATCCATGTTCGTAAGACATTTATATTCCTTTTTAATTTTTTTGTTATCGGGGTATTGGCATTTTATTTAAAGTCTGATCTCAGATTAAATCATTTCCTGATTTGTGTGATCCCTATGGCAACTATTCTCTCGTATTACTTTGTGGTGGCCAGCAAAAGGTGGTTTTACGAATCGCTGTTCTTTTTAATCATTGTTTTCGTTATCTATTTTCAGTTTGTGTAGATTTTTCTTTAACTTTTTTTAACGCTTACAATATTAAAAAGCATTTAAAAGTTTAATAGTTTTGTTTGATAGGCATAGTCCTAAAACTTATTAATGGCAAATCTGATAGTAGATATAGGAAATACATTCACAAAAATTTTGGTTTTTTCAGGAAATCAAATCGTTTTTAGTGATAGAAAGGAAACCTTTTCTATTTCAGAGCTGGAAAGCACAGTTGAAAAATTCAGGATAAATCAAGTTATTATATCGTCTGTAAGGAGCGATGCCGATTTTGGTGGACTCCGGCATATTTCTAATGCGGTCGTAATACAATTCAACAACAATACGCCCGTACCCATTTCGAATCTGTACGAAACCCCCGAGACATTGGGAGTTGACCGATTGGCAGGGGTAATCGGTGCAAAAGAGATTTTTCCTGATAAAGCAGTTTTAGCGATAGATTTTGGAAGTTGTATTACTTTTGATTTTATTGATGAAAAAGGAGTGTATTATGGCGGTTCGATTTCTCCAGGTTTAAAAATGCGTTTCAAGGCAATGCATCATTTTACTGGAAAGCTTCCCGAAGTTGATGATGCAAAGTCTACGAAAGACTTCAGTGCTACATTCGGTAAAAACACAAAAGAGTCTTTACAAGCCGGAGTGGTGAATGGCATTTTATTTGAAATAGAGGGCTATATTAAAAAATATAACGAAATAAGTGGCGATTTAAAGGTGATTCTTTGCGGAGGAGACTCATCATTTTTTGATAGTAGATTGAAAAATAGCATCTTTGCGCACCAAATCCTTGTAGAACCCAATTTGGTTCCAATAGGACTAAATACAGTTGTAAAATATCAGTATGATCAAACAAACTAAGAAATACATTTTGTCTGCGGCCTTGCTTGCGGTATCTGTGATAAGTGTTAGCGCTCAGGGGACAATAAATTCTCCATATTCTAAATACGGGATCGGGAATTTACAGGGAACATATTTGCCGCAGAATACATCAATGGGTAATTTGGCATATGGCATAAGTACAACTGGAGTTTACAATAATATCAATATCGCCAACCCTGCTTCATACTCTCAACTTAGGTTAACGGCGTTTGATATCGGTTTTGGAGCTAATATAGAAAACCTAAAAAGAGATAACCTAGACCAAAATAGCTTTAACGCAAATCTTGCTCACATTGCTATAGCCGTTCCTGTTTCCAAGAAATCTGCTTTAAGCTTTGGATTATTACCATACAGTATTCTTGGATATTCTTATAGACAAGAAGTTAAGATGGATACATTAACAGCGGATCATGTTTATAAAGGCGAAGGCGGTTTGTCCAGAGCTTTTATAGGTTATGGATTTGGTATAGGTAAAAACTTCAATTTCGGATTTAATGCATCATACCTTTTTGGTAATCTGAAAGAAACCAATGCAGTTGAGTTTCACAACAGATATGTCGGGTTTTACAATTCGAAGAAAGATATCAACAACAGTATTGGTGGTTTAGTGTTCGATTTAGGCTTTCAGTATGTTGCTAATATTGGAGAAAAATCCAGGTTAACTGTAGGGTATACAACAGGATTAAAATCAAAATTAACCAACGATTATAATACCCTAACCAGCGAATACGTGGTAACCAGTTCATCAGATTACAGGACGGATACCGTACGATATGTAGAAGATAATGCGCATAAAGCAAATCTTCCGATGAATCATAATTTCGGGATAAGTTTCGGTAAAATAAACAAATGGTTAATTGGAGCCGACTTTAGGATGGCAGACTGGTCTGGTTTTAGTATTACCCATTCACCAGAAAATTTAGGAAAAACTACAGGGTTTTCTTTTGGAGGACAGATAGTTCCGAATATTAATGCAGTAACAAACTATTTCGCATTGATAGATTACAGACTAGGTGTCAATTACGACAAAACCTATGTAAAAGTTAATGGAACGGATATCGATAAAAAAAGTATAAACTTTGGATTAGGATTCCCGTTAATAGCGTCCACCAACAGATCTGCTTTTTATAAGATCAATTTTGCTGCAGAGATAGGAAACAGAGGGGTTTTGAAACCAGGATTAGTTAAGGAAAACTTTTATAATTTTAGTCTGGGATTCACCATTAACGACAGGTGGTTTCAAAAATATAAATATGATTAATTATGTTTAGGCTCCTAAAGCTCTCAGTGTTGGGCGTATCTTTTTACGCTATGTTTGCGTGTGGAAGCGGAGATTTAAAAAAAGTCGAACAGATTAATTTGCAGGATACGATACAGGTTGACACTACAAAGGGAGCGGAAATCATTTATAGTGATTCTGCGAAGGTAAAAGCTAAATTGAAAGCTCCTGTTTTATTGTATTTTAAAACTAAAAATCCTTATTACGAAATGCCTAAGGGAATAGATGTCGTCTTTTATGATGAAAATCTAAAACCCACAAGTACAGTCGTTTCAGACTATGCGATAAGGAGGGAGAATGAAAAGACAGTTGAGTTAAGAAAGAACGTCGTAGCAAAAAACTCTGAAGGTAAGACCTTTAAGTCTGAAGAGTTAATTTGGGACGAGAACACGAAAAAGTTTTACTCAAATACATTAGTGACTATTATAACCGATCAGGCAACAATTTCCGGAACAAGTTTTTGGGCATTGGAAGACTTTAGTTATTATGAAATAAAGCAAGGCGCGGGGCCAATACAGTTTAATACCGATATGGATACCACTGCCTCTAAATAATAAACCAAGTGGGTTTTTAGGTGCTCTATCAGCTTGAAGATGTACATGTTAAATTTATAGTTAAGTTTTAAAATGTACTTTTTACTTTCAACTTTGATTTTGTATCTTGCGCCCTCTAAAAAAATAAAATAATAGAAGAATCATATGGGAATTATGAGTTTTTTGCGTAACCGAGCTGGAGCTATCATTATTATAGCTATCGGTTTAGCAATTGTAGCGTTTCTTTTAAGTGATGCTATCAGAAGCGGAAGCGGTTTTATAGCTGATGCGAATAGCAAGATCGGTGAAGTTGATGGTGAGAAAATTTCTTATCAGGATTTTAACACCAGGGTAGATCAAAATTCTCAACAATTTAGAGCGCAAATGGGCAATTTAAATGCACAAATGCAGTCATATATTGTGGAAAATACCTGGAATCAAATGACTTCTAGTATTATTTTAGAAAAACAAACCGAGAAATTAGGACTTACTGTTGGTACAGCAGAACTGTTTGATTTGATGTTCGATAATCCATCTCCACAGATGCAGCAAATTTTTGCGGATCCTAATACCGGAGCTTTCAACAGAGCGAACGCTATTTCTTCCAGAAAAAGTGCCGATACCGAACCTTCAGGTCAATTAAAGGCACAGTGGGTTTCTCTGGAAGATAACATCCTACACGAGCGTAGTAACCAAAAATATCTTGCATTGGTTAGAAACGGTGTTTATGCAAATTCTTTAGATGCCAAAGATGATTATACCAATAAAAACAAATTGGTGAATTTCGATTATTTGGTCTTGGATTTGGCTAGTATCAAAGATGCTGATGTTAAATTAACAGATGCTGACTATAAAGAGTATTACGAAAAAAATAAATACAGATTCAAAAACCAAACTGAGACCAGAACATTTGAATATGTGGTTTTCGATGCATCTCCATCTAAACAAGATACTTTAGAAGCAAAAGCTAAAATAGATAAGATTGCTGAAGGTTTTAGAACAACAGATAACGATTCTTTATATGTGGCAATTAATGCAGATACAAAAGAGCCTATTGCTTATCAGAAAAAAGGGACTTTAGAACCAGCTTTGGATTCCGTGATGTTTAATGCATCAAAAGGATATGTGTATGGACCCTACATTGCTGATGGCGCTTATAAAGTTGCAAAATTAGTGGATTCCAGAATTAGTCCTGATTCTGTTAAAGCGCGTCATATTTTGTTAAATCCAGCTACAGAAGGTGGAATGGATAAAGCGAAGTCTAAAGCAGATTCTATTAAAAATTTAATACAGAAAGGGGCTAGCTTTGCGGAATTAGCGAAAGAGTTTGGGACTGACGGATCTAAAGATTCCGGGGGCGACTTAGGAACTTTTGCTCGTGGATCTATGGTGCCTAAATTCGAAGATGCAGTTTTTAATGGTCCTGTAGGACAAGTATTTACTTTGGAGACGCAATTTGGAGTACATGTTATAGAAATTCAAAAACAAATTGGCTCTTCGAAAGTGGTAAAAGTGGCTGTAGTGGATAAGCAAATTGCTCCAAGTTCTCAAACAGAACAGGCTGCTTATCAAAAAGCACAGGCATTTATTGCTGCGGTAAAAGATCAAAAGCAGTTTGAAGAAAATGCACAAAAACAAGGTATAGTAAAACTAGTTGCCGATGATGTGACTCCATTGCAAGGAGGTTTGCCAGGTTTGGATGATGCAAGAAGCATCGTTCGTTGGGCTTATCAGGCTGATAAAGGAGATATTTCAAATGAGATCTTCACCGTGGGAAGCAAATATGTAGTTGCGGTTTTAACGAATGTTAAACCAGAAGGAACTTTACCTTTAGAGCAGGTTAAGAAACAAATAGAGCCTTCTGTAATGCATTTGGTGAAAGGAAGAATGCTAAAAGAAAAAGCAGATAAAGCTTTATCTGGAGCGTCAAACTTAGCGCAGGTTGCTCAAAAACTAGGTGTAACAACTTCCAGTGTTGAAAATATCGTATTCGCGAATCCGATTATTCCGGGATATTCTCAGGAAAATATAGTTGTAGGGTCTATATTTGGCTCTCAGCCAAATAAACTGTCTAAAGCTATCGTTGGAGACAGAGGAGTTTATGTGTATACAGTTAAATCTTTCATAGAGCCTGCGGCATTTACAAATGCAGCGAAGTCTAAAGAATCTTTAGTACAAACTATGTCTTCGCAAGCAGATGGCGCAGTTTTCCAAGTATTAAAGGAAAATGCTAAAATCAAGGATTTAAGAGCTAAATTCTACTAAACAGAAAAAATATAAAATATGACCGGAGTCTGGTGAAAACCAACTCCGGTTTTTTTATTTTAGTGTATTATGGATATTCAAGAAAATATTGTCAATAAGGTAGCTCTCAGCGGACTTGTGTCTTATGATCTGGCATCTATCAGGCCGGAAGGAGATCGTGTGTTATACGATATTAAAGACAATCTTTTTCATGGTCTGATGCTCAGGGAAAAAGATTTCAGAGCTTTCATAAAAGAACATAACTGGGAGCAATATAAGGGAAAACATATAGCAATTATATGTTCTACAGATGCTATTGTTCCAACCTGGGCCTACATGCTATTGGCTACTAAATTTTCAGAGTTTGCAGAAACAGTACATTTTGGGAACCTGGAAGAATTAGAGAGTTTTTTATTTAATCAGGCGATAAATAAGTTGGATGTCGAGCAATTCAAAGATCAGAAAATCGTTATAAAAGGGTGCGGTGATGTTTTTGTTCCAACTTCGGCGTTTGTTTCGCTGACATCTAAAATAAAGCCGGTAGCGAAAAGTATCATGTATGGCGAGCCATGTTCAACAGTTCCTTTATATAAGCGAAAAGATTGATTTTGGTTTGTTTTTTGTATAAGTTTGATTTATGAAGAAATCGTTTGTTTTTACTCTAATAGCGTTTTTGGCCTGTTTTAATGCTTTCTCGCAGTCATTACCTTATATAAAAAGTTCATCCTTTGAAACCGGAGAAACCTTGGTTTATAAATTAAAGTATGGCTTTATTACTGCTGCTGAAGCGACGTTGCAGGTTCTGGATTCTGATATAAAGTATAATGGAAAGCCTACTTATCATCTGTTAGCTCAGGGAAAGACAAATGGTACTTTCGACATATTTTTTAAGGTCAGAAATAAATACGAATCCTTTATAGATAAAACAACTTATACCCCTTACTTCTACGCAGAGGACATAAAGGAAGATAATTACACGAGGACAGATAAAGTACGCTTTTATCAAAGCGAGAAAAAGATTGTAGGGAGCAAAGGAACTTACACTTCTCCAGTAGCCCAAACATTTGATTTAGTGTCCGCTTATTATTTCGCCAGAAATCTTGATCTTTCGAGTGTCAGAATAGGCGATAAGCTAACCCTGCGCTATTTTCTAAAAGATGAGGTAACACCTTTAACAATAGAATATATGGGTAAAGAAGTTGTGAAAACAAGTCAGGGGAGAGTCAACTGCTTGAAGTTTAGCCCCTCTATTTCTCCAGGTCGTATTTTTAAGAAAAATAGCCGTTTGTATCTTTGGATAACAGATGACGAAAATAGAATTCCGGTAAAAGCACAAGGCGATGTAATTGTTGGAAGTATTACAATGGAATTGGCTAGTGTTAGCGGGCTAAAGGAACCGTTGAAAATAATTAAATAAACACTGCTTTTTACTATAATCTAAACCCTATAAACCTCATTGATTCAGGAAATCAAAAAGATTGAAATGATTGACTTGCCTTTGGAATACGAAGCGCAAAAGTCTGAAATTGATACAGCCATACATCAGGTATTAGCCAAAGGTGATTTTATAAAAGGGCAGGCAGTAATAGAATTCGAGAAATCATTCGGAGAATATCTGAACGTATCGTCTGTTGTTTCCTGTGCCAACGGAACAGATGCTTTACAAATAGCATTAATGTCTTTGGGCATTGGCAGAGAAGACGAAGTTATCCTGCCTGCGTTCAGTTATGCAGCAGCAATAGAAATGGTTTTATTGCTTGGAGCTAAGCCTGTTTTGGTGGATGTAGATCCTATCTATTTTCAGATACAAACAGAAGAACTATCAAAATTAATAAACTCAAAAACAAAAGCCATTATTGCAGTCCATCTTTATGGACAGTCAGCAGATATTGCTGTTATTGCTGAAATTGCAGAAAAAAACAACCTGTTTCTTATTGAGGATTGTGCGCAGTCAATAGGTGCTACTTTTACAGGAAAACATCTGGGTACATTTGGAGATATTGCCTGTACTTCCTTTTTCCCAACAAAAAATCTCGGATGCTATGGCGATGGAGGAGCATTATTTACTAACAACATCGAATTAGCCAGTCGAGCCAGAATGGTTGCTTCTCATGGTCAGCAAAAAAAGTACGACCATCAGATATTGGGAATTAATTCCAGATTGGATACTTTACAGGCGGCTATATTAAACGTTAAACTGACTTATTTACAGGCCACAATCGATAAAAAGATATCAATTGCCGGAATTTATCACAGCCTTTTGCAAAATCTTGAAGATATTATAATACCAGAAGAATTTTCCGGTATAAAGCATTCATGGCACCAATACACCATAAAAATAAAAAATGGTAGAAGGGATGAGCTTAAAGCATATTTACTGGCTAAGGGCGTAACTTCTATGATTCATTATCCCAAAGTATTAAATGAACATCCGGCATTCAAGTATATAGAGGGGGAATTTCCTGTGTCGCGAGCGCTCACACAAGAGATTTTATGTTTACCAATACATCCTGGTTTGACAAACGAGGATATAGTGTATATTTGTGACGCTATAAAAAGTTTTTATGTCGCTTGATAATCAATGCTATATTCATGAAACAGCCGTTGTAGACAAAGGAGCCAGTATTGGTAAAGGGACTAAAATATGGCATTTTGTACATGTATGTTCAACCGCAGTTATCGGAAGAAACTGTACCATTGGTCAAAATGTGTTTATTGGCGAAAATGTTGTTATTGGAGATGGCGTTAAGATTCAGAACAATGTTTCTGTGTACGAAGGGGTGATTTTAAAAGATAATGTTTTTATTGGCCCTTCCGTTGTATTTACGAATGTAATTAATCCAAGGGCTTTCATAAACAGAAAGGACGAGTTTAAGAAGACTATAATTTGCGAAGGAGTATCGATCGGTGCGAATTCAACGATAGTTTGTGGTAATTCTATTGGAGAATATGCATTTATTGGAGCGGGTTCAGTATTAACGAAGAATGTTGGACCATATGAATTATGGTACGGCAATCCTGCTGAATACAGGAGGAAAGTAAATAAAGAAGGAGAGCTTTTATAACGCTCCCGGACTGATATAGATTTGGATATGTTAGAGGTGAAAGAGACTTTGGTTCACGAAGATGTGCTGAAGGAAAATTTTGTGTGTCATTTAGAAAAATGTAAGGGTGCTTGTTGTATCGAAGGCGACTCGGGAGCTCCTTTAGAAGAGAGTGAGTTGGAGATACTCAAAGAAATTTATCCGCTGGTAAAGCCGTATATGACAGAAAAAGGAATCCAGGCGATTGAGGCGGATGGTGAGTATGTTATAGATGACGATGGCGATTATACCACCACTTGTGTAGATAAAAATAAGGAATGTGCTTACGTAACCTGGGAGAATGGTATTACGAAATGTGCAATAGAAAAAGCTTATGAAGATGGTATTATCGATTGGAAAAAACCGATATCATGTCATCTTTACCCTATAAGAATAACTGCATATCCTGAATTTGACGTATTGCACTATGACAGATGGGGAATTTGTTCATCAGCTTGTAGCTTTGGCAATCAATTAAACGTAAAAGTATATGAGTTCTTAAAACAGCCCTTAATCCGAAAATATGGAGCCGAGTGGTACGCTGAATTAATAGAAAAAATAAATAAAACTGAATTGTAACTGGAAGTTTATAAATTTGCAAGCTTAAAATAAATTCTGCCAATTTGAAAGGAATAATACTAGCCGGAGGATCAGGAACCAGGTTGCATCCTCTTACTTTAGCCGTTAGCAAACAAATGATGCCGGTTTACGATAAACCGATGATCTATTACCCCTTATCAACACTGATGCTGGCTGGTATAAGGGAAATACTTATTATTTCTACACCACATGATTTACCAGGTTTTCAAAAATTATTAGGAGAGGGTGAACACTTAGGATGTAAATTCACCTACGCTGTACAACCTTCGCCAGATGGTTTGGCTCAGGCGTTTATTATAGGCGAAGAATTTATTGGGAAAGATAAAGTTGCGCTTATCCTTGGAGATAATATTTTCTACGGTGACGGTATGGCAAAATTACTGCAATCCAATACTGATATTGAAGGTGGTGTGGTATATGCCTATCCTGTACATGATCCTGAAAGATACGGCGTAGTGGAGTTTGATGAAGATAAGAATGTTGTTTCAATAGAGGAAAAGCCTCAAAATCCAAAGTCGAATTATGCAGTTCCTGGATTGTATTTTTATGATAATGATGTTGTTGAGATAGCGAAAAATATTAAGCCTTCTCCGCGTGGTGAACTGGAAATCACAGATGTGAATAAAGTATATTTGGAGAAAGGAAGATTAAAAGTCGGTGTATTAAGCAGGGGGACAGCCTGGCTAGATACCGGAACTTTTGATTCCCTAATGCAGGCCGGACAATTCGTTCAGGTTATAGAAGAAAGACAATCTTTAAAAATTGGATGTATAGAAGAGATTGCTTTCCGGATGAAATATATTGATGTGCAGCAGTTAAGAAAAATTGCCGAGCCACTGGTAAAAAGTGGTTATGGTAAGTACTTACTGGATATCGCAGATAAGAGGATATTGTAGAAGTTGGAATAATGGAATGATGGGGTGTTGGAATAGTTTTAAAAAATGGAAAGGAAGAACATTAATAGGGGGTACAAACAACTACGTGTCTGGAATGATGCGGTTGATTTATATGTCCTTTCCTGCAAATTGTTTCTCAACTTTCCTTTTGAATCAATTAGACTCACTTCATTATAAAACAGAAAATGTGTTGATTCAACTGATAAAATCGTTACAACAAAAAATGAAAGAAGGCAGTTGGAATGATAACTTTATAAAAGAAAGATAAATAAAATGCAAAAGAAAAAGGTGATGTGAAAATATTTGTTGGGACGGCAATAAAAGCCCAAATTATCCAACATTCCATACTCCATCAACACCTAAAGCGACATAAAGAAATGAAAGTAGCGTTAATAACAGGTATTACAGGACAAGACGGAGCATATCTTGCCGAATTTTTGTTAAAAAAAGGATACGAAGTTCACGGTCTGAAAAGAAGATCTTCGCTGTTCAATACAGATAGGATAGATCATCTTTACCAGGATCCGCATGAAGAAGGTGTGAAATTGAAATTGCATTTCGGAGATTTAACAGATTCAACCAATCTTATCCGTTTAATTCAGGAAATCCAACCGGATGAAATCTATAATCTGGCAGCGATGAGCCATGTGAAGGTGAGTTTTGATACTCCTGAATATACCGCCAACGCTGACGGAATAGGGACTTTGAGAATCCTGGAAGCAGTGAGACTTTTAGGCCTGACAAAGAAAACCAGAGTTTATCAGGCTTCTACCTCTGAATTATATGGTTTAGTTCAGGCTGTACCGCAATCTGAGACAACTCCTTTTTACCCGCGTTCTCCATACGCAGTAGCGAAAATGTATGCCTACTGGATTACTGTAAATTACCGCGAAGCTTATGACATGTATGCTTGTAACGGTATTTTATTTAATCATGAAAGCCCAATCAGAGGGGAAACTTTTGTGACCAGAAAAATTACCAGAGCTGCGGCTAAAATAGCTTTAGGGCTTCAAAATTGTTTATATCTGGGAAATCTGTCTGCTCAGCGCGACTGGGGACATGCCAAAGATTATGTAGAAGCCATGTGGTTAATTCTTCAACAAGAAAAACCGGAAGATTTCGTAATTGCTACCGGCATCACAACAACGGTGAGAGATTTCGTAAGAATGACCTTTGCAGAATTGGGTATTGAAGTGGAATTTAGCGGAAAAGATGAACACGAAAAAGGTGTTATTATCGATATTGATACTGAAAAAGTAGCGGAATTAGGCCTTGATCTGGATTCACTAAAAATAGGTCAGACCATTGTGAAAGTCGATCCTAAATATTTCAGACCAACGGAAGTGGAATTGTTATTGGGAGATCCTACAAAAGCAAAAACGAAGTTGGGATGGGAATTAAAATACGATTTACCTGCTTTGGTTAAAGATATGGTTCATTCTGACTTACATTTGATGAAAAAGGACCAGTATTTGAAAAAAGGTGGTTATCAGACCATGAATTATTTTGAGTAGGAGTGGTGAACTATACTCTGGGTGGAGTTGAAAAATGTCTGTGTTGGAAAGAGAGCGGAGGCGAGCTGTTTTTATATTGTAAATAAACAAATATAGGTGGTGTTAAGAGATTGCCACGTCGTACCTCCTCGCCAAGACAAAAATGGGGTGTCATTACGAGGAATCGAAGCAATCTCATTATCAGAAAACTGTACAGTACGAAGATTGTCAAAAGATAATATAATAGATTAATGAATATTCAAAAAGTTGTTTTATTACTAAATGTGTTTATAGCGTTGCAGATTGTAGTTCCGGCAAAAGCACAGAATATCAACCAACAAAATTTCAGTAATATTCGTGTAGACGAATTAAGTGACGATCAGATTCGCCAGTTTGTAAAGCAAGTTGAATCTTCTGGAATGTCAGAAGCACAGCTCGAACAGGTTGCTACGGCAAGAGGGATGTCTTCTTCTGAAATACAAAAGCTGAGACAGCGCGTAGAGAAGATTAAGACACAGGGAGGTGGAGCAGCATCTGGCACAGCTGGAAAAAAAGAGGCTACCCTAAAAAGTAAAGACGGTAGCAGAAGCCGTTCTTTCGAAGGTGAGGTAGATTCATTAAGTAAATCCGATAGTAAAAAATCGGAATCCGAAGCGGAAATTGCTTTGGCTTCTTTAAGATCTAAAATCTTTGGCAAAGACCTTTTTGCCAATTCATCTACCACATTTGAACCAAATTTAAGATTAGCAACTCCCCTGAATTACGTTATTGGTACCGGAGACCAGATCCTGATTGATATATATGGCTATTCGGAAGTCAGCTATCAGCTGGAGGTCAGTCCCGAAGGTAATATCAATATCCCTTATGCTGGGATTGTTCCAGTTTCCGGCTTAACTGTAGAGGCAGCAACATCAAGAATTAAAGCGAAGCTATCACCTATTTATACCGGCTTGAAATCCGGAAATACGAAATTAAGCGTGGCCATAGGCGATATCCGCAGTATCAAAGTTATTTTAACAGGAGAAGTAACAAAACCAGGAACCTATACACTTCCTTCTTTGGCGACGGTATTCAATGCCTTGTATTCTTCTGGCGGGCCCACAGAAAATGGTTCATTCAGGGCTATCGAAATTATCAGAAATGGCAAGAAAATAGCTACACTGGATGTTTATGACTTCCTGTTGAAAGGAGATTTAAAAAATAATATCCGGCTTCAAGATCAGGATATTGTCAGAATACCTACCTATATTAACCGGGTAGAAATAGTTGGTGAAGTTAAACGACCAGCTATTTTCGAAATGAAATCAGGTGAAAATTTGCAGGATCTGTTAAATTTTGCAGGAGGGTTTACAGAAAGAGCTTATCAGGCCAGGATAAAAGTCTTGAAAAACACATCAACTGAAAGAAAAATTTCTGATGTTGTTGCTGATGCTTTTTCTACTTATAAACCGCAATCCGGGGATAAATTTTTTGTAACGGAAATTTTGGACAGATTTGAAAATCGGGTTTCTGTAGAGGGAGCCGTTTTTAGGCCAGGCCAGTATGAATTAACTCCCGGACTAACGGTTAAGCAGCTATTGCAAAATGCGGAGGGACTGAAGGAAGACGCCTTTAAAACAAGAGCGTATATTACCAGACTGACTCCTAAAAATGATACAGAGATCTTGTCGGTGAATCTGGATAGAATATTAAACGGAGCTGATCCCGATGTGACTTTAAAAAGAGAGGATGTTCTTTATGTATCTTCAATATTTGATTTAAGAGAACAATATAACCTGACTATCGAAGGAGAAGTGCGGAATCCGGGTACCTTTGATTATGCAAAAAATACCAGTCTGGAGGATTTAATCATCCAGGCGGGAGGTTTTAAGGAATCGGCTACACCGAAAAGAATTGAGATATCACGGAGAGTGATTAATCAGGACAGTGTTGCTGCTTCAGCGACTGCGAAAACAGCTGATGTATTTCAGATCGATGTAAACAGAGATTTAAGTAGTGTAGCTTCTAAATTTATATTAAAACCATATGATATTGTTGTGGTAAGAAGTGCTCCCGGTTACGAAGTTCAAAAAATGGTTAGGGTGGAAGGCGAAGTGCTCTATCCGGGTACTTACAGTATCACAAGAAAGGATGAGCGTATTTCTGATCTGATAAGAAGAGCAGGTGGCCTGACTCAGTTGGCTTATCCTAAAGGGGCATCATTGAAAAGAGAGGGTATTATTCAAAATCAACTGGATAAAGAAAAGGAAGAAATTAAGGTTGAGCAATTTAAAAAGTCACAGAAAGATGCTAAGGATACCCTGAACATGGAGCTGAATAATAAGGTTCTTAGAAATAGTTTTGTGGGAATAGATTTAGAGTCTATATTGGATAAACCAGGAAAACGTACCGATTTATTTTTGGAAGAAGGGGATATCATCTCGATACCAAAAGAACTCCAGACCGTTAAGGTGAGCGGCGAAGTGCTTTCTCCAAATACCGTATTATATAAGAAATCAAAAAACTTTAAACAATATATCAATCAGGCGGGAGGATTCTCTCAGAAGGCTTTACGTTCCAGGTCTTATATTATGTATGCGAATGGATCAGTAAGGAGTACCAAGAAATTTTTATTTTTTAACAATTATCCGGTAGTAACTACAGGTTCGGAGATTTTTGTGCCTAAAGAAGAAGAGAAGAGAAAAATGACTGCAGGGGAAACTGCAGCTTTAATTTCAGGAATGGCCTCTGTTGGAGCAATTCTTCTGGGGGTTATGAATCTGATAAAGTAGGTTTTTTTGAGATTGCTTCGTTCCTCGCAATGACAAAAATCGGGGGGTATTGCGATGAGCGAAGGGATAGTTTGTGTGTAAGAGCGAAGTGGCAATCTCCATTGTCAATTATCAATTGTTTGTAGTCTTTCGTTCGCCGAGTAACGAATAACAAGAAGGGACCAACGACTAAGGGGATCGCGTCAGGCTGGTTAGGATAATAGGATTTTTGGACTAGTGGTCACATTGAGGTTCTCGAAATGTAGTGCGTTAGAGAATAGGGGCTATTTAAAGATTTTATTAGTAACCTGAGTCCGATTATAAAAAGGCTATGAGAGTTTGTCAAAAGAGATTGCTTCGTTCCTCGCAATGACAAAAATCGGAGGTCATTGCGATGAGCGAAGTGATAGTTGGTGTGTAAGAGCGAAGTGGCAATCTCCACTGTCAATTATCAATTGTTTGTAGTCTTTCGTTCGCCGAGTAACGAATAACAAGAAACGCCAACGACTAACAGGATTCTGTCAGGCTGGTTAGGATAATAGGATTTTCGAAACAGCTTTAAAATTTAATCATATAAAGATGTTAGACCATCAAACAGATAAAAGAATAGCAGTACTGGGTTTAGGTTATGTTGGCTTACCTTTGGCTTGCCTTTTTGCTACTAAATATCCTGTAGTGGGGTTTGATATTGATGAAGAGCGTATCGCTGCACTCCGAGGAGGGTATGACCGAACGGGAGAAGTTGAGAAAAAGCGTTTACTGGACCTTACCTTAAGTGAAACACCGTTCTTTTCTGAACATGAAGGTATCTATTTCTCTGCAGATATAGAGTCTATCAGGAGTGCGAATGTTTATATCATAACTGTACCAACCCCTGTTGATAAAAATAATCATCCGGATATGAGACTACTTTTCAAAGCCTCTGAAATAGTAGGAAAGGTGATCTCGAATGGGGATGTTGTAATTTATGAGTCGACAGTTTATCCTGGAGCCACAGAAGAAGATTGTGTCCCTATTATAGAGTCTGTTTCCGGTTTAAATTATAATAAAGATTTTTTTGTCGGTTATTCACCAGAGCGTATTAATCCGGGCGATAGGGAACGAACTGTTGAAAAAATCCGAAAAATTACATCCGGGTCTAATCCCCAAACTGCTTTAACAGTAGACGAATTGTACAAATCCGTTATCGTTGCCGGAACTTATTTAGCACCAACTATCAAAGTTGCGGAAGCAGCAAAAGTTATCGAAAATTCACAAAGAGATATTAACATAGCTTTTGTTAACGAACTGGCAATTATGTTCAACCTAATGGGGATAGATACGCAGGAAGTACTGGCTGCTGCCGGTACAAAATGGAATTTTTTACCTTTTAAACCGGGTCTGGTTGGGGGGCATTGTATAGGTGTTGACCCTTATTACCTTGCACAAAAGGCCCAACAATATGGCTATCATCCTGAAATATTGTTAGCCGGACGGAGACTAAATGATGCCATGGGAGAGTATGTTGCTTCTCAGATTGTAAAATGCATGGTTAAGAAAGATATTAATATCAAGGGTGCCGAAGTGTTGATGCTGGGCTTTACTTTTAAAGAGAATTGCTCTGATGTGAGAAATACCAAGGTTATTGATATTGTCGAAAATCTGATGGACTATGGCCTTGATGTAGTTGTTTATGACCCCTATGCAGATCACGCTGAAGTGGAAAAACAGTATGGGGTGAAGTGTCAAAGTAGTTTAGATACGAAGAAATACGATGCTTTGGTTTTAGCAGTAGCCCATCAGGAGTTTGAGACTATCAGATTTGGTGATCTTAAAAAAGACAAATCAATTATTTATGATGTAAAAGGACTTCTTCCCTACGCTGATGGCAGATTGTAATTCCTATCGTTCATAGTTGTTCGTCTTTCGTCTTTCGTTTGTCGTTCCTCTCTTTCGAGTAGCACACAACCTTTCGCGTCATTGGGATGAGCGAAGCGTTAGCTTGTGTACAGGAGCGAAGTGGCAATCTTCATTGTCAATTGTCCACTGACCATCGTCAATTGTTTGCCGTCTGAATCACGGATTATGTTGATTAAAAGATTTCACGGAAACTGTTGTTTGTCGTCTTTTGGGTAGCGCACAACCTTTCGCGTCATTGGGATGAGCGAAGCATTAGCTTGTGCATCGGAGCGAAGTGGCAATCTTCATTGTCAATTGTCCACTGACCATCGTCAATTGTTTGCCGTCTGAATCACGGATTATGTTGATTAAAAGATTTCACGGAAACTGTTGTTTGTCGTCTTTCGGGTAGCACACAACCTTTCCCGTCATTGCGATGAGCGAAGCGTTAGCTTGTGCACAGGAGCGAAGAGGCAATCTCTTTCGTTCATCGTTTACCGTCTTTCGTCCATCGACCAACGAAAAACGAATATCGAAAGACGATCCCGGTCCCCGGACATTAAAACAAACTATTTCAATCCCCATAAAAATTATGTAGTTTTGCCAGCGATTAATTTCGTCGTATGTCGTTCATCGTTTGCCGTCTTTCGTTTATCGACCGACGAATATCGGATATCGAAAAACGACCGACGAATATCGATCCGCTAACAACGAAAAACAAACACGATCAACGAAGAACCAAAAAGATTGGAGACATGAAAATAAACGAGTGTAACGATCAACGAATATCGATAAGCCAAGCCCTCTTTTCTTGTCATTGCGATGAGCGAAGCGTTGGTTTTTGTAGAGGAGCGAAGTGGCAGTCTCTTATAATAGAAATTGAGAGATAGGACGTGAAACGAGAGGATAAGTAAGTGATGACCAACGATCAACGATAATTAAATAACGAGCATCGATCAATGAGCAATAGTCAATCGAATAACGAACAACGAATAACGAACAACGAAGACGAAATCTCTTTAAAGGAACTCATCCTTAAAATTAAAGAATGGATTTCCTATTTATGGTCTAAGAAATGGACTATCATCATTGCAGGTATTATAGGCGGTGCTTTGGGACTGGCTTATTCCTTTATTAAAAAGCCAATATATACAGCAACTACAACATTTGTTTTAGAATCGGGCGAAAAAGGCGGAGGCCTGGGAGCTTATGCAGGTCTGGCTGCAATGGCAGGTATAGACCTGGGCGGCGGCGGAGGCGGTATCTTTCAGGGCGACAATATTCTGGAATTATACAAATCCCGCTCTATGGTGGAGAAAGCTCTTCTGGATACAGTAGATATTGGCGGTAAAAAAACATCACTTATAGACCATTATGTTGAGGTTAACAAGCTAAGGGAGAAATGGAATCAAAAGCCGGAAACTAAAGATGTGGTGTTTAACGCAGAGCCTAATCGCATTAAAGATTCCCTGATGACGGATATTATTTATGTGATTAATAAAAATATTTTATCGGTAGCAAAACCGGATAAAAAGCTGTCCATTATTAAAGTAGATGTAAAATCAGAAAATGAACAATTTTCAAAACTTTTTAACGAAAAGATTGTTCAAACCGTGAATGATTTCTACGTGGAAACAAAAACCAAAAAGTCTTTGGATAATATAGCCATATTACAGCATCAAACTGACTCTGTAAAAGCGGTTATGTATGGGGCTATATACCAATCTGCTGCGGTAGCAGATGCTACACCCAATTTAAATCCTACAAGACAGGTGTTGCGTACACCGGCTGTTCGCTCCCAGGCAAATGCGGAGGCGAATAAAGCAATTTACTCTGAACTGGTAAAGAATTTGGAGATGGCTAAGATTACAGCTAGAAAGGAAGCTCCCTTGATACAGGTGATTGATGAGCCAGTGTATCCTTTGGAAAAGGATAGATTAGGCAAGATTAAAACATTTCTCTTGGGGGGGATTATATTCGTTTTTTTATCTGTTTTAATCTTGTTAAGTAAAAAAGTTTATAAAGGCATATTAAACTAGAAATAATGAGTTTAGCTGATGTTCGAATAATTGATCTTCCAAAAATTCTAGATGAGCGAGGTAATCTTTCTTTTTTAGAAGAAAATAGACATATACCATTTGAAATTAAAAGATCATATTGGATATATGATGTTCCTGGAGGAGAAATTAGAGGAGGGCACAGTTATAGAATAAATCAAGAGGTAATCATAGCGTTAAGTGGCAGTTTTGATGTTGTTTTAAATGATGGAAAAGAGGAAAAAACTTATTCATTAAACAGGTCTTATAATGCACTTTATGTTCCTAATAGAATATGGAGACATATGGAAAATTTTTCAACTAATTCTTTGGCATTTGTCGTAGCCTCTACCATTTATAATGAAAGAGACTATGAGAGAGATTTTAATAACTTTAAGATATTAAATGGTGGCTTCAATATATAACTGTAACGTCATTGAATTGACAAAAATCCATAATAGGGCTGGGAATATAACTCCCGTCCATGGTGAATTTGATATCCCTTTTAGTATCAGAAGAGTTTACTACTTATACGACGTTCCGGGTGGCGAAACTAGAGGAGGACATGCGCACAAAGAGCTACACCAATTGATAATAGCAGCTAGCGGAAGTTTTGACGTGATTTTGGACGATGGAAAAAACAAAAGAACATTTACTTTGAACAGACCGAATTATGGTCTATATGTATGTCCTAAAATCTGGAGAGATTTGAGTAATTTTTCTTCTGGAGCGGTATTGTTAGTGCTTGCTTCTGAAAGATATAGTGAGGCGGATTATATAAGAGAATACAGCGAATTTTTAGAATTTTCAAATGGCTAAAATACACCCTTTATCAGAAGTTCAAACATCAGTTATTGGTGAACATACTTCAGTTTGGCAATTTGTTGTAATCCTTGCTAATGCTCAGATTGGTAAAGATTGTAACATCAATGCCCATGTTTTTATAGAAAACGATGTGAAGATAGGAAACGGTGTAACTATAAAGTCTGGTGTTCAGGTTTGGGATGGAGTAACTATTGAAGACAACGTATTTATAGGACCAAATGTCACATTTACAAATGATTTAGTACCACGTTCAAGGCAATATCCTGCAAAATTTGAAAGAACCCTTATAAAGAGAGGTGCCTCTATTGGCGCAAATGCTACTATTATAGCTGGTAATACCATTGGTGAATATGCTGTCATCGGTGCTGGTAGTGTAATTACAAAAAATATCGGTCCTTATGAATTGCATTACGGTAATCCAGCTATACACAAAGGATATGTTACAAAAGAAGGCAAAGTTCTAGATCTTGAGAGAAAAGATAAAGAAGGGAATTACTATACTTTAGAATAAATGATCAAATTTTTAGACTTACAAAAAATAAATCTCCAATATAAAGAGGAGCTAACAGAAGCATATCATAGAGTTTTAAACTCTGGATGGTTTCTGTTGGGGCAGGAATTGCAAAGTTTCGAAGAAAATTATTCAAACTATTGTGGAGTAAAATATACCCTTGGAGTTGCAAATGGTTTAGATGCCCTCACATTAATTATCAGGGGATATAAAGAATTGGGCATATTTAAAGAGGGAGATGAAATTATTGTCCCATCAAATACCTATATAGCCAGTATTTTAGCTATTTCCCAAAATAATCTGAAACCTGTTCTGGTTGAGCCAGATTTGTTTACATATAATATTGATCCGACACTTGTAGAAAATCATATCACAGAGAGAACTAAAGCGATTATGGTAGTCCACTTATATGGTCAGCTTTGTGATATGCCTGAAATTAATAGGATTGCAGAGAAGTATAATCTAAAAGTGATAGAGGATTGTGCCCAAGCTCATGGCGCTAGCCTAAATGGTAAGAAAGCAGGTGCATGGGGCGATGCAGCAGGACATAGCTTTTATCCTGGAAAAAACTTAGGTGCATTGGCTGATGGAGGGGCAATTACTGCTCATGATGATGCGCTAGCTGAAGTATTGAAAGCTTTAAGAAATTATGGTTCGCATAAAAAGTACGAAAACATTTATCAGGGTGTTAATAGTAGGCTAGATGAATTAAATGCAGCTTTCTTAAACGTTAAGTTGAAGTATTTAGATGATGTCATTAAGAAACGAAGAGAAGTAGCTAATAGATATTTAAATGAAATACAAAGCCCAGAAGTAACACTGCCTTTAATTCTAAAACAAGAAAGTCATGTTTGGCATTTATTTATTGTTAGAGCTAAAAAAAGAGAAAAACTGCAAAAATATTTATCAGGTTCTGAAGTACAAACCTTAATACACTATCCTATACCGCCTCATAAACAAGCCGCGTATAAAGAATTAAACCATTTTAATTATCCCATTTCTGAAACTATTCATAGAGAAGTTTTGAGCTTACCGATGAGTGAAGTAATGAGTAATAATGAAGTTTCGAAAATAATAGATGTGATTAATAGATATGATAGATAAATTAATTGTTTGGATTAAGAAAAGAACTAACCTGAAGTTTTTTTTAAAGTCGCCTATTAACTTTATTTATTCAGTTATTTTAACTCTTCTTTATGTAGATAAGTGGACATACTTTCCAGCAATTTTAATACATGGAAAGATAAAATTGAAATTTATAAAGAAAAGGAAATCATATTTTGAAATTAATGGAAGATTAATTTTAGAACAATGGATGAATGGGAATGAGAGTGTTTCAATTTATTTAGATAAAGGCTCTGAAACTGTAATATGTAATGATTTTTCAATAGGAAACGGAGTTAGAATATTTGTAGATAAAGATGCAAGGTTGAAAATAGGAGGGAAGAAGAAGGAGCTTGGTTCCGGAATCACGGCGAAATCTATCATAATGGTAAAAAAGTATTTAGAAATAGGTAGTGATTGCATAATAGCTTGGGATACTTTTTTGACAGATTGTGATTGGCATGGCATAGAAGGTAAATACTTTCAAAAGCAGACAATATTAGGTGACCATGTTTGGATAGGTGTGGGAGTAAAAGTTTTAAAAGGATCAATAATAGGTAAAGAAAGTATAGTCACCACAAATTCTGTAGTGCATAATAGGTTGTTTGATGAAAGAACATTAATTTCAGGAAATCCGGCAATAGTAATAAAGACTGATGTTTCAAATTGGTCAAGAGAAATGGTGTCCTAAGTATCAATTATGAAATTAATAAAAACGTCTATTTTTTCATTTATAATTTCTTTTATAAAAATATCTTCAGGATTTATAGTAAATAAAATAGTCGCGGTGCTAACCGGTCCTTCGGGAATAGCTGTTATTGGTACATTTAACAATTTCGTTACCATAGCATTGTCTATTGCGAATGGGTCCATAAATACAGGGGTTGTAAAATATACTTCGGAATATAATGGGCAGGGGAATAAACTAAAGAAATTATTTAGTACATCACTTGTTATTTCATTTACATGTTCAATAGTAACATCTTTGGTCTTACTTTTATTTTCAGATTTTTTTTCTATATTTTTATTAAAAGACATTCGATATAAAAGTATTTTCAAAGTATTCGGGTTAACTATTGTATTTTATTCCATTAACTCTTTATTAATATCCATTTTAAATGGTAAGGGTGATATAAAAAAATATACGATAATCAATACTACGACAAGTATTATCTCATTAGTGTTATCAATAGTACTAATTTACTTTTTTGAAATAGATGGTGCATTATATTCTCTAGTATTATCACAGACACTGGTTTTTTTTGTTACAGTATTGCTTCTGAAAAAATGTGAATGGTTTGTTTTTGATTATTTTAATAAAGGTTTGAATAAATTCCATATGGTGAATTTGTTTAAATTTTCTTTAATGACAATAACAACTGCTTTAACAGTCCCTATTTCTCAGATTGTCGTAAGAAACACTTTAATTAGAGATTTAGGTATAAACGATGCAGGCTATTGGCAAGCTATTATGAGGATTTCTGATGGATATCTATTAATAGTTACTACATCTTTAAGTACTTATTTTCTTCCTAAACTAAGTTCACTAAAAACTAACTTTGAAATTAAAAGTGAAATATATAATGGATTGAAGATAATTACTCCATTCGTTTTAGCTAGTTGCTTGATTATTTATCTTTTAAGGTTTGTTATAATAAAGATATTATTTACAGAAGAATTTCTAGAAATAGAGTCTTTATTTATTTGGCAACTACTCGGAGATTTTTTCAAAATAATTTCTTGGATTATTGGATATTTAATGCTTGCGAAAGCAATGACTAAACTTTATATAATAACAGATATCGGTTTTAGCATAATGTACGTGTTGCTGAATCTTTTATTCATAAAGTTTTATGGACTAAAAGGGGCAACTATCGCATTTTCTTTAAATTACTTTATCTATTTAATTATGATTTGTTTTTTGTTTAGAAAAATTATTTTTTCAAAGTTTAAGCTAAGTTAAGTATGGATTATTCGATTGTTTTGATATCCTTCAACCAAGAAAAATTCATAAAAGAAGCCCTTGATGGAATTAGAAATCAGACCCTAATGCCTAAAGAAGTGATTATTGCAGATGATGGGTCTATTGACAATACTCCTAGCATAATAGAAGAGTATGTTGCACTATATTCATTGGAGAACGACTGGAAGTTGTTGTTAAGCAAGGAAAATCGAGGGATTAATATTAATTTACAAGAAGCAATAGAAGAAACAACTTCGGAAGTTATAATTATTATGGCTGGAGACGATATTGCGATGCCAAACAAAGCCGAGGTATCTATAAAGTTATTTAGAGAAAATCCATTAATGCATATCGTTGCAACTAGTTTGGATAAAATAGATGACAATGGTAATGTGATTGGAGAACTTATATATTCAGACAAGATTGAAAATGATATAATAAAGGTGATAAAAAATGGGATGCCTCATGTTTTTCCCGTTGGACAAGCTTGGAAAAGAAGCTTATTTCAGAGATTCGGGAAATTACCGTATGATCTTCCTAACGAAGATGATCAACTGACCTTTAGAGGGGTGTTAGACGGAGGAATATTTTGCAGCGCTATAAAAACTACAAAATATCGAATACATAGTAATTCCGCGAGTTCTTGGATTAGAAATAATCAATCCGGAAATGTATATTTTAATAGGTTTAAAGCAGACATGCCAGTTAGACGAAGAAATATGGAGTATTGGTATAAAACAGTTGAAGATTCTGATGTTGAAAATAAAGAATTATTATTAAAACTGATCTCTTTTAAGATTGAGATTTATAAATCATTTAATAATTTAGATTGTATTAGTTTTTTTAGAAGGTTAAATCTTTTTTATAAATATAAAGATGCATTGCTTCTTAGGGAAATTATTTATTTATTGTTAGGGAAATTTGGAGTTAAATTGTGGAGACAATTACGTATATTTTTAGGTAAATGAGGAAGGTCGTTTTTTTCTTTTGCAGCGATACTATAGGTGGACACGAATTTCAATCACTTGAATTAGCAAAACTCGTAAGCAATTATAGACAGATAATATTATGTTTTAACAATCTAAAACAGTTAGAATTATTTAAAGATATGCAGCATGAATTTAATAATTTTGAATATTTAGTTACGAGAAGGCCGTTTTTTAATAATGGAAACTTTATAAAGCAATTTTTTTATGGAATAAGTAATTTTAAGTTTCAAAGAAAATTATTGCGTAACAATGAGGCTATAATATGTTCAGGAACATTGGTTGCTGGAATTAGTTCTGGAATAGCTTTGATTGGGAAAAAGAAAATATTGTATATCCCAGCTTTTATAGATAGGAGAGTAATATGGGGAAAGATAGGGGGACTGTATAATGCATTATCAATATTATTTATTCTTTTATATAAAAGGATAATTACTATTAATAGAATTCAGGCAGTGTTTTTCTCAAGGTTTGCAAAGACTTATATTATACCTAATATTATCTCTCTATCGGCAATTGGAAATAACAATACATCTAATACTAGGAAACTTTTTTTTATAGGTAGATTAGAAAAGGATAAGGGTATAGTGGAACTTTGTAAAATCTTAGATGTAATTGATAACCCATTTAAAGAATTTATTATTATCGGTGAGGGTGCATGTTTTGAAGAGTTAAAAAGGAAATCCCGTAACACCAGATATATAACAATAACCTTAACAGGGTGGTTAAATAGAAATGATCAGAATAGTATTATTGCTAAAGATGATGTTCTCATATTTAACAGTAAGTTTGAAGGGGAACCATTGGTTATAAGAGAAGCTAACGCAAGAGGGAATATTGTAATTGCAAGTGATATAATTGGAGTTAGATCATGTACGTTAAAGTCAAATCGTTATAGAAATAGTGTTGAATTGATTTCTCTTGTAAATAAAGCTTGGGATAATAAGTTAAAAATCTGTAAAAACCCTTCTGAAATTTTCATTAATAAGATGCGTAAAGATGAGGCAAAAAGATTATTCTCTTAATTATTCTAGATTAATATTATTTGGCTTAGCCTTTCTATATTTTGTCATACCAATTTTAACTCAATTAATTGTTGGTGAAGAGTTTTATATTTATTCGAAATTTCAGCTTTTAGTAAATAATTATAACTTTTACTTTTTAGGAAGTCTCGCTTTTTTTTTAGCACTATTATTTCTTTTTATTCCAGAAAGAACGATTAAAATCCCTCACCTCTCTTTAGATATATTCAAAGTTATTTTTCTGATAAATACTCTTTATCAAATATGGTTAATTTTTAATGGTATTTATGCAAAATATTTGGGTTTTTCACGATTGGAATTGTTAGGGAAAATCAGTTCTCTTTTAATACCAGGATATGGGTATTTATTAATTTTAGCATGTATTTCAATTATAAAATGGAATAATAGAAAAGCTTTAGTTGTTTTTGTTTTATTTTCATTTACAATAGACTTTCTATTCCAAGGGAAAATTTTCGCAACAATATCTTTGATGTTGTTAATGTTTTATCTGGATCTTAATAAGATAAAGTTAACAACAAAAAGAGTTTTGCTGTTAACTATGTTTGGCTTTGCTTTTTTGATATCTGTAGTTTTAATACGTTCTAAAATGGCAATAAGTGGCGATACACTTTTAAGTGTATATAATTCATTTTCGGAGTTTATGGGGGTTCAAGCAACATCTGGTTGGGGACTTGAGTATTATGTTCATAATAAGCCCCAAGATTTTTTGAATTTCGATACAACTTTACAAACTTATTACTTTGAGTCAGTAGGGCATGGTTTAGCATTAAGTCCATTAGCCTATTTTTTAGGCAATTTTGGCTACAATTTCTTTTTTTATCTGGTTATTTATTTCTGTGCTTTATTTTTGATTTATTATTTATCAGCCCATTTTATGGGTAAATATTCAATATTTGTTCTAATGGTGAATTATATACACCTTTTGCGACATGGGCCTAATGTATTTTTATTCAATTCAATTTTTCAGATAGTTTTTTTATGTTTAATAATTGTAGTTTTATCTCAGGCTTTTAATGGTAAAATTATCAAATAACTGTTTAAATAATGAAGGTGTATATTGATGTCAGATTATTAGATAAAAAAAATAATACAGGTATCTCTAGATATATTGAGTTTCTTTTAGATTTTTATATTTCTAAATATTCAGACGTAGATATTGCTTTAGTTACAAATGATAAATTTTTGAAATATAGAAACTGTAATATTATTTATACAAAATTAAAACCATACAATATATTACATTTTATTTTGTTTTATTTTAGGTTTAAGAGAGTCGATTCAGAGATATTTCATTCTCCTTTTTATTCTGGTTTTTTATTTGGGACAAAAAAATCAAAAAATATAATTACCGTACATGATTTGATGTATAGATTTGTCCCAAATTTTTTTAGCCCGAACAATACTATTAATAGGATAAAAATAATTTATTTTGATTTTATAGTTAGTTTTTCAATAAAAAATGCAGATAAAGTTATTTCTGTTTCAAATTCTACAAAACAGGATTTATTGAAATTTTTAAATATTGATAGTGACGTCATAAATGAAGCTCCTATAAAAATATTAAGGAGTAATGATGAAATCCTAAAAAGGAATAATCTACTTGGTATAAAATATTTTTTTTATTGCGGTAACAATCGAAAACATAAGAATCTAAATTTTTTAATAAATGTTTTTAATAAAAATACCGCTCTTCCTTTGTTAGTATTGGCCGGTAACGGGCATAAAAGTTGTCAAAATGTGCTATCCGTAGGAAGGGTTACTGATGAAGAATTGAGGAGCTTATATGAAAATTCCTTAGGTTTTATATTCCCGTCGGAATATGAGGGTTTTGGCCTACCTGTATTAGAAAGTCTGTTCTTAAAGACTCCTGTTATATTGTCTAAAATACCAGCTTTTTTAGAATTCAAAAAAAGCAAGAATACTTATTTCTTTTCATTAAACGATGACGGTGAGCTTGTCCGAATTCTAGAAGAAGTAATTCAAAAAGGGTTTATTAAGGATGAATACTTTTTAAAGGAATATTCTGAATCAAACATTATCTGTCGGTATGAGTCTTTGATAGAAGCCTTAAATGGTTAGAGTATTAGAATAATACAAAAAGGGATTTAAATAACAGCGCATATAATTTAGTTGATATGAAAGTAACGGGGTGTATCGTTCTCTATAATAATGATGAAACTGTTTTGCTGAAAGCGATAAATAGTTTTTTAAATACAAGTTTAGATTTAACACTATTTTTGATTGACAATTCCCAGAGTGATAACTTAAAAAGCGTAAATTTAGATGAGCGTGTTATTTATTATCACAATCCCTCAAATCCTGGTTTTGGAGCTGCCCATAATATAGCGATAAAAAAATCAGTAGAGATAGGGTCAAAATACCATTTAGTTTTAAATCCGGATGTATATTTTAATAAAGGAACATTAGAGACTTTACTAGAATATATGGAAAAACATGAAGCGGTTGGGAATGTCATGCCTAAAGTTTTATACCCCGATGGTTCTCTACAATATTTATGTAAGTTGTTACCAACCCCTTACGACTGGATAGGAAGGCGATTTAATCCTATAAAATATTTAGTAAATAAAAGAAATGAAGTGTTTGAACTTCAATTTACGGGATATGATAAAATAATGGATGTGCCTTATTTATCTGGATGTTTTATGTTTTTAAGATTAGATGCAATTGAAAAAATTGGTGGTTTTGATGAAGGTATATTTATGTACGGGGAAGAAGCTGATTTATGTAGAAGGTTAATTGGGGGAGGATACAAAACTGTCTTTTATCCTCATGTTGAAATTTATCACCATTTTGAGAAAGGATCTCACAAATCCTGGCGGCTAACCAAAATCGGAATCGAATCTGCTATTTATTATTTTAATAAGTGGGGATGGTTTTTTGATAGTGAAAGAAGAAAAATAAATACAAAGACACTTTTAAAATTAGGTTATTATAAATAATACCTTGTGAACAACAATTATATACTCATTATGGCCGGCGGTGTCGGCAGTCGTTTCTGGCCGAAAAGCCGTAACCATTTCAGTTTATAGATATTTTAGGGATAGGGAAATCTTTGTTGCAACTAACTTACGGAAGGTTTTTAAAGATATGTCCGCAGGAAAATATCTTCATTTTAACAAATGAGGTTTATGCGGCATTGATACAGGAGCAGCTTAAAGGGATAAATGAGGCTAATATTTTGTTAGAACCGAGCCGTAATAACACAGCACCTTGTATAGCTTATGCAGCTTATAAAATTAAAAAGGCTAATCCTTTGGCCAATATAGTGGTTGCACCATCTGACCACCTGATTCTAAAAGAAGAAGAGTTCTTAAATAAAATAAAGCAAGCGCTGGATTATGTAGCCAGTCATGAAGTATTGATGACTTTGGGGATACAGCCAACCCGGCCGGATACGGGGTATGGGTATATTAAGTATCAGGCAGAAAGTATTAAGTATCAAGATGGGGAAGGAGTGAGTAAAGTAACGCAGTTTCTGGAGAAACCGGATTTGGAACGGGCGAAGGTATTTGTGAGAAGTGGTGATTATTTGTGGAATGCAGGGATATTTATATGGTCTGCCCAGGCTATTGTAAATGCTTTTAAAAAAGATGCTCCGGAGATAGATGCTGTCTTTTCCGAAGGTGAATCGGTGTACAATACAGAAGAAGAAGCAACTTTTATTGCGGATCATTATCCGGCTTCGCCCAATATTTCTATAGACTACGCTATTTTAGAAAAAGCGGATAATGTATATACTTTGCCGGCTGATATCGGCTGGTCTGATCTGGGAACCTGGGCGTCTTTACATGCTGTAGCAGAAAAGGATGAGGCTGACAATGTGGTTAATGCAGAGAAGATTTATTTAAATGGCGTTAAAGACTGCATTATACATACCCCGAAAAGAAAAGCGATAGTCATAAAGGGGCTGGAAGACTTTATTGTAGTTGATGACGATGAGGTATTACTAATTTATCCTAAAAAGGATGAACAGGAGATTAAGCAGGTTGCTGGACGGATAATAAATCAGTATGGGGAGGATTTTGGCTAGATCTGTAGATATTATACATCTTTTTGAATCCTTGCCGACTTAAACCATCGATGGATATTTCCCTTATAATTTAGTTATATTTGGGAAAAGACAATAGGTTTGATTAATCGGACACAACTTATAGAAATTTTAGCGGATTTGGAATCTGACCGGGTAGAACGGACCGTTTCTGTAAATAATATCGATAAATTCGGTATGGCAGTTTGTGCTTTTGCTAATGATTTACCGGGTCACCAAAAACCCGGTTATTTGCTGATTGGTGTTAGAGACGATGGAGGTCTGTCAGGATTGAGAGCTACGGATGAATTGCTGAAAAATTTAGGTGGCTTAAGATCCGATGGACTAGTTTTACCCCAGCCTCAAATAAATATCTGCCATTTTAGTTTTGATGAGGGAGACGTGGCGGTAGTTGAAGTGTTACCATCATTTTTTCCTCCGTTACGTTATAAAGGGAGAGTTTGGATAAGGGTTGGTCCGCGTAAAGCAGTAGCTAATGAAGCAGAGGAGCGGATATTAATAGAAAAACGTATTTCTTTTGCAAAAACTTTTGATACCCGACCTTGTGTAGGCGCATCGTTAGACGATCTGGACCTGGATGCTTTTACTCAATACTATCTGCCTAAAGCAATAGATGCAGAAAGTTTAAAGCAGGATAGCCGACCAATTACGGAGCAGTTGGCCTCTTTACGCTTTTTTGATTTAAGATACCAATGCCCTACTCATGCGGGTATCATATTATTTGGAAAGCAACCAGAGTATTTCCTGTTTGGTGCTTATATTCAGTATGTGGAATTTAAAGGAACAACGTTAGGAACAGATATTGGTAACGAATATAAGTTTGCAGGAGGACTATTTTCTGTACTGGCTAAGCTGGACACTTTTATAGAAACGGCATTGATAAAAAAGCATCCTATCCCTATTAGTACGCTAAGGGAAGAGATGGTGAGAAATTATCCTTCATGGGCTTTAAGAGAGTTGGTGATGAATGCGGTTATACATCGTGATTATGAGTCTCATACACAGGTTCGGTTTTATGAATTTAGTAACAGAATAGCGCTCATGAATGCCGGAGGGCTATATGGTAATGCCCGTTCCGAAAATTTTCCGGATGTAAACGATTACCGGAATCCTGTTATAGCGGAAGCTATGAAAGTGTTGGGCTACGTTAACCGCTTTAGCAGGGGAGTCACCCGGGTAAAAGAAGAATTATTGAAAAATGGCAACGGAGCGGCAATTTTTGATTTTTCTAAAATGACTGTATTTGAAGTTACTGTTCCTGTTTCTACACAATATTTAGCGTTTACCGACCCAGTCACCGACCCAGTTATTCGTTTATTAAAATTGCTACTTGAAGGCGAATTAACGGCCGGAGAGATGAGGGATAGATTGGGCATAAAACACCGTCCTACTTTTAGAGAAAATTATATTCACCCTGCAGTCAGCATAGGGCTAATTGTAAGGACAATACCTGATAAGCCCAATAGCAGGTTACAGCGCTATAAATTGAGCGATAGGAGGAGGGCTTATTTGAAAAATATAGCAAAAGCATGAGAAAAATATTATTGACAGGCTCTTCAGGTTTCCTTGGAAAATCAATCCAATCAGTTTTACATAGTAATTTTGAATTGATTACACTGGGCAGGTCAAAGTCTGATATTCTTTGTGATATTTCTAAAGAAATACCATCATTACCGTATGCCGATTTGGTTATCCATTCTGCCGGAAAAGCGCATATTGTCCCCAAAACAGAGGCTGAAAAGCAGGCCTTTTACGATGTCAATGTTAAAGGCACTGAAAATCTTTTAAGAGGGCTAGAGCTCTCTTCGTCTTTACCTAAATCATTCGTATTCATCAGTTCAGTCGCCGTTTATGGCCAGGATAAAGGGACCTTAATAAAAGAGGAACATACACTAAAGGCCAAAGACCCTTATGGACAAAGTAAAATTGAAGCGGAGCAAATTGTACAGGAATGGTGTGAACAAAATAATGTCATCTGTGCGATTTTGAGACTCCCTTTATTGGTAGGTGCTAATCCCCCAGGAAATTTAGGAGCTATGATTAAAGGTCTCCAAAAAGGTTATTATATGAATATTGCTGGAGGTTATGCCAAAAAGAGTATGGTATTGGCAGAAGATGTTGCAGAGATTATTCCTAAGGCAGCGGAGATTGGTGGTGTTTATAATTTAACTGATGGTTATCACCCAAGTTTTAGGGAGCTAAGTGCGCATATCGCAGAATGTTTAAATAAAAAAGTGGCGTATAATATTCCCGCATGGGTAGCAAAAATGCTTGCTAAAACTGGAGATATTATAGGAAGTAAATCTCCTTTTAACTCTTATAAATTGTCTAAAATAACTGCGGACTTGACTTTTGATGATAGCAAAGCAAGAATGCAATTGGGATGGAATCCCAGAAAGGTTTTGGATGTGGATTTTTTGACGTAGAATCGCACTTTTGACTATTGGCGTCATGGTGATGGTTCATTCTTCACTATAGAACAACAGAGCTAAGTGCATAAACCTCTTTGTGTTTCCCTTCCGCACTGGTTTCGAGTGCCTGACCCGCTCAGTTGGTCGTTACTCGATGAACGAAAGACAGTGGACAATAGAGATTGCCACTTCGCACCAGCACTCAAACCATTCCCTTTCGCTCATCGCAATGACGGGAAAAGTTATTCGTTGGTCATTGATCGGTTTTTCAAAATATTGCATTTTAAACCTAAAAATTAAAAATTTTCGCAAAATATTTTGTTTGTTTGATTACAACGTTTATATTTAATATTTGTTGTAATGATTAATATTTGTTTTTCATCACTATTAAATGAGATAAAAATTTAATTATATGTGCTGATGCATAGTGGTTTTTATAGATGTTAAATGATTTATCTTATGCTTAGATTGCTTTTTAATTAAAGCTATTTTGCTGAAAAGTTTTTTATCTGGTCCGTATAAGCAATCCATTTATTTTGTTTGTTAACCAGTCGGATTTTAATAGTCCGGCTTCAATACAATTCATTATGTCTGTATTAAGTTCCAGGTTAGGTAAATTTAGAGGTTTGGATTTTGGTCTAAATAACTCTCGCTTCATGACCCTTCTTTATGCTGAACACGTGAGGGAAAGGAGAGTCGTATGCAGGTGAATTTTAAAATACTCGAAGTCTTGACGAATATAAATAAAAAATTAGAGCTCATATTAATTCATCTGACCCAAATTGATGCTGAAAAGGAGGAGGATGAGTGGTTAGATTCTTATGAGGTGATGAGATTATTTAACATCCATCGCAGTACCTTATACCGCTTGAAAATTGAGAAAATTTTACAACCCAGAAAACTGGGGAAAAAGGATTTGTACCTGAAGTCTGAAATTGAAAAGGCGATTAGAAGCAGAGTTGGTCGTTGATCTATATTCGTTTTTCGTTGGTCGTTTTTTGTTCTTCGTTACTTGATGGATGAAAGACGACAAACAATGGACAGTTGACAATGGATAATAACTATAAAGAGAGGACTTCGTTTATTCTCACTCTCATATCTCATGTGCTTGACGGGCGAAAAACGATGGACGATGGGCTACAGAAATTGCCACTTCGCTCTTACACACAAGGCATGCCTTCGCTCATCGCAATGACATTTATAGGGGCGTCATTACGAGCGATAGCGAAGTAATCTATCTTATATAAAGTAAAAAGCCAAACAGGAACAGATTGCCGCGTCGTTCCTCCTCGCAATGAACTGTGTTTAAATCCAAATAAAAATTAAAATATATCCAAAATAATATTCTGTTTTTAACGCCTCTATCCAAATTGTGGTATATAAGGTTTACCAGATTTAGCAATAGCAAATACCTGTTTAATAAGTTTGTTTACCGCTGCTATTAAAGCGACCCTGTATGGTTTTCCCTTGCTCCTCAATCGTTCGTACAGATTTTTACATGCTTTGTTGCACCGTATGGCAGAGGTAGCAGCCATGTACAAAACTTTTCTCACCTGGCCCATTCCCATTTTACATATATGGCCTTTCCCTCTAACACTTGTTCCTGATTCATATATCCTTGGGGCCAGTCCAAAATAAGATATCACCTGCTTGTAGTTTTCAAACATACCAAAACCACCTGTGGCGATAATCAGCATGGAAACGCTCCTTGGCCCTATACCCGGTATGCTCCTGATATGGGTGGCCATTTCTGCATAGTTCTCCTTTATCAATTGCTCTATCTGCCGCTCTTTGTCCCTGATCCTGGTGTCGTGGCTTTGCAGTTCCTCTTTTATCTCCCTATATAGCAGCTCCTCTATTGTTCCTGCTGCCTCAAAAGCATGCAACTGGTTGGACAGCATCTGCCGCCTTTGCTTTAGCCCTTCAAGATAGGTTTCCACATTACGGATATGCTGGATTGCCTCAGTGGGAGGCTCCCATAACCTGGGACTGGTCATCTGCGCAAACTCTGCTATAACCATAGCGTCTTTCTTATCTGTTTTTGCCCTGGACATTCTCATCTGCGCAAACCTGCGTACAGTCAAGGGGTTTACCACTGAAACCTTTATCCCTGAATCATGTACAAATCTTGCCAGCTGGAAATAATAAGGCCCCGTAGCTTCCATCACAACATGGGTTTGCAGAACATGGGGCAACATATCTCTAAACCCCACTGCATTATTAGAAAACCTGCCTTTGAAGACGGCTTTCCCATCTTTTAATACTGTAATGTCAAAATAATCCTTTGAACAATCGATACCTGTTACCATATTTGTAAAATCGTAAAATAAGGATCACAGCTTTCTTATCGTGACTTATCAATCGTAAAAACAGGCTCCCGAGGCCTAATGAACTGTCCAAGTTATAATAAGAATGAGAGAAGGGACTAACATTGCGAAGAGTCTTTAATGACTAATGACCAACTGAAATCTTTTTCCTTCTCTCGGCTGGATCTTTTTAAAACTAAACAAAATTATATTCCGTTTAAGTTTCTCCAAATACTGTCTTACAAACTTACGATGACAAAATGTGGTGGTAGTAGTTTCTGTGAAATCCTTTAATCCGTATAATCTGTGATTCAGACGTTTGTTATTCGACGGATGATAGACGCGACAAACGATGTAATACTTCTCGTTTATTTGAAGTATCCCCAAAAGAACTTTAAAGCATCTCACACACATCTCACACACATCTCACACCGTAGGATCTTCTTTTTTAATAAGTTGAGTAGCGGCATGCACCGAACTCTTAGTGTCTTTATGTTTATTTTGTTCTATTTATGTTTCAGTCTGTTCTATTATGTTCTTTTTGGTTTTCGGGTGTATGGAATTAGAAATCAGCTATTTATGTTTGTTTTGTCAATGTGAGAAATGCCGGTATAAAAGAAACAGTGACAGGTTTAGTTTTTAACATTTAAATTTTTAAAAATGGCAAAATCAAGGAGAAACGTTGTAACTCATGGGTTGAGTGGACTGATAGGAGACCTGCTGGTTTTTAGACAAATGGCAGGAAAAACTGTCGTCTCTAACCGACCAAAGGCATCGGGAAAGGCACCTACAGTGGGTATGCTAAAAGTGCGGAAGCTTTTTAGGAAGGCAGCAATTTATGCTACCAATATTATTAAAGACCTTACCCGGAAAGCTGAATATGAAAAGGCCGCAAAGAATGGCCAAAGTGCCTTTAATGTGGCATTTGCTGATTACCTGAAAGGACCTGAAATAGAAGAGGATTTATCATTTGCTAATTACACCGGGCAGACAGGTCAGAAACTGGTGGCGAGCATTATCGATAATTTCAGAGTGGCTTCTGTAAACTTTAGCATTCGTGATGCGGGAGGAGACCTGATTGAAAGTGGTGAAGCAGAACAATCTGAAAATGGACTCGATTGGGTATATACTACTACTGCCGATAATCCATCTTACGCAGGTGGTACGGTGACTATAAAAGCCTATGACCAGCCGGGTAATGAAACCCTTGCGGAAGTGATGGTGTAGTTTTGAGTAGCTGGTATGAAATATTAAGTATCTAGTATCAAGTAGTTAGTATCAAGTACTTTAATGTTGTCTGTGAGATACTCAGGTTAATTTAAGGATGTCTAAAGTGCCGCTTTTCTGGAAAAGACCTTTCTGGATACAAGTTCATTTTGCTGTCACAGGGTGAGCGGTTGAAGGTGAGACAATTAAAGCCAGTGCTAAGATGTGTCCACGATAGGAAAATACAGGGCGGCTCTTAGACATCCCATTTCTTAAAAATTCAAATAAAAATATCATGGCGAAAGTTAAACCAGGTAGTTTGTTCGATGGATTGTCGGGCAGGCTTGGCGACTTCGTGTTTGCTACCGGAGTTAATGGAACAATAGTAAAGGCGGCGCCTAAGGCCAGGTCGGCCAGTAAACCTACGGCATCGCAAAAAGCGGTCTGGGCCCGTTTTAGTATGGCTAATAGATTTCTATCACGGGCAGGCCGGATCGTTAGATTAGCTATGGGTAGCGAACAGCATATTACACCCGTGTTGACTGTAAAAAATCTGATGAATGAGGTTATAGAGGGCCAATATCCAGACTATTTTATAGACTACCCACGTTTGAAAGTGAGTGCAGGAACATTGACGGCTCCTAAAGAAGCTTCGATTAAACAGATTGAGGGCCGAACTTTTGCTGTGCGCTGGAACAATAGAAAGCGATTGAAACCGGCCGAAGCAATTGTTGCCATGTACAGTCCACTACAGGAGTGCTGGGAAATAGAATCTTCCCCATTAGATAGTAAATGTATGCTTATTGAGATTCCAGGCTATATCAACGATGTTTTGGAGTGTTTTCTTTTTCTGCGCTACAGCGATGGCACACGGGTTTCGGATAGTGTATATCTGGGAAGTGTAGTTTGTGCTTAAAATAGCTCAATAAATTATTAATCTGGCTGAGTCTGGTGATTCTAATAGAGATTCCTGTCTGTTCGAAGGCAGGTTTCTCATGTAGAAATGATATATGGCTTTTAGACAACCTCAAGGGCGGTTAAGAAAGGTTGTTATTCATATCGGCTAACAACCAACGAATACCCTATTACATCAGGCTTAGTTATTAACCTTTAAATTTTAATATTATGATAGCTTATGGCTTAAAGAAATGGCGTTTGTCAGAAATTGTTTACAATAAAGAGCATGGATTGATTATGTTGGTACTGATGCTCTTTCTATTTTCTTCGCCGGTACTGCGCTGGGTGGACTTTACCGCCGCGCCTATAGACGTGGGAGTTTTATCTGCCATTTTATTGGCGATACTTGGTTTTTTGTTATTTAAGTTACTTACATGGTGGTTAATACGGCATGTTTGGCCAGCACTCGGCGAGTATTCCAGGGAACATTTTGAACGTAATTTTAAATCACTTTTATCATGGCAAAAAGTAATTATTTATCTGTCTTTCTATCTGTTTTTATTATATGGCTTTGTCTTTACTTTTATGGCGGTGATATAGTAAGTAAAGGAGATCCGATAGTATCACAGCTATCGGATCATGAATACAATAGCCTTTTAACTATCCGTACTTCCAATACGGAGAATTCTAAAAGGGTACTTTTAAGACAAATATATTTAGCAGAACTTGGAGTAAGAGAATTATCCAACCGGAATGATGGAGAACGGGTAGAAACTTATCTGGCTTATACCGGTAATAAAAAAGGAGACGCTTGGTGTGCTTCTTTTGTGTGTTGGGTGCTGGGTAAAGCCGGAGTGGTTAATCCCAGGTCGGCCTGGAGCCCGGCTTTATTTCTGAAAGACAGAGTTATCTGGCAACCTAAAAATAAGAGAGTAGCTCCGCAGAAAGGAGACGTATTTGCGATTTGGTTTGTAGATAAAGGAAGAATAGCGCATTGTGGATTTGTAGACGAATGGAATGATAAGCTTGTTGTTACCGTTGAAGGCAATACCAATGAGGCGGGTAGCAGAGATGGTGATGGCGTTTATAGAAAGCGGCGTCTGATAAATAGCATATTTGCGGTTGCCAATTGGGTAGATAGAAAGGAGGTGTTACATGGGCTTTAAGTACTATTTATTTTTATTGATATTATGCTTTTCATGTGGAACGCGTAAAAATGTAAAGCAGCTGAAACAAGAGATTCACGTGGAAAAGGACAGCAACGATTATTTGACAGCAGCACATTATATGGCCAAAGAAGAGCTTAATATTATTAAAAGTAATATTTTAAAAGATCTGGAAATTGTGGTTAGTGATGTGTTTTGGCATCCGGATAGTGGTTTAAGTAAGCAGGAGAAATTGAAGGTAAGGATGCGATTTCGGGAGCACATTCAGAATATGTGGGGCAAGAATACAACAGAGTCTACCAGAGATTCGTTGAAAAGGAATGTTAAAATCCGTCATCAGTCCAATCAGTCTCATTCTTTAACCACGGAAAAGCAGAAGGATAGAAGACTAACGCTGCTGTGGTATATTCTTCCTGTTTTTTTAGTGATTCTGTTTTTTGGGTTTAGATTGAGGTTGCGTTGATTTCGCGAGAGGAGCCGAAGTTTTTGCGCAGGGTCTTTCTGACAGAAGACCCTGCTTTGTGAGAAATCCCATGGCGTCTGTGGAAGAAGACCCCGGTAATGCCGAATGCTTTTAGCTTGTTAGTAAGTACATTGTATATATTTCGACAGTTTCCATATGAACCATGTATTATCCTTCCTGGAGACTAACAGATTTGAAACAAGTTCTCCGAAGGAGTCCTTTGGACAGAATGCCTTTTCTATTAGGCTAATCCCCTCATCCGCCCTTTGGGCACCTTCTCCCCGAGGTAGAAGGGCAAAATAGGAAAGGGAATTGCTTATTGATCCGAGAAGAGATTCCTTCTAGAAGGCGATAATAGGGAAAGGTGGTACAAACTTGCATTGATAGTAAGTTCTCGGCATTATAATATTTGGAGATATAATCAGATAAATCTGTGTGTATGAAGAATCAATGAGCACAAGTCAAGCAATCCCATGTGTTGCAATCCCAAACATAATGCGATAACATTCACACATATCGGGATTGCGCCAGTAAAAGATTTATCTAGATGAGTCGACAAAGATTATAGGCCAAAGCATTTTGGTCCTTTTTTGCAAAAAATGCGAAGCATTCTTGAGGACAAATGAAAACTATAAATACTACCGAAAAAAGGACTAGGCCCGTCCGGCTATTGAGGACGGAAAGCCCTGTGTCAGGAAAAAGATAATACCGCTAATAGATTCTGAGACAGATTCTCCGAAGGAGTCCTTTGGACAGCATGACCTTTTCTATTAGGCTAATCCCCTCATCCGCCCTTTGGGCACCTTCTCCCCGAGGTAGAAGGGCAAAATAGGAAAGGGAATTGCTTATTGATCCGAGAAGAGATTCCTTCTAGAAGGCTACATTGGGAAAGGTGGTACAAACTTGCATTGATAGTAAGTTCTCGGCATTATAATATTTGGAGATATAATCAGATAAATCTGTGTGTATGAAGAATCAATGAGCGCAAGTCAAGCAATCCCATGTGTTGCAATCCCAAACATAATGCGATAACATTCACACATATCGGGATTGCGCCAGTGAAAAATTTATCTAGATGAGTCGACAAAGATTATAGGCCAAAGCATTTTGGTCCTTTTTTGCAAAAAATGCGAAGCATTCTTGAGGACAAATGAAAGCTATAAATACTACCGAAAAAAGGACTAGGCCCGTCCGGCTATTGAGGACGGAAAGCCCTGTGTCAGGAAAAATGTAATACAGCTAAGAGGTTCTGAAACAAGTTCTCCGAAGGAGTCCTTTGGACAGAATGACCCTCATCCGCCCTTTGGGCACCTTCTCCCAGAGGTAGAAGGACATATTAGGATGTACTATTCGCACTTTTCTTTGATAGCAATTAATGGCATTAATATATTCCTTTTGCTATCAGCAATAAGCTTTCTGCTTTTAGCCTTAGAATGACTTGTCCATAAAAGTTTCCTGATCGGTATTACTTTGATTAGTTACCGATCAGGGATTTATATCTACTGAGCTTTAACCTCTTTACCGTTTTTGGCAAGCTCTTTTTCGGCAACAATTCTTCTTAAGCCAGAGCTGGAGAAACGATGTTCTCTTCGGTTATAATACAGTTCTATGCCTCTCTCTTCACAATATTTGCGGCCGGTAAAGGTTTTATCCTGATATTCTTCACCAATAATACGGACATCTATCTTGAAAGATTGCAGGATGTCTTCCAGATCTTGTTCGGTAACATAGGGAACAATTTCGTCTATATATTTACAGCCTTTTAATTGAATGTATCGCTCTACTACTGTCTGTGTCGGTTTGTTTTTTTCAGGTCTGTCTATGGTAGGGTCAACCTGTAATCCAACAATTAAATAATCACATTGTCTTTTTGCATCTTCCAGCATTTTTACATGTCCTGCATGGAACAGATCAAATGCACTAAAGGTAATTCCTACTTTCATGATTAATATTTGATTTTAGAGTTAACAGAACAAATATAAGGTTTGTTTTGGGATTAGTTGATTAGTATGGTAGTCTTTAATCTTTGCTCTTTATTCTTGTTCCTTAAATACATTTTATCAGAGTCTGAGACTCTTCTTTATTGATTAATCCGCAGTCTTCCAGGGCGGTATTCAAACACACAAGACTCCGGACAGAAAGGTGTCATTAGCGATTAACAGAGTTTACCATGGACTATCGACTATCGTCTATGGACAACAGGACTCCGGTCTTCCGACATCCGACTTCAGACTTTTCCAACTTCATTAGTTTCCAGAGGGATACCTTTAGCACATTAATCTTTGTTCTTTATTCATTGTTCCTTAATACATTCTATTCGAGTCTGAGACTCTTCTTTATTGATTAATCCGCAGTCTTCCAGGGCGCTATTCAAACGCACAAGACTCCGGACAGGAAGGTTCCAGAGGGGATACCTTTGGCACATTAATCTTTGCTCCTTAATCCTAGCTCCTTAAATACATTTTATCCGAGTCTGAGACTCTTCTTTATTGATTAATCCGCAGTCCTCCGGAGCGCTATTCAAACACACAAGACTCCGAACAGGAAGGTGCCATTAGCCATTAACAGAGTTTACCATGGACTATCGACTATCGTCTATGGACCATACGACTCCGGTCTTCCGACATCTGACTTCGGACTTTTTCAATTCATCACAACCATGGACAAATGTTTCCTTAAATCAGGTAAAACAATTAATTTCGCGACCTAAAACTATTGAAAATGATGGTCTTCCTGATTGCCCTTCTTGTATTTTGTTTGTTGGAGCTTGTCTATTTCAATTTGGCAGACCATTTTAATATTATTGATAAGCCTAATCAGCGAAGTTCTCATAGTAGAATTACGCTAAGAGGGGGTGGTATAATTTTTCCTCTAGCGATAGCAGGAGGTATATTGATCTGGCAACCTAATTTATATCTGCTCAGTCTGGCAGTTTTATTTATAGCGGTAATTAGTTTTTTGGACGATATCATGACTATTAGCAATAGAATTAGGTTGCTGATTCATTTTATCGCTGTGGGAATGGTGCTCTACCTGTGCAAAGATACTTTTGTTTCTTTCTTTGGAGCTGACTACCTTTTACCAGTGATTGTAGCAGCATTTATATTGATTATAGGAGTGATAAATGCTTATAATTTTATGGATGGAATTAACGGGATAACCGTACTTTACTCCCTGATAACAGTTTCTAGTATTTTTCTTGCTCAGGAAAGCTTACAATTGCATTTACTAGAAAAAAATATTTATAATGTGGTATTGGCATCTTTATGTGTTTTTGGTTTTTTTAACTTAAGAAAAAGAGCTAAGGCTTTTTCTGGGGATGTAGGTAGTATTGGTGTTGCTTTACTGATAGCTTACCTTGTATTGCAGTTAATTTTACAAACACAGCATTTCCGGTGGATTTTATTGTTGGGAGTTTATGGTCTGGATGCAGTGGCAACCATTTTTTGTCGATTGGTGCGAGGGGAAAATATTTTCGAAGCGCATCGATCTCATTTTTATCAATATCTGGCCAATGAAACTAAACTGACGCATGTTCAGGTTTCCCTTATATATGCTTTCGTTCAAGGTTTTCTAAACTTAAGTATTTTGTATGCTAATAATTATTTGCAATTGGGTATCTTTTTGATTTTGATGATAATTTACATTATTTTAAGATTGAAAATGGAAGGAAAAGCAAGATTATTTGTAAGTTACAGCATATAAATAAATGCGCCTTGGTTGATTATAAAGTCACTATCATTATTCCTACCTATAATAGAGAACAATTGCTTTCCAAAGCATTGATGAGTGTGCTTATGCAAAACTACCCAATTCTAGAGGTTTTGGTAATAGATGACGGTTCGACTGATGATACCGCTATCATGATACAGCCTTTCTTGGTAGATAAACGTCTAAAATATATTTATTTGGATAAAAATAGAGGAAGATCTGCGGCAAGAAATGTTGGCTTGGAACTTGCTGGCGGAGATTTTATCATGTTCTTGGATTCGGATGACTATCTCGAACAGGGTGCCATAAACCATTTAATTTCGTTACGAAAGGCTAATCCTAAGATAAATATATTTGCGGGGGCATACAGGTTGTTTACAAACAAAAACAATAGAGAATTTACTATTTATAGAAGAGGGAGAACCGCTTTCTTATCGGATGCTTTTTTGGAAGAAACTAAACAAATGGTATTAAATATAGGGAATGTTATTTTGCATAAGGATCTGGTTAAAGAAAAGAGATTTGATGAAAGCCTGGATTTTGCAGAAGACTGGCTCTTTTTGTTAAATGCAATTAAGGGTGAGTCGGCAATTCTTACAAATACTTTGATTAGCAATGTCTATCGCCACAATGATAACTCTGCATTTGGTGATATACAGCGAGCTATTATCAAGGTAACGGAAAAAAATATTAAAGAATTGGATTATAGCAGAGACAAGAAATATATCGATAACTTTTTACTGCGGCAGCTTATGGCCTATAATCGATTGGGAAATAAAATAGCTGCGGTATTATGCTTTTTTAAATTGAGACGCAGCAAATACTTAAGTCCTCTCAGTTTATGGAGAGAGTTTCTTTTTCTCTTTATCCCGTCTTTGTTTCTCATTACATTTAGGAATATTCAGCTAAAGCTTAAAACATATCTTAACTCTATTTGTAATTTGTAGGGTGCGTAATATTAATTATCAAAAATATATTGTCAAATATTTAGGTATATTTGTGAGCTTATAACCAAAAATTAATATATGTTTAGACGAATAAACATTGTTCCGCGTTGGTTAATCTTCTGCCTGGATTTGCTGTGTTGTGCCCTATCCATGGGTTTGGCCTACTTTATAAAATACGATTTCAGCATTAATCATATAGATATACAAGAGTTGAGCAGGAATCTATTGATTTTTGGACTGATTAATTGTATTGTGTTCTTTAATGTAAAGACCTATGCGGGTATTGTGAGATATACCAGCGCTCAGGATTCTTTTAGAATTCTGTTTGCCATTTCTTTAAGCAACGGACTTTTTATTTTAGCGAATATTGTTTCCTTGTCTTTAGGGAAAGATGTTTTCATATCCAATGTAGTTATTGTAATAACCGGGCTTTGTAGTTTCGTTATGCTGATTACGTATAGGGTTTTGGTAAAGTACTTTTTTGTTTATATCAAAAATCTGCGTCTGGATAAAAAGAGGGTGGTGATATTTGGAGCTGGAGAAACTGGGATTGCGACAAAGCGAGCACTGGATACGGATCCTAAAATTAATATGAGCGTTGTTGCCTTTGTGGACAACGACCCCCGTAAAAGCAGTAAGGTAGTTGATAATGTTAAAATTTACCATGCAGACTATCTGGAAAGGATCTTATTGGAAGAAAAAATAGATAGCCTGATCTTTACTGCGCCCGGGATGAAAACCGAGGAGAAAAACAAAGTTGTTGATCTTTGTCTGGACAATAATGTAAAGGTATTGAATGTACCTTTGGTGAGAACCTGGGTAAAGGGTACGGTTAAAACAACCCAGATAAAAGATGTTAAAATTGAGGATTTACTGGAACGCGACCCGATAATTATTGGTGAAAGCATATTAAACGAGCAGTTATCCGGCAAACGAATATTGGTTACGGGGGCTGCAGGTTCCATAGGTAGCGAGATTGTAAGGCAATTGGCTAAATTCAACCCCCAGACAATTATTTTAAATGATATTGCGGAAACGCCATTGCATGAACTTCAGCTGGAGCTTCAAGATAATAATTTGCTAAATAATTTCATAGCGTTTATTGGTGATGTTAGGAATAAATCCAGGATGGAACACCTGTTTGAAACTTTTAAACCGCACTATGTATACCATGCTGCGGCCTATAAGCATGTCCCCATGATGGAACATAATCCTTCGGAGGCCATCTGTACTAACGTTGGTGGAACTAAAAACATGGCTGATTTGGCGGTAAAACACGGGGCTATTAAATTTGTAATGGTTTCTACTGATAAGGCAGTAAATCCAACAAATGTAATGGGAGCGTCTAAGCGGATTGCGGAGATTTATGTGCAGTCACTTTTCTGTTCTTCCGCTAATGGAGAGAAAACAAGATTTATCACGACCCGTTTTGGAAATGTTTTGGGGTCAAATGGTTCAGTAATACCGCGTTTCCGCGAGCAGATACAAAAAGGAGGACCACTGACGGTAACCCACCCGGATATTACCCGTTATTTTATGACCATTCCGGAAGCTTGCAGATTGGTGCTGGAAGCCGGGTCGATGGGGAAAGGCGGAGAGATTTATATTTTTGATATGGGGCAATCTGTAAAGATTGTGGAACTAGCTAAAAAGATGATTCGGCTTTCTGGCTTTATTCCGAATCAGGATATTAAAATTGAATTTACTGGCCTAAGGCCTGGCGAAAAACTATACGAAGAACTTCTTAATGATAAGGAAAATACAATGCCGACGCATCATGAAAAAATTATGATCGCTAAGGTTATTCCTTATGAGTTTGAATCGGTAAGTATTCATATAGAAGATCTTGTGACGTTGGCATGTAACTATCAGGATAAAGAGGTTGTGAGGTTGATGAAAAAAATAGTTCCGGAGTTTAAAAGTAATAACTCGACTTACGAAGAGTTAGATAAAGAATTAGAATTTGCAGATGCGTAAATATATTGCCTTTATAGGTATCGTTCTTGGAGTGTATTCAAATGGCTATAGCCAGACTGAAAATGTCACTTTACCGTATTCATTTGATTATTATCAAAAATATAATCGGGAAGTTTATAACCAACAGGATCGTTTTCACAGTTCGATAAAGCCTTTTTATGGAGATCATCCCTCTTTAAAGCTGTCCGTTGATTCGGTAAACTTTGTTGGTGATTCATTAAGAAAATCATGGGTCGGGAGAAAGCTATTTCAACAGCATTTGATTGAGGTAAATAAAGAAGATTATAGTATTTATGCGGATTATGTGCCGGACTATATCATAGGTTATGATCAGGATTTGGGGAAGAGCATTTGGATGAATACCCGAGGGTATCAGTTAGGAATTAAAGTAGGTGAAAAGTTTTCTTTCTATACAAGCGGTTATGAAAATCAGGGTGTATTTCCAGCTTATATTACCAATTTTATTAATCAAAATCAGGTTGTTCCCGGGCAGGTAGGAGGTAAATTAGGAAAGCTGGAAAAAGATTGGGCCTATGCAACTGCTTTACTTTCTTATACGCCTAACAAATATCTAAACTTTGCTTTGGGGTATGATAAGAATTTTATCGGAGATGGTTATCGATCGATGTTATTATCGGACGCCGCTGCCAATTATTCTTTCTTTAGGTTGAGGGCAAGTCTGGGAAGCTTGCAATATCAAACTATTTATGCTTATATGTTAGATCCTGGTGCCCCAAAGTTAACAACAGATAGAAGGTTAGGAGACCGTGGAAAATGGGGTGCATTCCATTATCTAGATTGGAACATTTCAAAAAGATGGTCTGTAGGATTATTCCAGGCTGTTACCTGGACAGATGCAGAACCTGAGGGCAAACGCGGATTTGATTTTAATTACATTCATCCTTTTGTATTCTTAAGGCCAATAGAAGGGGCAAATTCTACCTCGCCGGATAAAATGCGTTTGGGGTTGAATGCCAAATATGAGATCCTGGAAAAAACAGCTGTTTATACTCAGTTTATGATTGATGAGTTTACGGCTAAAGAATTTTTTTCGAATAAGGGTTACTGGGCAAATAAGTGGGCATTGCAATTGGGATTTAGAGGCTCTGATTTATTTGGAGTTAAAAACCTGAACTATCTAGGTGAGTTTAATACCGCAAGACCGTATACTTATGCGCATTTTGACCGGGTTTCTAATTATGGACATTATAATCAGCCTTTAGCACATCCTTTTGGAGCGGGATTTAGAGAGTATATCGGGATGCTGAATTACAGTTATAAAAGATTTGATTTCTCGGGACAATTGCTTTATGCTTATTACGGTTTGGACCCGGCAGGAGAAAACTACGGCAAAAATATCTTTTTATCCTATGATGACCGATCTCTTAATTACGGCAGCAAAGTAGGAAATGGGATTGCTACGGATTTGTTTTTTGCGAAAGGAAAAGTCGCTTATATACTAAACCCAAAATATAATTTGAGACTTGAAGTGGCTTCTACTTTAAGGAGCGAAACAAACGATTTGGCAAGTGCAAAAACAGGAATCATAAGCTTTGGGTTGAGGAGCAGTTTTAGAAGTTTTTATGATGATTTTTAATCTATGGATGTCATCATACTGGCATATGATCTGTTTAAAAATACAACATCAACTAATCGATATAAAGTATTAGTAGAAGTTTTGAGTAGAAAAAGCTCCATTAACGTCCAGGTTATCGACTTTCATTTTGAAAACAGTAAGTTCAGCACCATCTCTTGTGATATTGAAAATGTTGACACTTTTATTTTAAAAGAAAAAGTTAGGATTGTTTATCCGCGAGCGAAGAATATACAGAAGTTTGTCTTACATTCGAAGTCTAACTATTTGAAGTATATCTATCAATTATTGTTTAAGGAAGAAGTAATAACCCCAAGAGACAATAATTTATTTATTGATCTTATAAAGAAGTCTGGCAACAAAGGATATATAATAGTGTCGGGAGCTCCTTATGGTATATTTAAATATGCCTCCAAAATGACTAAAAAGTTAGGGTTTGAACTAATTTTGGATTATAGAGATCCCTGGACTTTTGGTTATCAGAACTTAAATGGATTTAAATTAGCATACAAGCTGAAAAGAACTATGCTCCAAGGGATGGAAAGGAAACTACTAAAACAAGCATCATTAATAACCACCGTATCCGAAACTTTAAAGAGTTATTTTCCATCAGAGTTTCAACATAAAATCCATGTAATTCCAAATGGGAGTAATTATGTAGCAGCAGATATCAAACCAAAAGAAGATAAAACATTTAATATTGTTTATATTGGAACTATTTATAATGATCAGCTACAGGATAATACCTTTTTTCTGGCTTTAAAGAAATTCCTATATCAAAAAGATCAGGAAAGTATTAAATTACAGTTCTTAGGATCATTTTATACAACAGCATTAAAAGAAAAAATTGAGGAATTTGATTTGTCGCATATAACGACAATAACCAAACGATTGAAAAAAGACGAATTATTGCCTTATTTAAATAACACTAATATTTTTTTGCATTTGAAATATGGCGATCGATCCGGGATTATTACATCTAAACAAGCCGATTACCTGTTTTTTAGAAAACCTATTTTATTGCCAGTATCAGACAAAGGCGATTTAGCTGAGAGTATTTCTAAACATAAAGCAGGGTATATTTGTAAGGATCAAGTAGATATTGTGCGAACTTTAAATATGCTGTATAGTAAGTTCTTAAACGGAGAAGTTGTTGAGATTGTGCAGTCAGAAGAAATGTTAAAGCACAATTCAAGAGAAGCTATCGCCGAACGCTTTGTCGGTCTCATTTTGGAAAACAAATAAGGACAGGTAATAGTTTAATTCAGTATTAAACATTAATCAGTTGCCATTTTTACCTCACCCCGCCAATTCCTTTGTAATTTTGGCTTCGCCTAAAGATTTGACAGTTTCTATTATTGCAATTGCATCATAACCACATTCTGCCCAAAGTTCAGGTTGTTCACCATGTTCGATTATTCTGTCTGGAATTCCTAAGCGTTTCACATTTGCAGTATAATTATGGTCTGCCATGAATTCTAAAACCGCGCTACCCATTCCTCCGATTATACATCCATCCTCTACAGTAATGATGTGTTTGTACTTTTTGAAAACTTCGTGTAATAATTGTTCATCAATAGGTTTGGCAAAGCGCATATCATAGTGAGCAGGAAAGTAGCCTTCTTGATTAAGTTCTAAACAAGCTTTTACAGCTTCGTTTCCAATATGCCCAATGGAAAGTATGGCTATATCTTCACCATCACAAATTTTACGGCCTTTTCCGATGATGATTTCCTGAAATGGTCGTTCCCAATCTGGCATAACCCCGTTTCCTCTGGGATACCTTATAGAAAAAGGCCCTTGGTTTTGTAGTTGAGCCGTGTACATTAGGTTTCTGAGCTCTTCTTCATTCATTGGTGCAGAAACAACCATGTTAGGTATGCATCTGAAATACGCTAAATCATAAGCTCCATGATGGGTCGGCCCATCAGAACCGGCAATACCTGCCCTGTCCAGACAAAATACCACAGGAAGTTTTTGAAGAGCAACATCATGGATCACCTGATCATATGCTCTTTGCATAAAGCTGGAATAGATGTTGCAGAAAGGAATAAAACCTTCTGCTGCAAGTCCGGCAGAAAAAGTTACGGCATGTTGTTCAGCAATACCAACATCGAAAGCACGATTAGGCATGGCTTTCATCATGATATTTAATGAACATCCTGAAGGCATGGCCGGTGTTACTCCAAGTATCTTCTCGTTTTTTTCGGCCAGCTCAACAATGGTATTTCCGAAAACGTCCTGATATTTAGGTCCCTGGATAGCTTTTGGTGTAGATTTTTTAATTTCTCCGGTTATTTTATTGAAAAGTCCCGGTGAATGCCATTTAGTTTGGTCTTTCTCGGCAAGCGCATAGCCTTTTCCCTTCACAGTAACACAATGCAACAATTTAGGGCCCGGAATATCTTTCAGGTCATTCAAAACCTTAACCAGATTGTTTACATCGTGACCATCTATAGGTCCGAAATACCTGAAGTTTAAAGCCTCGAAGAAATTACTTTTATGTAGTAAGCTACCTTTAATCGTTTTTTCGATTGTTTTAACAATCTGATGGGCATTGGGGCCGAGTTCAGATATTTTAGTTAAAACAGCCGAAACATCATCCCTGAATTTATTATATGTTTTACTGATGGCGATGTTGGTAAGGTAATCTTTCAGAGCACCAACATTAGGATCGATAGACATGCAGTTATCATTCAGAATAACCAAAAGATTGGATTTTTCAGTGCCGCCATGATTTAAAGCTTCAAAAGCCATCCCCGCAGTCATAGATCCGTCACCAATTATAGCGACATGCTGTCTGTCCGTTTCACCTTTTAATTGAGAAGCCACGGCCATTCCCAAAGCCGCAGAGATTGAAGTAGAAGAGTGCCCTACACCGAAAGTATCATACTCGCTTTCGGAACGCTTTGGAAAACCACTAATACCACCGTAAATTCTATTTGTATGGAATACGTTTCTTCTGTCTGTTAATATTTTATGACCATATGCCTGATGACCTACATCCCAAACCAGGCGATCGTAAGGTGTATTCATGACATAGTGCAAAGCAACGGTAAGTTCTACCACGCCTAAACTGGATGCGAAATGTCCGCCATTTACAGAAACTACATCGATAATATATTGTCGCAATTCTTTACAAATTTCGACTAAGTCTTCTTCTTTAAATTTCTTTAAATCAGAAGGTATATTTATTTGAGATAGTAGCTTTCCCGCCTTTACTTCCATGTTTTAATTAAATAATTTACAAATTTAAAAGAATTCCTGACTTAAACATGTGATATATTTTAGTTTATGATTTATTACCTTATCTATCAACCTTTGTAAAAAGAGATTATATTTGCGACGGAATAATGGAGACGGCAGAAAATTTTTCTATAAAACTACCCATTTTTGAAGGCCCTTTCGACTTACTGCTCTTTTTTATTGAGAGAGACGAGTTGGATATCCATAATATTCCAATCGCCCGAATTACAGATGATTTTTTGGATTATATCCATCAGATGAATTCACTGAATATGGAGTTGGCAAGTGAATTTATTTTTGTTGCTTCTACCTTGATGAGGATTAAGGCCAAAATGCTGCTTCCGAGAGTCGAAGTGGATGAACAGGGTAACGAGATTGACCTAAAACAGAACCTTATTCAGAAATTAATCGAGTATAAACGTTTTAAAGATGTAACGGAAACATTTAAAGAGTTAGAAGGTGAACGGTTTTATAAGGAGAAAAGAGGTAATATTCTGGATGATGTAAAGCGATTTGAGGATAGCGGTACCGGAAAAGAAGAACTATCTTCCTTTGATTTATATAGATTATTGCGAATATATCATCGCATGATGCGGAACTACAGCATTCGGTCTGAGGAGGTTAAACACACCGTAGAGAAATACCCCTACACTATTGAGGAACAAAAGCTGGTTATCACTCAGTTGCTAAATATCAACGCTCGGTTAGATTTTAAAAATATTGTCCAAAATTCTAAAGACAAAGTTCAATTTGTTTATAATTTCCTCGCGGTGTTGGAAATGCTGCAACAGCAATTGATAAATATTCAGATTGGTTTAGGTTTCAATAACTTTTGGATTGTAAACAGGAAAGAAGAGCCTGTTCAATAAAATTAATTACATAAAGTTCATCCATAAGATTAATTTCTGGCCCTCGCTTTTCATTTACGCAAGAAATAACGCGTTTTAAAAATTCATCATGCTTGTCTGCGGAGCCTTTATAAAACTTATAATTGTTTGCTGCAGACAATTCCTCAAAAACAGGCAGATTAATACTGTCTTCTACCTGTACGAAGTCTAGCTTCTCCATATACTGCCCACCAACTTTTACATTTCCTTTAGAACCAATAATAGTTAAGCTGCTTTCTATATTTGTTGCCCATGCGGCGTTACTATAGTTAAAAGTGCCCCTGCCACCATTTTTTAATTTGAATTTGATGTTTCCACTATCGTCAAAATCTGTTTTAACTGAAGGGTTTAAAGTATAAGTGTCTGCAGAAACTTCTATGGGGTAACCACAAAGCCAGATCATAAGATCTATAAAGTGGCTAAATTGTGTGTATAAAGGACCTCCTCCTAAATTAGCAGAAGCTCTCCATGATGATTCCTGATAATATTCTTGATTTCTATTCCAAAAGCAATTTACCTGGACATAAAGTATTTCCCCTAATCTTTTTTGCTCCATTAGTTTTTTTAGCCATATAGAAACCGGACTGTATCTGTTTTGCATTACAGCGAAAACACTTTTTTGGGATTTGCGTTCAGCTTCAAGCATAGCATAAACATCATTTATACTCAATGCTACCGGTTTTTCACAAATTACATGATATCCGGCATTCAGGCATTTAATAGTATGCTCCGGATGAAAACCGTTAGGAGTGCATATGCATACAATATCCACCGGGATTTTGTGTTCCAGAAAATCCTCAATTGAAAGAAAAAAAGGTATTAAGGCATCCAGATTTTTACGTTTGTTAAAATCTGTATCTACAGCGGCGATTAAGTCTGCATTAGGCAGAGATTTTATTATTCTTGCGTATTTCTTGCCTATATTTCCAACTCCTACGATGGCAAATCCCAGTTTGTTCATTTATAGTTTTTTATAAAAAAATCCCATATAAAGTTCTAAATTTGTCTTTCGAAAAGTGGATGTAATAAGCTCTTAAAGTTTAGAAAAAAACTTTAATAAAAGGTTTATTTTAAATTAACGATAGCAATATATTAAAAATTTCATGAAAAGGGACGAAATTATTTTTGATTTAATCAACGAAGAATTACAAAGGCAGGAGCATGGCATAGAACTTATTGCTTCTGAAAATTTTGTTAGCAAGCAAGTTATGGAGGCCGCAGGTTCTGTTTTAACCAACAAATATGCAGAAGGGCTTCCGGGTAAACGTTATTACGGAGGATGTGAGGTAGTTGATGAGATTGAAAATATTGCTATCGAAAGAGCTAAACAATTATTTAATGCAGAATGGGTTAATGTTCAACCTCATTCAGGAGCACAAGCAAACACAGCTGTATTTCTTGCAGTTTTAAAACCAGGAGATAAAATATTAGGTTTTGATTTAGCTCACGGAGGTCACTTAACACATGGCTCGCCGGTAAACTTTTCGGGTAAGGTATATCAGCCGTTTTTCTATGGAGTAGACGAAGAAACCGGTTTAATCAACTATAAACAATTAGAAGAAGTAGCATTAAGAGAAAAACCAAAATTGATTATCTGTGGTGCTTCCGCTTATTCAAGAGATTGGGATTATCCATTTATTCGTTCTGTTGCAGATAAAATTGGGGCGTTGGTATTAGCGGATATTTCGCATCCTGCAGGTTTAATAGCCAGAGGGCTGTTAACAGATCCACTTCCACATTGCCACATTGTAACTACTACTACTCATAAAACTTTAAGAGGACCAAGAGGTGGTATTATTATGATGGGTAAAGATTTTGATAATCCGTGGGGATTAACTACTCCAAAAGGTGAAATCAGAAAAATGTCGGCAATTTTAGATAGCGCTGTATTTCCAGGTACTCAAGGAGGTCCGTTAGAACATATCATCGCCGCTAAAGCTATTGCTTTTGGCGAGGCATTAAGCGACGAATACATGGAGTATGTACTTCAGGTAAAGAAAAATGCAGATGCGCTGGCAAAAGAGTTAGTAGCGAGAGATTATAAATTAATATCCGGTGGTACAGATAACCATTTGATGCTGATTGACCTGTCAAATAAAAATATCACTGGAAAAGCTGCAGAAGAGGCTTTAGGAAAGGCTGATATTACAGTAAATAAAAATATGGTTCCATTTGATAAGAGATCACCATTTGTGACTTCTGGAATTCGTATCGGATCGGCAGCTATATCCAGCCGTGGTTTAAAGGAAGCGGAAATGGTTAAAATTATCGGATTGATCGATGATGTAATCAATAACCATGACAACGAGGATCGTCTGGAAGAGATTAGAGAGGAAGTAAATGCGTTAATGAAAGCATTCCCTTTATACAGCTAATCATCAAGAAGAGATATAATATAAACCCCTTTACCATTTTTGGGATAAGGGGTTTTTCTTTTTATAGAATTTGAAACCATTTGAACGAGTTTTAAGTATAAACCATTAAAAGGGGAGAATATGGAAAAAAGTTCAATTCATTTATTTGTTGTCGACGACGATGAGATTAACATATTGATATCGAGGAAAGTACTGTCTAAATATTTTAGTAATATAGAGTTCGAAATGGACGGCAATAATGCACTGGAAAAAATTCTCTCAAAGAAATTCGATTTGGTGTTATTAGATGTTAATATGCCTGATATAAGCGGTTTTGATATTGTTAGGACAGTTAGAGCGCAACCAGAAGAATATTTCAAGCAATTGCCAATTATAGCAAATACAGCGTCAATCTTGCCGGATGATATACAAAATATTTTAAAAGTTGGTTTTACCACTTATCAATCAAAGCCATTACGAGTAGATGTCTTGCTTCGGGAAATAGATAAACTTACTTTGGGCGTACATTCTTAAAAAAGAAAGGACTGGCAAACTTATAAAAGTCAATGCCAGTCCAAATCTAAATTAACGCTCTCGGATTCTTGTACGAGTGTAGATTAAGAAAGTTTCATTTTTTTTCAAAACATCCCAATGTAGAAGGGAAAATTCGATCTAATCCAGCCAAATCTGTTTTTATAAAATCACTATATAGAGTGCTTTTAATTGCTTCCCCAGACTTTGCAAATGGACTTTCTATACTAAGCCAAAATAAATAATGTCTGGTATTCAGGAAGATAGGGTCTGTATTAAAAGTATTATTGTTGCCGAACACAGCTTCAGTATCAGTAGTCTTTATGAGGTTGCTTTTAAATAATACATCGAAATTTCTATTTCCATTTTTTTTCAACTCCAATTCATTTCTGTTATTTCCCCAAATAATATTGTTAATAAAACTGGCTGTTAAATCAGTGTTTTTTCCATTGGACACCGATATTGATGGAGTTGTTCTGGATAGGGAGAAATTGTAGCCTGCAAATGTATTTTGATAAAATTCAAATCTTCCACCGTTTAAAATAGCTAATAAATGTCTGCCACAATTAAATAAAAGATTATTGATGCCTACAACTACAGAATTGTCTGCTATTACTCCTGCAACCTGATGATTTTTTATAATACTGTTTGTTAACAATAATTTTGGATGTGTTTCTAATTTGGATGAATCTATATATATTCCTGTTATCGCATTTTTTATAATGCAATAATTCATAATGTTTTCTTTAGATGTATCTGAAATATAAATGCCCTCCCATTGGCCTGGCTCGTCTCGATAAATTCTTTCCGTTCTGTCGCTAGCGAAGACAATAGAATCTTTTAAAGTGCCATTTGCCCTTAAATTACCATTTAAGACAAGTTTTGCTTTTTTGTGGAAGTACATTCTGGTGCCTGCTTCCAATTCCAAATTTGCATTTTCGGAGAGGATATTGCTACCCGAAAGAACATAAGGCTTTCCTTTTTTTAAGATAATATTTCCGGTTAAAGTCTGGTTGTTTATATAAATAGCATTTTGGCCGTAGGCGACCAAAGGTAGTTTTTTTGTTTTCTGATTGTAGGTTAGTAGCAAAGAATCCTCTACTAAAAAAGGCGAATCCGAACTGTTTGGATCTATCGAAGCTTTTATAAAAACATAAATAGAATCGTTGCCGGGAATTTCAATTCCGCTCAATTTATTTGTCGTTAAACCATTGATGTTTATTTTAAAGTTGGAATTGTCGCCTCCGGCCAGGCTAAGCTCGTCAACCAAAATTTTCGATTTGTTATAATTGAATATTTTTATCGCCCTTGTTGTACTTGATTTAGATGTGAAAATTGTATCAAACAATACAGAATCCGTAGAAAAGAAAAGTCTTGCATTGGGACTTGTCTCTATCGAAGAGTTTTCCTTACAAGCTGTAAAGAAGAAAATTACCGACAAAAAGAATAGGAAAAAAAATCTCATACCATCTCAAAAATAATATAAAATTAATTAAGTGGCATAAGCAATTCCAAGCACTGTAATTTCGTGTATGCCGTTATGATTTAGGGCTTCAATGCAAGCCTCCAACGTAGATCCGGTAGTTATAGTGTCGTCTATAAGGATGACTTTCTTTAAATTGGGTTGATTGTTTTTGACGATAAATGAATGTTTTAAATTTTCATAACGAGATATTCTATTTTTATGAACCTGACTATCTGTACTTTTTACCCTAACAAGAAGGCTATTATTTACAGGGATATCTAAACTCTGGCCCAATCCCAAAGCAATTTTCTCACTTTGATTATACCCTCTTTTCTTCTCTTTCGTACGGTATAGAGGTACGGGAATAATCGCATCGTAATCTTTAAATTCTGTGTGTTTAATTAAATGCTTTCCATATAACTCGCCAAGCAAGAAACCCAAGTCAGGGCGATTGTTATACTTCAGTTGATGCATAATCCGTTGAACGGTTCCGCCCTGTTTAAAATAAAGGAATGCAGAAGCACCCAATATATTAACCCTACCCCAAAATATTTTTTCCAGTTGATTATTTTCCTGAAGATTATGGTTTGTGTATGGAAGATTATAGATACATTTTGTGCAAAGCAGTTCTTCCTGCCTTAAAAGAGTAGTTTTGCATCCACAACAAAGTGCTGGAAAGAAAAGCGAACAAAAATCGGAGAGATATGTATTGAACAGATTCATCCTAATAAATATAGGAATAAATCCTTTTGAAACTTATTTACCCGTTTCTTTTACAGCTAGTTGACCACAAGCGGCATCAATGTCTTTTCCTCTGCTTCTTCTGATATTTGTAGTTACGCCTTGCTTTCTAAGATGCTCGGCAAACGCTTCAATTTTGTCTTCTTGTGCGTTAGCAAAATCAGCAAAAGAAATTGGATTGTATTCAATGATATTGACTTTACAAGGGATATGTTTACAGAATTTTGCTAATTCCCTCGCATCTTCAATACCGTCATTGAAATCGTTAAAAACGATATATTCGTAGGTAACCGGGTTTTTAGTCTTAGCGTAAAAGTATTTAAGCGCCTCAGCCAAAGCTTGCAAAGAATTCTGTTCGTTAATAGGCATAATCTCATTTCGCTTTTGGTCGTTAGCAGCGTGTAAAGATAGAGCCAGGTTAAACTTTACATTATCATCTCCAAGCTTTTTTATCATTTTAGCAATGCCGGCTGTAGAAACAGTGATACGTTTAGAAGCCATATTTAAGCCATCTTCAGAAGTAATCCTTTCGATAGATTTAAGCACATTGGCATAATTTAGCAACGGCTCGCCCATTCCCATATAAACTATGTTTGTAAGCGGGATTCCATAGTTTTCCTTTGCCTGTTTATCTATTAAAACTACCTGATCGTAAATTTCGTCGGGGTTGAGATTCCTTTTTCTGTCCATATATCCCGTGGCGCAAAATTTACAGGTTAAAGAGCAACCAACCTGAGATGATACGCAAGCCGTCATCCTTTCGGGTGTTGGAATAAGAACTCCCTCGATTAAATGGGTATCATGCAGAATAAAACTGTTTTTTATGGTTTTGTCTGAGCTAAACTGCGAACTGTTTATTTTTACAGCGTTAATGACGAAAATTTCCTTTAACTTATCCCTTAAGTCTTTGGATATGTTAGTCATCTCGTCGAAAGTAGTAGCAGACTTTTTCCAGATCCATTCGTAAATCTGATTGGCTCTAAAAGGTTTTTCATTTAATTCTATAAATTTGCTTCTTAAATTCTCTAGCGAAAAACTTCGGATGTCTAATTTTGTTGACGCTGCACTCATACGTTGCAAAATTACGGAATAATATTCGGATTATAATTGCAGCTACTTTAAACAATATCTCTAGTTAGATGTTAAAAGGTTGTTGATTAGTTTAACTTTTACTAATGAAAAAATTTACGGCAGATTACGTTTTTACAGTTGAAGATAAGAAGCCTATTCCAAATGGCTTAGTAGTGACAGATGATGATGGAAGAATATTGTCCATTTCCAACTATGAGGAAGGAAGTGAAGAAGGTATAGAACATCACAGTGGCGCTATTGTTCCCGGCTTTATTAATGCGCACTGTCATCTGGAGTTATCTCATTTAAAAGGAAAAATTGAGGAGAAAAAAGGATTACCCTCGTTTATTAAAAGTGTAATTGGATTCAGAAATAGTACTTCGGATGCTGATATGATCTCTGCAATGAAGAAAGCAGATAAGTTGATGGAAAAAAATGGTATTGTCGGAGTTGGAGACATTTCTAATTCTACATTATCTGCCGAAGTTAAAGCCAGTAGTAGTTTAAGGTATCATACCTTTATAGAAATGGTGGGAATGGATCCGTATATCGCAGACGAGTTAATAGAGAAAGCGGACGCAATGAAAACCGCGTTTGAAAATTCGGGTTCGGCGTCCATCACGGTGCATGCTGCCTATACGCTTTCTAAAGACCTATTAAAAAGCCTAAGAAAATACTGCAAAGACCATAAAAACCTGATCAGTATACATAATCAGGAAAACGATGACGAAAATGCCTTGTACAGATATAAAACAGGCTCTTTTGTAGAACTATATAATGATTTGGGAATTAACATCGACCATTTTGTACCGATGTCGAAGAACACTTTGCAAGCTTTGGTGCCGCTTTTTCCTCAAAATCAAAATATATTGTTGGTGCACAATACTTTTACATCGTTAAAAGATGTGTATATGCTGAAGCGATTTGATTACGGATTTTATTGGTGTTTTTGTCCTGGAGCTAATGTCTACATCGAAGACACTTTGCCACATTTCGATTTTTTTATAAAATCGGACTCTCCTGCAACTTTGGGAACCGACAGTTTGGCTTCGAATAAAAATTTAAGTATTCTGGATGAAATGAAGATCGTAAAAGGCAACTCTCCCGAAATTCCATTTGAAACCATTTTAGAATGGGCAACATTAAACGGAGCAAAGTTTTTCGGTTGGGAACGCGAACTTGGAAGTATCAAAAAAGGTAAAAAACCGGGTTTGAATTTAATCACGAATTTTAAAGATGGCAATATTACCAACAAGTCTGAAGTTGTAAAATTGATTTAATATTTGTCGTTTTCGGCTTAAAGTTCCACTTTTATCATCAAAATATTTTTTGAGAGATGAAAGCTGTTCAAGTTATTGTATCGGGTAAAGTTCAAGGTGTTTCATTTAGAGCTTCTACAAAAGTTGTCGCCGACCAGATGGGAATAAAAGGGATTGTGAGAAATCTGCCGGATGGGACGGTTTTTATCGAAGCTGAGGGAGATGATTTTACCATGGATTTTTTTACCGATTGGTGTAAGTCTGGACCGGACGGAGCGGAAGTTGAAGATGTTGAAATTAAAGACATAGAAATAAAAAACTATAGTAATTTTGCTGTTCTAAAGAAGTAAAACTTGTCATCAATAAGAAAATTTGCTGGACAAACAGCTATTTACGGCTTAAGTACCATCGCGTCAAGGGTACTTAATTTTTTCTTGACACCCATATATACTACTGTGTATGCTCCTAAAGTATATGGGATTTTTACAACAATGTATGCGTGGGCATCTGTTTTAAATGCAATAATGGCATTTGGAATGGAGACTACTTTTTTTAGATTCATCAACAAAAAAGAAGATAAAGAAAAAGTTTACAATAACACATTCCTGGTAATCGCATTTATTGTTTTACTATTTGTGATTACCACATTTTTGTTTATAAGACCTATAGCGGAATGGATGCAGGTAGGGAAAGAGACGTCGCTGAACGATTATATCTCTTTTGTCCGTTATTTTATTCTTATTTTATCTTTTGATGCGCTTTGCGTTATTCCTTTTGCAAGAATCAGGGCAGAGGGCAGACCAGTACGTTATGCTTTTGTTAAAACAGTAAACATACTAAGCTTTATAGGCTTAAATCTTTTCTTTTTATTCTTTGTTCCGATCGTTATTAAAAACGATTGGCCTTTGGCTACCTGGTTTGCCAGTTGGTATCAGCCTAAGTGGATTGGCTACGTTTTTTGGGCCAATTTATTTTCCAGCATATTGACCTTTTTGCAACTGATGCCCGAGCTTTTGAAACTTCGTTTTAAACTAGAGAAAAAGCTTTTACTGGATATGTTTCATTACAGCTGGCCGGTCCTCATCGCGAATTTGTCCTTTATCATTAATGAAAACAGCGATAAAATCTTTCTGGAGAAATTATTACCTGCATCAACCAGTATTAAACAAGTTGGTATTTACGGAGCTTGCGCAAAATTGGCTGTTTTTATGAATATTTTTATTCAGGCGTTCAGATTAGGTGCAGAACCGTTTTTCTTTAGTAGCGCAAAAAACAAAGAAGCAAAAGAAACTTATTCTTTAATCATGAGCTATTTTATAATAGCGCTGGTGATTATATATGTAGCGTTAATTGCCAATATAGAAATCCTGAAATATTTTATCGGTGAAAGCTTTTGGGAAGGTTTATATGTTGTTCCAATTCTCTTGCTGGGATATCTTAATCTGGGAATTTACATGAATCTGTCTATCTGGTATAAACTATCAGATCAAACTAAATACGGGTTATATATTTCGGGAATCGGTGCTGTATTAACGATAGTTTTGAATATCATCTTTATACCAATGTATGGATTTTTGGCTTCTGCCTGGGTATCTTTTTCTGCCTATACAGTCATGATGATTACATCTTATTTCTGGGGGCAGAAATATTATCCTATTCCTTACAGAATAAAAATAGATCTGCTTTATATTGTAGTTGCTGCTATTCTGGTTTATGTGTCATTTGTGCTCCTGAATCGCAATATTATCTACGGAAATTTGTTGTTATTGATTTTTGCGGCATTTATTTTATATATTGAAGGAGAAAACCTTAGAAAGATATTTCTGAAAAAATGAAAGTAAAAGTTATTAATAAATCCCAAAATCCTTTACCAGCGTATGAAACATCTCATTCGGCAGGAATGGATTTGAGAGCAGATATCAACGAGCCAATTGTTTTAAAATCTTTGGAAAGAAAATTGGTTCCAACGGGTTTATTTATAGAATTACCTGAAGGATACGAGGCTCAAATCAGACCCAGAAGTGGTTTGGCATTCAAATTCGGAATTACTGTTTTAAATAGTCCAGGTACAATAGACGCTGATTACCGGGGAGAGATAAAAGTTCTTTTAGTAAATCTTTCTACAGATGACTATACCATTCAGCCGGCAGACAGGATTGCTCAAATGGTAATTGCCGCCCATGAAACTATAGAATGGCATGAAGCTGTTGAATTGAATGAAACAGTTAGAGGTGCCGGAGGAATTGGGCATACTGGAGTCAATTAATTTCCGTTCTAATAAAAAGCTATATTAAAGGTGATATTCGCTCCTAAAAAAAATATACTACTTCTCTTTTTCTTGATTTCTTATTTTCCTGCTTTCGCACAGAAAAATAAAGAAGCCAGGCAAAATATTGTGCTAATTGCCGGGAAACCTATTTCTACGAAAGACAGCGTTACGATAGAAAACCTCTTTTTTTTAGGATTGCAGAACAAATTAAATCAACAGAATCAGGCAGCTATTAACAATTTCAATAGTATAATCGCTCTGGATCCCCAAAATCATAATGCATATTATGAGCTAGCCCAAATTTATTTTAAAAGCAAGGATTACGAAAAAGCCAAAGAGAATATACAAAAGGCAATAACTGTAAATGGAGAAAATGAATGGTATTGGGTGCTTTCAGCCACAATTTATCAGGAACTAAAAGATTATAATTTATTAAGTTATGCGCTGGATGAATTGGTGAAGCTTTCACCAGATAAAATTGAATATCGCTTAGAGAAGGCCAATACGTTGATGTTATTGCAGAAACCGGGGGATGCGATTAAGGAATATCAGGAAATTGAGAAAAATATTGGCTCCGGTTTAGAAACTTTAGAAGGTAAATTGAGGGCGTATCGGGCGTTAGGTGATTTTAAATCAGCAGAAGAGGAGTTGAAAAAGCAAATCAACCTGGATCCAGCTAACTTCAGGTACCATATATTATTGGGCGATTTATATTTCAATAATAAAGATAAGGAAAATGCGGTAGCGTCTTATAAAAAGGCTAAGGAATTGGATTCTGGGACAGGATATGTAAACCTTGCACTTTCTGATATCTACAATTCTGAAGGAAGAACTGAAGAAGCTTTTTCTGAGCTGACGCAGGCTTTTAGAGCTTCAGAAATCAATCTTGATCAAAAGGTAAAGATCATCATTAGTTATTTTTCTTTTTTTCCGGATCTGAAGTATGTAAGATATGCGGAGAGCCTCGCGTTTATTTTAACGGAAGAATACCCGGACGAAGCGAAGTCTTTTGCAATTTATGGCGATGTATTATTCCAAAAGGGTGAATATAAAAAAGCTGGAGAGTCTTACCAGCGAGCACTTGCATTAAATAAAAATATCTATGCGGTTTGGGAGCAGCTTGTAAGAATCAAGTTAAGCCTAAACGATATGAAAGGCGTTATAGAAACCGGAGATGAAGCGCTGACCTATTTCCCCCAAAGCGGAAATCTATATTTTTTCGTAGCAATCGGGCTGGTTCAAGCCAAACAAAGTGAAAAAGCAATTGAATATTTGAATAATGCATTAAATTTCGATGTTGATAAGCCTGCTAAGATTCAGATATATAGCACTTTGGGAGATGCCTATCAAAACCTCGGAAAGTACAAAGAGTCTTCGGAATCATATGAAAAAGCTTTAGCTCTTGATGCAAATAATGTTTATACATTAAACAATTATGCTTATTATTTATCGTTAAGATCAGAAAAGCTGGAGAAAGCAGCACAAATGTCGTCTTTGTCTAATAAGCTTGATCCAAACAATGCTTCCTTTTTGGATACTTATGCATGGATTTTGTTTAAGCAGAAAAAATACAACGAAGCAAAAGAATGGATAGAAAAAGCTATAAAAGCAAGTAAAGAAACGAATGCTGTTTTGTTGGAACATTATGGTGACATTCTTTACCATCTGCAAAGTGTGGATTTAGCATTGTCTTATTGGAAAAAAGCAAAGGATTTAGGCGAGGATAGTGCTGTTTTAGAGAGGAAAATCAATGAAAAGAAATATGTCGAGTAAGTATCTGTTTATCTTAATTCTGCCATTTTTATGGTCGTGTGCTGCAAAAAAGCAATTACATGAGGTTAAACAGAAAGAAGTACCAAAAAGTGTTGATATTTCTATTAATGATCTGAAAAATGCGCAGTTAAATTACGAGACATTCACGACGAAAGGAAAAGCAAATTTTAGCTTAGATGGAAAAGGATATGATGTTACTGTTAATTTAAGAAATAAAAAAGGCGAGGCTTTATGGTTATCGGTAACCTATATGGCTGGTTTAGAAGCCGCCAGATTAATGATTACGCCAGATAGTGTAAAACTGTTGAATAGATTAACTTCAGAGTATGCTGCTTATCCGTTTGAGTTTATTCACAGATATACAACAAAGCAAATTGATTTCAATGAACTGGAGGCAATGCTGGTTGGCAATACTTTAAATCTCATTTTAGAATCCCGCCCTTTGGTCGAAAGAGAAAACGGAGTCATTTTATATAGGGGGAGTTCTGGAGATTTAAAATTCGAGAGTATTTACTCCTCTTTGTTTAAACCTAAGCAATTGATATTGCAAAAAGAAAATCCTTCGCAGGCGTTAAACATAAGTTATGATAGCTACGCACAAATAGCGGAAAAACTTCTCCCTTTTAAAATTGAAATTAATTCTTCGGTTGATACAAAAAATGCCAAAGTAATACTGGAATATTTAAATCCACAATTCAACGTTCCGTTTGAATTGCCATTTAGCGTACCTAAAAGATTTACACGTATAGAATAAAAAATTAGATACCTTTGTAAAGATGAAGCTTTTAAGATTAGCATTAACAATAATATTTTTAGGTCTATATAGTTTTTCTTTTTCACAAACCAGAGCAGAACTTGAAAGAAGAAAAGCACAACTCAATAAAGACATTGAGATGATTAATAGTTCTTTACAGAAGACCTCGACAGATAAAAAGGTTACTTTGAAAGAGCTTAACGCACTTAAGGCGCAAATAAGACTTCGCGAAGAAAAAATAAAAACTATTAATTCTGAAGTCAGATTGCTTGATGTTGAGATTAATCAGAATGTAAATAATATCAGGTCCTTACAAAATCAGCTTGATCAATTGAAGAAAGACTACGCGGCGATGATCAGGTTTGCACAAAAAAATCAGGGAGCATATAGTAAATTGATGTATGTGTTTGCCGCACAGGATTTTAATCAGGCTTATAAGCGATTGAAGTACCTGCAGCAGTTTAGTGAATATCGAATTAAGCAAGCCAAATACATAGACGAAACGCAAAATGCTTTAAAAGGAAAAGTTAATTCGCTTAATAAAAATAAAAATGAAAAATCTAATCTTTTAGTTGATCAGCAAAAGGAAAAAAAGGTGTTGGATCAGGCTGAAGATAAGCAGTCAAAAGTGGTAAAGAGCTTAACCTCTCAAGAGAGAAAACTCAGACAGGATCTCTCTCAGAAGCAAAGAGCAGCGGCTCAGTTGGACAGGGCAATCAGAGCGGCTATTGAGAGGGAGATTGCATTGGCGAAGAAAAAAGCTGAAGAAGAAGCCAGAGCAGCTGCTGCGAAGGCGAGAGCGGAGGGAAAAGAAGCTCCTGCTACGACGAGTACAAGCCGAACTTCTGTTTTGGCTGCTACTCCCGAGGCAGCAAAATTGTCGGCAGGATTTGTAAGTAACAGAGGTAAATTACCATGGCCGGTAGCGAACGGTGTAATTACGGAGTCTTATGGAACCCAAAAGATCGGTAACATAACAAAGGATAACAACGGATGGACTATAAGGACGAATACAAGTGCTTCCGTTAGAGCGGTTTTCGAAGGTACAGTAAGTCGTATAGTAGAAATTGCAGGTAAAAATGTTGTAATGATCCGACATGGAGAGTTCTTTACAATCTATCAAAACCTGAAATCAATTAGTGTTTCTGCCGGGCAAAAAGTAACAACTAAGCAAACGATTGGAACTGTAGGATCTGACGAAGATGGTGTTTCTGAAATTCACTTTGAATTATGGAAGGGTATGGAAACACAGAATCCTGGAAGTTGGCTCGCAAATTAAAAATCATTAAAACAGAAAATAAAATCACAATAAATGCATATTTTTGTTTTATGTATATAATTATGTATCAGAGCACTCTTTTATTTTTAAACATCGGGGCGCAGGAGACAATAGTAATCGTTTTTGCTATTTTATTGCTTTTCGGAGGTAAAAAGCTTCCCGAATTAGCAAGAGGTTTAGGAAAAGGGATCAGGGAGTTTAAGGACGCTTCTGATGATGTGAAAAGAGAAATTCACAGAAATATTAATTCTTTAACAGCAGAAGAAGAGCTGAGGCAAGAGGAACAAGCTGAAAGAAAAAGGCTTGAAGCTGGAGAAGAAGAAAATAAAACCGTAGATTAGTAAACACACATTAACTTTAATCAAAAAAATATAAGAAAATGGGATTAGGAGCACCAGAAATAATAATAATAGTGCTGGTTATACTGTTATTATTCGGAGGTAAGAAAATTCCTGAACTGATGAGAGGTTTAGGAAAAGGCGTGAGGGAGTTTAAAGAAGGCCAAAAAGGCGTAGAAAAAGAAGAAAAGACATATAATCAGGACGATAGAAATTAATTGTTTATCGTACTAACTTAATATGCGACATCCGGATAAAAACTTATCCGGATGTCCTCTTCATTTTTATATGCTTGCTGTAAAAACATATTCTTATAATAGACTAGAGGACATACAGTCTGCCATCAAAGCAGGTATGTTGTCCCTTCAGGAACTGGTGGCCTTTTATCTAAGTCAAATCCAGAACTTGTCAGATTTAAATGCTTTTTTAGAGGTATTTTCCGAAGAAAGCATTCAGAAAGCCGAAATCATTCAGGAAAAAATCATAAATGGTACTGCTGGAAAACTGGCGGGAATGGTTATCGGTATAAAAGATAACATTTCTTACAAAGGCCATAAAATTTCGGCGGCTTCGAAAATGCTCGAAAATTATACCGCCGTTTATTCTGCGACAGTAGTAGACAGATTGCTTGCAGAAGATGCAATTATAATTGGACGTTTGAATTGCGATGAGTTTGCAATGGGCGCGTCTAATGAAACTTCTTATTTTGGCCCGGTAAAAAACTTTGCTAACAGAAATAAAGTTTCCGGAGGTTCTTCGGGAGGTTCCGCAGTAGCTGTACAGGCAAATATGTGTTTAGCTTCTTTAGGAACCGATACTGGAGGATCTATTCGTCAACCCGCAGCTTTCTGTGGCGTAATCGGGATTAAACCAACTTATTCGAGGGTTTCTAGATATGGCGTAATAGCATATGCTTCATCATTTGATCAGGTGGGGCCAATAACTCGTTCTGTCGAAGATGCCGCACTGCTTCTGGAGGTGCTCGCAGGCAGAGATGAAAATGATAACATTTCTTCAGGTAAAGCTGTACCTGAATATTCAAGGTTTTCGAAAAATACTCCTAAAAAGATAGCATATATTGAGGAGACATTAAATTCGGAAGGCCTTGATCCCGAGATAAAGCGAAATATCGAAGGCCAGATTGAAAAATTAAAAGTATTGGGGCATATTGTTGAACCGGTGTCGTTTAAATATTTGGACTACGTAGTAGCAGCATATTATATTTTAACAACTGCCGAGTCCTCTTCAAATCTGTCGCGGTATGATGGAGTACATTTCGGGTACAGAAGTGAAAAGGCTACCGATTTGGAAAGCACCTATAAGTTATCCAGAAGTGAAGGTTTTGGCGAAGAGGTAAAACGAAGAATTATGTTAGGAACTTTTGTTCTTAGCGCGGGGTACTACGATGCTTATTATGCAAGAGCTCAGAAAGTAAGGAGACTTATTAAGGAGAAAATGGAGGAGATACTTGATAATTATGATTTTGTATTAACTCCTACTACGCCGGGACCGGCTTTTGATATCGGTGCAAAAAAAACCGATCCGTTAGAAGCATACTTAGCCGATATTTTTACCGTTATAGCATCGCTGACTGGACTTCCTGCAATATCAGTTCCGTGTGGAACAACCGAAGAAGGATTACCAATAGGAATTCAGTTTATTGGAAAGAGCTTTGAAGAGGACAAATTACTTTCTTTTTCAAAAGACTATTTAGAAAAATAAAAATTGGTTAGCATACCAAATAGTAAATAATAGATAGGCTTATAAAAGCCACAAAAAACTAGAAGAATGATAAAAGCTTTCGCTCTGTTTTTTGTTGTTTGCAATTTAGCTTTTATAAATAGCTATGGACAAAACAATAAATTAAAAAAAGATACAGCTTATGTAAGCAGGCTTACGCCGAATGAATCCAGAATAATCAGGAATTTGGTAAACAGGGATACATCTTTTGTACATCCGCAGGTTAATCTGAACGCGCTATTGTTCAATTTCGATGCGAATCTTTTGTATAAGTATCGCTTAGATTCTCTAAACTCAAGAATTTCGTTAGATTATAATCCCTACGTTCAATCTTATATAGATGTTTTTGTTTCGGAACGTACAAAGCAGATAGGGAAGATGGTTAGTTTAGGTAATTACTATTTTCCAATTTTTGAGAAGGCCTTAAAAGAGAACGACATCCCGCAGGAATTTAAATATCTTCCCATAGTAGAATCATCTTTGAACCCTCATGCTATTTCCCGTTCGGGAGCTATGGGATTATGGCAATTTATGTATGCAACAGCAAAAGGCTACGGGTTAACCATAGATAGTTATGTTGATGAGAGAAAAGACCCTATTAATTCAAGTTATGCGGCATGCAGATATCTGAAAGATGCCTATGCGGAGTTTAATGACTGGTTATTAGCTTTAGCGTCTTATAATTGTGGAATGGGGGCGATTAGAAGAGCTCTGGATAAAATTCCCGGAACAAATAAAACTTTTTGGGATATAAGGAACCTGCTGCCTCAGGAAACCAGAGATTATGTCCCTAAATTTATTGCGGTAACATATATGATGAATTATATTGATAAACATATCAATATAGAGAATATTCCAGAAATCGCTTTCAAAATAGATATTGACTCTATTTATGTTAACAGGAATGTAAGTTTTTCCAGCTTAGCAGATGCACTTAGAATGGAAGAGAAAGAACTTCAGATATTAAATCCTTCGTATAAAAAAAATGTAGTAAACGGAAGCAGTCAGGAACCTAAACGGTTAATCATACCAAAGGTGGATTTTTATACTTATGCGCACTTGTTTGATGTATTAAACCCAGATGCAGAAACGAAAATTGTATATACTTCTTCAAAATCTCCTGTTGCAGAGACAAATGCTAAAAAGGAGATCTATCATATTGTAAAGAAAGGGCAGAGTTTAGGAAGCATAGCTAACAGTTATAAAATAGAGGTACAGGATATAAAAGTTTGGAATAAACTAAAGACGAATACGATAGTTCCCGGACAAAAACTTAGGATCGTAAAAGAATCGCCTGTACAGTCTGCAAATGTTAGCTACCAAACCTACGTTGTAAAAGCGGGAGATACATTATCTTCCATAGCGAATAATTTTAAAGGAGTAACTGTATCTGCACTAAAAGAATGGAATAATTTATTTGATTATAAAGTTGCGGTAGGCAGAATTTTAAAAATCAAGATAGATATGTGAGTTTTTGGATTCTTATTATAAAAGAACTGACAGTTGGTTACTATATTTTTAATAGTTCCAGCTGTTTTTTATTGTTTTAAAGACTTCTGCTTATATTTTTGTTAACCTTATATAAAAAATAAACGTATTATAAACTAAAAGATAATTAACTCTATATTTATCCGATTTATTGTGTTTAAGCTATGTACGAATATATTGACGGCAAGTTGGTTTACAAATGTCCAACTTATATTGTTTTAGAAGCCACGGGAATTGGATACCATATTAATATTTCGTTAAATACATTTTCTCTTGTAAAAGATCAGGAAAAATGTAAACTCTATACATGGTTACATGTAAAAGAGGACGGCCATACTATGTATGGCTTTGCTGACGAAGGTGAGAGACGTTTGTTCCTTCATTTGATTTCTGTCAACGGAGTAGGGCCAAATACGGCAAGAATGATGCTTTCCTCTATTTCCCCAATAGAAATAGAACAAGCTATTATAAAAGGCGAAGTAGGATTGATTAAGTCTATCAAAGGAATCGGCCCTAAAACTGCGCAAAGACTGATTATAGATTTACAAGATAAGCTGCAAAAAAGTGGTGACGGAACTTTAATAGCTATCAGGCAGGATTATACCGCCCGGGAAGAAGCTATCAGTGCTTTAGTAATGCTTGGATTTGCAAAAAATAATGCGGAAAAAGCTGTTGATAGTGCGGTAAAAAAATCAGATAAAATTTTGTCGGTTGAAGAAATAATAAAAATAGCTTTAAAGAGTTTATAATTGGAAACTAACCAAAACCTTTTGATACGAAATTTAACTTATTTTATTTCAAGGATATTCCTAATTCCTATAGTTATCGCGTCAACAGATGCGCTTGCGCAGGTTAATCAAACTGAAAATAATAAACTGTCTTATCCCGTTAAAGATGAACAGACCACACCAGTTTTTGGAAAAAGTGGATTATTCTTAAAAAATCCTGACAATATCAAACGTTCTGTGACTTACGATCCTATCACGAAGAAATATATCGTGAGAGAAATGCTGGGAAATCATGAGTATCGACCTGCTCAATATTTGTCATTCGCAGAATATCAAAGATTAGAGCAACAACGTGTTCAACAAGATTATTGGAATAATCTTGTGGTTTCAGGTATGGAGCGTCCGGAAAATGGTTTGATACCTTCGGTAACGGTTAAAAGTAAATCTTTTGAAAAGATTTTTGGTGGTAATACTATTAATATCCAGCCTCGGGGAACTGCCGATTTAACCTTTGCAGGCAGAATCAATAAGAATGAGAATCCGCTGTTTAATGAAAGGCAACGTGTTCAGGGAAATTTTGATTTTGACCAGAGAATCCAGATGAATTTAACTGGAAATATCGGTGAGAAATTGAAAATAATGACCAATTATAATACCGAAGCGCAGTTTGATTTTGAAAATCAACTTAAGCTGGAATATACGGGTTATAAAGACGAAATTTTACAAAAGTTTGAAGCGGGTATGGTTAGTTTTCCGCTAAATACTACTTTAATTTCGGGAAGCCAGGCGTTGTTTGGGGTAAAAACACAGTTACAGTTTGGTAGATTAGGAGTAACAAGCATTTATTCTCAACAAAAATCTCAGGCTAAAGAGATTAATATTACCAACGGGGCGCAACAAAATGAATTTAGGTTAACTACCGATAATTACGAAGCCAATAAACATTATTTCTTAGCTCAATATTTTAGAAATAACTTCAATAGAGCAATGTCTAACCTGCCTATTGTTACATCCGGGGTGGTTATTACAAAAATTGAAGTATGGGTAACAAATAGAAGTAATAGTACAACTGATTCCCGCGACATCTTGGCTTTTATGGATTTAGGCGAAAATACACCGTATAATAGCTCTGCTAATATTCCAGGAGGGCGATTTCAGGGTGGAGGAAGCCAATTACCTTCTGCATTTAATGATCCCAATTTTCCGGCTCAATCCAATAACTTGCTTTCAATTATTCCTCCCGGATCAAGACAAACGAATAATAACGATATAGATGGTTTTTTTGCATCGACAAGAAGAACGGATAACTACGCAAAAATTACTTATGCAAGAAAACTTACCGATAGAGAATATACTTTAAACCCTGTATTAGGATATATTTCATTAAATACATCATTAAATGCCGATGAAGTTTTGGCGGTTTCTTATCGTTATACGTATAATGGTAGAGAATATCAGGTAGGGGAGCTTTCTACAGACAGGCCGGTTGCGCCAAATAATCCGGAAGTACTTTATTCGAAGTTATTGAAGAATGAGACCCTGAAAACTGATTTACCTGTTTGGGATTTAATGATGAAAAATATCTATTCTCTTGGTGCTTATCAGATCAGCAGAGATGATTTCAGATTAAATGTTTTCCGTTTGGATGAACAGGGCTTTGAAAAACCATTACTTACCGAAGGAAATTCGGATATAAACGGAAAAATGTGGATTCAGTTGCTTGGTTTAGATCGATTAAATCAACAACAGGATAAAAAGCCTGATGGATATTTCGACTTTTTGGAAGGCCAATTGATAGACTCGCAAAACGGAAGAATAGTTTTTCCTTATATAGAACCATTCGGTAAAGATTTAGAAGCTATTTTAGGTAATGACCCGAATTTGACAGGTAAATATGTTTATAAGCCACTTTACGATTCGACAAAAACCATAGCTCAGCAATATTTTCCTAATCTAAATCGATATGTAATTAAAGGTACCTATCAGTCGCAGGTAAGTTCTGAGTTTCAGTTGAATGCTATAAATGTTCCTGAAGGGTCAGTAACAGTAACCGCCGGGAATATACAACTTACCGAAGGAGCCGATTACACAGTGGATTACAATATCGGTAGAGTAAAAATCCTGAATGAGGGTTTGCTGAATTCCGGACAACCGATAAAAATCAGATTAGAAAGTAACGAGCTATTTGGTATTCAACAAAAGTCTTTATTCGGAACACGGTTTGATTATCGGGCAAATGAAAAGCTAAATCTGGGTGCCACAATAATGAACCTCAAGGAGACTCCTTTAACTCAGAAAGTTAATTTTGGAGAAGAGTCTATATCAAATACGATATATGGGTTTGACATAAATTATAATACTAATAGTCGATTCCTGACAAAGCTGGTAGATAAAATTCCGTTGATTTCCACTAAAGAAATATCATCATTCACATTTGGTGGCGAGTTTGCTAAGTTCAATCCAGGACATTCTAAAGCTCTTAATGCAGATGGCAGTTCTGGAGGAGCAAGTTATATTGATGATTTTGAAGGAAGCAAATCTATCATCGATTTGAAGAGTCCTATAACGTGGCAAATTTCTGGAACGCCACAAGGATTTCCAAATTGGGACACAAATAATGATTTAGCATATGGTTATGACAGGGCTAAATTGTCTTTTTTTACCATTGATCCAATTTTTTACAACAGATCGGGAGGCTTTACACCATCAAATATCGCAAATAATAAAAAAGAGCTTTCGAACCATTTTGTACGAGAAGTTTTAGAAACAGAAGTTTTTCCGTTTAAACAGATTCCAACAGGAAGTTTACTTACTCTGCCGACATTAAACTTAGCATATTATCCAATGCTGAGAGGGCCATATAATTATACTTCTACAGGCTTGAAACCTGATGGGACATTTTCCAATCCCAAAGAAAAATGGGGTGGTATGTTCCGAAAGATAGAGACCAACGACTTTGAAGCATTGAATGTTGAGTTTGTGGAAATGTGGATGATGGATCCCTTTATTTACAATAATGATCCGTCTCGAGGTGGTGATCTATATATCAATTTGGGAAGCATCTCAGAAGATATTTTAAAAGATGGATATAAAAGTTTAGAAAATGCTCTTCCTACAGACGGAGACCTTTCAAAAACGGAAACCACGAGTTGGGGCCGCGTAGCTAAATTACAACCTGTAATAAACGCATTTGATAATGATCCGAACGCGAGGAAAATGCAAGATGTGGGCTTAGATGGATTAGATAATGATTCCGAAGCGCAGCATTTCGCAGATAGAATTAATGCCATTTCGCCAATGTTGAGTCCGGACGCTGCAGAGAAATTAAGAAAGGACCCTTCTTCAGACGACTTCGAGTATTACAGAGGCCCTCAGTTAGACCAAATGAATGCCGGTATTTTAAGACGTTACGAAAATTATAACGGAACGGAAGGTAATTCTATGACCAGACAACAGGCCATGGAGAAGCTTGGTATAGAAAATGCCGCGGCTACTGCTTTGCCAGATGGCGAAGATATTAACAGAGATAACAATTCCAGCAAAGCTGATGAGTATTATGAATATAAAATCAGCCTGCGTCCGGGTATGGATGTCGGAGACAAATATATAACCGATAAGGTTGTGGCTAACGTTAAATTAGCCGACGGAACTACCCAACCTGTAACATGGTATCAGTTCAGAATCCCGATTGCGCAATATGACGATAAAAAAGGAGGAATACAGGATTTTAAATCGATAAGATTTATGAGAATGTATATGACAAATTTTGCAGACACAGCAATTATTCGTTTGGCAAAATTGCAGTTGCTAAGAGGAGAATGGAGAAGATACAATGCCGAGGGTAAAGCTGATAAAGTTTTGGTTGATGAAAGCTTAGGCGTACAAACTCCGGATCAGTCGGTTTTAGAAGTGAGTACAGTAAATATCGAGGAAAATGGAACAAGAACTCCAATTCCATATGTTGTTCCTCCTGGCATTCAAAGAGAAAGAGACTTTTCAAACTTTAGAGGTGATACCAGACAAAATGAGCAATCCTTGTCTGTTATCGTTAAAAATTTAAGGGAAGGTTACGCAAGAGCTGCCTATAAAACGACGATGAATGACGTTCGCGCCTATAAACGTTTAAAAATGTTTATTCATGCGGAAAGTGCAGACGAGACAAGACCACTGAATGATGGAGACGTAAATGCTTTTATTCGCGTTGGAACCGATTATCAGGAGAATTATTACGAGTACGAGATACCGTTAAAAATAACGTCTCCAAGTACAAAGGATCCGGATCTGATTTGGCCGAGAGAAAATTATTTAGATGTCGAATTTAAAGTTTTCCAGCAAGCTAAAACTGCCAGAAATAATGCCAGATTACCAAATGGACAGCCATGGCCATTTAACGTACCTTATACGTTTACAGATGGAAATAATAAAGTAACCATTAAAGGGCAACCAGATTTAAGCAAGATCAGAACAATTATGCTTGGAGCGAGAAATCCTGTTGGCGGACCTGCTGATGATAAAAGTGTCGAAATCTGGTTTAACGAATTAAGGCTGTCTGATTTTGATGAAAGAGGGGGATGGGCAGCCACAGCAAGAATGAACGCAAAGCTGGCTGATTTTGCAGACGTTACCATGTCGGCGAGTAATACGTCAATAGGATTCGGTGGCTTGGAAACCCGTATTAGCGAAATTAACAGATCAGAAGACAGATACTTTGATTTGGCATCGAGTTTTGAACTGGGCAAGTTTTTCTCAGAACGTTCGGGTATAAAAATTCCAATGTTCTTCAACTATTCTTCTCAGATAAGTACGCCAATGTACGATCCTAAAAATCCAGATATCGAATTGAAAAATATCATGTCGCAATTAAGCAGGTCCCAAAAGGATTCGATTTTAGGATATGCACAGGCTTTGACAACAAGACGAGGAATAAACTTAACTAATATCCGAAAGATCAAAACAAACCCCGATTCCAAGACAAGATTATGGGATGTTGAAAATTTTAGTTTAAGCTATGCTTATACAGAGTTCGATCATAAAGATTTTACTACGCAAAACGCTATGCAGAAAACGCATAGAGGGGCACTATCTTACAACTATAATAAGCAGGCCAATTTTATTTCCCCGTTTGGAAAAGTAGTAAAAAGCAAAAACCTGGGATTGATAAAAGATTTCAATTTTAACCTGCTACCAAATCTTCTTAATTTTAGAATCGAAGTAAACAGGTTGTATTCTGAGAATACGCTACGGGATAATGATCCAAATAATTTTATTCCTATCAATACAACTTTCAACAAAAATTTCAATATAAACAGACTTTATGGTGTTAGCTGGGATTTGACGAAGTCTTTAAAACTGGATTTCAATGCGACAAACCTATCAGTCGTAGACGAACCAGAGGGAAGGATTACAGGTTTAAAACGAGATACGGTTTGGAACAATCTAAAGAGGTTGGGTAGAACAACGGACTATAATCATAATGTAACGTTAAGCTATACTGTACCTGTTAATAAAATTCCATATCTGGACTTTATTAATTTAGTAACCCGTTATCAGACACAATTCAATTGGATGTCCGAGCCTTTATTGAGTTTGAATGATCCAAATCTAAATTTTGGTAACAGCATTCAAAACTCAAGAACTATTCAGGTAAACCCAACTTTAAACATGAACACTTTATATAATAAGTTTGGGTTTTATCGTGAAATGAAGAAAAATCAAGGTGCCGGATTTACTGGAGCTTTATTGAACTTATTATTTAGTGTTAAAAACGTAAGCGGATCATATATTAAAAACGAAGGTACTTTCTTACCTGGTTATCTACCAAAAACAAATGCTTTGGGAATGGACTTTTCTATGGATGCTCCGGGCTGGGGCTTTGTTTTAGGTTCTCAGGCAGATTTACGCCAAAAAGCAATCGAAAATGGTTGGTTGACAAAAGATACTTTAATGAACCAGCTTTATGTACAATCATTTAATGAGAAAATCAATTTGAGAGGTACTTTAGAGCCGTTTAGGGACTTGAGAATAGAAATAACAGCTTTAAAGAGTAGCAGTAAAAACTACAGTACCAATTTTAGGTATGATGAAGACAGGCATGGGTTTTTCAATTTAAGTCCGATTACGGGTGGAGATTACAGCATTTCAGTTATTTCTTTAGGATCAGCATTTAAGGATAAAAATAGTAGCAAACACTCTCAATTATTTCAGGATTTTTTAGCCAATCGTAAGATTATTTCCGAAAGATTGGGAGATTTAAATCCAAATAGTACTGGAAAAAATTCAGAAGGCTATGCAGATGGATATGGAAAGAACTCACAGGATGTATTGATATCATCTTTATTGGCAGCATACTTAAATAAAGATCCTCATAGCATCAATTTAGGGAGTTTCCCGAAAGTTCCGGTTCCAAACTGGAGATTAACTTACAATGGTTTATCTAAATTACCCCTATTCAGTAACGTATTTACATCTTTTGATATTTCACACGGATATAATTCAACATATAATGTGAATAGTTTTAGTTCGCTGATAAGGTATAGAGAAACCAACGGGGCAGTGTCTTCGAGAGATGCGGCTAATAATGACTTTTTGCCATTCTATCAGTTTTCTCAGGTTACATTGTACGAGCAGTTTGTACCCTTATTAGGTGCTGATATGAGATTCAAGAACAACGTAACTATGAATGTTGAATACAGGAAGTCAAGATCTTTAAGTTTTAGTTTAGCAAATAGCCAGTTAGCTCAACAAAAAGACCATGCATTTGTTATAGGTTTCGGATACCGGACAAATAATTTCCGTTTCCCGTTTGGAATGTTTAATGGAACAGTACTTAAAAACGACTTGAATTTTAAGATTGATATAGCAATAAGAGATAATAAAACTGTGATTTACAGAGCAGATATAGATGATGCCGAAATCTCTGGAGGATCTAAAAATATTACGTATCGTCCAAGTATTGACTATGTTGTGAATCAAAGATTTAATTTAAGGATTTATTACGATACGAATATTACAAAGCCATATACATCACAAACATTTAATACTGCGTTCTCTAATTTTGGGGTAAATCTTAGATTTACAATTCAATAAAGAAACTAGGGATGTTAAAACATTTATTCTAATTTTGGGGTTCAAAATCAAAGAATGAGTAATAACGAGATATTTAAAAAACTTAGGGTTGCATTGCACTTGCGTAATGATGAAATTATCGAGATTATGGGGCTTGTAGACTTTCGTATTACAAAGAGTGAATTGGGTGCGTTTTTTAGAAAAGAAGATCATCCAAATTTCAAAAAATGCGGAGATCAGGTTTTAAGAAACTTTTTAAATGGATTGGTTATTCATATGAGAGGACGAAAAGAGACAGATAACGACGAAAATATAGAAGATTAAAATACATTTAGAATATATAATTATGAATTTTCCAGCTGAGTTAAAGTATACAAAAGACCACGAGTGGGTTAGAATAGAAGGAGATGCAGCTTATATTGGTATTACAGATTTCGCTCAAAGAGAATTAGGAGATATCGTTTTTGTAGATATTAATACCCTGGGTTCTGAAGTGACGGAAGGAGATGTGTTTGGTACTGTAGAAGCGGTAAAAACAGTTTCTGACTTATTTATGCCTGTTACTGCTACTATTCTTGAAGTGAATCCACAATTAGATGGAAGTCCTGAACTGGTAAATACGGATCCTTATGGTGATGGATGGATGGTTAAAGTAAGTTTACCAACGGCAGAAAGCAAAGGATTAATGTCAGCACAAGAATATAAAGATTTAGTGGGCGCGTAATCTATGTTAAAAGATATAAAGTATCAAGGTTGGGCAATTATATGGACTGTCGTAGTCTTGATACTTTGTAATTTACCTTCTTCAGATCTTCCTTCATCAGAAAAATTCTTCGAAGGATTTGATAAAATGTGCCACTTAGGTTTTTTCTTTGTATTGGCTGTTTTGCTTTTATATGGTAAGATTAAGCAACAAAAAAGCTACGAATACAGTTGGCTAACCATCATTAAAATAATTTTATTAACTGCTTTTATAGGCGGAGGGATAGAAATATTACAGTGGAAGGTATTCACTTATAGATCAGCCGAATGGTGGGATTTCTTTTCTGATATGGTTGGAGTAGGTATGGCCGTTTTTAGTTACATGATATTACACCGAAAATTCAAGCATGCTTAAAAGATATTTACTGATTTCATTTATAACAATTTTAGCTTTGCTTTTTAATTCCTGTTCAGTCTTTAAGCAGGGATGCAAATGCCCGAAGTTTTCTAACAGAAATGTAAATTTCTAGTTGTTTTTAAGAAACTTAATCTTAACCCATAACCTTATTTGGAACTATTATAAATAAGGCGTAAATTCGGAGCAAATCATTACGAAAATGAAACTTTCTCAATTAAACAAAGGCGAACAAGGAATTATCAAGGAGTTTACAGATTTAGAAATGTCTGTTAAGCTTATGGAAATGGGATGTTTGCCTGGAGAAGTTATTAAAGTAGAAAGAATTGCACCGTTGGGGTGTCCTATAGCTGTCAGCATTTCAGGCTACCAATTATCTTTAAGGGTACAGGAAGCTTCCACTATAGAGTTAATTTAAGATTGTATTGGAACATAACAGTATCAGAGTCGCACTGGTAGGTAACCCCAACACCGGGAAATCTACTATTTTCAACGCATTAACAGGTTTAAATCAAAAAGTCGGAAATTTTCCCGGCATAACCGTAGATAAAAAAACTGGTATCTGTAAATTACCAAATGGCAAGGTTGCAGAAATTATAGATTTACCCGGAACATATAGTTTATATCCTAAAAGTGTAGATGAATCTATTGTTTTCGAAGTCCTTTCAGATCCCAGCCAATCTTCTTATCCAGAACTAGTAATCATAGTAGCTGACGCTACAAACCTTAAAAGAAACTTACTTTTATATACTCAGATTGCAGATTTAAAGATTCCTGTCATCGTTGCGCTGAACATGATGGATCAGGCCGAGAAGGGGAATATAGAAGTCGATGCAGATGCATTGGCAAAAAAATTGAATATTCAGGTTGTGCCACTTGCTGCAAGAAAGGGGAAAGGAATAAATGAGCTGAAAGAAGCTATCGCAAATAGTACTTTACTTCCTTTGCAATATGAAACTATAGAAATAGATACTCTTGCTCCGCAACTAATCGCCGACATAAGACAGGAATTAAATATAGATAATTCATATGTCGCTTTGCAGATAGCTCATCAGCATGAGAATCTGAAGTATCTTGGTAAGGAAAAAAGCGATAGAATAGAGGAACTGGAGCAGAAACATCACTTCCATACACAAAAAGTACAGGCGCAGGAAACTATCGAGCGTTACAATTTCATTAATGAAATATTGGCGGATACCGTCAAATATAAATCCGTTGCTTTAGAAGAGAACATCAGCAATAAAATAGACCACGTTTTAACACATAAAGTCTGGGGATTTGTAATATTCTTAGCTATTCTGCTGTTTATATTTAATGCAATTTTTTCATGGTCGACCTATCCAATGGAGTTAATCGAAGGTCTTTTTGGATGGATAACAGAAGTGGGGCATGAAAATCTTCCCAAAGGGATGCTTACAAACCTTTTGTTGGATGGTGTTATTGCAGGACTCGGTGGGATTGTCGTTTTTATTCCTCAGATAGCCATTCTTTTTGCTTTTATAGCTATACTTGAAGATACCGGTTATATGTCCCGCGTTACTTTCATGATGGATAAACTGATGAGGAAATTCGGATTGAACGGAAAATCAGTTGTTCCGATGATAGGTGGACTTGCATGTGCAGTTCCGTCTATTATGGCGGCTCGAACTATAGAAAGTTGGAAAGATCGGATAATTACCATTATGGTAACGCCGTTGGTAAGTTGTTCTGCCCGCTTACCTGTATATACACTGTTAATCTCTTTAGTGATTCCAGAAAGAACCGTTTTTGGATTCTTAAATATTCAGGCTCTGGTATTAATGGGACTTTATATTATAAGTATTGTAGCCGCTCTTGTGGTCGCATGGGTAATGAAAATCATTATCAAAGCTAAAGACAAAGGTTATTTTATTATGGAAATGCCTGTTTATCGGATGCCGAGATGGAATAATGTACTGCTTACGATGTACGATAAATCCAAAACTTTCGTTTTGGAAGCAGGTAAAGTAATTATCGCCATTTCTATTATCTTATGGGTGTTGGCCACGTTTGGTCCCGGAAAAAGGTTTGAGCAAATCGATGCTAAATATGAAAAAGAATTAGCGACTGCCAACGAGGCACAAGCCGTACATATCGAAACCTTAATTTCAAAAGAAAAACTGGAAAACTCCTATATAGGAATTTTTGGGCATACCATAGAACCTTTGATACGCCCTTTGGGTTATGATTGGAAAATTGGAATTGGTTTGATAACATCTTTTGCCGCTCGCGAAGCATTTGTAGGTACTATGGCTACTATATATAGCGTTGATGGTGGAGATGAAGACACAAATACCATACGAGAGCGGATGGCGGTTTCAATAAATCCGGTTACTGGAAAACCGGTTTATACTTTGGCAACAGGAATTTCATTAATGTTATTTTATGCTTTTGCTATGCAGTGTATGAGTACTGTAGCTATTGTCCATCGCGAAACAAAATCCTGGAAATGGCCAGTAATACAGATAGTTTATATGACTGTTATGGCCTATGTTTGTGCTATGGTAGCTTATCAGCTATTGAAATAAGACTGTCCTTATGGATAAAAAAATTCAGATATTAAGTCAATATATGCCGGAGAAAGCTGCAATGCTTATTTCCGAATGGATAGATAAATATCGTTGTGAATTTAAGATTACAAAAGGCAGGGAATCGAAATTTGGTGATTACAGAGCTCCGTTTCGAAATTCTGGCCATAGAATCTCTGTAAACCATAATCTTAATCCATATGCCTTTTTAATTACTACGGTGCATGAATTTGCACATTTGCTGACCTTTAATCAATGGAAGGGGAAAGTAAAACCACATGGCGCCGAATGGAAGAACAATTTTAAAATGATGATGATTCCGTTCTTTGAAATGGAGATATTACCTTCAGATGTAGAAAAGGCACTTGCTAAATATTTAAAAAATCCAGCTGCATCTAGTTGTAGCGATCAGGTGCTTTTTGGTGTTTTGCGCAATTATAATGAAAAAATAGATAATGGCTTTGTGAGTATCACCGAAATAACAGAAAACCAGATTTTCGAAATTAAGACTGGTAGAAAATTTAAAAAGCTTTCAAAAAATAGAACCAGATACAAATGTCTTGAGATTTCTACTGGCAGGATTTACCTTTTTAGCCCCCTTGCAGAAGTAAGGGCCATTTCTTAAAATCAAGTTTTACATTAAATAAAGCTTTAACCACAAAATATCAGTATGGTAAAGTGATTTGCGGTTAAAGCTTTGAAGAAGAGGGCTATTCAGCTATAATTTTTCCTTTCATAAAAGTAGCATGTCCGGGAAAAGAACACAGGAATTCATAAGTTCCTGGTTTGTCCAATGTGAATGTAATCGAGTCGGATTCGCCACCACTTAAGAGTTTTGTATGTGCAATTATTTCGTTGTTTAAAGACTTAGGAATATAATCTGTAGATTTTGCTTTGATAGCTTCTGTATCAAAAGCATGTAAATCGGATCCCATTTTCAAGACAACGACATTATGGCCCATAACATCTTTTTTCATGGTTCCAACATGTTTTAGCGTCAAATGAACGGGTTCTCCAGCTTTAACTCTGAATTCTGTGGCATTAAATCTCATTTGATCATTACCTTCCAGCATAATATCCTGTGATAAAGGAGCCGAAGAGCTTGTAACAGGTGGTTCGGTTGGTTTTGTTTCTACCGGAGTAGTAGCGGTATTTTCTGTTTTTCTTTCTCCTGATCCTCCACAAGAGAAAAGCGCAAGACTCGCAATAACAGCGAATACGCTTAATCTGAATTTATTCATGATGATAGATTTTTTTGTTATGAATAAATTCAAGCAAAGATGATACCTTAATTTTAAAGAGAGGCGTTGAGAATCTCCGCTGCCTTTTTGACTTATTTTTATAAGACGCTTAGATTAGTAAATAAAATAAACCGCAGTACCGTATAAAGTAGCTTTAACAGTAGATACTTTATGCGTCTTTTTTGATTCCGTTATTTTCTTTCCACTCCTCACTAAAGGACTTTTGGTTCACTTCAGGCAATACTCTTTCTTTTCCCCATAATTTAGCGAAGAAGTTCCTTAGAAAGAAATTCTTCCATTTTCCACTAAAAAGGTCTACAAGCTTTCTGTTTGTCATTGCTTTTTTCCAGAAGAACCAACCTATATTTTCCGCTTTCGTACTTAAATTTTGATTTACGGCATCTCTGCGATTTAGCAAAAGCATCTTATGGATATCAATCTTAACCGGGCAAACCTCAGAACATTTTCCACATAAACTTGACGCATAGCTTAAATGTTTGAAATCTTTCATTCCCTGCAAATGGGGAGTGATAATTGATCCGATCGGGCCACTATAAGTTGTATCGTAGGTATAACCACCTATATTTTTATATATCGGACAGCCATTCAGGCAAGCGCCACATCGAATACAATATAACCCCTGTCTTTGTTCTTTTTGTGCAAGCAAGTTTGTACGGCCATTGTCCAGTAATATAACGTACATTTCTTCTGGTCCATCAGTTTCATGTGCTTGTCTGGGACCGCTTAAAATGCTGTTGTATACCGTTAGATTTTGTCCTGTGCCATGTGTAGCAAGCATAGGCCAGAAAAGAGCCAGGTCGGCAAAAGAAGGAATCATTTTTTCGAATCCTACAATCGCAATATGTACTTTGGGAAATGTTGTTGTCAGTCTGGCATTTCCTTCATTCTCTGTCAGAGCGATACTCCCCGAGTCTGCAATCAGGAAATTGGCTCCGGTTATACCGACATCAGCAGTAAGGTACTTATCTCTGAGAAGTTCTCTAGCCTTTAAAGTTAATTGTTCGGGAGTAGCATCTATTGGAGTACCAAACTTTCTGTTAAACAACTCGGCAATTTTTTCCTTATTTAAATGCATTGCCGGGGTTACAATATGGTAAGGCTTTTGTCCCAGCAATTGAACTATATATTCACCGAGATCTGATTCCAGGGATTCCACGCCATTTTTTTCAAGAAAATCATTTAAATGAATTTCCTCTGTTACCATAGATTTGGATTTTATGACACTTTTTGCCTGGTGCTTTTTTAGAATTTCAAGAATTTCTCTGTTAGCTTCCTGCGCGTCGTTTGCCCAAATTACTTTACCACCTTTTTTCTGGAAATTTGTCTCGAATTCTGGAAGGAGCTTGTCCAGATTTTCCATGACTTTCCATTTTATTACATGGCCTTTTCTTTTGGCATGTTCTAAATTGACCAGCCTGGACAAACCGCGATCTACTGCAACATCATATTTTCCAATATTATAATTGATGATGTCCCTGTGTTCCTTATCAAAAGCTTTTTCTGCAGAAGTACGTATAAAATCTTGGGCAAACGTTGTCATATTGCAAATGTAGAAATAAATGGCGTTTTTAACTATGTGAGTTTTTGGAGAATAGCTCTCATTTTAACTTTAATTTTTTTATAATCCAGTATTTGCCTACTTTTAAGAAGTATACAAAGCCGAGTTCATGTTTAAACCTACAACGATCAAAGACATTGCCAAGGCCTTGAATTTGTCGACTTCGACAGTTTCAAGAGCTCTTCGGGGAGGATATGAAATAAGCGAAGACACAAAGAAAATTGTACTTGAGTATGCGGAAAAGATTAATTTTCAGCGGAATCCAATTGCCTTAAGTCTTAGAGAGAGAAGAAGCTATTCTATTGGTGTAGTAGTTTGTGAAGTTGCCAATCAGTTTTTTTCCCAGGCAATTGATGGCATAGAATCTATTGCTTATAGCAAGGGATATCACGTTATTATATCACAAACTCACGATAAATACAATCGTGAGGTAATCAATACTGAACACTTGGCAAACAGGTCTGTAGACGGACTTTTAATTTCATTAAGTGCAGAAACTAAAGATTATGCCCACTTGGTGAGATTGCATCAGCAGGGTTTGCCGATTGTTTTTTTTGATAGAATTCTGGATTCTATAAAAACGCATAAAGTGACCAGCAACAATCGGGACGGTGCTTTTAAAGCGACGGAATATCTGATAAAAAAGGGTTGCAGACGTATTGCCCATCTGGCAAATGCATCGCAATTATCTATTACTTCTGAAAGAAAAACCGGTTATGAAGATGCTTTAGGGAAATATGGAATTCCGCTGGATGAGAATTTAGTAAGATATTGTGAGTACGGTGGAAGCAATAAGCAAGAGGTTGATGAAGCGGTAAAGTACTTTTTAGATATGCGCGATCGGCCTGATGCTATTTTTGTCGCAAGCGACAGATTAAGTACCGGATGCTTAGCTGCTTTAAAAAAATATAACGCCAAGAACAATATTCTAATTGCTGGCTTTAGTAATTCGGATGTTGTTGAACTTTTAAACCCTTCGTTATCTGCTGTTAGGCAACCTGCTTTTGAGATGGGGCGTAAAGCTGCGGAGATGTTAATCAGTCTGATAGAGAGTAAATATCCGGTGGAAGAGTTTGAAACAGCAATTTTGGAAACGACATTTCATGAAAATACCTAAACAACAATATAGGTATGTTGAAATTTGATGCCAGCTTTAAAGTGTTGCCTGACTTAATTTCTATAAGAAAAGCCAGGCAATTATAAAGCCGTGATTTTTTAGCAACTCAAAGATCTAACGATCTCGTCTATAGTCGCTTGTTTTTGTTCGCCGCTGTTCATATCCTTAAAAGTAAGTTTTCCGCTTTGCATTTCGTCACTGCCAATTACTATAGTGTATGGGATATGCTTGTCATTGGCATATTGCATTTGCTTTTTAAGTTTAGCGCCAAAAGGATAAAGCTCTGCGTTTATAGCGACGGAGCGCAGCTTCGCTAGCAAAGGAATTGCATATTGCTCCTCCTCTTTTCCAAATACACAGATTAATACTTTGGTACTTTCTTCTGCAGTCTTTGGAAATAAATTCAATTCTTCAAGAACATCGTAAATTCTGTCGGCGCCAAAAGAAACTCCTGCTCCTGTTAAGTTTTTTAGGCCAAACATTCCTGTAAGATCGTCATAACGGCCACCGCCGCCAATGGATCCCATTGCAACCTCATTGGTTTTTACTTCAAAAATACAACCGGTATAGTAATTCAGGCCTCTGGCTAATGTAAGATCAAGCTCTACTTTCGCTGTTTTAATGTCGAAACCAGCCAGATAAGAGAAAACAGTTTCTATTTCTTCGATTCCTTTTAAGCCATTTAACGAATCTTTTAACACCATTTTCAGTTGGGCGAGTTTTTCGTTATTGCTGCCATTTAATAGAATAACCGGTTTTAAAATTTCTAAGTCAGCTCCGGTAAAACCTTTGGATAGTAATTCTTTTTCTACCCCATCCAAACCAATTTTATCCAATTTGTCGATAGCAACGGTCATATCAACAATTTGATTGGGCTTACCAATCAGTTCGGCAATGCCGGTTAATATTTTCCTGTTATTGATTTTTATACTGAAATCTTTAAGGCCTAATTTCGATAAAGCTTCATCATATATACATATAAATTCGGCCTCGTTTAACAAAGAATCGGAGCCAACAACATCAACGTCACATTGGTAAAATTCTCTATATCTTCCTTTTTGTGGTCTGTCTGCCCGCCAAACTGGTTGAATTTGAAAACGCTTGAAAGGAAAAGTTATCTCGTTCTGGTGCATGACCACAAAACGGGCAAATGGAACAGTTAAATCGTAGCGTAGTGCTTTTTCCGATATTAATGGTAAAATACTTTTAGAACTGAAATCACCTTCAGCTGTTTTCTTGGCAGATGCTTTTTCGTAAAAATCTCCACTATTCAATATTTTGAAAATCAGTTTATCGCCTTCCTCTCCGTATTTTCCGGTAAGGGTATCCAAATTTTCCATTGTTGGAGTTTGGATTTCCTGATATCCATACTTTCTGAAAACTGATTTAATTGTGTTGTATATGTAGTTTCTTTTTTGAGTTTCAATTGGTCCAAAATCTCTTGTACCTTTTGGAACAGAAGCCTTAATAGTTGCCATGCCGCAAAAATAAGGATTTGGAAGATAAATAGAGATTTAAATACGGAAAGGAGAGAAGAAAAACTAAAGGCGGATTTTAGTCCACGAATGGTCGGAAGAAATTCTGGCCATTTTTTATGTTTTAAAAAAAAGTCCTGGGTCTCCACCACATTGCAGAACAATCATAGCAATGGTAAGCTCTCTGAGCTCCATAGCGAAACGTCTTTTGGCCGTTTTGTAACCGATGTTGTTAGCTTTCTTGTACATCAACAGCATCATAGCAACGATCAGTGTCATGTATAGTATTACCTGTATCCCATTTTTGTTAAGCGAAACAAGGTGACTTACATTGAGTTCCTGTTTTAAGAACCTGAAAAAGACCTCTATGTCCCAACGCCTTCTGTATGCTTTTGAAATGTCTGCCGCTGAGCTTTCGAAGTCATTGGTCAGTAGCCAATATTGCTTTTGATCTCCTTTACCCTTAACTACTACAAGCCGAAAATGGGTGTCTACCAGTTCTTCGCTATAATATTTTTTGCCGTTTTTATTAATGGGAATACCGGTGTAAAGCTGGACTTTACGGTCGCTGACCAGTAACGATTCGCCCAGATCGAGTTCCATTCCCTCAGTAATAAGAGAGTCCAGTTCAACCAGTTTCCTGTTTTCCTTTGATCTGCAAACGAAAGTTATCTTCTCCTTGTTGAAAGCAGCTATCGTTCTGGTGGATTGCAGCCCCCTGTCCATCACATAGATATTCTGGTGGCCAGTTTCCTTTTTTACATGCTCCCTTACAACTTCCGGCAACGCATTATCTTCGTTACCATAGTTTGGACTGGTGAACACTGATGAATGGCAGGGCAAAACACCGTCAAAGCCAATGCTATATTTGACCGCCTTTTTACCGCTTTTGTTATCAATCCCTTCCATAAGCTTACCAACACTTTCACTGACCATTGAGCTATCTACCCTGATCAGATTGTTCTTCTTTCTCTCTGTTGATGTATAAGCTCTGGAAAATTGCTCATAGATACAATCATATATCTGCTTAAAATAGTCAGGATCAATCTTGGACAATCGCTCAGAAATGGAGCTTCTACGTACCGTTTCATCTTCATCGAGATTGAAAAGCATCTTGAATATAGAATCATTAAACGTATCTTCCAGGGTTCGCTGACTCAGTCTGTCATTGTCCAGAATACCATAGAACAACAAATAGAACAGCTTATTTCCTTTCAGAACCTTTGCGTAGTGGTCGATCCTGGTAGTGAGAGACAAATTTGATAAAAGTGCTTCAGGAATGAAGCCAAGAAGCTGTTTTACGGTGATGTTGTGATCCTTGAAGATGGCCATATATTATTTATTACCAGTGATTAAGATACAAATAATAACCAATAAAAACAATATAAATTATTGATTGCCAATGTATTACATACAAAACAAACCTCCTTAAAACAAAAAAGTCGGAAGAAAAATCTTCCGACCATGACTGGATTTTAGTCCGCCCTTAGTAAATATTTTATTTGAATTCTCCAGAGAAATACCATTTGTCAATGATATCCTGGCGCTCTTTAGCAGAAAGTGAAGAAAACTCAGGATTTTTCTTTAAAAAGGACTTTAATGCTGTCAATTGTCCAAACCATAGACTCGAATATTCTCCGGCATTTTTCATCCCATGTTTAGAAAGGAACTCTGCATAGGTCTTTTCATTTCTCATAATTTTATCGCGGTTTTGCTCAATTTCTCTTACCGCTTCTTCCGATTTCGGCAATCTGAAATCTGTTTTTTTATCATCAAATTCTTTTTTAGCTTTTAAATATGCTACAAAAGACGGATCCTGTTTTGCAGAGTAATAGTAATAATTAAGGTCTTTTGTCTTTTTTTGAGCGAAAGTGGTGAAACCACAAAGCATTAAAATTAGAAGGATTAATTTTCTCATTGTTTTAATTTTTCTTCGTTAAAGATTCTATCAATTTTTGACATTGTTCATAAATCATATGATAAACCGGGTCAAATTGAGTATCATCCCAATATGGATCCGGAACCACGCCATTTGGAATAAATAACTTCACTTTATTTTTTTCCTCCTGGCTTTTTGCCAATGCAATAACGTCTTTATAGTTGTTTTCGTCCATTACAAAGATAAAATCGTATCGGTCAAAATCGTTAATTTCAAATTGTCTGGCTCGTTGAGAAGATATGTCTACACCATAACTTTTCGCAACAGCTATAGACCTCCGGTCGGGTTTGTGGCCTATATGCCATGATCCTGTGCCGGCGGAATCAATTTCCCAGTCCAGTCCATTCTCTTTAGCAAGATGCTCCAGAATGCCATGAGCCAGAGGAGAACGACAAATATTGCCCAGGCAAACCATTAGTATCTTCATTTCTTTAGATTTTGTGTTTTATTGCAGCTTAACTTTTCTTTTAATTCAATTATATGTGATATAGAAGTAATAGTATTATATAATTCTAAGCTATCTGCACTGATTTTTTTTAATATAAATTCCTCTTTGAAGTTTCCAAATCGGTAACAATCGCCTTGAGGCTTGAAACGATATGTTGAGCTTACAAATGCTCCGTTTAAATGCAACGTGTCTTTATTGACTTCGTAAGTTCCTTTTACATACTCCTGCCATTCGTTTTTATTGTAACAATCACCACCATTCAAATTTACTTTAGAATAGTTTTTGATATTCAAATAGAAAGAATCGCAAGTGAATTTAAGATAATATTTCTCGTAAGAAACCAGTTTGTCCTGTAGCGGGACGGAGTCTTCTGCCCAAAAACCTTGCAAATCTTCGTCTCCTAAATTCTGAACAGACGGATTTAAGGTGCAAGAACAGATGACTAAGGAAGTAATAAAAACTAAAATTGACTTTTGCATTCTAAATTAAAAACGAAAGATATCAGGTTACAGCGATGTTTGATGCCCCGTAACCTGATATTTTGGTTTGATTTATTTTAAAGAACCAACCATATCTCCAGGTTTAACCCATTGATCAAACTGATCTTCGGTTAATAAACCTAATTCAACGGCAGCGGCTTTTAAAGTTTTATTTTCTTTATGTGCTTTCTTTGCAATTTTTGCAGCATTTTCATAACCAACATGCGGGTTTAATGCTGTAACCAACATTAGCGAGTTTTCCAAATGTTGTGTGATTACCGGTAAATTGGCTTCAATTCCGGCCGCACAATGATCATTAAAAGAAACGCATGCGTCCCCAATTAAACGAGCAGATTGTAGTACGTTGGCTGCCATAACAGGTTTGAACACGTTTAATTCAAAATGGCCATTTGTACCTCCTACTGATACAGCTACATCATTGCCAATAACCTGTGCCGCAACCATTGTTAAAGCTTCCGGTTGAGTTGGATTAACTTTTCCCGGCATAATAGAAGATCCCGGTTCATTATCAGGAATTATGATTTCTCCAATACCGCATCTTGGACCGGAGGATAACATTCTGATATCGTTAGCAATCTTCATTAAAGAAACTGCAACTCTCTTTAATGCACCAGATAATTCTACAATTGCATCATGGGCTGCCAAAGCTTCAAATTTATTCGGGGCAGTTACAAAAGGAAGTCCGGTTAACTCAGCAATATATTTTGCAACCAATATATCATAACCATTTGGTGTGTTTAAACCGGTGCCTACAGCAGTACCGCCCAAAGCCAATTCTGCAATCATTTCCAAAGAATTTTTGATTGCTCTGATACCATTAGTTATTTGTTGAACGTATCCGGAGAACTCCTGACCCAAGGTTAATGGAGTCGCATCCATAAAATGAGTACGGCCAGTTTTTACGATATCTTTAAATTCTTCTGATTTTTTAGCCAGGGTGTCTTTTAAAAGTTCTAATCCTGGTAAAGTTATTTCTACAACTTGTTTGTATGCAGCAATGTGCATAGCTGTAGGGAAAGTATCGTTAGAAGATTGCGATTTGTTTACATCATCATTTGGGTGCAGAATTTTCTTCGCATCCAATAAAGAACCACCATTATTTACATGGGCTCTGTAGGCTATAACCTCATTTGCGTTCATGTTTGATTGGGTTCCGGAACCAGTTTGCCAAATAACCAAAGGAAATTGGTCGTCAAGTTTCCCTGCTAATATCTCGTCACATGCCTGCGCAATTAAGTCTCTTTTTTCAGCAGGTAAGACACCTAGATCGGTATTTGCCATTGCTGCTGCTTTTTTCAGATAAGCGAAAGCATAAATTATCTCTTTCGGCATAGAAGCCTCGGGGCCAATTTTGAAATTGTTTCTTGAACGTTCGGTTTGCGCTCCCCAGAATTTGTCTGCTGGAACTTTAACCTCTCCCATGGTATCATGCTCAATTCTGTATTCCATTTTTTGATGATTTTTAATTAATATCCAAATTTATGATTTTTATTAATGATAGACCTGCCCAATGGGAGCTATATTAAAAAATCTGGACAATTTATGGTTTATATATATGATTATGGCATTTCTTTCGTTAGTTAATAGTAAAAATTATGCTCTACCGCCTAATATTCTGGATGTTTAAAACTAAGCCTTTTTATTAGGTATATAATTTTTAATTTGCCAGCTTTATAGTTTTTGAATAGGAAACCGATAATATTTAATGAAATTTTTTAAAACCTTATCCCTAGTTTTATTTTCCGTTGTTTTATATAGCTCGTGTTCGTCGTCCGGAAGAGAAAATAAGAATCCTAAAGTTAGAACCGCAAAAGACGATAAAAGCGATAGTCTTTTATTAGTTTACGATAAGAAAAATGCAGATCCATATATCGCAGAATTTATGCAGAATCTTCATAAGAAATATGGATTTAATGGAAATGTAATTGTAGCTAAAAAAGGAAAAATCCTTTTTGAAGGAAGTTACGGTTGGGCAAACTATCTGTTAAGAGACAGTTTAAAAATTGAGTCTCAATTTGAACTGGCCTCAGTAACCAAAACTTTTACCGGTGTAGCAATAATGCAATTACTGGAAGCAGGAAAGTTGTCTCTGGACGATAATGTGAAAAAATATTTTCCGGACTTTCCTTATGACAATATAACAATCAGACTATTACTTCCACATCGTAGCGGGATGATGAATTATGTCTATTTTATAGATGATATATGGAGGAAGGAAAAACGGGATATGCGTAAAGGTATCACTAATCAGGAAGTCATGGATGTAATTGCCCAGTACAAACCTGCCCCTTATACAAGTCCAGACAGAACATTCCACTATAATAATTCTAATTATATGGTTTTGGGGGGTATTATAGAGAAAGTTACCGGACAAAGTTATGCAGATTATGTCATGGAGCATATATTTAAACCGGCAGGTATGAAAAATACCCATGTTTATTCAAAGGCGGTTTATGATAAGATACCTGTTGATGTGGTAGGACATGATAGGACATGGAGATATTCTGTAGCTCAAAATTTTCTCGACGGCCCGGTAGGCGATAAGGGAATCTATTCGACAATAAAAGATTTGATACTATATGATCATGCTTTGAAAAATGGGCGTCTTCTTAATAAAAACAGCTTGGATTCGATGTATACCGGACGTAATAAGCCACAAAACGGACATTTTAATTATGGCTATGGCTGGAGAATGTTTGACGGAGCAAAAGGTGAAAAAGTAGTCTATCACACTGGTTGGTGGCATGGTTTTAGAAATATTTATGTTAGAGATTTAAATAACGATATTGTAATCGCTTTTCTTGGAAACTTAACCAATGGAAGCTTGCTCCACTTAGACGATTTATATAAGCATTTGAAAATGCCTGTGATAAGAAGAGGCGCTTATGGCAGAGACGGAAGTTCTGATGTGGAATAAACTTTAGATCGAGCTAATATTGAATGAAGTTAAGAAAAGCCAACGAACTACGAACAACAAAAACGAACTAAAATACTAAAGATATGTTTGACAAATTATTCGAAGCTCAGCAAAAAGCAGAGGACATAAAAAGGCGTTTAGATAGTATCAGTGTAAAAGGCGAAGCTGAAGGAGGTGCTATCCAGGTAGTGGCCACTGCCAATAAAAAAGTGAAAGAGGTGAAAATTGAAGAAGAATTTTTCAAAAACTCCGATAAAGAAGAAGTAGAAGAGCTATTAGTTGTAGCATTAAATAAAGCTTTCGAGCAGGCAGATAATATCTCTCAATCGGAAACTGCAGCCATGACACAAGAAATGTTGGGAAGTATGGGAGGTTTAGGCGCGCTTGGTAAACTATTCGGTAAATAAAAAGCTATGAGAGTAAATTATTTTGGGCATTCTTGTTTTCTACTTCAAATAGGCGAAAATAAGATTTTGATAGATCCTTTCATTTCCCCAAATGAATTGGCTAAAGATATCAATATAAATGAAATCGAATGCAATTATATTCTGGTGTCTCACGGGCATAGTGATCATGTCGCTGATTTAATCAATATAGCAAAACGTACGGATGCTACTATTATCAGCTCGTTTGAATTGGTACAATGGGCTTCGGGACAAGGTGCTGAAAAAATACATCCTATGAATTTAGGGGGGAGTTGGAATTTTGATTTTGGAACGGTTAAAATGACTTATGCAGCCCATTCCAATTCTTTACCAAACGGGAGCTACGGTGGTCCTGCCGCCGGTTTTTTATTAAAGACTGACGGAAAAACTTATTATTATTCAGGGGATACGGCTTTAGTTTCAGATATGAGGCTACTGGGCGAATTATACGATATAGATTACGCTTTTTTATGTATTGGCGATAACTTTACTATGGGGGTTGATGATGCCATTTTAGCCGCTAAATTTATCAATTGCAAAAAAATTATAGGTATGCATTATGATACTTTTGGTTATATCAAGATTAATGAAGAGCAAGCAAAACAAAAATTTGAAGATGCAGGGCTTACACTAAACCTGATGAAAATATCGAACAAAACAGAAGACGCTATAGAAATTTAAGTTAAAGGTTGTCCGAAAAAAATAAAATCTTTCTGGACAACCTTTTAATCTATCAAAGTACTTGTCTAAGCCCGAATTTCCCTGCGCATAAAGCTAAAATATGATAATGCAAAGCAAATAATAGTAGAAGCTAATAATCCCGTTAACTGATCCCAGACAATTTTTATACTTTCCCATATTGGTAACGGAGAAGGAATTGCTCCCTGAACTTGTTCCATACTTAAAGGGCCAAGGCTGCGTATAGAAGGCATCAGCAATATATTGGTTCCATCGTCAAATAGCTGATTTGGCGCGAAGCGTGTTAGAGTTAGCATAAAATCCTGATAAGCCTTGATCTCCTGATAAGATGAGTACGGATCTGGCATTATACGCTTTGCAATAACGTTTACAATCAGCGGATAAAATACAGTAAAAAATAGCCATATCGCAATCCCTATAAGGGCCGAAGTTGCAGGTGATCTCCACAAAACTGAAAACAGAATGGAAAGATTTAGCCAAAATCCAACGTATACAATGGTCAAGAGTAAAAAAAGAAGTAATCTGCCACACTCCTGAAAGGTAGGCGATAAACCTGTCCAAATTATAGCTACGCCGGTTGTAAGCAAAAATAATGTACTAAATAAACACGCTATAATCAGTAATGCTCCTATAAACTTAGCATTTAGAAAGCTATCCCGGTGTATAGGCTGAGATAGAATTCTGCTGATTGTCCGGTTGTTGAACTCAGAGTTTACCGCATCGAAACCTAAACAAATTCCCAGAAGAGGCCCCAGAAAACCTACAAATACATGAAAAGGTGGTAAAGTACCATCTGATGTGGTAAATATTTTTAAAAAGAAAAATATCGAATCAGGATCATTAGGCGCAGGAATATTTTTTCTTAAAACAGATAGCGAATTATATAAGGATGCAATACAAGTCAGTAGTACAATGCCTAATAGAATAATGAACTTCCAGCTTTTTATGTAATCTGAAATCTCTTTTCTGACGAGTATTTTGAAAGATCTAAAATTGAAATCAGTTTTTTTCATGACTTATTTTCTTCAAAATAATACGAATAAATATCATCAAGACCATAACCCTTTTGTAATATCTGCATTATTGGAATTTCCTGTTTTGCCAATATTTTTACCAAAGGGGTATTGGAATTAAAAGAGTGGTGAATAACAATTTGATGTCCGTTGATTTCGGTACGATCTATTCCTCTTATATTTTGGAGTTTGTTTTTTATAGATTCGATTTCATCGTGGTTATTCAATCCGGTATCCAGTAATGTTGTCATACTGTCGGTTCCAAATAGTTGCTGAGCTAGATCCTTAACTTCTCCCTTCGCTATTAGATTCCCTTTTACAAAAATCCCCACTCGGTTACATACCTCCTGAACTTGATGCAGATGATGCGAGGAAAGTAGAACAGTAAGGTTTTCCTTTTTGCTCAAATCCCGTATCAACGATAAAAACTCCTTTACACCACTAGGGTCTAGTCCGAGAGTAGGCTCATCCAGGATAATAATCTTAGGATTTTTAATAAGTGTATCGGCAAGTCCAAGTCGTTGTTTCATACCTCGTGAATAGGTCGATACTTTTTGGTTACCTACTTCTTTTAATCCAACTGTTTCCAGAAGGTTTTTAGCCCTTGTAAAAGCATCATTATACTTATAACCGTTCAGCTCGGCGACGAGAACAAGATTATCTAAGCCAGTTCTGGTTTCGTAAAAACCAATATTATCTGGTAAATATCCGACCATTTTCTTCACTTCAACAGGATGCGTTTGCGGATTTATTCCGTTTACCCGGACAAATCCGGTGGTAGGTTCCGTTAGTCCCAACATCATAAGAATAGTAGTGGACTTTCCCGCGCCGTTTGGGCCTAGTAAGCCGAATATTTCGCCTCTTTGTATATCTAAATCCAGATGATTTACCGCAACATGGTTTTGATATACTTTTCTAAGTCCTTTTATTGAAATAATAGAAGTATCCACACTTACTATCTCCTTCCATATTTACGAATAAGATAATAGACAACACCAACAGCCAATGCAATTAAAGTGATTCCAAACCAGCCTTTCAGGATTGAAGTTTCTACTGTAATTCTGAACTGCGCCTGGCTACTTGTCTCTGATGATCTGGCGGAAGCAGTTAATACATAGTCCCCTGCTATGGCATTAGACGTTGGTTTAATATTCATGTTCACCGTGGCCGATTCGCCGGCCTTTAGCGTAGTAATTCTGGTTGGTTCAAATATTACTTCCCAGTTTGAAGGTGCCTCCGATGACAGGTTAATCTGGCTGAGATCTGATGCTCCGGTGTTTTTTACCGATAGTTGTATCTTTTTTACCGATCCGCTTGTGGCGGTTGTGCTTAACGCACCTGAAGGAGTGGTTAACTCAAGCTTATAAGATCCGCTTACTACAACCTCAAAAATAATTTCTGACTGATTGCTACCGTTTGTAGCTCTGACAGGTATCTTATAAGTTCCTTTTTTTATACCCTCGGGAGCGTTTATTTCAACTATTATATCTTTACGCTGGTTAGGTTCGATATCTACTGAACTTACTTGTTTGCCATCAGATTTAAATATAACTCCCCAGCCAGCAGCTGCGTTTGCTGACAATGCATAAACCTGGCCATCCGATGATCTGTTGAATAAAGTTGCGTTATAGGTGAATGTTGAGTTTGCAGCACCTTCCATGTTGGTTTGGGTGGAAGTTAATTCGGAACTTGAAACACCTTCTTCTGTTATTTTAACGGTAAGTGGTAGCCTTGTTCCTCCGGCAGATACATAAAATGTGTAAGAACCTTTTTTCTGGATACCCGGAACGAAGAGCTTCAGGTTTAGCGTCTTCCTGTCTTTTGGAAGAACAGAAAGGCGATCTATTACATAGTTGCCGGATTTGAGTTCGTAATGCCAGCCTTTTGGTAGCGAGGATAAAGAGATGTCACTGGTTTTAACCGCGCTGCTGTTGTTGATCAATTCGATACTGTAATCTACTACTTCTCCAGGAGAGACTGAAATTTTAGGATAAGTAGTGTAAAGTTGTACATTTTGGGCGTTTAATTTGGTGAAAACCATCAAAATAATGCCCAGAAAAACTAACCGGAGTTGATTCTCTCTGCTTGACATAAATCTTTTAATATGGTTTAATAATAATTTAGAATTTTCTAAATCGAATTTAGAGACGGCTTAAAACAAATCAAAAAATTTAACATTTTTTTGCAATTTTGTGTTATAGGCGAAATAAGTTTTTCTAAATTATTATCAATAACTGTTGAGAAGTAAGTTTGTGTAGCTCTTATTATCTGTGGTTTAGTGGCAGTACCCTGATTTAGAATTGGGATCAAGAAAATAAAAGTATACAATTTGGTTTTATCACAAAAATAGACTTTAACCGCGCTGATTTCTTTTCCAAATCGATCTTTGTAAGTAACAGTAATATCTCCTAAAATATCAACCCTTTTTGCAATGGTGAAATTTTGAGCAAGGGAAGAAAGTGCGATGTTAACGCAGAGAAATAGGGTGAAAAGAATCAGTCTGTCATAAAGTAAAGTTTACTTTTAAGATTATACCTGCTTCTTAAACGGTTTAAAAGTAAGCACAAAAAAGCCAGAAATTCATATATTTCTGGCTTTTTCAAGACTATTTGTATTTAAACTTCTCTTAATGCGTCTAAAATTTTTAATGCGGTTTCGCTTAGTTGTTCCGTAGTAGGAGTAAGCTTTTTCTTTCCAAAATCCATATCCGAAATCTTATCTATTGGGATAAGATGGATGTGTGCATGAGGAACCTCCAAGCCAACCACAGCAACGCCAACACGATTACAAGGTATGGCTTTCTTTATTCCAGCAGCTACAATTTTAGCAAAGATCATCATGCTGACATACAGTTCGTCTTCAATATCAAAAATGTAGTCTATTTCCTTTTTAGGGATCACCAAAACATGACCTTCTTTAAGAGGGTTAATGTCTAAAAAAGCTAAGAATTCGGATGTCTCCGCTACTTTATGTGCTGGAATCTCCCCATTTACAATTTTTGTGAATATGCTGGCCATTTTTTTATTAGTTCATTAGTAAATTATCTTGGCGCACTAGTTCATTAGATAAATGTCTATAGGTTCATGAACCATCATCTGATTGATATTGACTACCTGCTAATATCAAGAATTTCAAATTCCATTTTGCCCGCCGGTACAGTAATTTCAGCTTTATCTCCAACAGATTTTCCCAATAAACCTTGTGCGATTGGAGACTTTACAGAAATCTTGCCAGATTTTAAATCAGCTTCATTCTCGGCAACCAGTTGATAAGTCATTGTTGCACCATTTTTCACATTCTTAATTTTCACTATGGACAAAGCTAATACTTTAGTTGTGTCAATCTTAGACTCATCAATTAAGCGGGCATTAGCCAATGTGTTTTCTAATTTAGCAATTTTTGTCTCGTGTAAAGCTTGAGCCTCCTTCGCAGCGTCATATTCTGCATTTTCAGATAGGTCACCTTTATCTCTTGCTTCGGCAATTGCGTTTGCAATTTTAGCCCTTCCTTCCGTTTTTAGGTACTGTAACTCTTGTTTTAAGTTCTCTAATCCTTCTTTGGTGAAATATGCTATCTCAGTCATAATTTTATTTTTGAACACTAAACATTTTGGCTTTCGCCGGTCTATAAAAAAGAAGCAAGACTATAACAGCGTGGTTATAGTCTTGCCCGATTTTCACGAAGATAATATTTTTATTTTTACAAATCCAAATTTTTCAGCTTGTCGGCTAATACCTCAGAAATTTTACGATACGAGTCAAAAGTCCATCCTCCAACATGCGGGCTCAATAATACTTTCGGCTCATTTGCAAGATCCTGGTACCAATCCTGCTCACTTAATTTAGGGAATTTTTCAACTTCCAGAACATCCAGCCCTGCGCCTAAAATCTTTCCTTCTTTTATAGCATTAAGTATGGCCCTCGTGTTAGTAATTTCGCCTCTGGCCAAACTGATAAAGAATATCGGTTTTTTAAAATGTCTCAAATATTCATTATTTACCATTTGTCTGGTTTCAGGAGTTAGTGGAATATGTAAGCTTACAACGTCTGCTAATTTTACTACTTCTTCCATGCTCACTTCTCTAACATAATCGTCAGAAAAACCGGTTTTATACTTGTCGTAAGCAATTACATCAACACCAAATCCTTTTAGTCTTCTGGCAAAGGCACCGCCATTATTTCCATAACCAATAATCGCTACAGTTTTGCCCATAAGCTCATATCCTCTGTTAGCCTCTCTGTCCCAAATGCCGTTTCGAACTTGCATATCTGCTTGTTGTAAATTATTCATAAGGTTTAACAGCATTCCCATGGCATGTTCTGCAACTGCATCCCTATTTCCCTCAGGCGCGTTAATCAAAGCTATGTTTTTTGCAACGGCATAAGCCTCATCAATATTATCCATTCCCGCGCCGGCTCTTGCAATGAATTTTAAATTAGGGCCTTTATCTATAACCTCTTTGTCAAAATTGAATTTAGATCTTACAGCAACACCGTCATATTCATGCAAAATCTCTAAAGCTTCCGCTTTAGTTATTTTAGGTTGGTAATTTACCTGGTATCCAAGCTCTTCAGCGGCAATTTGGAAACTCTTTTCCAAATCATCTATAATTAAAAGTTTTTTCATCTACTATTGGTGATCAAGTGATTTGTTTTGTTCTATCAGGTTTGTTAAGTCAACAAAATCTTTAACCGTTAACCTTTCTGCCCGTAAAGTCCATACTTCTTCTTCGCCCTGCAATTCTTTTTTGATTATCCCGGATAATGCATTGCTTAAAGTCTTTCTTCGCTGGTTGAAACCAGCTTTTACAATCTGCCAAAAAAGTTTTTCATTGCACTCCAATGTCTCGGTTTCGTTCCTTGTCAGTCTGATGACTGCCGATAGAACTTTTGGAGGGGGATTAAAAACGCCGGCTTTTACAGTAAAGAGATATTCACATTTATAATAAGCCTGTAAAAACACACTTAATATTCCATATTCCTTGCTCCCTGCTTTTGCCACACAACGTTCAGCTACTTCTTTTTGAAACATTCCAACAACTTCAGGTACATGGTTTCTGTTCTCTAAAACTTTAAATAAAATCTGGGAACTGATGTTGTAAGGAAAATTTCCAATGATAGCAAAAGGTTCTAAAAAGATATCCCGGAAATTCAATTGGAGAAAATCCGCATTAATTAATTTGTCTCCTAAATTCGGATATTGTTTATGTAAAAATTCAAAAGATTCTGTGTCAATGTCTATCAGATAAGTTTCATAATCAGTTTTTTGAAGCAAAAAATCAGAAAGTACGCCCATTCCGGGGCCAACTTCCAGTACTTTTTTGTACTTATCTGTATGAATTAGGGAGTCTACAATTTTTTGAGCGATATTTTTATCTGTCAAAAAGTGCTGTCCTAAATGCTTTTTTGCTTTAACCGAATCCATTCTGAATAAAATTGGCGACAAATTTACATAAAAGATTACTAAGGAATAGGCCAACATTCAACTCAAAATCTTTAATTTGCAAAAAATAAGAGATAAAATCTATGAGCAGAAACTTAAAAGTTGGTATATCTATAGGAGATATCAATGGTATTGGCTTAGAAGTGATTATTAAAACGCTTAGCGATTCGGAGATATATAAATATTGTACCCCAATTGTTTATGGCCATACAAAAGTGGCCTCTTTTCATAGAAAAGCTGCGGGAATAAATGAATTTGTGTTTCAGGTAATTAATGATGCCGAAAGTGCTCAGGCAGGGAAACCCAATATGATTAATTGTTGGGAAGAAGATGTGAAGATAGATCTGGGTGTTTCCAATGAAACCGGAGGGAAGTACGCATTGTTGTCGTTGCAAAGAGCTACTGACGATTTGGTTTCCCGAAAAATTGATGCATTAATAACTGCGCCAATTAACAAGCATAATATACAAAGCGAAGACTTTAAATTTCCCGGACATACAGAATACATTCAGGAAAGAGCAAATGGCAAGGACTCTTTAATGTTTTTGATAAGTGAAGATTTAAAGGTGGGGGTTGTTACAGGTCATGTGCCGGTTAAAGATATTGTTAAGGGTGTAACCAAGGAAGCCATCGTTTCGAAACTTAAATTGATGAATGAATCTTTGAAAAAAGATTTTTGGGTAGAGAAGCCGAAAATAGCCGTTTTAGGTCTTAATCCACATGCCGGGGATAATGGTCTTTTGGGGTCGGAGGAATTGGAAATTATAAGTCCGGCAATAGAAGAAGCATTCAACGAAGGAATTCTGGCATTTGGTCCTTTTCCTGCAGATGGATTCTTTGGAAACCAGTCTTATGCGAAATTTGATGCCATATTGGCAATGTATCACGATCAGGGATTAATTCCATTTAAAGCAGCTAGTTTTAATAGGGGAATAAACTTTACGGCAGGATTGGATGTTGTGAGAACTTCTCCCGACCATGGTACAGGATATGATATTGCGGGCAAAAATATGGCATCACCAACATCTTTCAGAGAAGCGCTTTTTTTAGCGCTGCATATAGTAAGACAAAGGAGAGAGCAGGAAGAGTTGATGAGTAATCCGCTGCTTTTCTCCAAAATGAGTAAAGATAGAGACTAAGTAAGCAGAATATTTGGTAATTAAAGTAGTGTGAAATTATCGATGTTGTTACTTGTTGATAATGATTTAGATATATTTTTTTAAAAAACTTTATAGCTGAATAAAAAATTCCTAAATTTGCAGGCTTAATTGTCGGACTTTGAAATCGTTAAAGCAATATTCGGTACCTCACACAGGTTTAAAGCTTGGGAAGCATCAATTTAGTTTTGATGTAGACAAGGCTTTCTTCGATGAGTTTGAGTATTCTCTGGTAAAGGAAGGGAAGGTAAAAGTAGATCTTGTTTTAGATAAACAAGAGACTATGTTGATATTGGATTTTAAGCTGCAGGGGCAAGTTTATTTAACTTGCGACCGTTGTTTGTCTGAGTATCCGCAACATATAGAAGGGGAAGATAGACTGATAGCTAAGTTCTCTGAAGATAAAGAATTGGAGGATGATTCGGAGGAAGTTGTTGTTTTGACTAAAAATGATTCCGAAATAAATGTTTCGGAGTTCATTTATGAAATGATAACTTTGTCCCTGCCTTATATCAATTTATGTGATGCACCAGGCAATACATCAGCTTGTGATGAGGAAATGATAGCGAAGCTAAAAGAGCTTTCAGCTGAAGAAGAAGAAAATAACAATACGGACCCTCGTTGGGACGCGTTGAAAAGTATAAAGAATAATTAAAAAATAGGAAAAAATGGCACATCCAAAGCGCAAAACATCAAAAGCGAGAAGAGATAAGAGAAGAACTCATTATAAAGCGGAAGCTCCAGCTTTATGGGTTTGCAAAGAAACCGGTGCGGTACATTTACCACACAGAGCTTATAACGTTGATGGTAACCTTTACTACAAAGGGAAACTTATCATTGAAAACACAGCTATAGCATAAGTTTAGTTTTTTCTAAGCTGGGGAACTAATTACTGTTTTCCGTTGTCTTTTAAAAGCATTGATATAAGTAGAACCCATGTGTTAAACACATGGGTTCTTTAATCACGACTATTTGTTTGTCGATTTTAAGCGCATTAAAAGCAAACATTTTAACGAAAAAACGAATCACTTGATGAAAATTGGCTTAGATATTATGGGAGGTGATTATGCTCCTAAAGCTACCGTACTAGGTGCTATAGAAGCTCACTCTCAACTAAAAAATAACCAACACCTGGTTCTCGTAGGAGATAAAGACCAAATTATTCCTATTCTACAAGACCAAAACTTCAACCCAGATCATTTCGAATATATACATACTACAGAAGTAATAGGTATGGGCGAACACCCGACAAAGGCCATCGTTCAGAAACCAAATTCCAGTATATCTGTAGGTTTCCAATTGTTAAAAACAGGAGATCTGGATTCCTTTGCATCTGCAGGAAATACTGGAGCAATGCTTGTTGGATCAATGTTCAGTGTAAAAGCAATTCCGGGAGTTATTAGACCGGCTATTGCCTCGATAGCCCCGCAACTTGCAGGTGGCTACGGTATTTTGCTTGATGTTGGTGCAAATGCAGATTGTAAACCAGATAATCTATTGCAATTTGGAATTCTGGGAAGTCTATATATAGAGCACATATATGGTGTTAAAAATGGCAAGGTTGGGTTAATGAATATAGGCGAAGAAGAAGAAAAAGGTAATTTGCTGGCTCAGGCCGCTTATACCATGATGAAAGAAACCAGCCTGATTAATTTTATTGGAAATATAGAAGGTAGAGACCTTTTTAATAATACAGCAGATGTAATTGTTTGCGATGGTTTTACTGGAAATGTTATGCTGAAATTGGCAGAATCATTTTATGTAATCACACGCAAAAAAGGTTTTAAAGACGAATTTTTCGATCGCTTGAATTACGAGGAAATCGGAGGTAGCCCAATATTGGGAATTAACGCTCCGGCTGTAATCGGACACGGGGTTTCTTCGCCAAAAGCGATAAAAAATATGGTTTTAATGTCGAGAGATATGGTGGAAACCAATCTTATTGAGAAATTTAAAGCTGCTTTTAATTAATCTTAAGAGATTTTTATGAATAAAATTCATGCTGCTATTACAGCAGTACATGGTTATGTTCCAGATTACGTTTTAACCAATCACGAGTTAGAGAAAATGGTTGAAACCAATGATGAGTGGATTGTGTCCCGTACAGGAATTAAGGAAAGACGGATATTAAAAGATGTTACGCAGGCGACTTCTGATTTGGCTGTTCCTGCAGTAGAAGGCTTGCTTAAAAAAAGAGGAATATCTGCGGAAGAGATAGATTTAATAATTTTCTGTACATCCACACCGGATATGTTATTTCCGGCAACAGCAAATATTCTTGCAGACAAGGTGGGTGCAAAAAATGCTTGGGGATATGATTTACAAGCGGCGTGTTCTGGTTTTATTTATGGACTTACAACAGGTGCTCAGTTTATAGAATCCGGTCATCACAAAAAAGTGTTGGTAGTAGGTGGCGACACAATGTCTCGTGTAATTAATTATGAAGACAGGGCTACTTGTATTTTATTTGGTGACGGTTGCGGTTGCGCATTGTTAGAACCAAACGAGGAAGGTCTTGGAATACAAGATGCGATCCTTAAAAGTGATGGTGGAGGCAAGGACTATTTGAATATCCGTGGAGGAGGTTCATTACATCCGGCAACTCACGAGACGGTGGACCAAAAGCTTCACTACGCATTTCAGGAAGGCCAAACCGTGTTTAAATTTGCAGTTACCAATATGGCAAATGTTGCAGCAGAGATTATGGAAAAAAATAATCTTACAGCTGACGATATAAAGTGGTTAATTCCGCATCAGGCCAATAAAAGAATTATAGACGCAACTGCAAACAGAATGGGAATAGGCCCCGAAAAAGTGGCAATTAATATTGAGAAGTACGGTAATACAACAAACGGTACTATTCCGTTATGCTTGTGGGACTGGGAAAGCAAACTGAAAAAAGGAGATAACCTTATTTTAGCGGCTTTCGGTGGAGGTTTTACCTGGGGTTCCGTTTACCTTAAGTGGGCTTACGACGGTAACAAATCATAACGATAATTAGATAATTACTATATTAGCTTTTTTTTAACATTTAATATAATACCACAACCAATGGGAATGGACATCAAACAAATTCAAGATCTGATTAAGTTTGTAGCTAAATCGGGAGTGAATGAAGTCTCAATTGAAGAAGAGGATTTTAAGATTACTATAAAAACAAACCAGGAGCCTACTTACGTAGCAGCTCCGGCACCTCAAGTTATTCAAGCTTCGGTACCAGCAACGGCACCTGTTGCGCCAGTTTCTGCTCCGCAAGCACCTGCTGCTGCAGCTCAGCCTGCGACAGACAATAACAACTATATTACTATCAAATCTCCAATGATTGGTACTTTTTACCGTTCATCTTCTCCGGATAAGCCATCTTTTGTAAACGTTGGTGATGAGATTTCTGCTGGAAAAGTGCTTTGTATCGTAGAGGCAATGAAACTTTTCAACGAAATCGAATCAGAAGTATCAGGAAGAATAGTAAAAGTTTTGGTGGATAATGCTCAACCAGTTGAGTACGATCAACCTTTATTCTTGGTAGAACCAATCTAATCAATCAATTTGCCAATCAAATTGTCAATTTTCAGAGGTTGACTGGTTGGCTATTGTTGTTACTATTTTTAAAGATTTATGTTTAAGAAAATATTAATTGCAAACAGGGGCGAAATTGCGTTACGTATTATACGTACATGTAAAGAGATGGGGATTAAAACTGTTGCGGTGTATTCTACCGCCGATAGAGATAGTTTACATGTAAGATTTGCAGATGAAGCCGTTTGTATTGGACCTCCGCCAAGTAGAGATTCTTATTTGAATATCCCAAATATTATTTCTGCTGCGGAAGTGACTAATGCAGATGCTATTCACCCAGGATATGGATTCTTGTCTGAGAATGCGAAGTTTTCCGCAATCTGTCAGGAATATGGAATCAAATTTATAGGAGCTACTGCTGATCAAATTAATGCGATGGGCGATAAAGCTTCAGCGAAAGCGACAATGAAAATAGCTGGAGTTCCAACAATACCGGGTTCAGAAGGGCTTTTGACAAGCGTTAAAGAAGGTATTGAATTAGCAAATAAAATAGGGTATCCAATTATCCTGAAAGCAACTGCCGGAGGTGGTGGGCGTGGTATGCGTGTGGTTTGGAAAGACGAAGATTTTGAAAATGCATGGGACAGTGCCCGTCAGGAATCTGGAGCAGCGTTTGGCAACGATGGTCTTTATATGGAGAAATATATCGAAGACCCAAGACATATCGAAATCCAGGTTATAGGTGACCAATTCGGGACAGCCTGCCATTTATCAGAAAGAGATTGTTCCATCCAGCGTCGTCACCAAAAATTAGTAGAAGAAGCACCTTCTCCTTTTATGACTGATGAACTAAGACAACGAATGGGAGAAGCTGCTATTAAAGGAGCTGTGGCTGTTAAATATGAAGGAGCGGGAACTATAGAGTTCCTGGTGGATAAGCATCGCAATTTCTATTTCATGGAGATGAATACGCGTATCCAGGTAGAGCACCCGGTAACAGAAGAGGTTATTAATTTTGACCTGATTAAAGAACAAATTAAAGTTGCGGCTGGTATCCCTATTTCGGGAAAATCTTATACGCCTAATATGCATGCTATCGAGTGTCGTATCAATGCGGAAGATCCTTTCAATAACTTTAGACCTTCTCCAGGTAAAATTACACATTTCCACTCACCGGGTGGACATGGGGTAAGGGTAGACACTCATGTTTACGCAGGTTATACTATCCCGCCTAATTACGATTCTATGATTGCTAAACTAATCTGTGTTGCACAAACCAGGGAAGAAGCTATCAGTACAATGGAGAGAGCGTTGAGTGAGTTTGTGATTGAGGGAATTAAAACAACTATACCGTTTCATTTAAGGTTAATGAAGGATCCTAACTTCAGAGCTGGTAATTTTACCACCAAGTTTATGGAAAGCTTCGACTTATCTGAATAGTTTTTGAAACTAATTATTCTTAAAATACCATTCTATTTAAATAGAATGGTATTTTTGTTTGAAGATAAATGGAGTAAATCTATTATTGTATAAGTGGCTCAATTAGAGATAATTTTTATAAATGAAAGAGAAGAAAAGTCTTGTCGACGCAATTAAACAAAAGGGAAAAAACTTAGAGGCAGAAATGTCTTTTTTTGATCATCTTGAGATATTAAGATGGCATTTACTCCGCTCGGCAGTCGCTATTATTATTTTTACTATCCTGTCCTTTGTTTTTTACGATTTTATTTTTGATACCATTATTATGGGGCCGAAGAAGCCAGATTTCTGGACCTATAGAATGATGTGTAAAATTGGTTCATATTTCGATATGGGGCCGGACTTTTGTATAAAGGAAATTCCAGGTAAAATTATCAATACTGAATTGGCCGGACAGTTCACTCTGCAGCTCAATTCCTCATTGCTAACAGGTGTTGTCCTGGGCTTTCCATATTTGCTATGGGAGTTATGGAGATTTGTTAAACCTGCATTACATGATAATGAAAGACAATCGGCAAGTGGCTTTGTGCTTTATGCAACATTGTTGTTTATTCTGGGTATTGCCTTTGGTTACTTTTTGGTGGCGCCTTTGTCTGTCAATTTTCTCTCCAATTACACTGTATCTAACGTTATAGAAAATACAATAACTGTAGATTCCTATCTGTCAACAGTAGCAACATTGACATTGGGAACCGGCGTAGTTTTTGAGCTACCAATAATCATTTACATTTTATCAAAGCTTGGCATTATGACTCCTCAGTTTATGAGGGAGAAACGTCGTTATGCTATTGTTCTGATTCTAATAACAGCAGCAATCGTCACACCAACACCAGACATTTTAACAATGTTAACGGTTAGTTTTCCTTTGTTTATGCTGTATGAATTGAGTATAGGAGTTTCGAAAAATGTACAGAAGAAAAAGGAAAAAGAAGAACAAGAGTTTTATTCTAACTAATATTATATCTATATATCATGGAAAAAATTAAAATAGCAATAGGGGCTGACCATGCAGGATTTGATTACAAGCAAATCCTTATCCCTTATTTGCAGGGTAAAGAAGAGATATCAGAGGTAAAGGATTTTGGTACACATTCCAAAGATTCTGTAGACTATCCGGATTTTGCTCATCCGGTAGCTTCTGCAGTTGAAAACGGAGAATTTGATTTGGGAATATTAATCTGTGGAAGTGCGAATGGTGTAGCAATAACGGCAAACAAACATCAGGGAATCAGAGCCGCAATTTGCTGGGAAAAACAATTGGCGGTTTTGGCGAAATCGCATAACAATGCAAATATTCTTTGTATACCAGAGCGTTTTATTTCTCAGGAAACAGCTATGGAGATAGTAGACGCTTTCCTCGAAACTCCCTTTGAAGGTGGAAGACATGCTAATAGGGTCGGAAAGATAGCTTGTAGCTGTTAAGCTTCGGTCTTATGGAAAAGAAAAAGGGCTGAAATTAATTTTTCAGCCCTTTTTTATGCTTAAAGGAATACTATTATCCTATGTGAGATTTTATATCTTCAGCCATCGTTTCATCAACTAAAATACGTCCGCAATGCTCACAAACAATGATTTTTTTACGTTGACGGATATCAGATTGTCTTTGAGGGGGGATTTTGTTAAAACATCCTGAACAAGAATCTCTTTCGATTGTAACCACAGCCAAACCGTTTTTGTAATTTTTTCTCAAGCGGTTATAAGCAGTCAATAATCTTTCCTCAATTTTCTCGTTGTATTTTTCGGCGTCAGCTACAAGAACTTCTTCTTCTTTTTGAGTTTCAGATGTGATCGTCTCCAGCTCAACCTTTTTAGCAGCTAAATCACCTTTTCTTTCTTCAAGATTTTGAACAGCTTTTTCATAAATATCAGATTTTGTTCTTATCTCATATTCATGCTCTCTGATTTTCTTTTCGCAAACCTGAATTTCTAAACCTTGAATTTCAATTTCTTTTGAAAGAGCATCGAATTCGCGGTTGTTTTTAACGTTGTCTTGCTGACCTTCGTATTTCTTAATCAAAGCTTGTGAATCTTTGATCATATTTTTACGATTAACGATTGAATCTTCTAAATCATCCAATTCGTTTTTGATTTTTTGTATACGAGTTTCAAGACCAGCAACTTCGTCTTCTAAATCAGCAACCTCCATAGGAAGTTCACCTCTTGTTTGGCGAATTCTGTCAATCTTTGTATGAATTGTTTGCAGTTCGTATAAAGCTTCAAGCTTTTGTTCTACGGTTTGTTCCATTAGGACAAATATTTTATTGGGTTCGTATTCTGTACAGTTAAACGGAGGGCAAAGTTAGGAAATTTTTTTTGAATTATTTCCAATAACAAATCTTGTGTAAATTGTTCACTTTCAAAATGTCCAATGTCTGCAATGATTATTTTTCCGTTGGCATCAAAAAACTCATGATATTTAAAATCTGCAGATACAAAAATATCTGCACCAGAGCCAATTGCCTGTTTCAATAGAAAACTTCCGGCACCGCCACAAACCGCCACTTTCCGTATTTTTTTTCCTAATAGTGCAGTATGCCTGACTACGTCAGCTTTCATGTTTGATTTAATCAAATTTAAGACATCGGTTTCATCCATTGGTTCAGTCAATTCTCCAATCATACCAGCTCCAACTTCCGAATAGGAGATGCTTAAAGCATATATGTCATAAGCAATCTCTTCGTAGGGATGGCTTTTGAACAGCGCACTTATAATTGCTTTTTCTAAAGCAGCAGGATATATGAATTCTACTCTTGTTTCATTCTCGGTATGGCGCTTATTCTTCTCGCCTACAAAAGGCTCTGCATTCTCATTTGCTTTAAAGTTCCCTTGTCCGTTTACTTCAAAACTGCATTCGCTATAATTTCCAATTTTTCCTGCTCCGGCTAGAAAGATAGCATCTTTCACCTGTTCTTTATGACTTTGTGGTACAAAGGTCACCAGTTTTTTTAATAAATTGTCTTTCGGCGCCAGGACCTGAGTATTTACCAAACCAAGTTTGTCGCAAATCCTTTTACTTACACCTACACTAACGTGATCTAAATTTGTGTGAATTGCATAAATGGAGATATCGTGTTTTATAGCCTTGATAATCACTCTTTCTACATAATCTTTCCCATTTATCTTTTTCAATCCTTTAAAAACAATAGGATGATGGGCGATGATTAAGTCGATACCATTCGCAATCGCTTCGTCTACAACAGATTCTATACAATCCAAACAAATTAAAGCACTGGATATTTCTTTGTTAGGATCGCCAACAATAAGCCCCGCATTATCATAAGATTCCTGATAAGACAGCGGAGCAATTTCTTCGAGATAATTTGTTAAATCTTTTATCCTCATTTAACAAAAATACGGAAAGCTTTTGGGATAAGTATTAAAGAGATATGAATCTGGCGCTCTCCAATGCCATTTTATAATTGTATTCGTTTGCAATGCTTTTATAGTTTATCAGGTCTACAATTGTTCCGATAAAGCAAAGCCCTACAGTTAGAAAATACAGAATCCCCAATCCAATCTGATTGGTTAAGAAGCGCTGTATTCCGGAAGCACCAAAGAAACCTAAAAGAGTAAACAATAAAATATGTTGAGGATCCCTCCTTTTTCCATTATAAACAACGGAAAAGCCTTTTCTCTGTTCTTCCGTCATGTCTTTTGTGATTTCTCTTAAGAAAACCAATTCCTGATCGGTTACATTTGCCAGGTAGAAAAAATTATCGTTTATCATAACCTAAATTTTATTAATGAATGTTTTTCTGGTTAGACTATAAATCCGGTATGTTATTACAAAAAATGCGAAAAAACCTAAAGGATGAAATTGGAAAGACTTATTAAACTCGCCATGCATAAAAAAATGTATGGAGCGCCCGAGGCCACAACCCGGGCAAAAGCTAAATCCCAGCCTATTTAGAGGGCATAAAGACTCGTGTTGTTGCGAAGCATCCAGAAAATATAGAAGTACCAGCGCTACCGAAAAGAAAATAAGTTCCAGAGGTATCTTTTTGTTCATTAAAGATGTTTAGGTGTTGTCATTAACAAAAGTGAACTCGCTAAATTGGCAATGATTCCAATAATTAAGCCCCCAAATATGCGTTGCATATAATCTGTAGTATTCAACTCCGAAAATTTTGTGAGATATAAAAAGCTTATAGCTCCGCTTATAACAGCTCCAATTACCAATATTTTAAAGCCTTCTACAAGACATTCAAAAAATGATATCAAATGGCCATGTTCATGCCTAAAAGCTCTGATTCCAAAATACAGTCCGATAAAAGGGATAGGAATAGAAGTCAATTCTATCCAGCTGTTTTTATAATAATCAGGCGTAAAACCCAATAAGTGCATAACCAAAATCCATAAGCCAGAAAGCAACGCTAATAAAAGCCCGTATTTCAATGCATTTTTCATATTTTATTGTTTTAGTTAGATTGTTTTATTCAAAAATAGTTACACAATTAATGCCATAAATAATGGTTTAGCAGTTCATTCATCATCGATTGCCCTTCTGCAATAAAGTGCAAAAAGCTGAGTTATTTAGACATCCGAACTTCGGTCTTTCAGACTTTAAGTCTTTTATAACTATATTTGTAATAAGGATTTTATCGTGAATATTAAAGATATCTTAAATAGCTATAAGGAAGATGTGCGGGTTGGCGAACTTATAAAAGAGTTAAATCTTCCGAAATCTAGAATACATTTAAAAGGACTTATAGGATCTCAAGACGCCTTTGTTGCTGCTACAAGTTATTTTCTAAATCATAGAAGCGTAGTTTTTGTACTTCCGGACAGAGAGGAAGCTAATTTCTTTTTATCAGACCTGGAAAATCTCACAGAAAAGGAAATATTGCTTTTTCCGTCATCGTATAGGAAATCTGCCGATTTTACGCAGGTAGACTCTTCCAATGTATTATTGCGGGCAGAGGTGCTTAACGAACTAAGTCATGCTACCGAATATGGAAAACTTATAGTAACTTATCCGGAAGCTGTAGCAGAAAAGGTAATCGACAGATCTGCTTTAGAGAAAAATACTCTGGAAATAACCATCAATAATAAGTTAAGCATAGACTTTATTAACGAGTTCCTGATTGAATATGATTTCGAGCGTACAGATTTTGTATACGAACCGGGACAGTTTTCTATTAGAGGAGGTATAGTTGATATATTTTCTTTTTCTAACGAATTGCCTTACCGGATAGAGTTCTTCGGAGACCATATAGAATCTATCCGAACTTTCGAGATAGAAAGCCAGCTTTCAGTAGAACAGGTAAAGACAGTTACTGTAGTTCCAAACGTACAGTCCAAATTTTTAACAGAAAGTAATATCTCGCTACTTGAATTTATAGATCAGGATTCTGTAATCTGGTTTAAAGATATTCAGTTCTCGATGGATATCGTTAAATCTGGGTATAAAAAAGCTACTGAACTTTGGCGAGCGTTGTCTGTTGCAGATAAAGAGAAAAATCCGGAATGGATAGATCCTAAATATGCCTTTGTAGACGAAAAGCTCTTTTCAGATCAGCTGAGAGACTTTCAGGTTGTCGAGTTCGGGAAGCAATTCTTTTATTCCGAAACCAAAAGTATTACGTTTGATTCCAAACCACAGCCTTCATTCAATAAAGACTTTAATCTGCTTGTACATAACCTGAAAGAGAATGAAAAGGCAGGTGTAAAGAATTATATCCTTACAGATTCCGGAAAACAGCAAGAGCGCATTTTTTCTATCCTGGGCGATATAGATAGAGATTTGAGATTTGTGCCTTTACATGTTTCTATCAGAGAAGGATTTATCGATTACGAACAAAAGATAGCATGTTATACAGATCACCAGATTTTCGATCGGTATTATAAATATAAACTTCGCCGTGGTTATACCAAATCTCAGGCGATAACACTAAAAGAGCTTAGGGATTTAAAACCAGGTGATTTTATCACACATATAGATCATGGTGTAGGGAAATATGGAGGGCTCGAGAAAGTGGAGGTAAATGGCAAAGAGCAGGAAATGATCCGTCTGATTTATGCAGATAACGATTTACTATATGTCAACATCAACTCATTAAACCGAATTTCCAAATACTCAGGTAAAGATGGCCATACTCCGAAGATGAATAAGCTCGGAACAGAGGCTTGGGACAAGTTGAAGAAAACGACAAAAAAAAAAGTTAAAGACATTGCCCGTGATCTGATTAAGCTTTATGCCGTACGTAAATCTCAGGTCGGATTTGCTTTCTCGCCCGATACCTATCTTCAAAATGAATTAGAAGCATCCTTTATTTACGAAGACACCCCAGACCAGGAAAAAGCAACAGCCGATGTGAAAAAAGATATGGAGTCAGAACATCCCATGGACAGGCTGGTTTGTGGAGATGTTGGATTTGGTAAAACAGAAGTTGCAATAAGGGCTGCTTTTAAGGCGGCAACGGAGGGTAAGCAGGTGGCCATTTTGGTGCCTACAACCATTTTGGCTATGCAACATTATAAAACGTTTTCAGAGCGTTTGAAAGACTTTCCTGTGCGGATAGATTATATTAATAGGTTTAAGACAACCAAGCAGGTTAAAGGTACATTAGAAGCGTTAAAAGAGGGCAAAGTAGAAATACTGATAGGTACACATCGGCTGGTAGCGAAAGATGTTAAGTTTAAAGATCTGGGTTTATTGATCATAGATGAAGAGCAGAAATTTGGAGTAAGCGTAAAAGAGAAATTAAAACAGTTTCGCGCAAATGTAGATACGCTGACGCTTACTGCAACACCAATTCCAAGAACTTTGCATTTCTCACTAATGGGAGCGAGGGACTTATCTATTATCCAAACGCCTCCGCCAAACAGGCAACCAGTGGATACAGAACTTCACGTATTCAATGAAAAACTGATAAAAGAAGCGGTAGAATTTGAACTGGATAGAGAAGGGCAGGTTTTCTTCATACACAATCGTGTAGCAGATTTAAGACAATTAGGGGGCTTGATTCAGAAATTGGTGCCTAAAGCCAGAATAGCTATTGCCCATGGCCAATTGGAAGGAGATAAACTGGAAGATATCATGCTTGATTTTATAGAAGGAAAGTATGATGTTCTGGTGGCAACTACAATTATAGAAGCAGGCTTGGATGTGCCAAATGCCAATACAATTCTTATCAATCATGCCCATATGTTTGGTTTAAGTGATTTGCATCAAATGAGAGGGCGTGTGGGGCGTTCCAATAAAAAAGCATTTTGCTACTTATTGAGCCCTCCTTTATCTACGCTTACACCGGAGGCGAGAAAGCGTTTAAGTGCGATAGAAGAGTTTTCTGATTTGGGCAGTGGATTTAATGTAGCGATGCGAGATCTGGATATCAGAGGTAGCGGAAATTTGTTGGGAGCAGAACAAAGTGGATTTATTGCAGAAATAGGTTTCGATATGTACCATAAAATCTTAGACGAAGCAATTCAGGAGCTGAAAGACGAAGAATTTAAAGGACTATTTGCAGACGAAAAACCAAGACCATTTGTGAGTGCTACGCAGATCGAAACTGATATGGAATTATTAATTCCGGACGAATATGTTACCAATATTCAAGAACGTTATAATTTATATACCGAGCTGTCTAAGATTGAGAATAAGGAAGCTTTAACCACTTTTGCTCAAAAGCTGGAAGACCGATTTGGTGCTTTACCAAAGCAGGTTTGGGATTTGTTAAGAACAGTCGAATTGCAGTGGTTGGGTAAAGATATTGGACTTGAAAAAATAAGCTGGAAAAAATCTGTCTTAAGAGGGTATTTTGTCTCCGATAAACAGTCTAAATATTTCGAGTCGGAGTTATTTGGTAATATTTTGCAATACGCGCAATATAATTCAAGAAAAGTAAATCTTAAAGAAGTAAAAAATAGTTTAAGAATTGCCGTCGAGGATGTGAAAAATATTGAGGAAGCTATTTTTGTTTTAGAGCAGATGAAAAATCCTGTTGTGATATAAAAAAAGCCGCTAAAATCCCTTTAGCGGCTTTTTATGAGTTCTTGTTTATTTCAGGGAGAAAGTACCTCTTCCTAAAGTCCCCCCGTCGGCATAAAGTATTACGGTATAGGTTCCGCTTTCAAAAGCAGCTCTGTTGGCCCAATCTATAACATAAGATCTGGCTTCACCGTTGTATTCTACGGCAGTTTTATAAGTGTATTGATACTCCTGGTTGTTAGCAGCGAACATTCCACCCTCACCAATAATTAAATTCCCTGCTGGATCCATAACGCGCATATAAACATCATGCATACCTTTAAAAGCCAAAGGATTTGGGTTAATAGTAAATGCAACTTTTATCTTTTGTGCGGTGCTTGCTTTACTAACCTGCGTTTCTTTGCCGTTAGAGCGAACTCTGAAAGTGCCAATCTCTACCGAGCTGGTTTTAAGCGCAGCTCCTTCTTTAACTTTGGTAGAAAGAGAATCATTTGTTTTAGATAAATTTTCTGCAACACGATTTACATTAGATATGGTCGCCTTCAAGCTGTCCCTTTCCGTAGTTAATGATGCATTTTTTTGCTGTAGGACCTCAATATCATCAGTGTATTTTGTAACAAAATATCTAAGCTGTTTAATATCCTCCTTTGCTTTTTTTAATTCACCCGTTGTGAGCTGCCCCTTATTTAATGCGATTCTGAGCTGTGCAATTTTAGCTTTCAATTCCTCGTCCTTGGCTTTTAAATCATCTGATAACTGAGACGTTGTTGTTGAAGCTTGTTCAAGTTCGGTTTCTAATTTTTCTAGTTCAGCCTGTAAAGCAGTCCTCTCATCGCTGACAGTTACAATTCTTTTATCCGACTTGTTTTTTTGAAAGAAAAGATAGGCGTTTGTACCTAATAAAGCTACTATCACTGCTATTAAGAAGTAAATTTTATTGGTATCTTTCTTTTTTTGTTCCTGATTTTCCATTTTATATTCTGTAAGAGAGTATATGTATGTTTAGATTTTTTATGACATTTTTATTAGCAAATATTATTCCATATCTGTAAAAAGTGTGTTTTCTTATTCGAAATTATAAAAATAAGTTAGAACGCAAATGAATTAACGCATTTTGTTGTCCTTAAATTGTGACACACTTTGTTTTATTTTTTAACGTTCATTGTTTCATTATCTTTACACGATTTTAAAAGTTTATAAATGAGATTAAAAATGAGGCTATTAGCGCTTGGCTTATTGTTGTTGATAGGAGTTAATTTAAAAGGACAAGAAGTCGATGCGCCAAAACGGGAATTTAGAGGAGTATGGGTAGCAACGGTCGCTAATATAGATTGGCCAACCAAAGGTGTTTGGGAAGTAGATAAGCAAAAGAAAGATTTAATTTCCATTTTAGACGAGCATAAAAGACAAGGCATAAATGCGGTTATTTTTCAAATTCGTCCCGCGGCAGATGCTTTATATGCTAAGTCTGGCGAGCCATGGTCTCAATGGTTGACTGGAGCACAGGGAAAAGCACCAAATGAAACTTTTGATCCCCTTGCTTTTGCAATAGAAGAATGCCATAAAAGAGGTATAGAATTACATGCATGGTTTAATCCGTACAGAGCAACTTTTGATGCTGTTTCAGCTATTCACCCAACGCATATTACCAAACAAAAGCCGGAGTGGTTTTTCTCTTATGGAGGGAAGAAACTTTTTGATCCGGGAATACCAGATGTCAGAGAATATATCACACAGGTTATTTTAAATGTAGTTAAGAATTATGATATAGATGGTGTGCATTTTGACGATTACTTTTATCCTTATGGGATTAAGGGACAAGTTATTAACGACGCGGCAAGTTTCAGAAATTATAACTACGAAAATATAACCTCAATTGCAGATTGGAGAAGGAACAATGTAGACCGTTTAATTAAAATGGTTTCAGATAGTATCAAACATTACAAAAACTATGTGAAATTTGGAATAAGCCCATTTGGAATCTGGCAGAATAAAAGACAAAGTATAGAAGGGTCTGAAACCAACGGTGGAGACTCTTACCACGGACTCTATGCTGACTCAAGGAAATGGGCAAAAGAAGGTTGGGTAGATTACATTAATCCACAAATTTATTGGTCTTTCGAATCAAGCCCAGCGCCATACGCCAAATTAGTTGATTGGTGGAGCGAGAATGCATACGGACGACACCTCTATATCGGACATGGGGCATATCGAATTAACGATCCAAAGGATTATGCATGGAAAGACCCTAAGCAAATTCCAAATCAGATAATTTACAACAGACAAAATACAAGAGTACAGGGTAGTATCTATTTTAGTTCAAAATCGTTAACCACTAATAGATTGGGGGTATCAGATTCCCTAGCTAATAATTATTATAAATATCCTTCATTGCCTCCGGTGATGTTATGGGTAGATTCTATAGCTCCGTATAATCCTCAAAATCTGTTAGCAGCAAATACTGGCAAAAGTATTGTACTATCCTGGAAACAGCCATTGGAGGCTAAAGATAAAGAACCTACATATGGTTATGTGGTTTACCGTTTTGAAAATGGTGATACTGTAAATACTGAAAAAGCTTCCGCGATAAAGAATATATATTATGGAGATATTACATCCTGGGAAGATAAAGATATTCGGCCGGGAAATAGCTATACTTACGTAGTTACTGCTATTGATAGAATGAAAAATGAAAGTGAGTATTCAATTCCGGTAACTATTCTGGTAGAGGAAAAAGCTAGTATAGGGAAATTGTAATAATTTAGTTTTTGATGATGGAACCAATTAAAACAGGTCTTTTGGCATATGGTATGTCAGGGAGAATTTTTCATGCGCCATTTCTTAATGCTCATGATGGATTTGAATTATCTGCTATAGTTGAGAGAAGTAAGAGCGATGCTATTAATGATTACCCGAATGTTGCACACATTAGGAACTACGAAGATTTACTGGCAGATGAATCTATTGAATTAGTTGTAGTTAATACCCCGAATTTTACGCATTATCAGTATGCGAAAGAAGCGCTTAATGCCGGTAAACATGTCTTAATAGAGAAACCTGTTGCAGTATTGAGAAAAGAAGCGGAAGAACTTTTTGCTCTGGCATATAGAAAAAATCTAAAAGTTCTGGCTTATCAGAATCGTAGGTTTGACAGCGATTTCTTGTCTGTAAAAGAAATTTTGGAAAGCGGAAAGCTGGGCAAGATTGTAGAAGCTCATTTTCGTTTCGACAGATATAGAAATGAGATAAGCTATAAACTTTTTAAAGAAGAAGCAGTTCCTGGATCCGGCGTTCTCTACGATTTAGGTGCACATATCATAGATCAGGCGATTTCTCTATTCGGTGCACCATCGGATTTTGAAAAAGTTTACAGCTGCAATAGAACAGGATCTGTTGTTGATGACTATGCCAACTTACATCTTAAATATAAAAGTGGGCCAAACGTATATGTAACCACTAATATGTTGGTTGCAGACGAACCGCCAGCCTATAGTATTTACGGTACTAGAGGAACTTTTACAAAACATCGAACGGATATACAGGAAACACAGCTACTGGCAGGAATGTTGCCAACAGACACTATATATGGCATCGAGAATGAAAATTGTGAAGGGAGATTGGTTTATATGACTGAAGTTGGAGAGAAAAAAATAGAAGAAATACCTGCTGGAAAAGGTAACTATATGATGTTGTTTGATGAAGTATACAACACGATCAGAAGAGATACGGAATATTTTGTCAAACAGAGTGATATATTAAGCCAATTAGAGCTTTTAGAAAAATAAATACCTGGTTTTGAGTTAGGTAAATTTAAAAATCAAAAATAGTATTGTAAATAGAAACAAATGTTTATATTTGCACTCCCAATCGCAAGGAATGGGAAAAAGGTCTGGTAGTTCAGCTGGTTAGAATACATGCCTGTCACGCATGGGGTCGCGGGTTCGAGTCCCGTCCAGACCGCAAAAAAGGTTAACTTAGGTTAACCTTTTTTCGTTTATAACTAATTTGTTTGTGTCATTAAGGGATCAAAATTATTGGGGGGATAAAATTGAAGAATATATCTTGATAACCCTGAACATAAGGCATTCGACATTTTTTACTCTCCTTAATTGAGTTCTTAGGCATTTGGTCTTTGCGTTCAAGCATTCTGATGAGGTGGTTCTGCTTTATCGGTTTTTACCTTCTTTCCGTTCAGCGGTCGTTTTTGTTGGTCCTGATTAGAGATGGACTAGCTGGTTTGCGTGGAGCTTTGATTAAATCGGCTGGCGGCTGGTCTTTTGCAGTGCTTAGTGTATTTTTATTTCAAAAAAGCCAGACTGACTCCACAAGGGAAGTATTTGCCGAGTTTTGTGCTTAACTTTGGTGCAAGGCGAGATCTGTTTAAAAGGAAAGGGTCGATTTATTTTACTGTATCAGATGTTTTTGAAAGTCAACGTCAGAAAGCGGAGTTAACCAGTGTTGGTTTAATCCAAGATATATATACTCGTGGTAATTCGCGGATTGCCTACCTCGGAATGAGTTACAATTTTGGGATAGTGAAAAGGAAAAAAGAACTCACATTTGAAAATACGTTGTAAATATCGTTATGAGTTTATGGAAAAGTTTTATTGCTCTTTACGGTTGATTTTTATAGGACATCCGTCGATAAGTAAGCGAATCGAAAGATTAATCAGGTTGAGAAAATAAGCTCTCTGCAATTTATCTTTCTATTTGGCTACTCCTTTATTTACCTTAAGGGTTCTTTATAATAAACCTGATATTAATGAAAGAGAAATTACTTAATCTAAGCTTTGTCTTATTGGCCTTTTTTTCGTTTAAATCTGTAGAGTCAAAAGAGAAACCGAAAGTAATTGTAGCATATGTTACATCGTGGAGCAGTGTAAAGCCAGATCCCTTTTTAATGACACATATCAATTATGCGTTTGGGCATGTTAGCCAGGACTTTAAAGGAGTGAGAGTAAGTAACGAGTCGAGGCTTAGAGAGGTTGTAACCTTGCGAACTAAAAATCCTAAGCTGAAAGTTTTATTGTCAATTGGAGGATGGGGAAGTGGAAACTTTAGCGAAATGGCTGCCAGCGATACATTAAGAAAAAGCTTTGCTAAAGATTGTTCTGCAAAAGTAAAAGAGTTTGATTTGGATGGTATAGACATAGACTGGGAGTATCCCACATCTAATGCGGCAGGCATCTCAGCTTCTCCCGCAGATTACTATAATTTCACGCTTTTGATGAGAGATATCAGAGAGGAGATAGGCAAAAAAAAACTATTGACTTTGGCAACTGCGGCAAGTGCAGAATTTATTGATTTTAAAGGTATAAACCCTTATATAGATTTTGTAAATGTGATGACTTACGATATGGCTACGCCGCCATTCCATCATGCAGGGCTCTACCGTTCTGAATTTACTAAGGGCTTATCGGTTGAAGAAGCAATTTTAAAACATTTTAATGCGGGTGTTCCGTATGATAAGTTGGTTATGGGAATCCCGTTTTATGGGAGAGGGAATAAAGAAATTGGCGGGTTTACTAATTATAGGAATATTCTGGAGCTGAAAGGATATGAACGTAAGTGGGACGAGGTTTCGAAAGTTCCTTATTTGGTAGATTCGGCAGGAAATTTCGTTTGTACCTATGAAGATTCAGAATCTATCGCCTACAAAACCGAGTTTATTAAGAAAATGGGCCTTCTAGGGGGAATGTACTGGGATTATGCCGGTGATACTAATGATGCCGTTTTAGCTAAAAAAGTAAAAAAAGGACTCCTGTAGTGGTATTGTAGTGGTGTTCTTTATTGTGTTTTTTATAGAAAGCAATATGTTTGTAAACGAAGACAGTCCAATTTGAAACCTAAAATCCTTTGTCTTGATCTTTATTTTACAACGGGAAATTCTTTCGTTGTTTTAAAGGTTTGAGTTAGGATGTTGTTGTGAATTAAGATGACCAAAGATGTTTTTGTTGCATTAAGTGATGAGGAACTTTTGAAATTTATTTCTGAAAGGAATGAATTAGCATTTGAAGTTCTTTATAATAGGTATCAACGTAAAATATATACTTTTGCTCTTAAAGTGCTCAAACACGAAGAAAGAGCCGAGGATGTGGTACACGAAATTTTTTTAAGGTTGTGGCAGCACTCTCAACCTGCACAAATCAATAATCTCGAAGCTTATCTACGGATTGCGACGAGGAATTATTCTCTAAAAGTGCTTCGAAGACTGATTGTCGAAGAAAATGCTGCTGAAAGAATTGTAAATACACAGATGGGCCGCCAATTATCGGATATAGAGGAGCAGATTTTTTTTAAAGAGATTGATGGTCGCTATCGTGAGGTTTTAAGTAAAATGCCGTCGCAGCAGCAAAAAGTATATATACTTTGTAAGGAAGAGGGACTTAAATATGAAGAAGTAGCAGAAAAAATGGCTATTTCGAAACTTACCGTAAAAACGCACATGCAACATGCATTGCGTTTTATGCGGTCTAACCTAATAAAATATACAGGTACTGTTCTGATACTTATACTATTGAAAAGTTTTTTTTAAAAAAGGCGTCAATAACAATACTCCTATTGTAGAACTTGTGGGTCTTATCTATGAAAAGGCAGTAATACGTCTTACCCAATCGGTTTTTTGTAATGGAAAAAGATCAACGCATAAGTTATTTATATCAGCGCTATTTAAATGGAAATTTGCTCCCTGAAGAACATCAGGAGTTAAAAGAATATTTGTCTGATTTTGCTTATGGCGATGATTTTAACCGCGCATTGGACGATACCTGGAATGCTTTGGATGAGAATCAGTTGGTTGGGTTGGAAGATTATAAGGCAAAGGAAATTTTCGATGATATTTTGAAAAGGAGAAAAGGAATTAGATGGTTTGGTGAATATTTCAAAACGCTAACTGTAGCTGCTTCGATTATACTGGTGAGTATTGTGACCATTTTGTTCTTGAAAAAATCTTACAAAAGCGATTTATCTGAAAAATTAAGTCTGGAACAGGAAATTTTGCCTGGAGGAAATAAAGCATTTTTAACCTTAGGGAATGGAGAAAGCATCGACCTAAGTGAAGAAAAATCCGGGATAAAAGTTTCCGATGCAGGTATTTCCTACGTTAACGGAGCAAATATTATAGAAGGAAAAAAAGGAGATAATTCTTCTACTTATCTAGTTTTGAATACGCCAAAAGGCGGAGAGTACCAGATTACACTTTCTGATGGGACGAAGGTTTGGTTGAATGCGGAAAGTAAACTTAAATATCCCTTTAAGTTTCAAGGAAAAGTAAGGAACGTAGAGTTGGAAGGTGAAGCTTATTTCGAAGTTGCGAAATCTAAAGATCAACCTTTTATAGTACAAAGCAGAGGGCAACAGGTTAAGGTGTTGGGTACTCATTTTAATATTAATACTTACGATACCGAAACAAAAACAACTTTAGTTGAGGGGAAAGTCAGGGTAGATAAGCAAGATCAGAGAGGCGAAAAAACGTCTGTTATCCTAAAACCGGGAGAGCAATCGGTCGTACAGCCTTTCGCCAGTCAGATAGATGTGCAGAACGTAAATATTTTAGAATTTCTGGATTGGAAGGATGGTCTTTTCGTATTCAATAATGAATCTATTGTAAGTATAGCAAAGAAACTGTCGAGATGGTATGATGTGGATTTTTCTTTTCAGGGAAATGTAAATAATGTAAGATTCTCTGGTAATTATTTACGTAAAAATACTTTAACCAATTTACTTAAAAATATAGAACTAACCGGTTCTGTGAAATTTAAAACTGAAAATTTAAAAGAAGGAAGGAGGATTATGGTAATAGCCAATTACTAAACCAAAAAGCAATTATAAAAAATTCAGGAGTGTTAGCGCACCCCTGAACATAACAATTCTTTGAATTGCAAAGGGCGAAACAAACCTTATTAAGTACGAAAAAATTTATTTAACCCAAATCAAATGTATAAAAAATATTCGGCAAGATTATACCGGACGCATACCTGCTGTCTTAAAAAATACTTTATTGCTATGAAACTTACTGTTATACTTTTAACAGTTGCTTTTTTACAGGCTTCTGCAGCTGGATTTGCTCAGAGGGTTAGTATCGATGTGAAAAAGACATCGGTAAAGGACGTACTGTACAACATAACGAAACAAACGGGTTATAGCTTTATAGCTAACGGCGCTATTTTAGAAAAATTAGATCCGGTGACCTTACAGGTCAAAAATGAGGACCTTAAAAAAGTACTCGATAAAATTTTTGACGAAGACAAGTTTGAAATTCTCTTTAACGAAAGCCAGACCGTGGTGATAAAAGGGAGAAGTAATAAGTTTTCTATTTTACAAAATCGAACGGTAAGAGGAAAAGTAAAAGATGACAGGGGAGAGGAATTGCCAGGCGTTTCTGTTTCAATTAAAGGGACATCCGTAGGTGTACTCTCCGATGTAAACGGTAATTTTACGCTGGCTAATGTACCGCCAAATGCGGTGCTGTCATTCTCTTTTATAGGGATGGAGCCACAAGAGATTTCTTTAAACGGGCGGGCAGAAATTGCCGTCGTGATGAAGAGCCATGTAATCAATGTTGAAGAGGTTGTTGTGGTTGCTTACGGGCAGCAGAAAAAGGAATCGGTAACAGCGGCCATATCAACGGTTTCTTCAAAAGAATTGGTGCAGTCTCCGGTAGCGAATATCAGTAATGCTTTAGCTGGAAGACTTTCTGGTCTTACAGCAATTCAGCAAAATGGTAAGCCGGGAACAGATGCAACTACTTTATATGTTCGTGGGGTAGGTACATATACAGACCAGACAAGTCCTTTAATTATGGTAGATGGTGTAGCCAGGGAAAGCTACAATGAAATCGACCCTAATGAAATTGAAACAATCAGTATCTTAAAAGATGCGTCGGCAACTGCTGTTTACGGTGTAAGGGGAGCTAATGGTGTAATCTTAATTACCACAAAACGAGGTAAAGAAGGTGCTCCGAAAATCACTGCATCTGCACAGACCGCAATTTCGGAATTTACCAAAAAACCAACTTTTGTGAACTCTTATGAGTATGCAATGCTTCAAAATGAAAAAAGCTTCCAGACTTATTGGATCAATCATGCAAGAGATGCTGATATAACAACATGGAACGACTTTTTAGTGAAAAGAGAGGCAAATTGGATTAAGGAAGCTTCATTATATTACAGTCCTCAGGAGATGCTGTATTATAAAAATGCTCATACTCCAACGTTAGAAAATGGACAGAGAAATCCTTATTATGATCCATACTTCCACCCTGACGTTAACTGGACAGACCAAATCTTTAAAGATTTTGCCCCTCAAAGCCAAATTAACGCAAATATTACCGGAGGAACAGAAGCGCTTAAATACTTTGTGTCTCTCGGATATTTGACGCAAGGAGGGCTGTTTAATACAGACTACATGCCTTTTTCCAAGGAGATGGATTTTAGGAAAAGGCGTTATAACCTGAGAGGGAATTTTGATTTTGACGTTAATAAAAACTTCAGGATATCGGTTGATGTTGGAACCCAATTCGTGAATATCAGCGGAATGGATAATGACGGATATGCCTGGGAGAAAAGAATTTTATGGTCAACTCCGCTTTCTTCACCAGGTATAATTGATGGAAAATTTGTTGTGCCTTATTCAAATCCAAATACTGCTTTAAACCCGCTTTATGAAATAGCTAATAGTAATAATTATAATCTGACAGATAACAGTACATTGAATTCTTCTGTGCGTTTGTCGCATAAACTGGATTTTATTACTAAGGGGCTTTCTATTAATGCAAGAGGAGCGTATGACAGCTATTTCTCTAGCAGATCCGGCGGTAAATTTTCTCCTATTTACTATGGTATAAGCCGCAATCCAAATGGAGATAATTTGGACCCTATTTTCTCACAATTGAAGGAGGTAACACCTGCAGAGAGATGGTCGCCTTGGTACAATGGTAAATGGCGTAAGGTGTATGGCGAGTTTGCGCTTAATTACGGTAGAACCTTTGGTGGTCACAATATAACAGGATTATTACTTTATAATATGGAGAAGTTGTTTAATCCGTATCTGGCATATCATCTTCCAAAATCTTATTTGGGAATGGCCAGCCGCTTTACCTATGGTTATAAAGGACGTTATCTGGGAGAGTTTAATATGGGATATAACGGATCTGAAAATTTTCCGGAAGGTAAAAGATTTGGATTCTTACCTGCATATTCTTTAGGATGGGTGGCTTCGAATGAAGACTTTTTTCCAAAAAATGATTATATAAGTTATTTGAAGATTAGGGGATCAAGAGGGAAAGTGGGGAATGATAACATTGGGGGGGCCAGATATCTGTATCTTCCTGATGTTTGGGCTTACGGAGGCTCGGGCTACTCTTACATGGGCTACACCTTTGGGACTTTAAATGATAAAAACACATTGCAGGGAGCTCAGGAAGGGACTTTAGGTAATCCTAACGTTACCTGGGAAACGGCCACAAAATCTAATATCGGATTCGAGTTACACCTGTTTAAAGATAAGTTGTCATTTACATATGATTATTTCCATGAGAAAAGGATAGACATTTTATCTTACAGAGGGACTGTGCCGGCTATTGTTCAGGCAACTTTGCCTCCTTATAACCTGGGACAGGTTAAAAACTGGGGTAATGAACTGGAAGTAAGCTTTAGAGATAGCAAAGGTAGTGTAGGATATTGGGTGAAAGGTAATTTCTCTACAAACCACAACAAAATTGTTTTTCAGGATGAAGCTATTGCAGATGGTTTAGAATATCAGGCAACCACGGGTAGGCCAATTGGCCAAGGGCTTTACTTACAGGCTGAGGGCTTATATACCTCGTGGTCGGATTTATATAAAATTGATGGCAACGGGGACCCCATTTTATCAGAACCTGTGCGGGCATTAAACAAAAACGGACAACCTTATCAAAATGCAGCCGGACAACCTGTTTACCAAAAAGATTTAGGATATGGTGGCGTAGCTGTACAACCTGGAGAAGTACGCTTGAAAGATGTTAATGAGGACGGTATTGTAAATGAAAAGGATTTTATAAGAATAGGAAATACAACTATTCCTAAGGTTGCTTTTGGTTTTTCTTTCGGTTTCAATTATAAGGGATTTGATTTTTCTACACTTTTTCAGGGAGTTGGTGGTGTAGCGAAATTTGCCATGGGGCAAAGACACTTTAACAAGCAGGAATCTTTATTTGAAGTCGACTTGAATCGTTTTACGTTAGAACGTTACAATAATGGTGAGCGTATTGATTTTCCTTTGGCAGCTTACGACCATGCGGGAGCAAATAATAGCTACTTTCTTAAAAATACTTCATACATGCGTTTGAAGAATCTGGAGGTAGGCTATACTGTAAAACCAGATTTTCTGAAAAGAGTAGGGTTAAGATCTGCCCGTGTTTACGTTAATGGAAATAATTTGTACACCTGGTCTCCTAATAAAATCTGGGGAGATCCTGAAAATCTGGGATACATAGGCTATCCATTAACCAGAACGTACAACGTGGGATTAAATGTTAATTTCTAACCGAATTATCTAAAAGGAAATGAAAAAATCGATTTTAAATATTTTACTTCTTGGCGGTTTGGCTGTAGCAATATTTACGGCTGGTTGTACAAAAGACTTTTTACAAAAACCCAAAGGAGGTGCTGTAACCGTTGATACAATTTTCCATACTAAAAATCAGGCTCAATTTGCGGTTTCCAGAATGTACACATGGTGTGTAAGAGGTTACTTACCACAGGGATCTACTGATTTGCCAAGGCCAGAGATTCTGACAGATGCGCTTTATATTATATCTCCGGGATATGACTGGGCGAATCTGGGAATCAACGCTCCGACCTATAAGAAAGGGAATATGGGAGCAAATAGTAATGTAGACTACGGTTGGGGAGCGGGTACTGATAAAAATGTTACGGGAGGAGCATTCGGCTGGCACTATAAAGGTATACGGCAGGCAAATTTGGTGTTAAAGAATATAGATATGGTTGTCGATGCAGATCAGGCATGGAAAAGTGACGTAAAAGGCCAGGCTATTTTTTGTAGGGCATTACAGCATTATGAATTATTCCGTTACTACGGCGGTATACCTATTGTTTCCAATGCGTTAGCCGGTGACGGAAATATTAACTTGCCAAGAAGATCTATCCAATCAGTAGTAGACAGTGTGGTAAAATGGTGTGATCAGGCAGCAAATCTTTTACCTCCTACCAGAAGTAGTTCCGACTATGGCAAGATTACAAAGCTTGCAGCAATGGCTTTAAAATCAAGAATTCTATTGTATGCCGCAAGTCCGTTATATAATACTCCGGATAATATGAAATCCGTAATTTCTCCTGCAAGGTATGGAGATCAGCGAGATACGGTATTATGCTATCCTAATTATGATAAGGAACGATGGAAAAGAGCCGCGGATGCCGCAAAGGATGTAATTGATAATGCAGCTGCGGCCGGAGTAGAGATTTATAACACGGGAAAAGCGGAAACTGATATTGGAACAGACAATTATGCAGGTTTGGGAGATTATGAGGCTGTTTGGAATGTGTTTGCAAATAAAGAATTGATTTTGGTAAGTACCAAAAATCAGGATGGTGGTGATTGGGGAGCAACATTGACAGCATGGGGTAAGAACCTGTCATCTAAAGTAGGAAACTGGGAGTGGGGTGTGAAGAATAATATGCCTATAGAATTTATGCAGCTTTATGAAAAGCGAGATGGTACTAAGTTTACGTTACCTGCGTCGGGTACAGATTTACCGGTAGACATTCGAAGTTTTAATCTTGATCCGAGATTTTACCAGACGGTGGCTTATGATGGAATGTTTTTTAGAGCGGCATCGGGAGGTAAGTTTGGTGTAGTTCCTTTTTATAAAGCCGGCGATGGTTTTCAGGCAGGAGCTTTATCCGCCAGTGACGTGGGGCCGGATGGTTATGCTTTGGATGTTTATAAGTTTGTGGCGAGAGTAGATAACGGTTCTTGGAATCATTTCGCATGGCCGGTTTTTAGATTGGCCGAATTCTACTTGAGCTATGCCGAAGCAATAAACGAATACAATGGTGGGCCAAATTCAGAAGCATATAAATACTTAAACGACATCAGAAAAAGAGCAGGTATGCCCGATAAAGCAGGTTTGGATTATCAGGCTTTTCAAAGTGCAGTACAAAATGAACGTACTATTGAGCTGGCTTACGAAGGACACAGATACAATGATCTTTTGAGATGGTTGAAAGCACATACGGTTTTGAATACCAATTTAAGAGGTATCGCCACTACGGCAAAAAAGGGCGGTGATGGTAGCTTAAAAAGATCTTGGGAAATCGTTCCTTTTATGACACAGGTATTCCCTTTAAAATATTACTATTTGCCATTCATTACATCAGAGGTAAGTAAGAAATATTTAGGAGACGGAGCATCTTGGGATGGACAAAATCCAGGCTGGTAATAATTTAAACTTTATTAATTGGGAAAAATGAAAAAAGAATATATAAAACTTTTTGCCTGTGTCTTTTCATTTTGCGGTTTTCTGTCTGCTAAGGCGCAAAGCATAGAGGAAAGTCTGTCCGGCGTAAAAAATAGTGTAGGTTCATTTGCCGATAGCTCTTCTGTAGCCGGTATACGACAAAATACGGGAGCTGTTTTTACATTGAAAGGTACAGAGCTTCAGCGTATGATGGTTGGGAATCTGTTAAATACTTTACAAGGACGAATCCCGGGACTGACAGTAGTTACAGGTTCTGGGGAACCCGGATATGATAACCCTACGTTATACCTTAGAGGACAGAGCAGCTGGAATATTGCCGGAAACAAAGTGCTTATTTATCTGGATGGTTTTGAAGTGGACATGAATACAATATCGTCTTTGTCTGCTTACGAGATAGAATCTGTAACGCTTTTTAAAGATGCTTTAGCTTTGGCTTCTTACGGTTTACAGGGGGGAGCGGGTGTACTTTGGATCAGGACGGTTTCTGGTGACGCTTCAAAGGTGAAAATTATGGCTAATGGACGGTATGGTATACAAAGTGCTTTAAAATTACCAACTGTTGTTGACGCGTATGATTTCACCACACATTATAATCAGGCATTAACGAATGACGGGCTTCCGATAAAATATCCAAATCCGGACCTGTATAAAGCAACTAATGATCCATTTCATCCAAACGTGAATTGGTACGACCAGGTTCTTAAAAATACATCTACTATTCAGGATTACAATTTGTCTTTCAGGGGTGGAAGCGAGAAAGCGAAATACTTTGTATTGATGAATTATACTGACTTTACTGGTTTATATAAAGATGCAGATGTTATTGATAAGGAATTTGGCACAAATGCCCGTTACAACAAGATCAATTTAAGAGGTAACGTAGATTTGCAATTGAGTAAGAGTCTTTCGGTAACGGCAAATATTTCGGCCATTACAGAAGACAAGAATACTCCTGCAGGTTTTACTGCAACAGAATTATTCGATAATCTTTTGAAAACTCCTGCCTCTGCTTTCCCCGTAAAAAATCCAAATGATAGCTGGGGGATATCATCAGCCTATAATTTCAATGCGGTGCAACGGCTACAAAGGTTTGGTATATGGAACTCGCATACCAGAAATTTGCAGACAAACTTTTCTTTTACAGAGAAACTGGATGCCATCACAAAAGGATTGGCCTTGAAAGGCGGGCTTTCTTTCAGCAATCAATATGTTGGCTATTATCAAAAACTTTTTGGAATACCGGGGTACGAAATTGCTAAGAATGCTAACGATGAGCCAATTCTTGATGGTTTTGGTAATATTGGTTATATCCAGAGAGGAAGTATTAGCGAAAAAATAGAAGAGGGAGAAACAAGTCACTGGAATAGAAATACCGGACAGTTGGGGCTCGAATACCGAAGAACTTTTAATGAAAGTACTTTTTCGGGGACCTTATTGGCGAAAAGACAGAATTATTCTAAAAATAATACGGTCTATCAGTTAAGGCATCAGGGTTTGTCCGCGAGTTTTTCTTACGATTACTCAAAAACTTACCTATTGGATTTGGTGGCATCGTATAACGGTTCTACAGATTTTGCTCCTGGAAAAAGATATGGTTTTTTTCCTGCTGTAGGTTTAGCTTGGGTTTTATCTAATGAAAATTTCTTAAAAGAGAATAATAGTATTGATTTTCTTAAACTAAGAGCTACTTATGGTAAGGTAGGAAATGTTAACGAAAGCTACCGTTTCTTATACCAACAATGGGCAATATCCAGCGGTAACTGGAAATTGGGTTCGGGAAATGCAGATAAAGGAGGAAGAAAAGAAGGTCCCATTGCGAATCCTGAAGCTTCATGGGAAGAAAAGACCAGCTTTAATCTGGGATTTGATTTGAAATTGTTTAAAAAACTAACTGCAACAATTGATTTATTCAATGAAAAGCGAACTGGTAGTCTTGAACTTCCAAGTGCAGACATTCCGGCTTATACAGGTTTTTCACTTCAATACTTAAATACTGGCGAAGTTAAAAATAAAGGATTTGAGGCTTCTTTATCCTTTGATAATAATGATCATGCATTCCAGTATTATTTAAGGGGTTCTGCATCTTTTGCTAGAAATGAGATTACTAAACGGTCCGAAGCTTTACAGCCTTATAGCTATTTGTATTCACAGGGCTATCGTTTAGGGCAATTTAAGGGACTTGTTTTTGATGGTTTTTATCAGGAGGCTGATTTTAATACAGATGGTACTTTAAAATCGGGTACTGTGAGTTCTTCTTATGCGCCAATTAAACCTGGAGACTTAAAGTTTAAAGACCAGGATAACAATGGCATCATCAACGATTACGACAAAATTCCTTTAGCCTATGCCAAGCTTCCCGAGATGACTTTGGGATTTAATATCGGTTTCAAATTTAAAAGATTTGATTTTGATGCATTTCTACAAGGTGTAATGAACAGGACGGTAAGTCTTCTGAGCGATGCCTACATCTATACTCATCCATTTGTGGATAATAACAATATGACGGTATTCTCACTAAACAGTTGGACATCGGCAACAGCATCAACTGCAGATTATCCAAGGCTGTCTACACTAAAAAATGCCAATAACGAACAACAATCCGATTTTTGGTTACGTAATGGAAACTTTTTTAAGCTAAGAAGCATAGAGTTGGGATATACACTTCCTAAAATCAATTCCTTAAAACGCCTAGATGATGTACGCCTTTTTGTTAATGGGACAAATCTTTTTATCTGGGATAATATCGAAGATTTGGAAGCGGAACGCATGTCAATGGGTTACCCTTTGATGAAAGCTGTGAGCTTTGGATTAAAAATGAAGTTTTAGTATCAATTATAAAACATAGACAATGAAAATTAATCGATATATATCAGCTCTAATATTATCCGCTATCGTTTACGGATGTAAAGACGATTATCTGGATGTAAGAAAAATTGATGCGAACATATCTACCGAGCAACTTTATTCTACATACACTTACGTTCAGGGTGTGGTTTGGAATACCTATAGCTACTTGCCGGACGGTTTAGCTGACGTGAAAAGAGAGGGCGCTACCGATAATGCAGAATGTACCAATGTAAGTGCAGATGCACAGGTGTTCAATTTAGGAATCTGGAATCAATACGCTAATCCCGATGGTGTATGGAGTAAAAATTTCGAAGGCATTAGGCAAGCAAATCTATTCCTTAAGAATAAAGGTAAGATAGACATCTCTTATATCAAGAACGGCGTTGTTGGAGTAGATTCTACATCTTATTACAATGCCCGCGATAACGTGAAATATATGGAGGGCGAAGTATTGTTTTTAAAAGCATATTTCTATTTCGAATTACTAAAGCGTTATGGTGGCGTTCCGATTTTTGAAGAGCCTTTAGATTATAAGGATAAAAATACCTGGAAAAATGTGCAGCGAAATTCTGTTGATGAGGTTATCAAATATATTGCATCATTATGTGATAAAGCGGCAAATATAATTCCGGCAAATTTAAATGCATCCTGGTACGAAGATGGTAGGGTCACCCATGGAGCTATTAAAGCTTTAAAAGCAAAAGCACTGTTATATGGTGCCAGTCCTTTGTATAAAGAGGCCGGATCAACCATAAGTTGGGCAGATGCTGCAAGTGCAGCTAATGACGTGATAAAACTGAAAAAATACTCGTTAGATGCTTCCTATTCTAAATTATTCGGTCCGGATAACACCAGTACAGCAGAACTGATTTTTTATAGAAGATATGGTTCTATAAATTGGCCAGAGAAAGATAATTTTCCAATTGTTTTCGAGAATAGTAATGGAAACAGTACTACTCCTTCTCAAAATTATGTAGATGGGTTTGAAGTGCTTATAAAGTCGGGAAATACCGTTACAGGATCCGAACCATTTAATTGGAATAATCCGGTGCATGCGGCCAATCCGTACCAAAATAGAGATCCACGCCTGGCAGCGACTGTTATTTTCAATAATGCTAATTATAAATCTACAGTTATTGAGACTTTTTATGGAGGTAACAGTGGTTTACCGAAATTAAATGCCACCAAGACAGGTTACTATTTGTCAAAATGGTCCAACCCGGCTTTAGATTTAGTGAACGATACGAAATCGAACCATACATGGGCTTATATGCGATATGCTGAAGTTTTATTGAATTATGCCGAAGCTATGTTTAATGCTTATGGGGCTACAGCAGATCCGGGAAGTTTTGGTTTGACGGCTTTACAGGCAATTAACCAGGTAAGAGCCAGATCGGCTATGCCGGCATTAACTGCAAACCAATTAAACCAGGCTGCTATAGAAAGAGAGCGTAATGTGGAACTGGGTTTCGAAGATCAGCGATTTTGGGATGTAAGGAGATGGAATAAGGGCGAAACATATTTTAAAACACCTTTAAATAGAATTGAAATCGCTAAGCAGGGAAACAGCTTTATTTATCAGGTGAAAAAGTTAGAGGATAGGGTATATGACAAAAAAATGAACTGGTACCCAATTCCGCAAACTGAAATAAGTATTACGGGCTGGACACAAAACCCTAATTGGTAAAAATTATTGCTTACGATAAAAAGAGATATTATGAAAATCCATAAATATTCGAAATATAAATTGTTTGCATTCCTGGCGTTTTTAAGCTCGGCTTGTCAGCAGGAAACTATTGAAGGACCTAAGGCAACAGGAAATGAACCCTATAAGGTTTATTTCTTAAATGCTGATGCACCAAATGGGGTGATTAATGCTGTGGACAAGACTGCTATGGAAATAGATGCTGAAGCAAAGACAGCGAATTTTCCTTTGCAAATTTTTAGAGGTGGCCAGGCAGGTTCGGAACCCTTTACTGTTGATGTAGAAATAGATAATAGCACTATTCCCGCTTTAATACAATCGGGTGCACTGCCTGCAAATACCATAGCCTTAGATGCCAGTACCTACACTTTTGATACTAAAACAGCACTTTCGGTTACAAATGATATGATGAAAGGAAGTGCTACACCAAAGGTTAATATCGGTAAGTTGGGACCGTATGCAGGAAAGAATGTCGCTCTGGGATTTAAGTTAAAAAGTACATCAAGATATACTATCAATGAAACGAAAAATAAAGTGGTAATGTATTTTGAGGTTAATAAAATAGCTGGCCCAATTTATTTTCCGGTTTCTCAATCATCAAATCCAGGGAAGTTAGATTTGATGACTACAACCTACTCTGTTAATAATACCGCTAATGAAGTTACTTTTAATATCCCAGTACAGAGGGCTGGAGTAGCCAATTTGGGAACTTTTACAGTAGATGTTACGGTAGATAACAGCATTATTGCAGGCGCTTCTTTGCCGGCAAATACGGTAGCTTTAGATCCTGCAGATTACTCTTTGGAAAATAAAGTGAACATGAACTTGACTACCGGTGTGGTCCAGGGAAATATCCGTCCTAAAATTAAGATTTCAAGTTTGGATAAGTATAGTGGGAAAATTGTTGCATTGGGACTGAAATTGGCGAATGCTTCTCAGTTCACTATAGATCCCAGTAAAGATAAAGCAGTGGTTTATTTTAATGCGGACGCTTTATTGGATGACGTGGTTCCACCTACAAACCAAATAGTGAATTCGGCCTGGCAAATTTTGAAAATCTCTAATAATGATAATGTTAAGTTCACAGTAAATGGCGACGGAAGTGTACTAGCCACTGGTGGTAATAGTGGTCACCAGGGGATTTATCAAGCGATACAAGTTAAAGCCGGTAGAAAATATAAGATTGATATGCGTGTAAAAGGATCTGGAACAACAGATACCTGGTTTGAAGTTTATGTGGGAACACCAGCTCCTGTGCAATTGAGTGATTATAGCAGTGGAGGAAATTTAATGGGGTTAAATACCTGGAGCGGTTGTGGTAAATCTCCTTTTGATGGGCAGCTTTCGGCCATCGCTTGTTCTGGAGCTACACCTAAAGGTGTTTTTACTGCTTCAGCAACGGGAACAATGTATGTGGTTATTCGTTCTGGAGGAGCAAATCTTGGAGCCGATGGAATAACGATTACCAATATAGATTTAAGAAGGATACCTTAGAATTTTATAGAAACCAATAGGCAAAGGCTCTACCTTTATGGTAGAGTTTTGCTTTTTAAAGGGCTTAATATGGTGGCAAGCACATTTAAAAAAATCATTCTCCTTATTATTTGTCATAGTGTCTTTTTGCAATTATCTTTTTCAAAATCCAGAGCACATTACAAATTTAAAGCCTTGGTTCTGACCGAACGGGGCGGACAGCATGAAGGTTTTGTATCAGCGGCTTTGGTATGGTTAGAGGAGTTTTCTAAAAAGGAGAATTTTCAAATCACGGTAATTAACCATCCTAAAGAGATGGAGAAAGTGGACTTAGCTAATTATAAAGTGTTTATACAGCTTAATTATCCGCCATATAACTGGACGGATAAGACCAAGCAAGCTTTTGAAAATTATATTGACGAAGGGCATGGAGGTTGGGTTGGTTTTCATCATGCTACTTTATTGGGGGATTTTGATGGTTATCCCATGTGGAATTGGTTTTCTGATTTTATGGGCGGTATCAAATTCAAGTCTTATATAGCAGAAAGGGCGACTGGAACAGTGCATGTCGAAGATAGTAAACATCCGATAATGAACGGTTTGCCGACTTCATTTGATCTTCCGGATGACGAATGGTATACCTTTGACAAAAATCCTCGAGACAATGTGCATGTTCTGGCGAATGTTGATGAATCCAGTTACAATCCTGCATCTAATGTGAAGATGGGAGATCATCCCGTAATTTGGATTAATCACCATAAAAAAGCGAAGAATGTTTATTTCTTAATGGGGCATCATGCGAATTTATTAAAGACCGAAAACTTTAAGAAAATATTTGCAAACGCTATATTATGGGCAGCCAAAAAATAATTATATAAACCAAACCTTGAATCAATGACAGAAAAACTATCTGTACGTATTTTATCCATTGATATTATGCGGGGCCTAACATTATTCCTGATGTTATTTGTTAATGATCTTTATGAACCGGGAGTTCCAAAATGGTTGGTACATACCAAAGCTAATGTTGATGGAATGGGTCTGGCCGATTGGGTCTTTCCCGGATTTTTATTTATGGTAGGCCTGTCAATTCCCTATGCTGTAAAAGCCAGAAAGGCTAAAGGAGAGTCTGGCTTTAAGATTTTTGTACATATTCTTTTAAGAGCCTTAAGCCTTTTGTTTATAGGTATACTTATGCTAAATGCAGACAGAGTTAATCCAGAACTGACTGGTATGAACAAATTGCTGTGGGCAGGTCTGGTGTATATTAGTGTTTTTTTAGTGTGGAATAACTATCCAAAAAGTAAAAAATACAGATTTCTATTTCCGGCGTTGAGGGTATTTGGACTCCTAGGTCTGCTATGTCTTATCTATATATTTAAAGCAGGAGATGGGGAAAATATTAAATGGCTGGAAACGGGATGGTGGGGAATACTGGGCCTTATTGGCTGGGGATATTTTACTTCTGCCTTTGTATATCTATTGGTTAAGGATAATGTAGTAATACTAAGTCTTGTATGGTTACTTTTTATCTGGATTAATGCTTTTTCGCAGTTAGGCATGTTTGAGGTTTCTGCTAATATCAACCAGATTTTTGGTGTTATAATCTCGGGAAATGTACCATCAATAGTGTTGTCCGGTTTATTGGTAGGTGTTTTAATTAAGCGGGAAGCGTATAATCCGAAGAAGCTCTTATTCATTTTGTTTTGTTTGGGGATATTATCGTTGGGGGTAGGTTTTATACTCAGGAACTGGTTTATTATTTCTAAGATTTACGGGACACCAAGCTGGGCTATGATCTGCAATGGTATCAGTATAATTGTTTTTGCTGCGCTGTATTTTATTGTCGATCAAAAAAGGAGTATTAAATGGACCGGTCCGTTCGATATGGCTGGAAAAAATTCCCTTACAACTTATTTAATGCCAGATCTTATTTATTTCACAAGTTGGGGATTTGCTATTCCATTATTCTTTTACAAGCAGAACGAAAATATGCTATTGGCTGTTTCAGGATCAATCATTTGGGCATTACTGATGATTTATCTTGTTAATCTGCTTTCTAAAATTAATATCAAACTTAAACTATAGCGGAATTATAATATGAAGAATTTTTTAAGCATACTTTTCTTTTTCCTCGTAAGTTTTATAGTAAAAAATGAGACTGCATGTGGACAATCCGGTATTAAAAAAGGAAAAAGCTTTAATGTTGTCGGGTTTTATTCTGGAAATTGGGATGTAGCACATATTAGCTATGTGCATGAAGCAAATAAATGGTTTGCAGAAATGGCTGCTCAATATGGATTTAAATATGACTCTACTAACAACTGGAATAATTTAAATGAAAAATTTCTTTCTAAATATCAGATTGTGATGTTTTTGGATAATTCACCACAAACTGAAAGCCAGCAACAGGCTTTTGAGCGATATATGAAAAAAGGCGGTGGATTTATTGGTTATCATGTGTCTGCTTTCAATACCGATCCTGAGAAATGGCCCTGGTATTTTAATGATTTTCTGGGCACTGGGAAATTTGCTGGTAATACCTGGAAACCAACGTCTGCCAATTTGAAGGTCGAGAAGAAAGACCACCCGTCTACAAAGGGATTGCCTGAGTTATTTAAATCTTCTCCGAACGAATGGTACAAATGGCAAAATGATGTGTCTAAAAATCCGGATATTTCGGTTTTAATGTCTATTGATCCCTCTAGTTTTCCGCTGGGAACTAAACAAAATGAAATCTGGTACAGTGGCTATTATCCGGTAGTATGGACAAATAAAAATTACAGAATGCTTTATGTAAATATGGGACATAATGATATGGTTTACAATCCTGATAGAACGGTTTCATACACTTTTGCAAATGATATTCAGAATCAATTTATCTTAAATAGTTTATTTTGGTTGAGAGGGAGGAATCAAAAAGATAAGAGATAATGATATATTTCTTTTGCGAACAAGGAAGTTGCAAGTTGTTAATCATATAAAAAGAACTAGTATCGTGTTAACGATAAAATGTCATATGCGTTTGTCACTCCCGTTGGCGGGACAAGCTCTGAGGTTCTCGAAGGGTCATTCGCAGAGGCTTCGATTCCGAAAAGTCGGGAAGCCAGACAAAATGTGGTTGACAGGACATTAGTCTCGATTTAACCTTCAGAATTAACAAAATCACAGAAGCTTTTGCTTATCCTACTTAATCTTTAATACTAAAAAAAAGTTAAGTTACAATGCGCAAAACATGCTTTGTAACATGGAAAAATATACAAGAAAAGTAATAAGCTTATTGCTGCTGAGTATAGCGATTGGAACTACTGCAAATGCTCAGGAAATATATGCCGGAAGATATAAGGCAATTTTTACTCAAGAACCTGAGAATGTGCCTACCGGGAAAACGCCCGATGGGCCATTGGCCGGAAATGGAGATATTGGATTGACTTTGGGAGGTGATGGAAGTCATTTGCGATTCTTCTTCGGGAAAAACGATTTCTGGAGGGCGTATCCGGTTTATCCCGGTGGTGGGATAGCTTTTCCAGGTTTTATGGATCTTAAAATAGACGCTTTAAAAGGAGCGGATTATTATGCGGAGCAGTTGCCAGATAGTGCCTTTATCAGAGCTAGATTTTCTAAGGGGGATTTACAGGTTAATTTAAAAACATGGGTTTCTGCGAATAACAATAATGTTGTAGTGGAGTTAGCGGCCAATAAACCGACCAAAATAAATTTAGGTCTTCATGCTGCAACTGGAAATACCTCTAAAACTGCAAAAGGCAGAATTAAAGATGTTTTTTGGGTAACACGTTCTTTTGAGGGGACAGATCTGTTGGAGTGGCCGGCACACGTTGCAATCGCTTTGAAAGGAATTGGGAAGGCTATTGGTAGTGACGGTACATTAACCTTAAATAAAGACGAAAAAGCGACGTTGGTTCTTACTCTTTATACCAATTTTGATCGTAAAAAATGGAAAGAGAAAGCGATTGAAGACACAGAAAGTTTAACTGGAAATATAATTAAACAAAGATGGAGCGAACATTTAGATTGGTGGAAAAATTATTGGTCTAAGTCTGAAGTTAGGATTGGAGATCTCTTCATTGAAAAATACTATTATGCTTCGCAGTATTTTTTTGGTGCTACATCAAGAGGAGATAAATTTGCTCCAGGTATCTGGGGGCCATTCGTTACTAAGGATTCGACAGCCTGGGGCGGAGATTATCATTTAAACTATAATTATCAGGCGCCATATTGGGCGGCATTTTCATCAAACCATATAGAGGAAACAGAAAATTTTGACCAGCCTTTATTAGATTATATGGATAAAGGGCGCTCTTTTTCGAAACAATTATTAGGGACAAAAGGAATTTATTATCCTGTAGGAATTGGCCCTTTGGGATTAACCACAACCCATTGGCCTTTAACGGCAGATGAAATGGAAAAGCGTTATGGCACCCGGGATAATACCATAGATAATGGCTATAAGTTTCTAGGACAGAAAATAAATGCTGTTTTTAGCGTAGGGAATATGTTGATGCGCTTTTACAGCACTTATGATAAAGCTTATGCCGAAAAAGTTTATCCGTATCTGTTAGAATGTGCCAATTTTTGGGAGGATTATCTAAAGTTTGAAAATGGGAATTATGTGATTTATATGGATCACTATAACGAAGTGATGCCAAATTTACGTAATCAAGGGCAATGGAAACACCTTTTAGGTGATTATAATTCAACGCTTTCCCTTGGTCTGGTGAAAATGCTGTTTAAAGGAATACTGGACATGAGTGATTTTTTAAATCAAGATCAATCCCGAAAAGCCAAGTGGAAACATATTGTCACTCATCTTAGTCCCTTTCCAGTTTCAGAAAAAGGTGGTTTTTTAAGTCTGAAAAACGTAGAGAAAAGTCCTTCGCCCTGGCAACAGGGGGTGAATGGTTTAGCCAGGGTCTCTATTCACGGTTTAGTATTGCCCGGAGGTGTTTGTGGTCCTAAAACGGATTCGGCTTTCAATGCTATTCTTTTAAATGATGTGAAAAATTGGGAGAAGAAAACAACAACTAAAGGGGACTGGGGAAACACCTTTGGGAATGGAATTGAAACCTGTTTTCCTGCTGCGGTCAGGGTTGGTTATAGTTCCGATAAGATTTTGGGATTTTTAAAAGACAGGATAGAAGTGCAATCTCTTCCCAATCTATGGATTACTGCTGCTGGCGGTGGCATTGAGACACTTTCTGCTGTTCCTTTAACGGTAAACGAAATGCTGATGCAAAGTTATGAACATGTAATACGCATTTTTCCCAATTGGAATAGGAACAAAGATGCTGAGTTTTCTAATCTTCGCGCTTATGGTGCCTTTTTAGTTAGCAGTAAGCTGGGCGCAGGCGATATAAAATATGTACACTTATTAAGTGAGGTCGGCAGAGTCTGTAAAATGGAAAATCCATGGCCGTTGAAAAAAGTCTTGTTGAAAAGAAAAGATGGGGTTATAGAATTGAAAGGTCCTGTTTTTGAGTTTGAAACACAAAAAGGCGAGCAGATAGAACTTGTTCCTTTTAATTGATGCAAGCCTATGATAAAGTGAAAACTAACTTATATTCCTGCGGTAGAATATCAAATTTACCAGCTAAAGGGATATGGAAATAGCCCTTTAGCGGAAAGAAGGATTGATAGCTGGATGGATTTATTTGTAAAATCAAAGCGTTTCCAAAGCATCCAGAATACAAAAGTAGATATATTCCAGATCCTGTTGGGAGATGCAGTAAGGAGGAACTAAATAAATAATGTTCCCCAGTGGACGCATTAAAATACCCCGTTGCAAAAAGAAAGGATAGAGGATATCATGCATATCGCTGAAATAGGAAGTGTCTTCTTCGATTTTCCATTCTAGGGCGAATATAGTTCCTTGTTGCCGGACATTTTTTATTTTAGGGTGTTTTACCAATGTATTGACAAACTGTTGATGCTGTTTACAAATTCTTTGGATATTTTGTTGGGTTTCTTCCTGCAGTAATAAATCCATGCTGGCTAAAGCTGCAGCACAGGCTAGTGGACTCGCGGTAAACGAATGTCCGTGAAAAAGCGCCTTGGTTTTATCGTTGGAATAAAAAGCATCATAGATTTTCTGCGAACTGGTTGTGATGCCTAATGGCATAGTCCCGCCTGTGAGGCCTTTTGAAAAACACATGATATCCGCTTGTGCTGATAAATGGTTGGCAGCAAACAGCTTGCCTGTACGTCCAAACCCAACAAAAATCTCATCTTGTATCAGTAAGATCCCTTTTGATCTGCAAAATTTCATCAGTTCGGATAAGTCATCTGCTTCATGCATCAACATGCCACCGGCACCCTGTACCAGTGGTTCGTAAATGAAACATGCAATTTCTGAAGCATGTTTTTCGATAAAACTTTTTGTACCCGAAAGATTTTCTTTGGTAGGTGCATCAATGAAAAGAACATCAAATAATAATTCACCAAAAGGCGCCGTCCATAACCCACGGCCACTTACAGACATAGCGCCAAAGGTATCTCCGTGATAGCCATTTTTAAAGGCCAGAATTTTATTCTTACGGACACCTTGATTGTGGCCATATTGAATGCACATTTTCAAAGCTACTTCTACCGCTGTGGAACCATTATCTGTGTAAAATACCTTTTCCTGATTATCGGGTAGCAGATTTAATAGTCTTTCAGATAATTCAATAGCCACGGGATGTGTGAATCCGGCAAAGATTACCTGTTCTAATGTGTTTAGTTGTTCGGCAACCTTTTTTGCAATATACGGATGCGCATGGCCATGTAGCGTTACCCACCAGGAAGATACCGCATCAATGTAACGTTTACCGTTAGCATCAAAAATGTAAGCCCCTTCTCCCCGAATAATCGGAATATGCCGGGCTGTTTTCATTTGGGTATAAGGGTGCCAGTTGACTTTTCTATCGCGTTCTATCAATTCGCTTTGCATGCACTTTCTTTTTCTTTTACAAGAGGTTTTAGTCCTAGATTTTTAAGCATCTGCATATCTTCGGATACGCCCGGATTTGGTGTAACCAATAAAGTCTGTCTTTCTCCGGTAAAGATAGAATTAGCTCCGGCCATAAAACACCATGCCTGTTCGGTTTCACTCATTTCAATACGTCCTGCGCTTAAACGAACCATAGAAGCAGGCATTACAATACGGGCAGTAGCAATCATGCGTACCATATCCCAGATATCAACTTTCGGATTGTTTTCTAAAGGTGTTCCTTTTACTCGCGCCAATGCATTGATGGGAACCGATTCGGGATGTTTTTCCATATTGGCCAGGGTACGTAACATGGAAATCCGGTCTTCATTAGTTTCGCCTAAACCTATAATACCACCAGAACAAACAGTAATTCCCGCTTTTCTGACATTATTTATGGTGTTGATACGATTATCGAATTGACGGGTAGATATAATTTCATCATAATATTCTTCAGAAGTGTCCAGATTATGGTTATAGGCATATAAGCCGGCGTCCTGTAAACGTTGTGCCTGGTTTTCGGTTAGCATCCCTAAAGTGCAGCATACTTCCAAACCCAAATCATTTACACCTTTTACCATATCGATAATTCTATCAAAATCGCTATTGTCGCGGACTTCCCGCCATGCTGCTGCCATGCAGAAGCGTGATGAACCATTATCTTTTGCTTTTTGCGCATGAGCAATTACTGTTTCTGTTGGTAATAATGCCTGAACTTTTATATCTGTATGGTATCTGGCCGCCTGTCCGCAATAAGAGCAATCTTCGGGACAGCCACCGGTTTTTACCGACAGTAAAGTAGAAATTTGAACTTCGTCTGCCTTATGCCATTCACGATGAACGGTCGCCGCTTCATAAACGAGTTCTATTAAGGGCTTGTTGTAAATTTCTAAAAGTTCTTCTTTTGTCCAATTGTGACGTAATGTTTTTGTGTTTTCCATTGTCTTTTCTATAATGAAAGTGTTGTACAGATTTTTTTGATATCGGCTTTGTTGAGTTTGTTGAACTCGGGCAAGTGGATAATTTTTGTATGTTGATTAATGTTTTTAAGGATAATCCGTTCAGAATCCGGATTGAATTTCCCGTTAAGAACCATATAATCTATTTTGATCTGCCTTTGTCGCAAGGCCTGAATAGATAAAAGGGTATGATTAATGCATCCCAAATAATCCCGGGATACCAAAACTGTGGGAATGCTTAATTTTTCTATCAGATCAATAACGAAAAACTGCTCATTTAGAGGAACAAACAGTCCGCCCGCTCCTTCAATGATTAAATGATTGTTAGTCTGTGGCAATGCAAAATCATCTAACTCAATCTCTATATTTTCCATTCTGGCAGATTGATGTGGTGATGCCGCTACTTTTAATCGATAATTTTCTTTATGGATCTTAAGATGTTCATCTATCAAAGCTCGTATGATCATACTGTCGCTCTGATGCAAATCGCCAGATTGGACAGGTTTCCAGTAATCTGCCTGAAAGTATTGTGTAAAAACAGCCGAAATAATCGTCTTTCCAACACCTGTTCCAATTCCGGTTACAAATAGCTTTTTATACATATTGATGTTGTTTGATGATACGACAAAGCCTGTCTATTTCTGCAAATGAATTAAACTGATGCAGACAAATCCGTAGTCTTTCCAATCCCGGTTTCACGGTAGGGGCAAATACTGAATAGGTTTCGATGTCTATTGCTGAAAGAGCAGTAACCGCCTGTCGCAGTTTTGTTGATGAAGGAAACTGAACAATTTGTATAGGGCTTTTCTCCTGAGATATGGAATGAACCTGATGTGACCTGAAATATTCAATGTTTTTCTGTAATCTTATCGCCAAATCGGGATGTTCATCCATGTATTTGTAGGAAGCTCGTATGCTTAAACTCTGAAAATCTGATGCTGCAGTAGAGTAGATAAACGGAGAAGCGAAATTGATCAGATATTCTTTTAGTACCCGGCTTCCCAAAACTGCAGCACCATTCAATCCCATGGCTTTTCCGTAGGTAGCGATAGTCGCAAATACCTTGTTTTGCAGTTGGTTTTGATAAACCAGACCTTTTCCAAAAACACCCAAAGCATGTGCTTCATCTACAATAAGATTGGCCTGATATCTAAATGCAAGTTCCGCGATATCTTCTAAGGGTGCAAAATCGCCGTCCATAGAATACAGGCTTTCTATGGCGATTAAGGTATTTCCTTTCATCTTTTTGAGGAGAGACTCCAGATGATCTAAATCGTTATGTTTAAATTTCCATTTTGTTGCATTAGAAAGCAAGCAGCCGTCGTGAACAGAACGGTGAACATACTCGTCAACTAAAATAGTATCGTTTCTTTGGGCAATACAAGAGAATAGCGCCAGATTAGCTTTATAGCCAGATGGAAATAATAAAGCGCTTTTGTTACCGTGGTTTTCGGCTAAAAAGCTTTCCACCTGCATGGTAGTTTCCGTATTTCCACTAATTAATCTTGATCCGGTTGACCCCATTAGCGATTTGGGATTTTCCAGAGCTGTTTTCAGGATTTGCTGTTGAAAAGTTTGGTCGCGGGTCAATCCTAAATAATCATTAGAACAGAAATCGATAGATGCTTTGCCGATTTTTAATTTCCGCAAAATCCCTTCGCTTTCACGTTGTTCAAGTCGGTTAAGCAATTGTGCTTGTAGCGTTAACATAAGCTAAAACCTCTTTTGAAATGGCCGAAAACCAATTGGAAAATAATTGTTGCTCGATTTTCTGCATGTGGGAAGCATGTTGTTTCCAGTTACAATCAAATCGTTCTAATTGTGTTATCATTTCTTCCAAATGCCCTTCTTCTTCTAAAATGATAGATTTTACCATCACTTTTGAATGCTGTCTGGTTAAAACTTCCTGATATTGTGGATACAGCTCATCCGCTCGAACTTCTATAGCATAAGTGACAAAAAGGTATGAAGCATATTTTAGTTCGTTCCCACTCAGTGCAAATTGCTTTTTTAAATAGCGGCTGCATAATACGTCCAAAGACTGCAGGTATTGTCTGGTATATACCTTGCCCAACAAATCGTCTAAGAAGTAATATCTAAAGGAATTTGGTGTTATTTTTTCAATTTGTTTCTTTAAATAATAAGCATGTCTGTGCTCTTCGGCGGCATGTTTTAGCTGGATAATATCTGTGGTATAAGGATGTTCACAGGCCGAAATTTTTCTGGCACCTGCGTTCTCCATAAAAGATAAAGTGTTAAGCCATTTTGCATGCAATTCGGAATGTTCTACAATATGTTGAAGCGTGGAAAGCATATTTCTACTTTTTTGATAAAAGTATTACCTTTCCGGATGGTTTGGTTGTGCCAGTTTTTAAATTATGGATAGTCCGGTTGAGATACCTTTTAAAAGTTTTATACAGATTGACCGAAAATCGGAGGTAGCGGTGTTTATGCAAATTGCCAATCAGCTGATTTATGCCATTCAGAGAAATCTGGTTTTACCAGGAACAAAATTACCAGGAACCAGAGTTTTAGGTGAATTGCTGGATGTGCATCGCAATACCATTACTGCTGTTTATGACGAACTTTATGCACAGGGTTGGGTAGAAATAAAACCGAATCAGGGAACTTTTATAAGTTCCGAACTACCTTTCACAGAAAAATTGCGATCGGGAATGCCCGAATATGTTTATCCACAACAGACAGGATTTACTTTCAGAAAATCTAATTTACTGGATAACCCTTTTGAAAATACCACCTGTGATTACGTTTTTAATGATGGCGTACCTGATGTCCGTTTAACCCAGTTGAATGACATTTCTCGATTTTACAGTGCGAATATCAAACGGCGAAGCAACCGAAAAAGAATGGGTTATTATAACCAGGAAGGAAGTGAATATTTTAAATATCAATTATCCTATTACCTTAATTTGTCGCGTGGCCTCCCTGTTTCGACTAATAATTTGCTGATTACCCGCAGTATTGAAATGAGTTTGTTTATCATCTCGGAAATCCTGCTTTCTGCACAAGACACAGTTGTGGTGGGAAGATTGAGTTATTTTTCGGCAAATATGATCTTTCAAAAATCGGGAGCGCGAATAAAAACTATTCCGGTAGACGAAGAGGGAATTGACACCGATGCTTTACAAAAACTATGCGAACAGCAGCAGATTAGAATGGTGTATGTTACACCACATCATCATTATCCAACGACTGTAAGTTTAAGCGTACCAAGAAGGATGGAGCTGTTGAGATTGGCGAATCACTATGGTTTTGTGATTGTAGAAGATGACTATGACTATGATTTTCGTTATGATAAACAGCCGCTTTTACCATTGACCGGTGCAAATGCAACGGGTATGGTAATTTATGTTGGGTCTTTTGGGAAATCCCTGGCTCCGGGCTTTCGTACCGGATTTATTGTTGCGCCGGATAACCTGATGCGCGAAATGCGTAAATATCTGGGAATTATAGATCGTCAGGGCGATATTGTAATGGAGCAGGCGTTGGGGGAGATGATTGAGGATGGGGTGATTCACCGACACCTGAAGAAATCATTGAAAATCTATCAGGAACGCAGGGATTTTATGGCCGATTTATTAACGAATGATTTTGAGGAATATCTGAGTTTTCAAAAACCAAATGGCGGTTTAGCGTTTTGGTTGCGCTGGGAAAAACCTGTTAATTTATTACAGATGAGCTATCAATGTGCAAAATCCAATCTTTTTATACCTAAAACTTTACTTTATCAAACTAAAGACCTGTCCGGAATGAGATTGGGTTTTGGGAGCATGGATGAAGGAGAAATAAAAGAAAGCCTGGGGATTTTGAAAAGATGTTGCTCGGATTTGTAAACTGCCAGTTTTATAAAAGAATTGGTGTATAAAAAATAGATATTGGATGGAATTAAATTCTATGGAGGAAACAAAAAATCCCGCTCTACTTGCTGTAAAGCGGGATTGTAGCCCGTAGGGGAATCGAACCCCTGTTTCAAGAATGAAAATCTTGCGTCCTAACCCCTAGACGAACGGGCCAAAAAAGGATTGTCTTTCAAATCCTTAGGTAGCGGGGACCAGACTCGAACTGATGACCTTCGGGTTATGAGCCCGACGAGCTACCAACTGCTCCACCCCGCACTATATTTTATGTTCAAAACTTCAAATTTCTAAAGCAATCGCTGCTTTTTTATTCGTTAGAAGATTTATATCTTGTTCCGAATTGGACTGCAAAGATATAATTCGTTTCTTTGTGTTCCAAATAAATTTTAAAAAATATTTTAAATGTCGCACAAAGCAGGTTTCGTAAGCATCGTAGGAAAGCCAAACGCAGGTAAATCAACATTGATGAACACACTGGTAGGAGAGAAAATGGCCATTATTACGTCAAAAGCTCAAACAACCAGACATCGTATTATAGGAATTGTAAATGAAGAAGATTATCAGATCGTCTTTTCGGATACACCAGGTATTATAAAACCAGCCTATAAATTGCAGGAGTCTATGATGGATGCAGTACAGGGTTCGTTGGTGGATGCGGACATATTGTTGTTTGTAACCGATATTAATGAAAAACACGACGAACAGGATGTGTTAGATAAAATCAAAGGGTCAACAGCAAAATTATTGGTGCTCATCAATAAAATCGATGAGTCTACCCAGGAAAAGGTGGAGGAAAAGATAAATTATTGGAGAGATAAATTAAATCCTGATGGAATAGTAGGCATTTCTGCGCTGCATAATTATAATGTAGAACAGATTATGGGTTTTATAAAAGATAATTTGCCGGAGCATCCACCATATTACGATAAAGACGAACTTACCACACGAAGTGAAAGGTTTTTTGTTTCGGAGATGATCAGAGAGAAAATCTTTAAATTTTATAAAAAAGAAATCCCTTATAGTACAGAAGTTTTGGTCACTTCTTTTAAAGAGAGCAAAAACCTGATTAAAATAAGTGCAGAGGTAGTGGTGGAACGAGAGTCACAAAAAAATATTTTGATTGGTACGGGTGGTTCTATGTTAAAGAAGATTGGGACCTATGCCAGACAGGATATGGAAGATTTTTTGCAGAAAAAGGTATTTCTTGAAATTTTTGTGAAAGTGATTCCTGATTGGAGAAACAGGGGTAATTACCTGAAAAGTTTTGGCTACGAAGAATAGTTTCTAAGAAACAATTTAGCTGATGTCGCGAAACAGCGATTTTATTTGACTATTTTTGCGGATTAAATAATTATGCCGGCATGATAAGGCTGGGAAAAATATAAATATATGGGAAATATAGTAGCGATCGTCGGGAGACCGAACGTAGGAAAGTCGACTTTGTACAATAGGCTTACGGAAACGCGTAAGGCCATTGTAGACGACATGAGCGGGGTAACCCGTGACAGACATTATGGATTGGCAGAATGGACAGATAAAACCTTTACGGTAATTGATACTGGAGGGTATGTTGCCAACTCAGAGGATATTTTTGAAATTGCGATCAGAGAACAGGTTTTAATAGCTATCGAAGAGGCCACCGCAATTATTTTTATGGTAGATGTTACTACTGGAATCACTGATTTAGATGATGACATTGCTGGCATTCTGAGAAGAAGTAAAAAGCCGGTTTTTGTGACCGCTAATAAAGTAGACAACAATATGTTGTTGGCAGAAGCAGCACAATTCTATAGTTTTGGATTGGGTGAAATCTATTCTCTTTCGTCTATGACAGGCTCAGGAACAGGTGAGTTGTTAGATGACGTGATTAAAACTTTTGATGAAACTGAGGAAATTCAAAATGAATTACCTGTTTATGCAATTGTTGGAAGACCGAATGTGGGTAAATCATCCATGATTAATGCGTTGTTGGGTAAAGATAGAAATATAGTTACCAATGTAGCAGGAACTACCAGAGACTCTATTCATATCCACTACAAGCAATTTGGACATGATTTTATGCTGGTGGATACGGCAGGTTTACGTAAGAAGACCAAAGTAAGGGAAAATATAGAGTTTTATTCTGTAATGCGTACTATAGGCGCTTTGGAGGAAGCAGATGTTATAATCCTTATGTTAGATGCCACGGAAGGAATAGAGTCGCAAGACATCAATATATTCCATTTAGCGGAAAAGAATCGTAAGGGGCTGGTTTTGGTTGTTAATAAATGGGATTTGGTAGAGAAAGATCACAAAACGGCCAAAGCCTTTGAACAGAAGATCAATGAGAAAATAGCTCCATTTACTGACGTTCCGATTATTTTTACGTCAGTTACAGAAAAACAGCGTATTTTTAAGGTTTTAGAGGCTGCACAAAAGGTTTATGACAATAGGAAGAAAAAAATCAGTACTTCTAAACTGAACGATTTCCTATTACCGATTATTGAGAATACTCCTCCGCCAGCAACAAAAGGAAAGCATATCAAAATCAAATATATTACACAGATTAGTGCATCTACACCAATGTTTGCCTTTTTCTGTAATCTTCCGCAATATATAAAAGACCCGTATAAACGTTTTTTAGAAAATAAGCTGAGGGAACAATTTGATTTTACTGGAGTTCCTATTCAATTATTCTTTAGACAGAAATAATTTTTAACAAATTTATATTCATAAAAAAGCGGCACTTGAAAATTTCAAGCGCCGCTTTTTTATTGTAATGTGCCGTTTACCAATATACAGAGTATAGGGCAACTAATAATAATATAATGATTAATGAACCTACAATAAACCCAGGGTGAGCATTGAACATCTTCGTGTCAACCTCTAAACCTTGTGGAGTAACTCCTCGTTTATTATCTATCAGAGAAATGATGATCATACCTACGATACAGATCACGAATACAAAACCCATTCTATCCAAGAAAGGAATTTCATACAAGCCAGAGGAAGCACTCTTAACTGCAAATCCGAAATCGTATAGGAAAGAAAGATCCATCATAGTAGGTAATACTTTGAAGAATACAGATAATAGGAAACCCCCGATTGTTGCGAATAACGCTGCGTTTGAAGTTGCTTTCTTCCAGAAGAAACCTAGGATAAACATAGCGAAGATACCTGGTGATACGAAACCTGTATACTCCTGAATATATTGGAAACCACCTTTTTTATCTATTCCTAAGTAGGGAGCAATGATAACAGCTAAAATCATAGAAATGATTACCGTAATTTTACCAACCTTTACCAGGTTTGCTTCAGAAGCAGTTGGATTTAGTTTTTTCTGGTAAACGTCTAATGTGAAAATAGTTGCTATACTGTTTGCTTTACCGGCTAAAGAAGCTACAATTGCTGCAGTTAAAGCCGCAAAAGAAAGACCTTTTAAACCCGTAGGAAGTAAGTTCAATAATACTGGATATGCTTTATCAGGGTTGATTTCTCCAGCTTGCATCATTTCTGCGTGAAAAAATCCTTTTTGGTAAAGAACAAATGCCGCAATCCCTGGTAATACCACAATGATAGGCATTAACATTTTCAAGAAAGCTGCAAATAAAATACCGTTTCTTGCTGTTTTTAAATCAGCTCCCAAAGCTCTTTGAGTGATGTATTGGTTACAACCCCAATAGTTTAAGTTCACAATCCAAAGACCTCCGACTAGCATGGTTAAACCCGGTACATCTAGATAATGCGGACTCGTTTTATCAAAAATCATATGGAAATGGTCAGGTGCTTCTTTGGTTAAAATAGTAAAACCATTAAGTGTGCCCTGTACCCCATGTGCATCTGAAACAAGATTTAAAGCAAGATAAGTAGTTATTAAGCCACCAAGAATTAAGAAGAAAACCTGGATAACATCTGTAAATCCGATAACTTTCATTCCTCCTAAAGTAATTACGATAGAGAAGATGGCTAAGGCATACATACATAGCGTTAAATCCAATCCTGAAATACTGGTAATGGCAAGCGCTCCCAGGTAAAGGATAGAAGTTAAATTAACAACAACGTAAAGCAATAACCAGAAAACAGCCATGATCATGGCTACTGTCCCATTGTAACGCTGATTAAGAAATTGTGGCATGGTAAATATCTTATTTTTAAGATATACCGGAATGAAAAATATAGCCACAATAATTAATGTTGCTGCCGCCATCCATTCGTAGGCCGCAATCGCTAACCCTAATGTAAAGCCAGATCCGCTCATTCCAATGAATTGCTCCGCAGAGATGTTAGATGCAATTAAAGAAGCACCGATAGCCCACCATGTAAGTGAACCCTCTGCTAAGAAATAATCTTTAGAACTAGCACTTTCTGCTTTTTTTCGGTTGTAAATCCATAGACCGTAACCCGCTACGATCAGGAAGTAGATCAGAAATACAATGTAATCTGACGTCTGAAGTGTATTCATCTATTTAATTAGTTTGGTTTGGAAGCACCGAATTTATCAAAAAATATAATTATTAATAACGTTTTCTAAAAATTCTTGCTTACCGCTTCTCATTTTAGGTTCGCCATTACTAATTGCATATGCTTTTAAATCTTCTAAGCTCAATTTACCTTCTTCAAACTCTTTTCCTTTTCCAGAATCAAACGAAGCGTATCTCTCAGTTCTTATTTTATTATAGTCAGAATTTGAAAGAATTTCATCAGCAACCAGCAGTGCTTTAGCGAAGATATCCATGCCGCCAACATGTGCGTAGAATAAATCTTCCGGATCTGTAGAGTTTCTCCTGATTTTTGCGTCGAAGTTTACACCTCCGCCTTGTAAACCACCACCGCTAAGGATAATCAGCATAGATTCAACCAGTTCGTTGATGTTGTTAGGGAATTGATCGGTGTCCCATCCGTTTTGGTAGTCACCTCTGTTTGCATCAATAGACCCCAATAAACCAGCATCTACGGCAACTTGCAATTCATGTTGGAAAGTATGTCCGGCTAGTGTAGCATGGTTAACTTCCAGATTTAATTTGAAATCATTCAATAAATCGTATTGTCTTAAAAATCCGATAACTGTTTCCGCATCGTAATCATATTGATGTTTAGATGGTTCGCAAGGTTTTGGTTCAATAAAGAAAGTCCCTTTGAAACCATTTTTTCTAGCATAGTCTTTTACAGTATGTAAGAATTTTGCGAAATGTTCTTTCTCACGTTTCATGTCCGTATTTAATAAAGACATATAACCTTCTCTGCCGCCCCAGAAAACATAATTTTCTCCTCCTAAGGCTATGGTAGCATCGATTGCGGCTTTAACTTGTGCAGCGCCATGTGTTAATACATGAAAATCCGGGTTGGTAATAGCACCATTCATGTATCTTCTGTTAGAAAACAAATTGGCTGTACCCCAAAGTAATTTTACTCCGCTTTCTTTTTGTTTCTGCTGCGCATACTCTACTAAAGCCTGTAGTCTTCTTTCGTTTTCAAGAATATCTGTTCCGTAATCAACCACGTCAACATCATGGAAACAATAGTAAGGAATATTCATTTTCGTGATAAACTCAAAAGCAGCATCCATTTTATCCTTTGCTCTCTCAATAGGATCTTTTTTTGCATCCCAAGGAAATATATGAGTAGGTTCTCCAAAAGGATCTGCACCATTCCCACAGAACGAATGCCAATAAGCACAAGCAAATTTCAAGTGCTCTTTCATCGTTTTACCGCCAACTATTCTGTTTTCGTCATAAAATCTAAAAGCCAATGGGTTTTTAGATTCTTTTCCTTCATATTGAATTTTTCCAATCCCTTTAAAAAATTCGGTTTCTCCTGTAATGATTGACATTTTTTATATTGCTTTTAATTTTTTGTTTAGTAATTGTAATTCTTTCCATTCCTGATAGATTTCCTCATATTTCGCTGTTTCGTCGGGCTCTATCGTTTTTATTTTCCTGATATTTTTAAATGCTTCTGATGGTGTTTTGTAATATCCTAATCCAATTCCCGCACCCAAAGCAGCACCCACGCTACCATCGTTTTCATAGAGTTCTACAGGAACTCCGGTTGCGTTTACATAATCTCTCTGGAAGACTTCACTTAAAAAAAGATTAGAGTTTCCTGCTTTAATGATTTTTGGATCAAGTCCGTTCTCTTTCATAATATCCAGCCCGTACCTGAAAGAAAATGCAATTCCTTCCTGCATCGCTTTCAGAATGTGAGCGGTTCCATGTTGGTTTAAATCAATGTTTTCTATATGTGCGCCAACTAACTTATTGTTAAGCATACGTTCAGCTCCGTTTCCAAAAGGTAAAACCCGAAGGCCATTACTCCCTGTGGAAATTGATTGCGCCATTTTATTCATTTCCGGATAGGAAAGCTCCTTTGTCAATAATTTCTTTGCCCAACTGTATAAAATGCCGGTTCCGTTAATACACAAAAGAACTCCGGTACGTATTTTATCCTGCAAATAATTTACGTGAGCAAAAGTGTTAATACGCGATTCGTTATCATATACCAATTGATCACTTACTCCATAAATAACACCAGAAGTTCCAGCGGTCGAAGCTACTTCTCCTGGTTCCAATACATTTAGAGAAAGTGCATTATTTGGTTGGTCTCCAGCTTTATATGTTACTTTTACATCCCCCGAAAGGCCCAGTTCTTTTGCGATTTCAGAATTGATTTTGCCATGTTCGGAGAAAACAGGTTTTACCTCTGGAAGTAAAGATTTCTCAAATTCAAAATACGTCAGTATTGATTCAGACAATCGATTGTTTTTGAAATCCCAAAAAACTCCTTCGGATAAAGAACTGATACTTGAGCTTATCTCTCCCGTTAGTTTTGTTGCGATGAAATCACCCGGAAGCATGATTTTGTATATCTTTTCATAAACCTCGGGTTCATGCTCTTTAACCCATGCCAGTTTTGAAGCGGTAAAATTTCCGGGAGAGTTTAAATGGTGTTTTAAGCTATAAGACTGTCCAATGCTTTTAAAAGCTTCGTTGCCTATTTCAACTGCCCGGCTATCACACCAGATTATTGAATTCCTAAGAGGTGTATGTTGTTTATCTACCACAACAAGCCCATGCATCTGATACGCAATGCCAATAGCAGCAATATCAGCGGGGTTATATTTTTTTGTTGCATGCGCTTTTTGTATCGCAAGCACGGTGTTTTGCCACCATTTTTCGGGACTTTGTTCCGCCCATCCAACCTGCGTAGAGATAATCTCTTCTTCAGTTTCTGGATAATGTACTGAGCATAGCGTTTTTTGAGAATTAGCTTCTACAACAGAGACTTTTATAGAAGACGTACCCAAATCTATACCTAAAAAAAGCATATATATTACTGTTTAGTTATGCCGATGTGCAACCGGTTGCATAAAAGTATAATTAAATTTTCAATTGCCAAAGTTTCATGGAAATTTATTTACTTTAAGTATTGAAAAAGAAAACGACTATTTACGATATAGCCAAGGAGCTAAACGTAACTGTTTCCACAGTATCGAGGGCATTAAACGGGTTTTCGACCATAAGTGAGGCTACGAGAAAAGCTGTTTTGGAAACTGCAAAAAAACTGAATTACAGTCCGAACAAGTTGGCTTCTTCTTTAAAATCGGGAAGAACCCAAACGATTGGCGTCATTGTTCCGAGTACACAAGTACATTTTTTTGCTTCGGTAATTCATAGCATTGAGCAAACTTTAAAGAATGCAGGATACCGGGTCTTACTTTATCAATCCAATGAATCTTTGGAGAATGAGATTAACGGAGTGAAGACATTATTAGAAGCACAGGTAGACGGAATTATTGCATCTATGTCGTTAGAAACCGAGAACGTTTCACATTTTCAGGATGTAATTAAGCAACAGAAGCCTTTAATTCTTTTTGACAGAACACATAAAAATATTAATGCTCCTTCGGTTACGATAAATGATACTGATGCAGGGTATATTGCCACTAAGCATTTAATAGATCAGGGATATCGAAATATCGGGTTTGTTACTACGAATCATCAGATCAAGATATTCAATGAGCGTTTTGAAGGTTATAAAAAAGCTTTAAGCGACCACAATCTGCCCTATGTAGAAGATCATGTAGTTTTCGGAGGTTTATCTATTAAGGATGGCCGTTTTGGCGCTGGGAAATTATTAAGATCCGCTAAAGTACCTGATGCTATTATTGCTGGGGATGATTTTACAGCTTTAGGTGTTATAAAGAAACTGAAGGAACAGGATTTGACTCCTCCTAAAATTGGAGTTATGGGATTTGCCAACGAAACTTTTTCCGCTTTTATTACACCAAATCTGTCTACTATTGATCAACAAGCTAATAAAATGGGAGCGGAGTGTGCAAAGATGTTTTTAAAGATGGTAAAAAAGAAAAATCCATACGAAAAAATAGAACATATTATTTTAGAACCTCTTTTGGTGGAAAGGCAATCTACAAATAAAAATAATGCATAATTTTGCATAATATTTGTATATTATTAGGTAATTAAATATTGTCTTATGGCGGATAAAATTAAAGTATTATATGTTGATGATGAGGATAATAATCTAATCTCATTCAAAGCTAACTTTAGAATGGAGTATAAGGTTTTTACTGCCATAAGCGGAGAGGAAGCACTTAAGATTTTAGAAAAGGAAAATATTGATATTATCATCACCGACCAGCGCATGCCTAATATGACAGGTGTTGAGTTCCTGGAAATGGTAATTGAGAAAAATCCAGACCCGATGCGCATTCTTTTAACCGGATATGCTGATATGTCCGCAGTTATTGATGCAGTAAACCGGGGAAAAATCTATCATTATCTGGCGAAGCCGTGGGATGAAAAGGAAATGCATGAAACTATCCAAAATGCCTACGAAGCTCTTAAAAAGAAACGTGATTTAAACGATCTTAATAAGAAGCTTGAGGCGTCAAACGATCAGCTAGAGTTTATGTTAAGACAAAATTTATTGTCTTAAAAATCAGCAAGTTCTATAATTTCTTTTATTTCTTCTACAGAATATGGTTTCTGAAGGACTTTTAGTACAGAAGGGTAGGTGCCGATCCTTTGGATTTCGTTTTTATTCAGCGATGTAGTAATCGGAACAATCCTGTACCATTGCTTTTTCTCTTCATCTAGTTGCTCAAAAGCGTCTAAAAAATCAAATCCTGTCATAACAGGCATCATAATATCCAATAATATAATGGTGTTTGAATGGGATTCGATATTGTCTATATGCTTCAAACAGGAGTGTGCTTCATAAAAGCTTTTTACTGATAAACTATTGTCTATTTTATCGATTAACTTTTCGGCGATAAAACAGTCTAGTTCTCTATCGTCTACTACAATGAATGCTAAGGTATCCATATCGAAACAATTTTATTTATGAGGAATTCTAACTATAAACTTCGTGCCCACGTTAAGTTCAGACTCAACTTCTATTTTTCCGTTTAATTTAGTAAGTGCACTTTTAAGATTAAATAAGCCAAATCCCGAGCCTGTAGCCTGATAATGTGCTCTGAAAAATAGATTGAAGATCTCTGATTGATATTTACTGTCGATACCGTGTCCGTTGTCTTCTACTATAATAGTTGCCTCCCCTTTTTTAACGTTAATTTTAAGATTTACGAATTTATTCTCCCGGTCTGGAACCTGATACTTAAATGCATTTGACAGTAAGTTATTTATAATAAGTTTTACCGAAAGAATATCGTTCCAAAACGGTTCGTTTTGCTCTAGTTCTGTATTAAATGCGATATTCTCTGTTTTGGTGTATATACTGAATAAGTCCGACATTTCTTTTACTATATCTTCGAAATTTATATCAGATATGGTTAAAGTGCCTCGTTCCAGACTATAATAATCATGCATATTTAAGATGAAATTATCCAGTTTTTCAACAGATTTATTCATCATTCTTAAGATTTCCTTGATTTCCTTAATGTCCTGGATATTTAAAGCCAGATTTATTCCACCTGCGATACCAACCAAAGGACCACGTAAGTCGTGACTTACGCTATAAGCAAATTTGTCCAATTCCTGATATGCCTTTTCGAGTTCCTTGTTTTTTATAGCAAGAAACGAGTTGGCAAGGTAGAATTTATTAGCCTCTTCAATAGCCGTTAAAATATCGGCATCTAGCCAGGGCTTTTTTACATATCTGAAGACGTGTCCTTTGTTAATGGCGCTGATAACATCTTCTATATCAGAAAATCCGGTTATTAAAATTCTTATAGGAAGTGGATGACTGCTTCGAATTTCCTGAAAAAACTCTACCCCCGTCATATTGGGCATACGCTGATCGCAAAAGATAACCCGGATATCCGGATTGGAATTGAGGCAATCGAAGGCTTCTGCTGCGGTTTGTACACAAAATACTTTGTAGTCAAACCGTAATAATGCCTTGAAACCAATCAGGTTATTAGCTTCATCATCCAAATACAGAACCTTAATTTTGTTTTCCATTCAGTAGTATTAGTGTTATGCTGGATCAGAGCGTTGTTTTAGGGGGAGTGTTATTTTAATTAAGGTTCCCTTACCTATTTCGCTAAAAAGCTCAATATCTCCATTATGTTTTTTTACGGTATTGTATGCAATTGACATTCCTAGTCCAGTGCCTTCTCCTACATCCTTGGTTGTGAAAAACGGATCGAACACTTTCGTGATGTTGTTTTTGTCTATTCCACAACCGTTGTCTCCCATTTCTATGATCACATGGTCGTTCTCTGCTTTTACGGATATTCTTATTATTCCGTTACCATCATTTTTATGCGTCTGATTAACAGCGTATATGGCGTTTGAGATGATATTTAAGAAGACCTGATTGAGCTTTCCGGGATAACATTCTATTTGAGGGATGTTATCCTGGTAATCTTTATCTACTTTAATGTTGCTGGCATTAATAAGGTTATTCATAATTACCAGAGTAGAGTCCATACCTTCTGTAATACTAGCAAGTTTCAAATCATCTTCATCTACTCTCGAGAAGATTCGCAAGCCTTTTACTATTTCTGCAGTCCTGCTTGCACCTTCATTTATGCCCTTTAAAAGATGGTCAATTTCGATTTTAAGATAATCATAATCCAGATCTTCTTTATAATTTTCGATTGTTTTTTTCTTGTCTTCGATATTTTGGTCTGAATAAACCAATTCTTCGTAAGTGTCTATTGTATCTATAAGCATTCTTACGTCTCTTTGAAGGGGCGAAATATTTGAAGTTACGAAATTTATTGGATTATTAATTTCATGAGCTATGCCTGCCGTTAATTGACCTAAAGAAGCCATCTTTTCTGCAGCTACAAGTTGGGATTGTGTTTGTTTTAAATCTTCCAGAGTGATGGTAAGTTCCTCGTTAGCTTCTTTTAATTCTACAGTTCTTTCATTAACCCTGCGTTCCAGGATGGTGTTCTGTTCTTTAATAATTCTCTCATTTTCTTTAGCAATAGAAAGCGCCTGTGCCTGAGATTCTTCTTTTTCTTTCTTTAAAATATTAATCCTATCTGCCAAGGCTAAAGATAATAGTGCGACTTCCAGAGCAATACCAATCTGCATGGTATAGTTGGTAAATAAATTATCGGGTACTAATTCAAGATTACGAAGTGAGTACAGGATAAGCCCTAGTAAAAACATTGTCCAGGCAAATAGAAAATATCTTGCCGGGCGGAATCCCTGTCGGGCAATTTTTACAGCAGCTACGTAAATTAGGATAGCAATAGATATGGCTGCATAGTCTATCATTCGATAGCTAGCAATATCGTAACCAAAAATTCTTAATAAGATAGCAGTGCCATATAAAAAAAGGATTATGCCAAATAGCTTGTGTAATAAAGGCGTTCTTTGCTTGGTACTCAAAAAGCTGGAAACAAATAAGACAGCACAAATTCCTGCCAATCCCGGAAAAACAATCAGTGCTTTATTATATAGATGAGGGCTATTATTGAAAATAAATCGATAGGTATATCCTGATAGAGATGTTTGTGTTAGAGAAATAAATGCGGTGTATAAAACGTAATATAAATAACTCTTATCCTTAGTAGAGATAAAAAGGAATAGATTATAAAAAATCATCACAAGGACGATTCCAATCCAAATTCCCCAAATTAAATCATGAACCAGTAATTTTTCGGCAATACCTTTAGGTGTTCCTAATACTAGAGGGAGTATCATCTGTTCACTGCTATTTACCTTTAAATAGTAGGTTGAAGTGCTGTCCTTTGGTAATTTAATATCAAAAACGAAACTTTGGTGTTGGTATTTTCTCTCTGAAAACTTAAGCGTGTCACTTATTGACTGCTTATAATAGCCATTTTCTGTTCTTGTATAAAAATCACATTTATCTAAAGAAGGATAGTCGATAGCCAAAAGCAGATTTTCAGATTCGCTGTTGTTTTTTATAGAGAATTTTATCCAAAAATCCGACTTGTTTAGTTTTAAATTAGGTGTTTGGGAAGTCGACTCTTCAAAAATCATCGAAGGGGTGTCATTTATCGAAAGACTCTCTGTTTTATCTTCATAAATGTAAATATCCTTTCCAAGGATTATATTTTTACCTTCAAAATTTATAATTTCTTCAGCAAACGCACCAGAAAATTGAGTGCAAACAAATAAGGCTAAGTATATGAATTTATAGAAGTACTTCATTTAATAGCAATCTAAAGCTTTTTATATTTGGTTCTTCGGCTACAGATATTTTAACAAGGAAAACCTCTGCATCGTTATCATTAACGCCTGTTAAACTTTTAAAATCTTCTCTTAAAAGTTCCAATTCGGCGATGTTTTTTTGGTTCAATCCTTCTCCTTTTCCGTGTATCACCCTTGGGAATATATATAGCGGAGAAATTAATGGGTGAACAGCTAGCCCCAGAGTTGTAGCTTTCAGCCAAAATTGTTCTAAAGAACGGCCGCCCTCAAAAAAGTTTTCTGGAGTGTATTGCGGTAAAGTGATTAATGCAATAGCTGAAGCTGCTTTTACGCTCTTTTTGGCTATCATTTCTAAGCCTTTTCCACCATCTATATAATTGATTTCCTTTATTGTTTCAGTACTTTTAATAATACCAAGTGCCGCAAGCTGCGAATTACTCAAACCTAGAGTTTGAACGTCTATTCCATCTTTTCGGGATTCGGCTTCTTCCGGAGTCCATCTCATCTCGTGGTGGACAAAATCATAATGCCCTTCTGCGTTAAGTAAGCGAATCCTGTCGCAGGCACCTATAATTCTTGCTAATTCATTGAGCTCTTCTTCTTTTTTAAACCATTTTATTGTTGCAGATGGAATCGATTGTGCCGATTCGGTAAGTTGTCGATAGACAGATTCGGGTAATACAGGGGGAATAGAAAGATTTCTGTTTGTACATCTTCTTGAGATAGCGCTGTATAAGCCATCGATACCCAATTCCTCTTTATTTGATTTGCCGAATTTAATAGCAGCAATTAATCTTCTGTCATTGGCAATTGGTCTAAAATCGTAGCTGCAGGTCAAGCCATTTTTTAGGGCGCTTATCCGTAAATTTTCATACGCCGCCCCGAAAGTCAATAAAGAAGCGATGTTTTGATAATCTCCGAATGAGAAAGACCTGTATTCGTCATGAAATAGGAAAAGAACACTATTTTTATATAGCCATTTCCATGGTTGATCATTTCCCGTTGAGGGTGCGAGGCAGGCATCTTCAACTAATTTGTTAATCAGTGAATCATCTACTATTAAGTTACTACTCTCAAATTTATAGTTCGAAAGGATATGCAGGGCTTCCGTTTTTGTTAATGGAGTAAAAGGGTTTTTTCTTACTAAAGGTGTTGCTTCCTTCTCTTTTTTGTTTTTAACCAGCGATTCCAGATCTATATAATATCTTCCTGAGTCTGTAAAGGAGCCCAATAACATTCTTCTCGAAATGTCTGTGGTAACAGCTCCCCCCAATACTACGGATGACGCGAGCTGAGGCCAGGTGTTAATAGTCTGTTCCACTTCTACCATAGAAGCTTTTAGTCTGTTGGAAATAGTTTCTGCACCAACAATCCTCAAAATGAAAGGAACTTTATCTTCATTACTCAGGTTTTTTATGGTAGAAGGATTTAACCCTTCGGCTAAACCATGTAAAATTGGTAAAGAGGGATTCAAATCAAAGCGTTCCACGTCCAGCATACCCCGATCATTGGTTTCCATGATAACAGGTATTCCTAATTCTCGGGCTTTAAATCTGCTCTCTATTTTGATATCCAATCCATCACATACTTCAACTAATAAATCCAGTTTCCCTCCATCCAGAAAGAAATCATTAAAGTTTTCGTTTTTAAGACCATCGTTAAAAATTTCAACATTTAAAAAAGGATCAATTTCGGCTATTTCTCTGGCAGCAATAATTGTTTTATTCAGGCCAAGGTTATGAACCCCGGTTCTTATACGGTTTAGATTGGATAATTCTGCTGTGTCAAAATCCGCGAGTTTTAAACTTCCGCAAATACGTTCCATAGCAATGGTCAACGCAATAGATTGTCCAACAGAAAGCCCTATGATACCGATTTTCTTTTTTTCTAAGATATCCTGTTCTTCGGAAGTAATTTTATATTTATTCCGGTTTGTTCTAACAGTAACGAATTCTTCCTTGTCGAGAAGATGAACCAGATAATTGTTCCAGGGATAGAATACCCAAACTCCATATTTTTCTATAGGGTTTCCATTTAGATGCTTTGCTATTAGTTCAGAATAATCCTGCTCGGTTAGTTTTATAGAAGGGTTTTGAATTTTGATCAGTTCTTTCAACTGGCTATAAATTTCGTCCCTTACAAATGACACAGGTTTATCTCGTAGCAAATTCTGCAGCTCTTTTTCATCCGAAGTATTATTTGGATAATAAAAACGGGGTTTGTATATATTGTCCAAAGAGTTTTCTTTGTTTAAGCTTTTCATATATGTTTTTTATCAAAGTTTAGCTATGCTCTCCTGATAGTTTATTTTTGCATTTGATATCGTTTTCGCCAAATCCCAGTTCTCCAAATTGGGGATCCTGATCTTATAATCAATTTCGATTTCTTTATTTCTTAGAACTTCCATTCTTAGAATATCCAGATTCTCTCTGATTTTTAGTATAGCTTCCTTGTCTTCAGAATGAGCTTTGCTTAGTGTGGGTACATCTTTCAGTACCATTGTTGTTGCTATAAGGTCTAATTTTGGATAATAAAAAGTTCCTTGATTACCCACATTTGGTTCAAGTTCCATACCTACCGCTTCTCCGGGCTTTATGGTATAAGGAGCACATAAAGCAAATAAAGATTGTATGCCTATTTGGTGAGAAATAGCGGCGGCAGTCCTTATTAAAAAGATACTACCTATACCGTGACCGGCTATTTCCCGAGAATTCCATAATCCACAGAGTTCACCAGTTCCATGTTGAGCATATTGCCAGATCAGGCCAAATATTTTAGGATCTAAAGCACAGGTCGCTTCTTCTATGGGTAAAGGCTGGTTACCGCCGGCAACGTGAACGCGGGCGCCACCGTAAACTCTTTCTCCATCCATTGATTCGACAACCATCACAAACGCGGCCGGATTATACATCCAGTCATGTTTAGAGGAAGTTACCTTTGTAATACCTATATTGCTGAGTACCTGAGTATGTCCTTCAATGAATTTCTCACATGTGTCAGGGTCGTCTATAGCTCTGAAAGCTCTAAGTCTTACAGCAGGTCTATCTTTATTTAAGCTAGATTCCATTGCGATTAGGTGTGTTGTCGTTTTAGAGGATGAATATAGCAAAATTGGCTAAGTTGATTAATATGTTTTAAAAATAACTTTTTCCATCCTGTACTATCCCGGCATCGATGCCGGCAACGATTGCGTGTTTTTTTTTAGATATATCTTTCGTTTTTGTACAAAAACTAGCTACAATTGCTAAAACCAATTGATTTAATCTGTATTCATAATAATGGTAAGAGTTAGAGAAAAGATAGCGCTCTGAAAGTGTTACGATTAAAATCAACAGCTAAATTAATAAACAGTTATGATGAAAAAAGTTTTACTCTTATTGACTTTAACGGTGATGTCTATAAGTGTGCTATTTGCTCAGAACCGGCAAATTACAGGGACAGTAAAAGACGATACCGGTGAACCTTTACCGGGAGTAGGGGTCTCTGTAAAAGGAACTACAACAGGTACTCAAACAAATGTTGATGGTAAGTTTTCTTTGAGTATTCCTGCTAATGCAAGTACCTTGGTTTTTAGATACATTGGATTTAAAGCAAAGGAAATTGAAGTAGGAACTCAAACAACTTTTAATGTGGTATTGGAACAGGAGGCTACCATGTTGAATGAGGTGGTGGCTATTGGATATGGTACGGTTAAGAAGGGTGACTTAACGGGATCTGTAGGAATTGTTAAAGGAGAGGAGCTGACGCAGCGACCGGTTACCAATGTGGCAGAAGCATTGACAGGTAAGGTAGCTGGTTTGCAGATAGTTACAACTGAAGGTTCTCCTGATGCAGATATTAAGGTTAGACTCCGTGGAGGAGGATCTATTTCTCAGGATAATTCACCCCTTTATATTGTAGATGGTTTCCCTGTTAACGATATTAGTAATATTGCTTCTTCAGATATTGAATCGATAACTTTTTTAAAAGACGCTGCCTCGACAGCAATTTATGGTTCCAGGGCAGCAAATGGAGTTCTGGTAATTACGACAAAGGAAGGAAAGGCAGGGAAGGTAAATGTGACGGCGAATGTTTATGCCGGCTTTAGAAATATTACTAAACAATTAGAGGTGTTAAATCCATATGAATATGTTCGTTATCAGTATGAAATCGACCAAGGTAATACTTTCAAAAACTACTATGGTAGCTTTGAAGATTTAGAAATATATAAATCTGTAAAAGGAAGCAATTGGCAAGAAGAAATTTTCGGAGGAACAGCCAGTCAACAATACTATAATGTAGGAATTAACGGAGGATCGAAAGAATCTAGATATAATTTGGGGCTTACCCGGAATAAAGAGGAAAGTATAATGTTAGGCTCAGGGTTTGAAAGAAATAATCTAAACTTCAAACTAAATTCTGAGTTATCTAAAAAGGTAAACATTGATTTTAATACGAGACTTGCATATACAATTATCGATGGTGCGGGAGTTAATCAAGGTTCCGGATCGGTAACAAGACTTAGAAATTCAGTCAAATATGCACCGACAAAAGGTCTTAGAGGCTTTGATCAATCAAGTTTAGATGATGATGATTTGGTTGATGCCGAAACTGCAAGTTTACTTTACAATCCAGTAGAATCAGTGTTAGACGATTACAAAAAACAATATCGTTTTTCAAATAATTTGAACCTCGGACTTAATTGGAAAATTACAAAAGAACTTAAATTTAGATCCGAGGGAGGTTATGAGTTTAAAAATGACAGAACAGACAATGTTTGGGGGACCGCTACCCCTGACGCTAAAAATTATGGAGGACAACCAATTAGTAGAGTAACTAATTTGAAAGGTTATTCTTATAGATTTTCAAATTACTTTACTTATGACAAGGTGTTTAATAAAATACATAGTTTGAATGTCGTTGTTGGTCAAGAAACGCTTTCATCTGGTTATAAGACAGTAACCAACGAATCTAGATTTTATCCCTTAGGTATGAAAACTGGTGAGATATTAGCAAATGCTAATTTTGGAACCCCAATACCAACCAGAACATATATTTCTCAAGATGATAGATTGAGCTCGTATTTCGGAAGAGCGAATTACACTCTTAAAGATAAATACCTGTTCACTGTAACAATGAGAGCGGATGGTTCCAGTAAGTTTGCAGAGGGTAACCAGTGGGGATATTTTCCTTCTGCCGCTTTCGGTTGGAAGATTTCAGAAGAGGATTTTTTAAAGGATCAATCAGATTGGTTAGAGCAATTGAAGTTAAGAGTTAGTTACGGTAGTACCGGAAATAATCGGATACCGAGTAATGCTTGGCAATTAAGTTACTCTACTGATAATGAAAATAAGCCATATTATCCAGGAGAGGTTGAAGCACCTAATTTTATTCCGGGATCTTACTTGTACAATCCAAAATTAAAATGGGAAACAACAATAAATAGAAATATTGGAGTTGATTATAGTTTATTTAAAGGTAGGATTAATGGAGCTGTAGACGTATATTGGAATACAACTAATGATTTATTAGTTCAGGCTCCTATTGCTCAAAGTTCGGGATACTCAACTCAGTATCAAAACTATGGCAGTACTTCCAATAAGGGGGTTGAGTTAACTATCGATGGATACATTGTTAATAATAAAGATTTTAAACTATCTGCTGCGTTTAATATTGGATTTAATAGGAACAATGTAGATCAATTTAGAAATGGCGATGTAAATTATAAAGCCTTTACCTCTGGTTGGAATGGAACAGCTCAGCCTTTAGAAGACTTTTTGGTAAGAGAAGGAAATCCTGTGGGACAGATGTATGGATATGTAACAGAAGGAATGTATTCATTTGATGATTTCACTTTCGATACTGCATCAAAAATCTGGAAGTTAAATACAGGTGTTCCGGATAACTCGTCTTTAACTTCTGCAGCTTATTTCGGTCCAGGCGCACTTAAGTTTAAAGATATTAGTGGGCCTAATGGAGTTCCTGACGGAAAAATAGACCAATATGACAAAGCGGTTATAGGAAATGCTAATCCTAAGCACGTAGGCGGATTAACGCTAAATGCTGAGTACAAGGGATTTGATTTACAAGCGGCTTTTAACTGGACGTTTGGCAACAATATATATAACGCAAACAAAATAGACTTTACGAATTTTCTGTTATCAAGAAAATATCAGAATCTAATTGCAGATATGAGTCTTGAAAATCGCTTTACGATTATAGATCCAATTACAGGGTACAATGTTGCGACGGGTAATAACGCAAACCCGCAACGTTTGGCAGAAATTAATCAGAATGCTTCTATATGGAGTCCTCTGATGACGGTAACTCCTCTTCACTCATGGGCGATAGAAGATGGATCATTTTTAAGGCTAAATACATTGACTTTGGGATATACGCTACCAAAAAATGTAGTTAAAAAAATGGGAATCGGAAAGTTAAGGGCGTATGTTACTGCTTATAATGTGTTTGTTATTACAAATTATTCAGGATATGACCCTGAGGTAGACACCAGAAGAAACCCTCCAGTAACCCCTGGCGTTGATTATTCAGCGTATCCGAAGAGCCGTTCGTTTGTTGGTGGATTAAATGTTTCATTCTAATTGAATTGTTATGAAAAATAAGATATTAATTATAGCTGCTTTAGCAAGTATGGGATTGGCCTCATGTAAAGATTATCTTTTAACTAGCTCCCCATCCGAATTTACTTCTGATTTAGTTTTTACGTCGCCTACGTATACGGAATATGCGCTAATGGGGACTTATGCTTTATTGACACAAGATCAGCTTTATTCGGCGAGACTACCGTTAAACTATGCTACAAATACAGATATTGAAATAGCAGGAGCTGACGCTACTTCTTATAAAGATAATGGTGTGAGAGGTCTTTCTAATTATGTTGGAAATTCAAGTAATACAAATATTGCTAGGGAATGGTCCCAGATGTATAAGTTAATAGAGAGAGCCAACTTATGTATACAAGGAATAAAAACCAGCCCTGCAATGGTTACTTCTGATTCTACAATTATGAAAGGGTACCTAGGGGAGGCGTTAACCTTAAGAGCTTTAGTGTATAGTGAAATTGTCAAAAATTGGGGAGATGTTCCTTTTAAAACTGAACCTACTAAATATGATTTATCTAATGCTTATGATGTACCAACAGATCGAGATACAATTTATTCTCGTTTAATCGAAGATTTACAGCTTGCTGAAACTTATGTCCCATGGATTCACTCGGGAGGTTATAATACTGCTGAGCGGGTTACAAAAGGCTTTGTAAAAGGACTAATTGCTAGGTTGGCATTGTATAGAGGAGGATATTCTATAAGAAATAAGCCCGGATTTCCAACGGAGAGAGGAAGTAATTGGGAATATTATTACGAATTGGCTAGGCAAAAGACCTCGGAGATAATGAGCTCAGGAATTCACAAATTAAACGCTAATTACATAGATATTTGGAAAAAACTTTGCCTGCTTCAGCCCGATGCAACGTTTAATGAGAATTTATTTGAAGTTGCAAATGGATTAGGAAGAAGTGGCGAGATGGGATATTCTATTGGTGTTAGATTTTATACTAATTCAAAGTATGGCTATGGAAACAATGCTAATGTAGTAAGTACCACACCAGTTTATTTTTACTCTTTCGACCGGAGTGATATAAGACGGGACATTACAGTAGCGTATTATACATATAGCAATAGTAGCGGTGAAATTAAAGAATTTTTCCAAAGCAATCCTTTTTCGTACTCTATTGGAAAATGGGATCAGAGATATATGAGTACTGAATTTGTTTCTAGAAATAAAGCGGCAAATGGAAAAATCGGTTATGGTATTAATTGGGTAGTAATGAGATATGCAGATGTTTTGTTGATGTTTGCAGAGGCAGATAATGCCCTGAGGAGAGGACCTAGTCCCGATGCTAAAAATGCCTTGATACAGGTCAGAAGTAGAGCTTTTGATGTGGCTGATAGATCAGCAAAAGTGGATGCTTATGTGAACGCTTTAAATGATGAAACATCTTTTTTCAATGCTTTAGTTAATGAACGCGCATGGGAATTCGGAGGAGAAGGGATAAGAAAGTATGATTTAATTAGATGGAATCTGTTGTCTTCGAAAATAGAAGAGCAAAGGGTCAATTTCAAGAAGATGTTGGATAAGGCAGCTCCATATGACAATTTACCGGCTTATATATTTTATAAATATGATGCAACTGGAGAAATCATCGATAAAAAAGATATAAATTTTTATACCGATAAAGGATCCGCTAATATAACAGGCTATACTAGAGTTAACTGGTTGTCAGGTTTATCAGATGCAAATAAAACAGACTACAAAAATCGAATAGATCTTTTTAGTAGTGGATTAAATGCCACTACGCCTAACAGACATCTATATCCAATTGCGGGGTCCGTGATAAGCGAATCTAGGGGCTCTTTAACAAACTCTTATGGCTTCCAATAATCAACTTTATTTTTAAATAATATGAAAATAAATAAAAGAATTTTCGGTATCATTTTAATAATGGGTACTGTTATATCACTTCTTCCTTCGTGTGAAAAATTTAACGATTGGGAAGTAGACGATAGTTATAATAGGTTGTTTAGACCATCTACATTGACTGCTGATGTAGTCGGAGTAACTACAACTTTAAAGTGGAAAGGTATGCCTAAAACGAATTCATATGTTATAGAGCTAAGCAAAGATAGTTTAAAGTTTAACAGTATCATTTCTACATATGAAACAAAAGGGACTAAAACGGGTAACGATCTTTCTTTTGAGATACCAGGACTATTAGATCCCAATACGCAGTATTCTGCCAGAATAAAAGGAGTGGATAAAACAGGAACAACCTCTGATTCAGAATGGATATCTGTTGCTTTTAAAACAAAAACCGAGCAAATATTAAATGTTGTAATGGCATCAGACCTTACAACAACCACTGCTGTGCTAAAATGGGAAGTTTCTCCTTATGTAACACATTTCATGATCGGTAGTAATAAATACAATATTTCAGAACAAGAGAAGTCAGAAGGTAAAAAAATTATCTCGGGATTAACACCTGAAACAAAATATACAGCAACAATTTATAATGATTTGATTGCTAGAGGTTCGAGAGAATTTACTACTCTTGCAGTTTTACCAGAAGGGCCAAATGTTATCCAGGTACAGTCTGGAGATGATTTTGCTACAATGTTGGCCAACGCGATTGACGGTACTACATTTGTATTATTTAGAAATACAGTATATAAAGCTTCTGATGCTATTAACATTCCAGATAATATAAGTATTACTATATGGGGACAAGGAGGAGGAAATAAGCCGGTATTAGCTTTCAATGGGATTAACTTAGTTAGAGCGAAAACAATTAAATTCGAAAATATTGATATTACAGGTTATCAGGATAATGACAATACCAAACCAAAACGCAATTATATATTCAATTTAGGAAATGGGAACGGAGGAACAGTAAATGAACTGAATTTTGAAAATTGCATTATCAGGAACTTTGTGAATACTGCACTTAGAATACAAAATAGCACTACTGTATCTATCGATAGATTAATTGTTAACAATTGTATTGTAACTGATGTTGGAAATAATGGTAGTAACGGTACGTATGCATTTATACATGTAAATGCAAATGCAAACGCACAAAGTAAGATTAGCAATATTACAATCGCTAATAGTACATTTAGCGGCATAGGATATGGGCTTATTTTACACAATACAAGTGCCTCTTCAAGTTTAACCGTAGAGAATAATACATTTTATAATACGACAGGGGACGGAAGATACTTTATTGATTATAATACGTTTTCAGCCGGAACAATCTCTATTAAGAATAACATTTTAGCTAAATCTTTATCTCTAGCTGAAACGGCGAGAGGTATTAGGATTTCGGGTGGTTTTACCGCTGTTAACACTTATAAGACAAATGATCTGAAATTTGTTTCAAATGCAACAGGATTTTTAGATTATGACGGAAGTGCTAGTCAACTGTTTGTAGACCCTTCTACTGGAAACTTCAGAATAAAAGATAATGGCTTTGCAGGGAAATCTACTTCAGGCGACCCTAGATGGAGAATTAATTAAGTTATTAGAAAACGAAGCATAATAAGTTATGCTTCGTTTTACTTCATATCAATACAGTTTGAAAGATGAGTATAAAGATAAAAGAGATTTTTGCCATTTTAACGATAACTTTTATTTCTTTGAGTTTCGGATGCAAAAAGACAACGGAGAAGTACGAAGCGGGAGAATATAAAGGACCAGATAACTCAAATCCCCCAAAACCAATTGAAGAAACAGCTTATGCCTTCCCGGGTGCCGAAGGTTGGGGGAAGAATACAACCGGTGGGCGTGGCGGAAAAGTTATTAAAGTAACCAACCTTAATGATTCCGGAGCCGGGAGTTTAAGAGTAGCTATTGATGCAACAGGAAAAAGGATAATTGTATTTGAGATTTCTGGAAACATTAAGTTAAAGAGCAGATTGAATATAAAGAATGGTGACTTAACCATAGCGGGGCAAACAGCGCCTGGAGATGGAATTTGTATTCAGGACTATGATGTTAGTATTGCTGCAAATAATGTCATTATCCGATATATGCGTTTCAGATTGGGAGATACCAATGTTGCAACCATAGAAAGTGATGCAATAGGAGGTAGAGATTTGGAGAATATAATGATAGACCATTGCTCTATGAGCTGGTCTATAGATGAGGCTGCTTCTTTTTACCATAATAAGAACTTCACTATGCAGTGGTGTATTATCTCGGAAAGTATGACTAATTCGGGACACTCAAAAGGGGCGCATGGTTATGGAGGAATCTGGGGAGGGAGTCCCGCAACTTTTCATCACAATCTGTTGGCTCACCATACCAGTAGAAATCCAAGGTTTGACGGAGGAAAAAGATATAGCAAAGGAAGTGGGACAGGCATAGGTAAATTTGGAATTGATAAGGTCGATTACAGAAACAATGTAATCTATAACTGGAGTGGAAACAGTGCGTATGGCGGTGAAAACGGGGAATATAATATTGTAAACAATTATTATAAAGCTGGCCCAGCGACACCGTCAAAAATAAATAGACGTATTATGCAGGTTTCTAAGGATGATCCAACTGGAGCAGCAAATCCTGGTGATTTTGCTCCGGGTTATGGAACATTTTACGTTGCAGGTAATTATGTTGATGGAAACACAACCATAAGTAATGACAATTGGAATGGAGGAATGGATTTCGATTCGGGGATAACAAAGGAAATGGCACAAAAAGTTACTCCTTTCCCTTCGGAGCAACTTTCTAATCACACGGCAGTGCAGGCATATAATGCGGTGTTGCTTTATAGTGGCGCAAGTTATAAGAGAGATGCCGTAGATACCAGGATTTGTAAAGAAGTAAAAGATAAAACAGCAACTTACACTGGAAGTGTGTCAAAATTACCTGGTATTATAGATACACAAAAAGATGTAGAAGGTTGGCCGGTACTAAACTCATTACCAGCACCAAAAGATACAGATGGCGATGGAATGCCAGATGATTGGGAGATAGCAAATAAACTCGACCCCAACAAGGCAAATGCCAATGGCCGCGACTTAAGTACGGCATACGACAATATCGAAGTCTATATGAATAGTCTGGTCAGAGAAATCACAGAAAAACAAATCCAATAATAAACCAACCTTATGCATAAGCCTATTTTAGGCTTATGTTGTTTATATTGATATATCTATGAAATTAGTTAGAGGAGTACTTTTCATTACCATATCTTTAGTTGCTCAACTTTCAAATGCGCAAACTATTGCTTTTCCGGGAGCAGAGGGTTTTGGTAAATTTACCTCAGGGGGCCGGGGCGGTAAAGTTTACGTGGTAAACAATTTAAACGATGCTGGTCCGGGAAGTCTCAGAGAAGCTGTAGAAGCTAAACATCCAAGAACGGTGGTGTTTAATGTGTCGGGGACAATACATTTGAACTCTAAATTGGAGATTTCTAAAAATGTAACGATAGCGGGGCAATCTGCGCCGGGAGATGGCATTTGTATAGCAGATTATCCGGTTAGCTTGGCGGGAGATAATATCATTCTGCGTTATATCAGAATAAGAATGGGCGATCGGTATCAAAATAAGGGAATGGTAGACGGGGCAGGATCAGATGATGCTCTTGGAGGTTCTAAAAGAAAAAATATTATTATAGATCATTGTAGTGTAAGTTGGAGTACGGATGAAGTAATGTCGATATATAAAGGAGATAGTACTACGCTTCAGTGGAATTTGATTGCAGAGCCTTTAAATTATTCTTACCATTTTGAAACCGGAGATAAAGACTTTGAAAGACACGGTTACGGTGGCATATGGGGAGGTAGTGCATTTTCGGCGCATCACAACCTTTTTGTCCATTGCATGAGCAGGACACCAAGATTTAATGGCGCCAGATTGGGCGCTTCTGATGAGTTTGCTGATTTCAGGAATAATGTGATCTATAACTGGGGACATAATAATGTTTATGGGGGAGAAGGTGGCTTTTATAATATAGTTGATAATTATTATAAGCCCGGGCCAAGTACATTGAAAAATGTGAGATCGAGGATTTTGAATCCTACAAAACCGGGAAATAATAAACCTTATGGTAAATTCTACGTTGCTGGAAATTTTGTAGAGGGCGACGCCGAAGTTACCAAGAACAATTTATTGGGTGTACATCTTGATAAAAGTGCCAGCGCCAACGATAAAGATACTGTTTTGGTTAACTCTCCGTTTAAAACAATAGACCTGCCAAAAATCCCGGCAAAAGAAGCTTATGAAAATGTAATAAAATATGTTGGAGCTAGTTTTTCAAGAGATACACTGGACCAAAGATTAATAGAAGATGTAGTAAAAGGAAGAGGAAAAGCTATTGATGTGCAGGGCGGATATCCACATGGAACAGCTTATGAAATATCCAAAAATGCCTGGCCTTCATTCAGAAAATACACCCTCCATATCGATTCTGATAACGACGGTATCCCGGATAGTTGGGAGAAAGCAAATGGTTTAAATCCAAATGATCCGTCTGATGCCATTAAGTTTGACAAAAAAGGATCTGGATATACTAATATAGAGATATACTTAAATAGTTTAGTTGATGAAAAGAATAAGCGCAAATAGATCGGTTTTATTGCTGTTGGCATTGGTTTTAATGTCATTTAATACAGCACAGAAAAAGATAAAGATATATTTGGTGGGTGATTCCACCATGGCCCAGAAAGCAAAAAATAAATACCCGGAAACCGGTTGGGGAGTCCCTTTTACCTGGTTTTTTAATCAAAATGCAGAAGTGGACAATAGGGCGCAAAACGGAAGAAGTACGCAGTCTTTTATAAATGAAGGCAGATGGAAGGCCATCTTAGATTCATTGAAAGCTGATGATTATGTTTTGGTTCAATTTGGGCATAATGACGAAGTACCTACAAAAAAATCAGCAACTACCCCTTCTCAGTTTCAGGAAAACTTAAAGAGATATGTAAACGAAACAAGAGCGAAGAAAGCAAATCCTGTCTTAATAACACCGGTAGCCCGTAGAAAATTTGATGGCGGTAAAGTAGTTGACACGCATAAAGAATATGCGGAGTTGGTAAGAAATGTAGCCAGGGAACTGAATGTACCATTGATAGACCTGAATGAGAGAAGCCTATCGCTTCTTCAGAATTTTGGAGAGGATAAATCTAAATTGCTTTTTCTGCAATTAGCCGAAAGACAAAATCCAAACTATCCGAAAGGAGTAGAAGATAATACTCATTTTAGTGAATTAGGGGCCCGTTATATGGCAGAATTGGTTGTACAGGAATTAAAGGGAATTAAATCGCCGCTTACGAGTTATATTGTAGGGAATTAGTTCATTCGTCTTTAGATTTAGTATCAGGTATTTAGTAACCTGAGATTCGATTAATATTTCATTGTTTTTGAGTGATTTGGACATTGTTTCATGTTTAGTTCCGAAGTACCCGCCTGCAGGACGGGCAGGAATTCGGAAGACGCCCCTATTTTTGTCATTGGTAGGGACGAAGCAATCTCTTTATCGGTATTTTAATGCATGTTTGCACCAGTGATTCCGATAGAAGAGCTTTTGATAGAGATCCCTCCACGATGGTCGGGATGACAGGGAAAAGGAAGGAGCAGGAGGTCATCTTGAGCGAGCTTGCGAGTCGAAAGATCTGTTTCAAAAGCCTTACTGTCAGAATCACTGATTTAAAAGATTGAAAGATTACACTGATACAAGTGCACTATACTTATCAAATCCGTGAAATCCAATAATCCTGTATAATCCGTGATTCAGATAAATAGAAGGTAGTTCATCATTTAACCAGTTAAAGTTGGAAATCCCATCACGGTGGTAAGGATGATAGAGGAAAGGAAACCAGAGCAATGAATAATAAGGAGAAATGATTGGGATAATGCAATTATATACTGCATTCTTGTAAAGAAGATACTATATAAATAAGATGTATAAAATTAAGACACTTGGACTGTTACTTGTATTAATTTGTAATGTAAGCCAACTATTTGCAAACAACTACGATTTTATAGTTGATGGGCAAGGGGAGGGAGACTTTAAGACCGTACAGGAAGCCATTAATGCAGTACCCGATTTTCGGAAAAACCCAACCCTTATCTTTATTAAGAACGGCATATACAAAGAAAAGCTAATATTGCCCGGTTCTAAAAAGAATGTGAAGCTTGTAGGCGAAAGTGCAGAGCATACAGTCCTCACCTATGACGATTACGCATCTAAGAAGAATAGGTTTGGAGAAGAAATGGGAACATCCGGTTCTTCTTCCTTTTACATTTACGGCGATGGTTTTGTCGCAGAAAATATTACTTTCCAAAATTCTTCAGGCCCTGTAGGGCAGGCAGTGGCCGTACAAATTATAGGAGACCAGATTTATTTTAAAAATTGTAGGTTTCTGGGCTTTCAGGATACGTTATACACCTTTGGTAGGGGAAGCAGACAATTATTTGATAAATGTTATATAGAAGGAACAACCGATTTTATTTTCGGATCTTCTACTGTATTTTTTAGGGAATGTGAAATATTTTGTAAAAAAGGAGGTTCGTTTATCACTGCCGCATCCACTCCCGATACCGTAAAATACGGTTATGTATTTAAAGATTGCAAAATTACAGGGGAAGAAGGGGCATCCTACTATTTGGGAAGACCCTGGAGACCTTACGCAAAAACGGTTTTTATCAATTGCGAATTAGGAAAACATATAAAGCCTGCTGGTTGGGATTTCTGGGGAAAAGAGTCTAACAAACAAACTGCTTTTTACGCAGAATATAAAAATAAGGGCGAGGGATTCAAACCTAAAGAAAGAGTAAATTGGTCGCATCAGTTAAGTAACCAAGAAGCAAAGCATTATAATATATCTGAAGTTTTGGGAGATTGGGTTGCTTTTGCTGGGAAATAGTTCATTAATCAATAGTTTTCCAAAGGGATGTTCTGTGGATGCCTTTGGTACTTTCGTTATATTGGTTCATTAGTTTGTTAGTCGTCAGTCTTTTATCTTTGTTCTTTAATCCTTAATCAGTTCATTCGTCTTTGTTCTTTAATCGTTCGCAGTAAGAAAATTTAGGAGAACAGTCACTACCGAGCGGTAGCGGTGATCACTACCGAGCGGTAGCGGTGATCAATACCGAACGGTAGTGGTAGGCTTGTCTATTTTAAGATTTATGCTATCACGGTTAGTTCCTTATCAAAAACAGCTGTACGTGGCTCTTTCAATAAACTACCTGAAGTGTACTGCGTTGTAATCTCCAGTCGATAAGTTCCAACATCCATATCGGGGATAATTACCAGCACTTCTGAAGGATTATTTACTACAATATCATCCGAAGGTACGGGAGTGCTTACCGCAGTATCTATATTTACGAAAACTATACCATTTGTCGGGTTATCACCAGCAATCTTTATTTTCTGGCCGATGATCTTGAGATTACGGCCCGGTGTCAGCAAATCGTTAATGGTTCCACTCTTCTTATCTTCTACCTGTAAGATGATAGCGGCTGTATCCGCTACGCCTAGTATGTTTACCTCAATGTTCTTAATTTCGGCTCTTAGCCTGTCACCCTGGGCAAAGCGGAATATGAGGTTTTGTTTACGTGGATTGAAGTTTTCGGTAGGGCTATCAAATACACCTTTAATAGTTACCGATGCCGTGAAATAACCTGTGTTCACCGAAAAGCCATCGCATAGCTGATAAGCCATTTCCTTTAGGAACAGTTCGGTAGCATGCTCCATTGCAGCGGCTGATACATCTGCACCACCCCGGCCTGCAGCCTCTTCACAGATTTGTTTTACGTTCAACGATCGCTCGCTTGCTGTACGAGCAATAAAATCGCTGGGCTTGTCTTTGGTTAAAAGGTTATCATACAGATAAGCTTTAATTTTGTGTAGTACTGCCATAATGTGTATAATTTAAGGTTAAAAATTAAAAAGGCTTAAGGTACTAATGTGAAAGCGTATATCTTATATATTTATTTTTTATCCATGAATGTTTTAATGAATATATGTATAAACTTTGGTAATAAAAAATTATATATTAGGAAATAATAAGTTTATGTTTCGATTTATTGTCTTTTAGCTATCTATTTCATCTAGGCGTCCATAGTTTTTTAGGTAAGAGTATTAACCAGCGCAAAGCGATAAAAACTCAAATTGTAAAGATTAATGAAAGCCAGTAGAAACAGTACTTCGTACGGTACAAACTGAAGGAAGTCTGCAATATTTGTTTATAGACAGACACCGCCCTATTCAAAGCCAGTTTTTTCGACATCAATAAATATTTTCTAATTGGGGAAAAGGTATCTATATCTTTAAAATCAGAACCGGAGACTCAAAAAAATCCCTTAAGTTTATGAAACAATAAATGCTTTAAAGAAGGACTGTTTTTAGTTCCTCTTTTTTTGTAAATTAAAACTGTTTTATAAATCCTGTTATATGAAAGCGCTTTATATTTATTTGGCGGTTTTTGTTCTGTTCTCTTGTTCCCGCAATGAGGATATTTTTAATGCAGCAAAAGAGGATAACATTCGCCCTATCCAAAATGCCATTGACAAAGGGGCAGATGTGACTATTTTAAATGAAGATGGGAAAAACATTCTGATGCTTGCCGCAGAGAATGGAAATGTAAAAACAGTTAAATTCCTCATTCAAAAAAAAATATTGGACATCAACGCCAAAGATAAAGCGGGCGAAACCGCATTGTCTTTGGCAATAATGAATAATAAATTAGATGTTGTAAGGGTTTTAATTAAAGGGGGGACGGCTAATGTAAATACTGCCAATAAATATGGTATGACTCCTTTGATACTTGCATCTAGCAGAGGGAATTTGGGGATAGTAGCGGCACTGGTAAACGCTGGTGCTGATGTTAATGCTATCAGTGAAGAAAAACTGGCACCTTTATCTTATGCTATTGTAGCCAAGAATGTAAGAGTTGTAGAGCTTCTGCTTGATAGAGGAGCTAATGTGAATTTTAAAATGCAGGATGGCGATACTTATCTGACGGCGGTTGCTGTAAACGAACCTTTGGAAATGGCTAAGAGTTTAATTGAGCATGGTATCGATATTAATGCGAAAAATAATTATGGAAATACGGCATTAATGGATGCTGTAAGAAATAGAAACTTTGCGCTAGTTGAACTATTAATATCGAAGGGAGCAGATGTTAATGCTGTTGACCAGAATGGGGATTCGGTTATGGATCATGCCAATAGAACTAAAGATAAACGAATTATCAAACTGATTCAGAAGTCTATTCACTAAAAAAAGCTGTAGTTAAATTTAACTACAGCTTTTCAGCCCAATAATTAAATTAATTGATTTTTTCGTTTGTTAATAAATACGAGTCATAAGACCTTTACCATTTCCACTACCGCCACTTCCTGTGATAGTTATATGTCCGGTATTTCCGTTTCCGTCATATCCATATGCTTTATTATTATTTGCAGTACAGTTTGTTACTGTATGGGCTACAGTTTGTCCGGCACTTCCTAATTTAAAGCCGTTTCCATCCCCATTTGTACCATATCCATTATTGGTTGCAGTACATGTAAGAATTTTTACGGTATAAGGTTGTCCGTATAAATCCCAACCATCATCTGAGTTATGATTTGCAGTACAGCTTTCAAATTTATTATTCACACCACCTGAAAGTTTACAAGCAAAACCATCGGCATTTTCACCTCCATTGGCTACATCGTAGTTATCGTACGATTGGCAGGAAAGTACATAGTTATTATTTGATCCGTTATAGATTTGGATTCCTGAATCTTTATTAGCATGTGTTTTCAGGTTATAAAGATAGTTGTACCCGCCATGCTGTAAGACGATTCCACAATCCGGAGCATTTCTAATAGTCAGATTCGTTATATTCCAATAGCTTCCATTTACTTTTACTCCCCAGCCCGATGAAATATTAGAGCAATCTAAAATGCCTCCGTTGGATGTTGTGAAATTGATTTTGTTGCTGGAAGTTCCACTGTTTAAAAGTTGTAATGTACTTGTAAGGTAGATAGTTCCCGAAACTTTGATTTGATCTCCGGGAGCAGCAGCAGAAATAGCCGATTTTAAAGCTGCTTCCGTAGTTACCGTGTAGCTTGCGAATGTAGTAGTTTGTTTTTTGGATGAAGCATTAAGCTCGTTGCTTTCTGTCAATGTTTCGTTTTTTTTACATGAGATAAAGGCAACACAAGCCAATAATGCCATTAGATAGTTTTTCATTTGTTGATTTTTTTGGTTTATAAAGTTTATTGAACTGATAAGGTCTTATACAGCTATGAAATGTCAGAGTTACACTTTTAGGAAACTTTTTTTGCGCAATCGTTACCGGTATCGTTGCCGGGTTTTAGGGGCGTAACGTGTTGTTGGTTAGTTTTTTAACTATTCTGTACGAGTGGGGCTTAAGGCAATAGGAACATCATCACTCTTTAGCAATATAAATGGGACAGGCTTACCCTTTAGTTCCATTATTTTTGCCAGCTTTTAAAGCTTACAAATAATAGTTATCGGTAAAAAGGGACTTGAAAAGAATCCAATTTAAAATAGTTCATTTCTAAATTATTTTAACTTTGGAATGAAAACTGATAATTATGAGATTATTAGCAAACTCGGTGCACACTTTTGTAAAAACGATGACGGAGCGGGAGACTGACCCGATTAATCAGGCCCGGGTTCGTATGTTATTTTACATTCTTGTAGCTTATGCTATATTCGGGTTAACATTAATCTTTGCGTATTCTTATAACTTTCAGTTGCTAAAGCTAATCAGAGCAAGTACTATATTTTTCTTTGCTTCTTTGTTTATAGCTTTCATATACTATGCTAATGTTTGGCGTGGAGTAGCCCATGCGGTGCTTATTTTAATGACCTTATTGGGGGGCTGGGGGAATTTATTGATTTTTGTGCATGGCATAAATGCTGCAACCTTGCAGTATATTTGGATGGCATCGGCTTTGGGATTTTATATGAAAGGGCCAAAGTGGGGGTGGTTTTATTCTACTATAAATATCTTGCCTGTTTTTATAGACGTTGCTTTTACTGATAGAACATATTTTCGGTTAGACGTTGATCCCGAGGTTGTAGTTAGACCGGTTTATATTTATGTTCTGACCTTTGACTTTTTTATAATTACTTTTCTGCATTATTTTTTCTTTAAAACATACAGTAAGAACTTTTTAACGCTTACCCAAACTAAAAACGATCTTAATCAGACCAACAGAAAGCTTAATGAGATTATTTATGATGTTAAAAAATTGTCTAATGCAAGGATGGATTTTTTATCTACCATGTCGCATGAACTAAGGACTCCCTTAAATGGGGTAATTGGTTTAACTGAAGTATTGCTGAAGCAAAACCCCAGGAAGGATCAGGAGGAAACTTTGTCGATCTTAAGATTTTCGGCTGAGAATCTGCTTGCTTTGGTTAATGATATTCTTGATTTTAATAAACTGGAATCATCGAAAGTAGAGCTGGAAAATACACTTTTTAATTTAGATAACTTAATTCGGAATATACATGCCAGCATGTTGATCAAGTCTGAGGTTAAAGGACTGGAACTAAACCTCTTTATAGATGAGGATATTGAAAAAAGATCTATGTATGGCGATCCGACACGTTTAACTCAGGTTCTGGTTAATCTGATAGATAACGCCATCAAGTTTACTGAAAAGGGATTTGTAAATATTTCATGTGCTATTGCCGAGCGGGATAACCAGCGTATTAGAATTGATTTTGTTATTGAGGATAGTGGAATTGGTATTGAGGAAAATAATCAAGAGAAGGTGTTTGATAGTTTTATTCAGGCCTCACCTAGTATAAATAGAAATTACGGAGGGACAGGGCTTGGTCTTTCTATTGTTAAAAGAGTACTGGCACTTCATCAATCAGGAATTAGTCTGAAGAGTCTACCAGGTAAAGGAACGCGGATATCATTTGATATTTGGTTTGAGCTTGCCAGACAAAACTTTGAAGGTAATTTGATCGGAAGGGAAGAAAAACCAATATCAGATATTGATTTTTCGGACTTAAAAGTGTTGGTTGCTGAAGATAATCTGGTTAATGTATATGTTTTACAACAGACTCTTCTTCAGAAGGATATTCGTCCGGATGTGGCTGAAAATGGTAAGAAAGTAGTAGAACTACTTCTTGAAAAAGACTATGATGTTATTCTAATGGATTTGCATATGCCGGAAATGGATGGAGAAGAGGCTACGAAAATAATCAGATCACTTAATGACGGTAGAAAGGCTAATATACCTATTATAGCGCTGACGGCAGTGGTGAACGATTTGATTATTGAGAATGTGATAAGGAACGGAATGACTGATTATGTCGCTAAACCTTTCAGACCAGATGATTTATTCGGAAAGTTACAAAAAGTAGTTACTAATCGCTAGCTCTATTTAACTAAGATTAGTTTAGATAACAGCCAAAGCTTCTGATTTTTGAAAATCTGGGCTGTTTTAGATTAAATCTTACTACTTAAAAATCTGGTATTGGAACGTCCCTTTCGAATTGCTCTTTTTGCTGGTAAGTAATATTCTGTAAATATCTTTTCCTCCCCAGGCTGATTTAAACTTTTGGTCTTCTTCGTCTACCAATTTGACTTTTTCTTTACTTATCGACCATAAAGAAGGATCATAAGTCATAAAGACGTAAGATCCATCAGGTAAGCTGAATTTTATTTTACCTAAAGTGTCTGTATTAGTATCACAAACGGTCATAAATGATTGAATAAGCGAATCAAAAGGTTTTTCAGATCGGTACTGGTCTATAATAGAAATAGTCCCGCTTTTATTAAGACTAACATTTCTTTTCCATGAAGTAATTCCACTTTCTTTTGGATACGATGGGGCGATATCCATACTTAAAGAAGAACTGGTATTATTCGAACTGTATTTTACTTTGCTGGCAGAAAAGGAGCTGCCAGCTCCCTGCTGATATCCGTTAATAGTGGGCAAGTTGTGAAATGCCGAAGTATTGAACCACAGCTTATAACGATAAGGTGAAAATGTTCGGGCGGTATAATTTCCCGAACCTACATCAATGATTACCGGATAACCATTAATATATACCATAAAGTCACCAACATCATTATGATTGTGGCTTTCCCCATTATGGCCGGCATGTGATGCCAGGAAGGATTCTTTAGAACGTGTTGCCATTAATTGTACATCTGAAAACCATGTGTCTGAATCATTTTTATATTTAATATTGTAATTTTTACACTCTTCAATATTATTAAGATCAAACAAAGTTCGCGAACGATGGTATTGAGATATCGAATATGAATTGCCTGCAAATTTGCGAAAAGCCCAGCTACCGAAGGCCATCATTTTGGGATCATTAATTGCTTTTCCAAAACGATATAATGCCACTCCATTAGGCCGCATTTTGGGAGAGGCATCGGCAACATTGATGAAATATTCTCCGTCAATGTGGGTTTTATATATGTACGAAGCCATTTTTTGGATAAAGGGCTCGTGGTAAATGTTTGTTTTTCCGGCAGTAGCATTGTCAAGTAAACTTAAAGCGTCAAAAACGGTACCGGCAGCACCAAACCAATAACCTGGTCCCTCGTCGCATCCGCCGTCTTCACCAAGGCCGTTAATATATTGGTCAATATATCGCATGGCGAATTTCAGCCCGGCAGCACGTTTTGTTTCATCGGCTTCAAGTAATAAAACCGTAGCAATATAATTCGACATGATCCAGGGTGTCCAATTATTCAGTATGGCGTCGGGATTTCCTCTTCCCAAATAAAAATAGTTAGCCGTTTGCATCGGGATAAATATGCGTCTTTCTACTTCATAAGCAATACGACGTCTTAAAAGTGGAGAGGTTTTTTCTAATATAGGAGCCGTGAAATAGTCAACCCAAGCTAGTGTCGAAGCGGTTTCGGCAGCAAACAAATCTACAATAGGATCTTCTACGTCAGGTAAACCTTTGCCCGCTTTCTGATTACCAAGATGCGCGGTAGCTCCCCAAAAAGTTTCTTCGCAGATAGACCATATTCCATCCAATAAATGGTCTGCAAACCTGCCTTTCCCTTCTATAGATTCTGCCAGAGCAAGATCCCAAAGTAATACTCGTTTTTCATTTGCAAACGCTTGATAGTTGCTCCTATTCCCTGTCCTTATAAATTGTAAAGCTACTGTTGCAGGTATACTTTTAAATTCTTTTTCCAAAGCCTGCTCTCCAGCCAGAATGAATTTTTTTAGCAAGCTGTCGGGGAATTTGGCCTTCCATTCTTCTGGAGTTTTTGGAAAAGGTTTCCATAGTTTTTGTGGAATTAGGGAAGCTGAAAGATCTTGTTCCGGAAGTTTTTGAAGAAAGTTCCTTTTAGTAGTCTGCGCCTGTATGGACAGGAAGCTAAAAAAGAAAATAAAAAAGAATAGTTGGATCTCTTTTTTTGTAAAATTCATAAGGATGGTATAATTAGTTATGCATTATAAATAAAAAAACACTCTGACAGGTTAACTATGCTAACATAACTTAGTGAATTGCTAATGGTGCATAATTTTGAGAAAAAACATCAAAGAAAAAGCTAGAAAAACAAAAATAATGTGATTTGTTAACTTGTTTTTCATTTAATTAATATGAGAAAGGTTTAGACGTTAACTGCCGAATTTTATTGAACAAGAAGCCATTGTTTTTTCATTATACAGTTAACTAAGTCCAATTTCGGAACTACAGTTTAGGTTTTAAGGGAGGAATCTATGTACTCCATCCAATTTTATTGGGCGGTTTAATTTATGCAACCGATACATTTTAATTTAAATCGTTGCCGGTATCGATTGCATAGATTTAGTCGCTTGTTTTTTTAGTCTTTAGCGTAGAAATCTGTAGACTTGTAATTACTATATCCTAATTATACACAGAAGAATTAAATGGAAATCTTAAAGAAAGGACTTGTTTTATTAGCGTTAACTGCAAATCAGGCATTTGCGCAGGGAGTAGATAAACCGGTGAACTATATTTCGAAGGTATGGTCTCCGGATTTGGGTAATGGAAAATATAAAAACCCCATTATCAATGCGGATTATTCTGATCCTGACGCTATTCGGGTGGGCGATGATTTTTACATGACCGCTTCTAGTTTTAATCACGCGCCGGGTTTGCCAATATTACATTCGAAGGATCTTGTGAATTGGACAATAATTAACCATGCGCTTCCGCAACAACATCCTGTAGACGTTTTTAGTAAGGTTCAGCATGGGAACGGTGTGTGGGCTCCTTCGATCAGATATCATAATGGTGAGTTTTATATTTATTATGGCGATCCCGATTTTGGGATTTATATGCTGAAAACAAAGGATCCGAAAGGCGACTGGAGCGAGCCGGTTATGGTGTTTGAAGGAAAAGGTTTAATTGATCCATGCCCTTTTTGGGATGAAGATGGAAAAGCATATTTGTCTTTTGCTTACGCAGGTAGCAGGGCTGGTTTAAAAAGTGTGGTTTTGGTAGCAAGACTAAATTATGCAGGGGATAAAGTCCTTGATAAAGGTGTTGTTGTTTATGATGGGCATGAATTGGACCCGACTATTGAAGGGACTAAATTGCACAAGCGTAATGGATATTATTATTTATTTGCTCCTGCTGGTGGCGTGGCTACGGGATGGCAATTGGTGTTAAGATCAAAAAGTATTTTCGGTCCTTTTGAAAGGAAAGTAGTTATGGATCAGGGGAAATCTCCGATTAACGGACCTCATCAGGGCGCATGGATTGATACACAAACAGGTGAAGATTGGTTTGTACATTTCCAGGATAAAGATGCTTATGGTAGGGTAGTACATTTGCAACCTATGAAATGGGTGAGTGACTGGCCAGTAATTGGAGTTGAAAAAGGTAAAAAGGGTACTGGTGAGCCGGTTTTGGAATATAAAAAACCTAATGTGGGCAAAACTTATCCAATTGTTAATCCTGTGGAATCTGACGAATTTGAAGCTCCTCTGTTGGGTAAACAATGGCAGTGGCAGGCAAATCCGGATGGAACATGGTTGATGCCGAGTAATAACGGAGCTTTAAGATTGTATACCAAGAAAACACCTGAAGGGGCAAAAAATCTATTGGATGTACCAAACATCTTAACACAGAAGTTCCCGGCTGATAATTTTATGGCTACTGCCAAAATTAAATTGCAGGGTAATGAGAAAATTGATAATGAAAGGGCTGGTTTTGCTGTTGTTGGTGAAGATTACAGCCAGATTTTTATCAGAAATACTAAACAGGGACAGAATTTGGTTTTTGGTGTTTGTAAGAAAGGGTTGACTTCTGGTAAAGAGGTTGAGCAACAGATTACTTCTATTAAGCCAAACCAATATGTTTACCTAAGGGTGAAGGTTACTGATGGTGGTAAATGCAACTGGTTTTACAGTTTAGATGATAAAAAATATACAGCTGTAGGAGATACTTTTGTAGCGAAACCCGGTAAGTGGATTGGCGCTACATTAGGATTGTACGCTGTAAGAGACACACAAATTAATGATTCTGGTTATGCAGATGTAGATTGGTTTAGAGTTGAGCCTGTAAATTAGGCCTAGCTATATGCAATCATAGTAAACTTGAACAGAAATTGGATGAGGATTGTAATATTAGTAGTGTTATTGAGTATTGTCGCGAAGATATCTAATGCTCAAGAATTTATCCCACTTTGGGCGAAGGGGAAAATGCCCAACTCGAAAGGGATAAAAGTTAAAGATAGTGTTAATAATGAGCGTATTTATCAGGTAGGTACACCTGGTATTTACGCTTTTTTTTCTTCTAAACAAGAGAATAAAAGAGCTGCGGTTTTAATTATACCTGGTGGCGGTTATAGTCGCCTGGCTTATAACATAAGCGGACATCAACTGGCGAAATGGTATAACACCATGGGAATAAATGCCTTTGTTCTTATCCATCGTTTACCTCATTCTCCGGATTTGAAAGAAAGGGAAAAAGCTCCTTTGCAGGACGCACAAAGGGCGATGCGCATTATTCGCAGTCATGCTGCGGAATGGGATATAGATTTGAATAAGGTTGGTGTGATGGGCTCTTCTGCCGGGGGACATTTGGCAGCTGCGTTGGGGACTATAAACGATGATTTCTCGTCGGTAGGCGATGGTTTGGATCAGCAAAGTTATCGCCCGGACTTTATGGTTCTCGTTTCTCCGGTTATTGATATGGGAGCGAATTCGCATAAAGGAAGCCGCGAGAATTTACTGGGGGCAACTCCATCTGCCGATTTGATTAAAAAATACTCCTTACAGGAACAGGTAAGTAACTACACACCGCCAACTTTTATAGTTCATGCTTTTGATGATAAGACGGTATCTCCCCGAAATAGCCTGATGTTCTATGAATCTTTATTGGCTAATGGCATTCCTTCAAGTCTGCATATATTTAATCAAGGCGGCCACGCGATTGCGTTAAGAAATAATCCGGGCAGTACGAATTTATGGACGGGTATCTGTGAAGCCTGGTTGCAGGAAGTTAAGATTCTAGAGGCGAATGTGAAATAAAGAGATTTGATCTTTTATGAAATAAGATGCCGCAAAAGTTATAAGTGTATAAAATGAATATTAAAATATTAAATGAACTCAATTTTATAATATGAAAATAAAGTCAGCTATTTTATTTCTTTTTTTGATCTGTGGTCTGATTGAGGGGGTAAAAGCTCAAACTTCTGATAATAGATTTGAATTGGTTGTGGCACAAGACGGTTCGGGCGATTTTAAGACCATTCAGGAAGCGGTAAATAAAGTACGGGATCATGCGGAGAAAAGGGTTACTATTTTAATTAAGCCCGGTATTTATAAAGAAAAGGTTGTTATTCCTTCTTTTAAAAGAAATGTGACTTTGAAGGGTGAAGATAAGGATCGGACTATCATTACCTATGATGATTTTTCGGGTAAGCCATTTAGGGGAATAGATGTTACAGGAGATTCTAAATTTAGTACCTATACTTCGTATACGGTGTTAATTGCTGCGAATGATTGCAGTTTGGAGAATTTGACTATCGAAAATTCTTCGGGCAGAGTTGGCCAGGCAGTAGCCTTGCATACGGAGGGAGATAGACTAGCGATTAAAAACTGCAAAATTTTAGGCAATCAGGACACTTTATATCTGGCGAAAGCAGGTACGAGGGTTTACTTTGAAAATTGCTTCATTAATGGAACAACGGACTTCATCTTTGGTGCTGCGACGGCTTATTTTTCCAATTGTACTATTGAGAGTTTAACGAATTCTTACATTACAGCTGCTTCTACGGTTAAAGAAGATCGATATGGTTTTGTGTTTGTAGACTGTAAATTGATAGCTAAAGACGCATCGGTTACTAAGGTGTTTTTAGGCCGCCCGTGGAGACCATATGCGCAAACAGTATTTATCAATACAGAGATGGGTAAACATATTGTTAAAGAGGGATGGCACCCTTGGCCAGGAGATAAACAATTTCCTGATAAGGAAAAGACTGCTTATTACGCCGAATACGGTAGTTATGGCGAGGGGGCAAAAGATCTTTCGCAAAGGGTAGCCTGGTCTCATCAGCTTAAGAAATCAGCAATTAAAAAATACAGTATAGAGAAAGTTTTAAACGGGTGGAACCCAAGATAGAAATCATGAAAAAAAATATTCAGGGTAAAATATTCATTGTTTTATGTTCTTTTTTTGCTGTCCAGGTTCATGCACAGCAAAGCAATTACTCATGGGATAATTTACCGGTTGTAGCCGAACCTACATTTAAGAAAGATACTTTTAATATTACTAATTATGGCGCTAAGCCTGATGGCATATCTTTAAATACCGATGCGATTAATAAAGCCATTTCGGATTGTAGCAAAAAAGGAGGTGGAGTTGTTCTGGTACCTAACGGTTATTGGTTAACGGGGCCGATTAAATTGCAGAACAATGTAAACCTGCATTTAAAAAAGAATGCGCTACTGCAATTCTCTAAAAACTTTGATGATTATAAACTCGTTGAAGGCGTTTATGAAGGTAAGCCTTCGGCAAGAAATGAATCGCCTATAATGGGAGTAAATGTTAGCAATGTAGCTATAACAGGACAAGGAATTATTGACGGAAATGGCGATGCCTGGCGTATGGTTAGAACAAGCGATTTGACGGAGTATGAATGGAAGGCAAAAATAGCAAAAGGTGAAGGTATTTTAAGTGAGGATAAAAAAAGATGGTATCCGTCTGAAAAGAATAAGAGAGGACATGACCAGAATATTTCTTTTTGGTTGGGGCCGGGTGTTAAGCTGTCAGATTTCGAGCCGGTTAAGGATTTTTTAAGGCCAAATCTTATTGTACTGAATAATTGTAAAAATGTGTTATTGGAAGGGGTGACTTTTCAGAATTCGCCTGCCTGGAATGTACATCCTATTATGTGCGAGAACCTGACTTTAAGGGGACTTTTTATCAAAAATCCTGATTATGCTCATAATGGAGACGGTGCGGATATAGAGTCATGCAAAAATGTATTGGTAGAACATTGCATTTTTGATGTTGGAGATGATGCGATTTGTATTAAATCTGGTAAGGATGAAGAGGGACGGAAACGCGGAATTGCTACGGAAAATGTGATCATTAGAAATAATACGGTTTATAAAGGGCATGGTGGTTTTGTGGTTGGCAGTGAAATGTCTGGCGGGGCTAAGAACATTTTCGTGTATGATTGCACTTTTATGGGAACGGATAAAGGTATCCGCTTTAAAACGTCGAGAGGACGGGGCGGTGTGGTTGAAAATATCTTTATCAAGGATATCAATATGTTTGATATAGATCAGGAAGCCATATTTTTTGATATGTATTATTGGGTTAAATCTCCTAAAGCAAACGAGGCTGTTGAAATTCCGCCCGTTACAGAAGAAACGCCAATTTTTAGAAATGTTTATATAGAGAATATTACTTGTAATGGCGCTAAAAAAGGAATTTTCGTAAGAGGAATCCCTGAAATGCCTGTAAATAATATTCATATGAAGAATCTTGTTTTAAATACAGATATCGGTGCGGAGTTTAAGGATGCAAAAGGCATTTATGTTACCAATGCAAATCTGATGACGAGGGATAAAGAGAAAGCGCTTATTTATGTCGAGACCAGCCAGGATATTGTTTTTGATAATCTGAAGACGAATCAGACGAACGGAACTTTGTTCAATGTTAATGGTGCTAATTCCAGCGGGATTGCTGTGAAGAACAGTAATGTGTCTAAAGGTATTACAAAGGCTGTGTTTAATAACGGAGCGAATGCTAAAGCTTTGGTTGCTGATAAAAAATAGATTTATGAACTCAAAAAATAAGAAGACAACCGTATTGGCAATAATTGCATTGATCGTTTTAAGTGCTTTCAGTTTAAAGAATAAGGTGACAACAATCTATTTAATTGGGGATTCTACTGTTGCGGATTATTCTTTAGAAAAAGATTATGATGCTAAGCGTTATCCACTGGTTGGCTGGGGACAGGTTTTTCAACCGTTTTTTGCTAAGGATAGTTTGAAGCTGGTTAAAAACATTTTGGGTAATGCCAAAGAAGTAAAGATAGATGATAGAGCCAAAGGTGGAAGAAGTACAAGAACTTTCTTTCAGGAAGGGCGTTGGAGAGAGGTACATCAGGCTTTGAAGAAAGGCGATGTGGTAATGATGCAGTTTGGGCATAATGATGGTTCGGTGGAGAAAACGGAGCGTTATGTGGATATTGAAGGCTATAAGGAATTTCTGAGATTATTTGTTACTCAAACCAGAGAAAAGGGAGCAACACCTATTTTATTAACACCAGTGGCAAGAAATTACCCATGGAAGAACGGCCAGTTAAGCAATGTACATGGAGACTACCCACAAGCGGTGAAAGATGTGGCCGGGGAGCTTGATGTGAAGCTGATAGATCTGAATGAACTGTCTATAGATTTTTTTAGTAAGGTTGGACAGGAATATGTGACAAATAAATACTTCATGAATTTTCCTGAGGGAAAATATCCGGCTTATCCAAACGGGCAAAAGGATAATACACATTTTCAGATAGAAGGCGGAAAGGAAGTCGCCAGATTAGTCTTTAATGCGATGAAGGGCTTGTAATATGAAAAAGTTCATTCTATATATTTTATTGGGTGCCTCATTCGGTGTTCAGGCTCAGGTGAATATTCCGAGGGATACATCTTTTACTTTGAATGGAACTTATCTGAAGGAGAAAAAGTACAGACCATACATCACCATTGCCGAAGTGAAAAATGAGGATGTTATCCAATCCAGTTTAAATCTGGTTTATGATACAGTAGGTAATAGGGATTTGTTTTTAGATGTTTTCTATCCGAAAGGAGAAGCTTCTCAAAAATATCCGGGCGTAATTTTGATTCATGGTGGCGGTTGGCAATCAGGAGATAAATCGCAAATGCATACTATTGGGAAAGCTTTGGCAGCTAAAGGTTATGTGGCTTTTGCTGTTGAATATCGCTTATCACCTGAAGCCAAATATCCCCAAGCTGTTTATGATTTAAAATCAAGCATCAGGTGGATGAGGGCGAATGCAAAGCAATTTCAATTGGATACCAGACACATAGCAAGCTTAGGTACTTCTGCGGGCGGACAATTGGCTGCTTTACTGGGTGTGACAAATGGGAATGCTTATTTTGAAGGAAATAAGCGTGGAAATGCCCGTTTCAAGTCGGCTATACAAGCTGTCATAAATATCGATGGAACGCTGGCTTTTCGACATCCTGAGTCGGTAGAGGGAAAAGCTGCATCCAATTGGTTGGACGGTACTTATGAGGAAAATCCGAAAAACTGGGAATCGGCAGCACCTTTAAATCATGTCTCGAAAAAATCAGTACCGATTTTATTCTTAAATAGCTCTATCCCCAGATTTCATGCGGGCAGGGATGATATGATTAACAAATTAAATAAGTATAGGATTTATTCAGAAATACATGAGTTTCCAGATACGCCGCATCCATTTTGGTTCTTCAACCCCTGGTTTCTACCAATGATGGATTATACAATTACCTTTTTAGATAAAACCTTTAAATAATGCAAGTGAAAAATATTATTCTGGGATTTAGTGTCATGTTGTTTGCCATGGTATGTTCTGCCCAGAAAAAGCTAAGGTCGCAAACGGATTATGCACAAGAAATCAGTAAAACCATTATGCATAAGTGGCCAGATTCGCTAACCAGGTTGGATGGAAAGTCTGCAGGCTGGTCTTATGATATCGGTTTATATCTGGAAGCGATTTCTAATGTTTATGCCAGAACAGGAAACAAAGTTTACTTTGATTATATCCAAAAACAAATGGATAGATTTTTATTGCCGGATGGACAAATTAAGTTCTATAAACAGAATTCTTATAATATAGATTATGTGCGCAATGGAAAGGCTATGATGTATCTGTTTGAGAGAACGGGTGAGCAAAAGTATGCTAATGCGGCTAAATATATCAGGCAGCAATTGTACACGCATCCGAGAACCAGTGAAGGTGGTTTTTGGCACAAGAAAGTATATCCAAACCAAATGTGGTTGGATGGATTGTACATGGGGCAACCTTTTTATGCTCATTTTTCAAAGGTTTTTAATCAACCAGAGAATTTTGATGATATCGCCAAACAGTTTATTTTGATGGAAAAGCATTCACGGGATAGTGAAACTGGATTACTACACCATGCCTGGGACGAAAGCAGGCAGCAACGTTGGGCAGATAAGCAGACAGGGAAATCTCCGAATATCTGGGGCAGAGCAATGGGCTGGTATGGCGTGGCACTGGTTGATGTATTGGATGATTTTCCAAAGGACCACCCTCAGAGGAAGACTTTATTGGAGATATTAAATAGATATGTAGAGGCTGTTGCTAAAGTACAAAACCCAACCAACGATTTGTGGTATCAGGTACTAGATAAAGCTTCTAAAAAAGGGAATTATCCTGAAGCTTCAGCTTCGTCTATGTTTGTGTATACGATGTTAAAGGGAAGCAGATTAGGATATATTCCTTCTAAATATCGTGATGTGGCAAAAAAGGGATATCAGGGGATTATTAAACAATTTATAGAGAAGGGAGATGATGGTTTTTATCATTTGAACGGAACAGTTATGGTTTCTGGTTTAGGAGGTAATCCTTACAGGGACGGCAGTTTTGAATACTATATCAGTGAACCAGTTATACAGGATGATCCAAAGGGAATGGGCGCTTTTATACTGGCGGCTAATGAAGTTACGCTGATAAAATAAAGATAAAAGGCTGGTTATTGCTACCTCAATAGCCAGCTTACCGATGAAAAACAGATAACCAGGAAAAACACTATTATTAAAATTTATCTAATATGAAAAAGAGGACAACTATGCTCCTGTTTTTTGCAATGGCGTTTTTTACGTTTACGTTGCAAGCACAGGTGAGAAGTTTATCTGGTAAAGTTACCAGTAAAACTGACGGGGAACCGCTGATTGGGGTAAGCATTAGCGTAAAAAGCTCTACGGCGAGTACGATTACAGATGCTTCGGGTAATTTTAAAATCAATTTGCCCGACCAGGCCGAAAGTACTTTATTGGTAAAGTACATCGGGTTTAAGGATCTCGAAGTTCCCGTTCGAAATCAAGCACAAATAAATATTCAGCTCGAAGAAGATACCAAGACACTGGATGAAATTGTAGTGATAGGTTACGGAACTGTCAAGAAAAGGGATTTGACAGGTTCTGTTGTCTCGGTAAAAGGGAATGAAATAGCAGAAGTTCCTTCGGCCAGTATAATCGAATCTGTACAGGGTAAAATCCCGGGAGTGGATATCGTTAGAAGTAATGGGTCAGCTACATCCGGAGTAAGTATGACAGTGCGGGGAAACCGCTCCATTACAGCGAATAACGGGCCATTGTTTATTGTAGATGGAGTTCAGTATAGCAATATGCAGGATCTTAATCCTAACGATATTGAATCTATGGAAGTTTTAAAAGATGCTTCTTCTACTGCAATTTACGGATCTCGGGGGGCGAATGGGGTTATCATTGTGACGACCAAGAAAGGAGTGACGGGAAAAGCCACTGTTTCTTTTAACGGCTATACCGGGATTTCTACTGTTGCAAGATATCCTTCTTTAATGAATTTAGAGCAGTTTGTTAACCTCAGAAGAGAAGCTTTTAGGGCGACCGGTAAGTGGTCTGGCCTGGCCGATGATTCTAAAGCATTTAATAACGCTGAATTAGAAGCGATTAGTAAAAATCAATATATAGATTACCATGATTTATTAATCCATAATGGATTATTACAGGACTATCAGTTGGGGGTTAACGCAGGAACTGAAAAGACCAAAGTTTATTTTTCTTTAGGCTATTTAGACGAAAAAGGTATTCTGAAGCAAGACTGGTCAAACAGATATACGGGAAGATTGAATATCGATCAAACTATTGGGAAAGCATTTAAAGCAGGAATGCAATCGCAATTAACCAGATATGAGCAAAGCATTAGAAGAGATCCTTTGAATCAGGCCAATAAAGTTAACCCTTTAGGAACGGTTTATGATGAAAAAGGAGAATTTATTGTATATCCATTGGGAGGAGCATTTGTGAGCCCCCTTGCCGATGAACAACCTAATATTTATACTAACCGGGCGATTCGTACAAGAATATTGACCAACGCTTATATTGAAGTAAAGCCAATTACTGAATTAACGTTTAGATCAACTTTAGGCGCTACTATAGATAATGGAAGAAACGGCACTTATGCCGCACCGCAATCTATCGACAGAAATGGTGCTTTTCCGAGAGCTACTTATGCTGCAGATAATGGGTTTTTAATTAATTGGGAAAATGTACTTACTTATCAGAAGCAGATCTCGGATCATTCGATAACCCTAACCGGAGTAAACAGTTTTATCTGGAACCGTTCTGATTTTATAAGCGCTGCAGGAGAGAATCAATTATTGAAATCGCAATTATTCTATGCGTTAGGAAATGCAAATGCCAATATAGCCGTAAATACAGGGTATGAAATGTCCAATCTGGTTTCGTTTGCCGGAAGAGCAAATTATAGTTATAAAGGTAAATATCTGTTAACCTTAACAGGTAGAACCGATGGTTCATCTATTCTTGCAGAAGGACATAAATGGGCGTTCTTTCCATCTGTAGCAGTAGGTTGGAGAATTAGTGACGAAGACTTTTTCAAAAAAGGAAATACGGTTAGCGAATTGAAACTTAGAGCAAGTTACGGAAAGGCAGGTAACTATGCGGTAGATCCTTATTCTACACAAAGTAGTTTAAGCAGGGTTGCATTTGCTTATGGTGATGTAGCTGCTCCCGGTTATGCATTTTCTCCACAAGTAGGAAACCCAAATCTAGGGTGGGAATTAACTACGACTTTAAATCTTGGATTGGATATTGGCCTGGTAAATAACAGGGTAAACACAACAATTGATTTCTATGATTCCAAAACTTCGGATTTGTTATTGGCAAGAGGTTTACCTCCAACAACTGGGGTGACTTCTGTGGTTCAGAATATTGGTAAAACAAAGAATACAGGGGTAGAAATTGGTATTAATTCAGAAAATTTAAAAGGAAAAGCTGTTGGCTGGACAAGCAGTTTGTCTTTTACCAGTAATAGGGAAAGAATAGTTGAACTTGTTTCCGGTACAGATGATATCGGAAATGGATGGTTTATCGGTCATCCAACTCAGGTGTTTTATGACTACGAAAAACTTGGTATTTGGCAAACTGATGAAGCTGCGGAGGCTGCTAAGTATGGACAAACTCCGGGCACTATCAAAGTTAGAGATTTAAATGATGATAATAAGATTGATGCGACGAATGACAGAAAAGTAATTGGTACTTCACGGCCAAAATGGTTTGGAGGTTTTGACAACACTTTTACTTACAAGGGGTTCGAACTCAATTTCTATGTTTTTGCCCGCTTTGGTCAAACCATAAATCCGGACTTTTTAAGAAGATATGATCCGCAGGGAATTGGGCAAAGTACCGCCGCAATTAATTACTGGACTCCCGAAAACCCTTCTAATGATTATCCGAGACCAAACTCAGGGCTGTCCCTGGCCAGTATGCTATATACCAGTACTATAGGATATGTGGATGGATCTTATATAAGGGTTAGAAATATTTCGCTGGGATATACATTACCTAAGAGTATAAGCCAAAAAGTATTTATGAACAATATAAAGGTGTATGCAACTGCCAAAAACCCTTTCACCTGGACAAGATCCAGTCGTTTGGAAGAATATGATCCAGAACGAGGCGGTTCAGAGAATTTTCCAATGACCAAAGTATTTGTTTTTGGATTGAATTTAGGTTTCTAATTTAAAGCTGTTAGTCATGAAAAATAGAATAAAAATATTGGCTTTTTTCACGTTAAGTACATTATTGATATCATGTGAAAAGACCCTAAAAGAATATAATCCAAGCGGAATTACTGCTGAAAGCGTTTTCACTACTCCAGAGGGCTTCGAGTCCTTGGTGAATGCAGCTTACTCTTACCAGCGTTGGTGGTATGGAAAAGAAGAAGGATACAGTTTGTCTGAAATGGGAACAGATTTATGGATGAGTGGAGCGGGAGATGTGTACCCCGACTTAACTAAATATGTTAATTTGCAAGGAACAAATGGAGCTGTCTCGGCAGAATGGACTGCTTTATATGCCGCAATAAATCTTTGTAATGCAGGTATTAATCGTATTGGAGACTCTGGCTTGAGCGCTACACTTAAAACGCAAAGAGAAGCCGAATTACGTTTTTTGAGGGCATTTTATTATTGGCATATTGTAGAAACTTGGGGAGGAGTACATTTTACGCTGGAAGAAACCAAAGGGATTATTACAACTGCTAATAAAACACCTAAAGAGACTTTTTACCAGCAGATTATAGATGATTTAAATTTTGCAGTAAATGCTTTGTCTCCAATACAGGCTGACTATGGTCGGGTAACGAAACCGGCTGCTATGGCATTCTTGTCGAGAGTTTACCTTTTTAATAACAATGCAATAGAAGCAAACAAAATGGCTACTGCTGTTCTAAACGGAAATTATGGTTTCCAGCTGCAGGCTAATTATGCAGATCTCTGGCGTATGGATAACCAAAAAAATAAAGAAGTTGTTTATGCTATAAGCTACTCAACAAACCTTTCTTTAAACGATTTGAAGGACAACATTTTGAATCCGCTTGGACATTCCAGAGGTAGTAATAGCGGGCATATGTTATTTTTGATGAAGTATGATACAGAAACTGGTATGACAAGGGATCTGACTTACGGCAGACCATTTAACAGGTATATGCCAACAAGATATCTATTGGATTTGTATCAGGCTGATGATGCCAGATACGAAGGATCTTTTATGGAAGTTTGGTTGGCCAATAATCCTGACCCAACTAAAAGAAGACCGGGGCAAAATCTGGGCGATACGGCTGTGGTTGCTACCCGAAAAAGCTTAAATGCTACTGGCAAAAATTACAGCCTTTACGATCGGAATGCAATCTATAATGCGGCGGATGGCAAGGTAAAAGATCAATTAAGGTACCCAACGTTAACGAAATTTATGGACCCAACAAGACCGTCCTTTAATGAGGCACAAAGTTCCAGAGATGTATTTGTGATTAGGTATGCTGAACTATATTTGAATGCAGCCGAAGCGCAATTGAAAATGGGTAACGCAGATTCTGCTGCTTATTGGATTAATCAGGTACGCGGAAGAGCAGCTAAACCGGGTAAAAGTTTAAGTATTACGCCAGGACAGGTAACTTTAGATTTTATTCTGGACGAGAGAGCACGAGAGTTTGCAGGCGAACAAATTAGATGGTTTGACTTGAAACGTACGGATAAATTAATCGAGCGTGTAAAAGCTCACAATCCAGATGTTGCACCTAATATTCAAAGCTATCACATTGTCAGGCCAATACCTAGAAATCAGTTGGATGCCGTGACCAACAAAGATGAGTTTAGACAAAATACGGGTTATCAATAGAATTATTCCCTTCGCATACTAGAAATGACTTTAATTAACCCGATGAAAGATCATCGGGTTTTTGTTTCTCCAGAATGTAAATCTGTTTTAATAAAAGGCCAGCCTAGTTTAATATAGGTTTTGTATCTTTATGGAAATCTATAAACACGAAATGGAATTCAAGAAAATTTTATTGTCTACAGCAATTGGTATAGTAGCAACTCTTTCTGCAAATGCTCAGCATTCGCTAGAGAAAATTTGGGAAACTAAAGAAAGTATTCCTGTTCCCGAATCGGTTTTATATCAGGAGAAATCAAAGTTATTATATGTTTCCCTTATTGATGGGGCTGGAAATGCTAAAGATGGCATAGGAGGGGTAGCTATATTGAACTTAGATGGCTCTGTAAAAAATATGAACTGGATTACAGGTTTAAATGCTCCAAAAGGTTTAGGTCTTTTTAAAGACCGCCTGTATGTTGCGGATTTAGATGAAGTTGTGGTTGTTGATGTGAAAAAGGGGCAGGTTATAAAAAAAATAGCTATTCCGGATGCAATCTTCCTGAATGACATAACAACAGATGATAAAGGAACGGTTTACGTGTCTGATACGAGGAAGGGATTTATCTATAAAATAGAGAACGATCAGGCTTCTTTGTACCTGGAAAATGTAAAAGGAGCCAATGGGCTAAAAGTAATCGGTAAAGATTTATTTGTTTTGGCTGGACCGGAGCTGTGGAAAATTGCTCCGGATAAAAAGATTACCAAGGTTGCTGTTGGGTTTGAAAAGGGTGGTGATGGCGTGGAACCCGTAGGAAATGGAGATTTTCTGGTAACCTGCTGGCCAGGCATAATCTATTATGTAAAGGCTAACGGTAGTTTTGAAAAGCTTTTGGACGTACAAGGTCAAATGAATACAGCGGATTTAGCTTACGATGCGAAAAGTAAAACGCTATTTGTACCCACATTTAATAGTAAATCGGTTATTGCATATAAGTTGAAATAATACTGTAAGAAAATTGTACAGTACTAAAAAAAGTTACTGTTCCCTGATACGGAGCAGTAACTTTTTTTTGTTTTAACTCTCTGATATAAAGTTTATTTATGTAATTATCTGCCAATAGAAGCCAAAGAAGGCATAAACTTTGCATGTAAGCAGATTTAACAAAAAATACTTTATGAGAAAATTACTTTTATTGGTTGCTTTTTTTGCAACAACAGCGATTCTTTTTAGTTCTTGCAGTAAGGATAAGGATGAAAATGGTTCAATTGGAGGAAAGGTTCAATATAAACTTATTGGTTCTTCGAATGTAGCAATACATACCATTCAAATTACAGATGGCAACGGACAAGTAAGCTCTGTAGCCGCTTCGGAAGGTAATACCTGGACCAGTGACGAAATTACATTAAATAAAAAAGGGATTACTTTGCAATTAGGTGCAGGAGGGATAGTTTCCAGTGGAACCGGAGAACTCAAAGCCCAAATATTAATCGATGGAAAGGTTGTACAGGAGTCAAATAATTCCGCCAATGCAGGGGCTATAGCAGCTGTAGTTTATTATCAATTTTAAATAACAAAACAGGAGCTTCAACAGAGCTCCTGTTTTGTTGCTTACTTTCATTTAAAAAGAATAGGTTGAACATTTCAGGTAAGATGTAAGATCTTCCTCTTCCATTTTTCTGTGTAGAAGCTATAAGTATTAAGGGTGTTCCTGATTAATATAAAAACTGATAAACCTCCTGCATATATTCGGCTTCTTCAAGTGCTGTTAAGAAATAGGCCCATTCATCATCGGAAAAGATAAGATTAACCTGAGAATGTTGTGTCGCAATCAAGATTCTTTCTTCTCCATCAGGAAAAGCCAAAAAAGTATGATTATCGTTTTTCGTGTAATCGTTAAAAGATTTGAATTGTTTACTTTCAAAAGTTAACATCAGGCTTTTATGCCAGATATAAGTCCTTTTGCACTCCGGACAATAACTGATAACCGTTTGATCTTTTTGACTGAGCAAGATTGTTGGACACATGGCGTATGAATATAAGAACCTATGCCGGCAACCTACCGACATAGGTTTGATAAACAGAGATTAGTTGTTTTTTAAATATTGTACAGCTGTAATTGTACCTCCTTCGATCTGCAATCCCGGAATTGCTGTCTTGTTATTTGCATCTATTTTATAGATATAACCAATACCGCTTGTTAAATTAACACCGATATAAGCCGTATTCCCATCTTTAGGTGTATAATTAGTAGACGTTAAGCTTTTAATTTCTCCTAAGGCAGGTAATCCGCTTATTTTGTTTACAGTTTTAGCGGAAACATCTAAAACGGCCAATTCTTTGCCAGTATTGTAAGGTCCTTTTTCGGCTTTAGCCTGAATATTGGCGATGAATTTATTATTACCAATGTATAACCAGTTCGTAATAACATAACCATTAGATGCCTGTTCAAAATCAAGATAATAGTCGTCAAACATATCTGTGCCATTTTTTATACGAGTAATGGCAGATGGTTTGGTATCTGTGAATCTTTTTACGCTTTTTTCATCCACTTTGTCAGAAGTAGTAGCAACAGAAGTAGAGAAAGCATAAACATCTCCGTTTTCTACAACGCCCAAACCATTGGTGAAATATCTGCCTATGAAACTGGTACGATCATCATGAATGGTTTTTTCCAATTGCATTTCCGGATAGGTATATACCGCAATCCACGCCTGATCGTGGAAATCAGAATCAAAGCTGCTGTTCTTTATAGGGAAAAAAGGAGCATAAACTTTATTGCCTACCTGCTGTAACCAGCTGAAATGCGCAATTTCTCCGTTTTTTGCCGGAGCTAAAGCATCTAAGGTACCTTCCTTTGTAATTTGTAAACTATTGGTGCTTACCTGATAATACGTGTATAAAGTACTTCCCGAAGTGTTTATCGTTCTGGGTACTTTTGTTAATAAAATATCATCATTAACTGCAGCAAAAGCCTGAACGGTTTCTGTTTGAAAGTTTGTCAATTTGTTTAATCGACCGTCCACATTTTTATAAGCGGTTACAGCTCCCGGGTTTCCCTGACCATATAACATACTGAAGAATTTTCCCTTATGTGTTAAATAGTAGCGGTAGGTACCGTCTTGCTCCAATCCATTTCCAAAAGTTGATGCAGAACCGTTGTCTAAACTGGGTACGTTAATAAGATAATCGGCCACGCCGGTTGATGCAACAGGGGTTACTGTTACAATGTATTCGCCACGAGTGACATTAGAACTATTTTCCTTTTTGCAAGCAGTAAAAGCTGTGGCTGTAGCCATCACCACAAGTGCTTTTGTAATTTTAGTTTTCATTGTTATTATTGATTTATTGTTGTTTATTAATAAAATATCTGAAGTTTAGATAGAAGCCCCGGCTTGGCTTCTGTAAGCTGAAATTGTCATAAAGTAAGGCATCGGTAATATTCCTCGCCTCAAGTCCGATATTATAGCGCCCGTTAAGCATACTATAAACCAGATTTACATCATTCGAAAGCTGCTTAGGGATTTGTTTCTTCTCTGCTGTAGCGCTCGTTTCCCCCATGCTAGGCCAATACAGCCAGAAAGCATGTACATACAAAAGATTATAGCCAATATTTAAGTGGTTGCCTTGTTTTCCAATGTTGTGCAGTGAAAAAGAAACGTCCGCATTACCAAATAGGTAAGGAATATTTGGCATCTGATCTTTGTATAAAGGGCTTACGATCGTATAACCAGGTTCGCGCTTTTGCATGTTTTGTATAAACTGGTAGGTAGCGCTTAAACCGGTGGAAAGCCATTCCTTGTAGGAGTATCTTACTTCCGCATCTCCGCCGAAAGTGCGTACTCCATCACGATTATCGGCAACAAGCTTCGATTGATTATTGTTCAGCCGTCTATAGATATAGTCTGTGGCATTTCGGTAAATACCATTTGCCGTTACCGAAAATCTGTTAGTCTTGTTGATGTCAAATCCGTAAATGAAACCTACATTTATATTATTGCTCGATTCGGGTTTTAAACCGGGATTACCTTCTACACTTTCCATATCTCCGAAAATTTCAAAGGCTTCAGGCATTTTATTAGTTAACTCATAGGAAGCTTTTAATTGCAATTCGGGATTTATGAAATATGTTATTGCTGTTCCATATCCGAATCGTTCGGTATTTCCTTTATTATTACTATTTCCATTGATAACAATCTGAGAAAGATATTTACCAAATACATTGATACTATATTGATTATCTAAGGCATAGCTATAACCCAGCCCCAGAATGTTTTTATGTGTTTTTTTGATAGGTTCATTTAAATCATTAGCAGGATTTAATAAATCATTACCTTTTCTGTTAAACGTATTGAATGAGTTGCTTAAGGCCAGAGACTGTTTGTCGTTGATCTTATAGTTTGCCATTGCTGTAGCCAACCCATTATTGTTTTTATATTTATACAAACTTCTGGAGCTTTCTCCGCTGGATCCATGAGCTTTCATGTTTCCGTACCAGTCGAACCTGACATTCATGGTGTCTATATTCTTTTCATAGCCAAGGTTGTAGTTTGCATTTAAAGTAATATCCAAACCTTTTATCAGGTTTTCTTTTTTATATTTTAAACTGGGCATTAGGATATTACCTCTTCTATGCCAACCACCGAAAACGGTTTGCATACGAGCTCCTGTTTGTATTTCCTTATAGTTTTCGCCCAGTGTTAAACCAAAAAGTAATTTATCTGCATACTTTTTATTAACAACGCCAATGTTTGTAATGAGCGTTTCGTTATGGTATGTGTCATGAAATCTTTTTAAAGTAGCCAGTTGTTCAAAGGCACCCGTATAGATGTTTGATGGCTGAAGAGTCACTTTATAGTTATTGTCCGAATAGTTCTGAAAAGCATTTATCTGGAAAGTGAATCCTTTTTTGGAGATTATACCTGCATTTATAACACTTCTGTGTGTATTGAACGAACCGTAGGAATAAGAAACATCAATAAAATTCCGATAATGGTCTGCTGTAATAATGTTTATCGCTCCGCCTAAAGCATCAGATCCAAGCCATACGGGTACAACGCCTTTATAAACTTCAACTCTGTCGGCCAGATTTATTGGAATATTGTTGATCTGAAAAGACGAACCGAAGTTGTCCATCGGGATTCCATCAATAAAATATTTTATATGATCTCCTGAGAATCCATTTAAAGAAAGGTTGAAGTTTGAACCAACACCTCCCGATTCTCTTACCCTTACGCCTGCAACTCTGTCTAAAGCCCCGGAAATATCCAATGTAGAATTGTATAGTTTCTTCGCATCAATTGCTGTTACATTATAAGCCTGTCTGTTTGTTTCCTGTACATGGGAGCGACCGATTACCGATACGGTTTCCATTTGCTGGACATTTGGCGTAAGGTTAAAATTGACATTAAGATTTTGTGTCCCTTTAATAGCAAGTTCTTTAGTTTGAGATTTCATGCCAACCGAAGAAACCTGGATTGCCTGTTTGCCAGAAGGCGGAACATTTTTTAGGATATAAAGACCATTTCCATCAGAAGTCGAACTGATGTTGGTTCCCAAAATCTTAATCAAAGCACCCGGTAGTATTTCGCCACTATCATCTGTGATCTTTCCTGTGATGGAGATGAATGCCGTTTGGGCAAAGGATTTGAATAAACTGAAGAGCAATACCGCCCCAATAAGCAAAAATTTTCTAATTTGCATTTACTTTTAATTGAACGTTAGAAGTTACCCTCTCACCGAGGGGATTGACCGTACAGTTGCCGCTGTACGGTCTTTGTTATTGACGAGAATTGCCGTTCCCATCAGCTAAGCAATTAGTGCCTGCGTTACCCTTAACTCAAACCGACCGAGTTGGGTAAGCAGGACTTAATATTTTATTTTACTTCGAATGTTGAAGTTGCACCCTGCCATGCCGCAGTAAAATCTTTGCCATGATGCAAGCCCGATACTTTCTCGCGATTACTTACTTCTATTACATATCTTCCAGACCAAATAGGTTTTATCGTAATATTCCCATCCTCGTCTGTTACATATTCTTTTGCCCATCCGGAAGGAGAGAAAACCGAAATGACTTTATTTTTCAGCACCTCACCATTTAATGAGGCGTTCACTTTTATATCTTCATTTACCTTAAAATGCTTTACATTGGCTGTTGAGATTTTTAAACTGTTAGCAATTGTACCGGTATCAATCATGTTGGGTTTTCCTACGGATACGTTTGCTAAAGAAGAGAACTCATATTTAGTAGTTCCTCCTAAATCTTTGGCAGTATGTACAATTGTTAAATGATATATTCCGTCTTGCTCGGGAATGAAACTGGCTTTGTAGAAGTCTTTACCAGCTATAGTTTCCAGTTTTATACTCTCTTTTCCTGGAGATGTTAGATAGAGATTGAAGTTTTTTACATCAGAATACCATTTGTCTGTTGTTTCCCTTTCATTATTCACATATTCGCCATAATAAACTTTTACTTCATGACTTTGGCCTACTTTACCGATAGTATTCGTTTCTATCCATAATGCATGGGCAAAAGTGTAATCAGATACCATTAACAGGCAGATACTTAATAGAAATAGTTTTATAGATTTCATATAGTTTGGTTGTTTTTATTGTCAATCTGAAGAACCGATATTGCTTGGTCGAGTTCTTTGTCTATTTGTGCTTGAAAAGTTTCATGTTTATTGGTAACCTTCTTTTTTTTATTTTGCCCTTTCTTTTTCTTTCCGAACTTACGTCCCCACCAGATTAAAAATCCGGTAATGGGCAAAGAAGCTCCAATAAGTGTAACAAGAAAAGCTAAAACCTTTCCGGGAAAGCCTAATATGCTCCCTACATGCAAATCATAATTCATTCTTCTCAGTTTGGCACCAAATTCAGCGTCTTCAAAATCAACGCCATACACTTCATCGCCTTCGAGAGGTTTTAAAGTGTGCTGATCGAAATTGTACCGCTTCGAGTTATAGAACTGCCCTTTATTGGGATATATATAAATCCCAATAGTGGATTTTGCTCTGGAAGTATCGGGGAAAGAATAGTAAAACCCGTTAGCTTTTGGATTCTCCGAAATCACTTTTTGAAAAGCGAGATCAATAGCTTGATCTGGTGTGTAATGTTTGTTCAATTGCGTAGAGTCAGAAACCAAACGATCTCTTCCTGGTAATTGCTTGCCTCCTGAAGTTGCCCAGTAAAGACCTTCGCTGTACCATTTTATTCCCCACACCATTCCGGTAAGGGCTATAACAAGCAGGAACAATAAGGAATAGAATCCCAATACATTATGAAGATCCAGATTAACTCTTTTAAAAGAAGCGCCCCATTTAATTTTAAAGCTTTTGTCTCTGGCGCTTTTGTTCCATTTTTTTGGATACCACCAGATTAATCCGGTAATCAAAAGGACAACAAATACTAAGGTCGCGTAGTTAACTATAGGGCGTCCGATTTCGTAGGGCAGCCATAAGAAGCGATGTCCATTCAGAATGAATCGGAAAAAATCAGTCTCTCCATCTTGTTTTAGCTTTTTGGAAATGATTTCTCCGTTATAAGGATTTATTTTTAGAGTAGCGCCACCTTTTCTTCGTTCGCCAAGGCCAACACTTGCAGCGACTCCCTGTTGATAGGTTACATAACTGACTTTCAGATCCGGAAATTCCTGATTTGCAATTTTCTTAATCTCGGATGGCGACAATACAGGCTTATCCTGCTTTTCTATTCGGGTTTCCGGTTCAAGAAGAAGAGTTATCTCCTCGTTAAATACCCAGATACAACCTGTAATGCAAACAATAAATACAATTATGCCGGAGATAAGTCCTAACCAAAGATGTAACCAGTTATTTATTTTGTTAAAACCCATATTATTATTTAGACTAATTATAAACAATGCAAAAGTAATGTATCTTTTTTGTTGTGCAAATTTTATTTATAATAATTCTAAATAATAGCGATTGTTCTTGTAATTGTCTGGTATTTAGTTGTTTTATTGGTTGTTTTGGTTTTGATTAATAAAAGAAAATAGTCTTTTTACATTCATTAACCGGCTAAAATAACTTGTAGAAAACCCAATAATCATAAAAATAGTCATGCTAAATCCCCAATGAATATTTGTTTTTTCTAGTAGATTATTGGCGATAAAAAGGGTAGTGACAAGTAAAATAACTTTAACGTTAGACTTTAAATTGAACTTTACTTTGAAGTGTCTATAGTAAAAAATAGAGTATAAGAAAGTAACGAGCGCTAAAGTTATAACCGAGCTGATAGTTGCTCCAAATGCTCTGTATTGTGGAATCAGGAATAAATTTAAAAGGATGTTTATACCAACGCAAAGTGCCGAAATGATATTAAGTTGCTTAAGATTATTATTGGCAATCAGAACCGAACTATATATATGATAAAGTGCCAAAAGAGGAGAATTTAGCATTAACACGGCAAAAATACCGCTAACGTATTTATTACTTTCAGAACCATACAATAAAACCATTAAATCTCGTCTGTAAAACCAGCTGCTAAGCGCAATAACAATAGTAAAACTGATAAGAATACCAAAGCTGCTGCTAACGATTTTATCTATTTTTTTGTTATTAGAAATTAACTTACTGATCGTGGGAAAGAACAAAGATGTAAACAATACGCAAATCATGTTCGATGCATCGAGCAGCCTGTTCGCCGCGGCATAAACTCCGGCTTCCTCCTTTCCCATTTCTTTTCCTAAAATCTGTTCCAGCATAACAACATCTATTTTGTTGTAAATCAGTACCAGAAAAGCAAATAAAGTAAATGGCCAAACCTCTTTTAGCAAAGAAAAGTTTAATCTAATTTTTCCGATTCTGAAAACTGATACCCTCTTTATTCTAAGAAAAATAGAGCACCCGATAATCGAAATGACTACTGCAATAAGCTGACTGTAAGCAAAGAAAAAAATGCTTCTTGACAGATCCAGGTCATAAATAAGAAGCGGTATAAACAGTAAAAACAATAAGACCTTGTCTAAAACAGAAAAAAATATTTCTGCATTAAATAGGTGCAAACCTTTTAAAAATCCTCTTAAATAGGTTAAGAATTGCCAGGCTACCTGATATAGTGCAAGTACTAATAGCAATTGAAAATAATCATGCTTATAGCCTAAAGCGATACCCAAGCCGCAAGTGCTACCCAGATAAATGAGCGATAGGACAATTTTTAAGAATAATAACTCTGAATTTGTATTGCTGGAAATTCCATTTTGGGAAAGGTGCCGTATCAGGTAATTACTTAATCCGGGGTCTGATATGATGCTCAATATCAGCGAAAAGCTCAATAATGTATAATATGCACCGTAATCATTGAAGCCTACACTAAGTTGAATGTTTCTTTCAATGCCCAATACCCAAACGAGTTTGACAAACAAGTTAATCAGAACAAGAAGAGAAACTTGACCTGCAAATTTTTTGGACATATTATTCTTGTTGAGCGATAAAGGTAAAAAGCAAAGGCTAATATTTCAAAGAAATAACGCTTTTGTTGAAAAAGTATTTGCTTTAACGTGATAATTACTATCCTAAATTGATTTTTTTAAAAGCAAAAGCAATAAATAAGCGAATTTTACCTTAATTATGCGGAATGTATGGAATTTGATATCCATTGCATAAATTAGTGACGAGATATATTGTAAAAAGAATTTGTGAAATAATTTCCTAAACTATCACTTTCTTAAAAATATCTCTATTCAACAACGTAGATATGCTATTACCATTTTATCAAGAGGAGTTTATAGAAGCCGGATGCGATGAAGCAGGAAGAGGATGTTTGGCAGGCCCCGTGTTTGCCGCAGCCGTAATTTTACCGAAGGATTTTTTCCATCCGTTATTGACTGACTCTAAGCAATTAACTGATAAAGATCGTAAAGCCTTAAGAATAGAAATAGAAGAAAAAGCACTAGCTTTTGCCGTAGCGCCGGTAGACCACGAGGAAATTGATAGGATTAATATTTTGAATGCCTCGTTTCTTGCCATGCATAAGGCACTCGACAAACTGACAATCAGACCAGAATTTATTATCATCGATGGAAATCGTTTCAAAAGTTACAACAATATTGGCCATCAGTGTGTTATAAAAGGAGACGGGAAATATTATTCTATTGCTGCGGCATCTATTCTTGCCAAGACATATAGAGATGACTATATGGATGCCTTGCATGAAGAATTCCCACTTTATGATTGGAACAAGAATAAAGGCTATCCCACAACTAAACATCGATTGGCAATTTTAGAACATGGTATATGCACTTATCACCGTAAAACATTTAGAGTAACAGACCCGCAGTTGACTATCTTTTAGTAATAGAATATGAGAGTTTTGCTTCTCAGTAACAGGATTCCATTCCCTCCTCATGGGGGATACGCTATTGTGGTATATAATACCATACAGGAATTGTTGAGTCTGGGATGCGAGGTCACATTATTTAGTTTAAATACTGCGAAGCACTATGTTTTTTCCAGTTCGATACAGGATGAACTGATAAAAAAGATAAAATTCTATAAATATGGTGTCGATGATAAAGTAAAAGTCAAAGACGCCTTTTTCAACTTATTTACCTCAAAATCTTACAATATAATTCGTTTCTACAGTGAAGGATGTGCAGGTATGCTGGCAAAGATATTAAGAGAAAACGATTTTGATATTGTTCAGTTTGAAGGTTTGCAGGTAACTCCTTATCTGGAAACCGTAAGGAACAACAGTAACGCAAAGGTTGTTTACCGCTCCCATAATATTGAGTTTAAAATATGGAAAAGATTAGCCTTAAAAGAAGGAATGACTCCTAAAAAACTGTACCTGAATTTGTTGAGCAAGAGATTGAGGGAGTATGAGACCAATATAATCAACAAATTCGACGCACTGTTTGCAATTAGCCATCTGGACGAACATTTTTTTAAGAGTATCGGTTGTACCTCCGTATTAACGAGTTTTCCCGTAGCATTAAATTTAAGCCAATATGCAGGGATACATAAGCTTACACCACACAAAAGTATTGGTTATATCGGGTCTATGGACTGGCGGCCTAATGTGGAAGGTTTAAGTTGGTTTCTAGAACAGGTTTGGCCGCAAATTCAGAAGCTCACTAGCGGCATTAAATTTCATTTAGCAGGTAAAAATATGCCAGCTCGATTCACACATCGGGATTTTCAGAATTATGTTATGGAGGGAGAGGTGGATGACGCGCTGGAGTTTATATCAAAACAACATGTTTTTGTTGTTCCGTTATTCTCGGGAAGCGGGATGCGAGTTAAGATTATAGAAGCTATGGCATTAGGAAAATGTGTGATAGCTACTTCGATAGCAGCGGAGGGAATAAAGTATCAACACGATAAAAATATACTGATAGCAGACCGGGCCGACGATTTTTATAAACAAATATTACGTTGCTTTACCGATAAGACATTGATATCCAGAATTGGTAAACAAGCCCGACTTTTAGTGCAGCAGCATCACGATATTGAAAAGGAGAGTAAAAGGATGCTTCTGACCTATCAAAAACTTTGTGCTAAATAGGGCCGATTTTTTCTTAATTTCGCGGCAGATTTAATTTTCATAATCTTATAGCAGAAATGAAGAATACCGCGTTAACCGATAAGCATATTGCTTTAGGTGCTAAAATGGTTCCTTTTGCCGGTTTTAATATGCCTGTACAATATGCCGGAATCAATGCCGAACATGAAGTAGTTAGAAGTAGTGTAGGAGTTTTTGATGTGAGCCATATGGGAGAATTTATTCTTAAGGGAGAAAAAGCTCTTGATTTGATTCAAAAAATCAGTGCTAACGATGCTTCCAAACTATTCGATGGCAAAATTCAGTATTCTTATTTTCCAAATGAAAATGGAGGAGTAATAGACGATCTGTTGGTTTATCGTATTGACGAGAAAACATACATGCTGGTTGTTAACGCTTCTAATATTGAAAAAGATTGGGACTGGATACAAAAACATAATACAGAAGGTGTAGAACTCATTGATATTTCTGACAGGACTTCTTTGTTGGCTGTGCAAGGACCAAATGCAGCAAAGGCATTGGCATCGTTGACAGATATCGAATTAGAGAATATGGAATATTACACCTTTAAAAAAGGAGTTTTTGCGGGTATTCCTAATGTGTTAATATCTGCAACAGGTTATACAGGAGCGGGTGGTTTCGAAATTTATTTCGATGCTGTGCATTCAGAAACAATTTGGGATACCATCTTTGAGGCAGGAAAGCCATACGGAATTCAACCTATCGGATTAGGGGCAAGAGATACGCTAAGATTGGAAATGGGTTTTTGTCTGTACGGAAATGATATTGATGAAACGACTTGTCCGATAGAAGCAGGTTTAGGCTGGGTAACCAAGTTCACTAAGGATTTTGTAAATTCAGAATCTTTAAAGGTAAGGAAAGAGCAGGGAGTCGAAAGAAAATTGGTTGGTTTCGAAATGGTAGAGAGAGGAATTCCACGCCATGGTTATGAAATTGTAGATGAGCATGATCAAACTATAGGAGTCGTAACATCGGGAACACAATCCCCGTCTTTGCAAAAAGCGATAGGTTTAGGATATGTTTCTAAAGCCTTTGCTAAAGCAGATTCAGATATATATATTAAAATCAGAGACAAAAAAATAAAAGCGAAAGTTGTTAAGACCCCTTTCTATAAAGGATAGCCTGGGAAACAGTTTAACAATGCTGTTTTGAATTTTCACTCTTGAATTTTTACTTTTTAATACATGCAAAAAAGAAATTTAGAGGTTTGCTTAACACCTGTTTTGCTGCCACTTTATAATATCGAGAATTCAATCGTTGTAGTAATAGATATTTTTAGGGCCACAAGCTCTATCTGTTATGGTATTGCTAACGGAGCAGAAGCAATTATTCCGGTAGCTAAAGTTGAAGAATGTTTAAGTTATAAAGATCAAAACTGCTTGTTGGCAGCCGAACGCGATGGACAAGTAGTGGAGGGGTTTGATTTTGGAAATTCGCCATTTGCCTATACCGAAGAGAAAGTAAAAGGAAAAACTATTGTTTTGACTACTACAAATGGTACCTACGCCATCGACGAATCCAGGAAAAGAGCGCATCAGGTTATCGTAGGATCTTTTATCAATCTGGATGCTATTTGTAACTACCTCAGAAATCAGGATAAGGATATTCTTTTACTGTGTGCGGGCTGGAAAAACCGTTTCAACTTAGAAGATACATTATTTGCAGGGGCAGTAGTAACTCAGTTGGGCTTAGACGGATTTGAACTTGATGATGCTGCCTATGCAGCTGAAGATTTGTATTTGCAGGCAAAAGAAGACTTGGCAGGATACACTTCAAAAGCGTCACACGGAAAACGTATGCAGCGATTGAACCTGCAGGAAGATATTAAATTCTGTTTAAATCATAATTTAACCGATGCAATTCCCGTTTTGGTTAATGATAAATTGGTTAAAATGTAATTTATGATACGATTTTGGAAGAGACTGGCCCTTATGGGAATTCTGATTTTACAAGTTGGATTAAGCCAGGCGCAGGTTTCTTCTGTCGTACGTGAAGGTGCCAAACCACAACTTATTTCGCGAACATTTTCTTTTACCGAAGGTCCTGCAGTCGACAAAAAGGGAAATGTTTATTTTACAGACCAACCGAATAATAGAATCTGGCAATATGATATCCATGGAAAACTGAGTTTATTCATGGAGGATGCAGGCAGGTCGAATGGGATGTTTTTTGATACTAAAGGAAATCTTTTAGCTTGTGCCGATGAACAAAATCAACTTTGGTCTATCCGTAAAAACAAGCAAAAAACGGTTCTGTTAGATCAAATAGAAGGGAAGCTTTTCAACGGACCTAATGATGTGTGGGTCAGTAAACAAGGAGATATCTATTTTACAGATCCTTATTACAAAAGAAATTATTGGACACGAACTCAGGATGCTCTACCAGTAAAGGGATTATATGTACTCTATAAGGATGCTGATGAGGCTGTTTTGCTGGATTCCAATTTTGTAAGACCAAACGGTATTGTAGGATTTCCCCAAGAGAATATCTTGTATGTGGCAGACATAGGGAACAACAAAACTTATAAATACACGATACTTCCAAATGGAAATTTGTCTCCAAGAGAGCTTTTTGTTAATAAAGGTTCTGATGGTATGACTATCGATAACGAAGGAAATGTATATACCACAGGAAAAGATGTCGTTGTATTTGATAAAAATGGCAAGCAGATCAGTTACATTCCGGTTCCCGAACCTAAAACAACTAATCTGAGTTTTTACGGTAAAAATAGAGACAAGCTATTTATTACTGCCGGAGAAGGTATTTACCTATTGGATATGCGGGTGACAGGATTAAAATAATCCTTTTTTAAATCATCTCGACTTAGCGTAAATAAATCCGTTTAGTGCGCTTACAAAGATTAATCCCATGAGAAAAAAGAAAAGGAATTCAGTTTTTTTCTGTTTATAATCTTCAAAACTTTCTGACTGGGGCTTAAAAATGTAGAGAGGTAACATATATTGCCATGTAGATTCTACGCTTTCTAAAGATAGTTTATCTTTCAAAATGCCTTCTGGGGCATAATGGACAAGTTCAAAAAATCCGATAGGATTATCCATAGTATTTTTAAATTTTTCAAAATCGCTCCGCTTCAATTCGATAAGATAATCCTGAGAAGCTTTTTTAAATGAATGTTCAAAACTTAAACTGGTCCAATAAGAATATCTTTTTCTCTTTATGTCCTGAGTTTTGAAAGGAATAGAAAAGACATTTTTTATTGTGTGGGTACCTGATTTACTGTTTTTAGAATGGGATTGATAAAATCCAACCTTATTTTTCTCGAAACCAAATTGATCTACAACAAAAAAGCGTTCCGCTTTGTTCTTTTGAGCTTCGGTAATGTTCTTTATATGTATAGGTTTGCTTGTAACTGTATCAATAGGTTTACTGCAAAGACCTATTAAAATAAGAGAGAAGAAAGTCATTATATAACAAGCGCCAAAAACAGAGCTCCATCGTATATTTGTAGACCATTTTCTTTTGAAATATTTGTTGTAAAGTGACCAGATTAAGATGGTGGATATTACGATACTCAGTGGCGTAACCTGATAAATTTCATGAAGTATATGTTTGTATAAAAGAATAATGGAAAACTGTATGAGAATAAGTGTCGTTCCAAAAAAAAGATGATCAAAAAAACTCCTTTTAAATACTTCGGAAAAACTGAAATCCGATATAAGTTTCGAATCTTTTAATGATCTTATCCCTTCTGACTTTAGCAATTCTTCTATCTCCGTAGTAAATGTGGTTTCATTTCTTCCTAATACAATGACACAAGGCTTTTTGTCAAAAAAATAAAACACAAGATAATCATAAAGCTTAGAAGGTGTTATTTGAAAACATTTAATCTCTTCTTTTTGCAACACTTTATCTTTGATGCTATAGATTAACGAGGTTTCAGTCGAAAAATAAAGATTTATATCATCAGAAGACAACGTTGTTTCATCATTAGATACATACGAAACAAAGAATGAGATTACTATACCACTAGCTAATAGTATAATGGAGATTAAATATGCATTGACCCGAAATCTACCCGAAATTAGGAGTATTATCCCTATTAATGCAATAGAAAATAGTGTTCCCACTAAAAGGTTTTTGATAACGCTTGTTGTTTTGAATTTAATTAAATTCTGTGTAGACATTTATTGGTGGTTTAGCGAAGTAAAGTTAAATTAAAATTCATAAAAGAAATTTAGTAGTAGATTTTTGTTTAATTAAAAGTTGTAAGCGTTAAATTGGGGAATTGTAAATGGAATTTTGTCTTTTCAATGCAGAATTATAATCCAGATAAGAAAAAAGAGCTTTCAACTCTAGTAGAGGAAAGACATTATGGAATGCTAAGTCTTGCCTGTTATGGTATTTTAAATCTTTTTTGGAACATCGGAAAGAAGATAAATGATGAAGAACTTCACTATCAGGAAGGAAAACAATTAATTGAACGGATTTCCAATGAGTTTGTTGTTTATTATGGAACTTTATTCTCTTTGGAAAATATATCCCGGATGAAGTTGTTTGCAGATAACTTTCCCGATGTAGCCATAGTGGAAGTATTTTCATCTTTTCTTTCATGGGAGCACATCCAGCTTCTATTTGATCTTGAGGACTATGAATCAAGATGCTTACTGATGGAAGTTGCTATCAGAGAAGGGCTTAATGTCAATGAATTGAAACAGAGGCTTAACAGCATGGATTTAAATGGCAAAAAGTTCAAGGGATTCAAGAGAGGTTTTTCAAAATGGAAGTCTGATATGCTACATCACGGCTTTATTCAGAAGAAACAGGGGAAACTTTTGTTTCCTAATCTTTTTAAACCTGATTCCTCAAATGGTTACTATTTGTTAATGACTTCTGATCCTGTGAATAAAGTAGAAGAATTAGGTGTAATATCTGATATCATAAAGATAATAGAAGAATTCAAAGCGAATCAGACACGTTTTCTTAATGGATATCTGAATATCGCTTTTTATGAAATTGGTGAATTTATAAATTACAGATTAAAAGAAGGCAATCATAAGAAATCTGAACTTTTTAATTTGTCAAGCGATTTTGCCAAAGAATATGGTAAGAGCTTTATAGAAGGACAGATTAATTTTTTTAGTGTATTTGCAAAAAGTTTCGAAAAAGAATTAGCAGGTAAACTTGCTTATATAGTCACTTGGGAACATCTGTTAGTAATTCTCGAGTTGGAAACTGATGAATCTAAACTGTTTTTTATAAAAGCAACTGCAAGAGAAAGGCTTAGTGTGGATGGTTTAAGAGAAAAAATCAGAAATTATGTGGATGCAGGAGTTAAATTTAATAGTGATAATCTAACGGATATGACAGACATATTCAAGATAATTTTTCAAGAGCAGAAGACCCTTAAATCCAGAGGGAATATAGTTGAAGGGACCACTCAGTATATCAAATACAGCGAAGACGTTTTGATAACTAACTTACTGCCGAATATTTTTCAAAATAAATACTTTCCATTGATACAATAATGTAATTAGAGAATAGCTTAAGCCTTAGATAGTTTACTTAGAGACATTTTTCACGTGAAACTTTTTGTAAGCCAATCCCTTTATAATTTTCTGGATATCTTATGTCTTTTATACCTTTTGTAGATGAGGGTTAGAGCCCCAACAACAATCAAAATCGGCCATAAAGTTATTATTCCGATCAGAAGACTCTTCAGAAGATCTATGCCGTTTGAAAATGCATTGGTAATATCAGATCCGAAAGAGTTTCTGGTAATTTGACTACTTGATGAAGTGATGTTAATCTGTATTTCGCTATAGCGGATTTGCTTTTTTAATGAGTTAAAGCGATTTTGGGAAATTTCTATAGCTGTTTTTAGCTCGCTCAATTTATTCTCTATCTCCAGCATGTCGCTCATTTTATTTGCTTTGGCCAGCAATTGAACATATCTGTTAAGTAATTCTTTTTGTGCATTTATAGTTGTTTCCGTTTCAATATATTCTTTGGTCACATCCAACCGTTGAATATTTTTTCCTGTCATCTTTGCAGGGATACCTTCTAATCGCCCAATAAAACTTTCGAATTGAGAGGAGGGAACCCGACATTTAATCGAAGTGAATAACTGATTATCGGAGGCATTGCTATCTTCTTGTTCCGTATAACCTTTTAGAGATTTCAGAATTTCATTTATTTTTTGAATAGCTCTGTTGCTATCCTCTGTCTCGAAAGAGAGATTGGCTGATTTTATAACTTTGAGTGTAGAGTCTATTGGTTGGGTATTATTCCCGTTTGGAATAGCAGGAGCAGCCAAAGAAATCTCCGATTCCATTATTTTATCTTCTGATTGAGAATTAGAAGAAGGAGTATTACACGAATAAAATAAAAACAGAACCAGGATAGCAAATACACTTTTCATAGACTTTTTTTATATAAATACCTTTTAGGATTTAAAGGTAACCTTCCTATTGTCTGTGTCGGATTGTTTAGATCGGTTTACAATGCTAAATCTCACTTTCTCAGGATTATTTAAATGGCATCAGTTATTTTTACTGTGTGTTTTCTGCGGATCAGGTACTACTCTGGCCTGAGATGGAGAAATACCAGTTCCGACATTCCTTCGAGAATTGTTCGAGTGGGCTTCGGCAGCCGCCGAAATTGAGTCGGAGATTTTCCCAAACATAGTGCAAGATTAATGCAAGCATTTGCGAAGCAGGTACGATGCATTTACGAAGCAAATACGAACCGGAGTGCAAGCGGACCCGAAGCATGAACGGAGTTTTACGGACTTTCATGGACTTTAGCAGACTTTCACGGACTTTTGAAAATTGCAGGTATGCTATGAGAATGAATAGTGGGATTTTTCAGGAATAAAAAAACAAGAAGTTTATAATTGGTCAGTTAGGCTATATCTAAGTTACTTTAATTTTTCGTTATTCTTATGTCTTTCTGCATCCCGTATAGATTTTTTTTCCAAATTCTTTTCCAGAGCTGCCGTCAGATCTATTCCGGTTTGATTGGCAAGGCATACCAGCACAAAAAGAACGTCGGCCATTTCATCTCCTAAGTCTACTTTTTTGTCTGATTCTTTAAAAGATTGTTCTCCATATTTTCTGGACATGATCCGGGCAACCTCCCCAACCTCTTCCATTAAAATAGCGGTGTTCGTCAGTTCGTTGAAATATCTGATTCCGGTGGTATTTATCCATTTGTCTACCAATTCCTGGGCTTCTTTTATTGTCATGATTTTTGATTATTCTACATCAAAAATAAAAAAAGGTTCCTGATAGCCTTCTTTTAAAAGAATATGTTTTGCAACGTTGAATACTCGTATTCCATTTGTTGTTTTTCCCTTGAAGGTTCCTTTATGAGCATGACCGTGAAAAACCGCAGTTACTTCGCGGCGGTTTATGGGTTCTGAAAGCCTGGAGGAACCCAAAAAAGGATAGATCGTCTCAGCTTCTCCTTTTACGGTTTCTGAAATAGGAGCATAGTGAAGAATAGCTATTTTTTTGATATCCGGTCTTTCGGATTCTATTCTTGCCAATGCCCTGTCAAGTAAAAGCGTTTCGTTGACTGCTTCCTGAACAAATTCTTTCATCGCTTTTTCACCAAACATAGAAAGCATATGGTTATCGAATCCGCCTCCAAAGCCCTTTGTTCCGGCAAAACCGATATCATTTATAATTATTGCTTCGCCGTCGAGGATATGGACGTTTTCGTTAATTAATGCCTGCCGGATTAATTTTTCTCTGTTCTTTTCATAATCGTGGTTTCCCAATACCATTACTACCGGAATCTTGCATGATTTTAATTCTTCGGATAAAATCACAGCTTCTGATTCGTCTCCGGTATCGGTAAGGTCTCCGGCAATGATTAAAATCTCTGCATGTTCTGAGATGTATTTAAAATGTCCCGCCCATTTTCCTTTGTCCGAATCTTTTATGTGTATATCAGCCACAGCTGCAATCCTTGTCTTTTTCTTAGCCATAATTATTCGATTTACGTTGTCATAATGGTGAGTGATTTATAGTTCCACTCTTTGATATCTATGCTGTATTGTGTTTGATCTATAATAGGCCCACGGCATACTTTTACTACTGTTGAAGGTAGTTTATATTGGCTTTCCATTCTTTTTAGCAGTTTTTTAAATATCCATTCGGGAATTATTTCCTGAAAATCGGATGGATAGACAAATTGAAAAATAACCAGCTGGGCAAGTAGCAGGTGCCAATGTTCATGTCGGTCCAATCTCTCTAAAAGACGCTCCCAGTCCAATTGTTTGCCCGTTTTTAATATAATGTGATTAATGTCGGCGGCGTCATACCGCTCTCTGTTTTGTACATATAGTTTACACCATATCAGGTCTTCTGGAGACAAAAACAGCACTTCTTCGTCTGCATACTCACTTTTTACTGCATGGGTAAACCAAGAGTCTTCTACTGTACAGATGTTGTTTACTGAGCTGAAAATGATATCGACAAAATACTCTCCTTTAAAGATTTTGGCTAGCCACCTGATATCTGTAAGCTGTGTTTGGAAACCATGGTTTGCAAAAAGTTTAAGTATTTTATGGAAGTCTTTTGGACGGCAGAAAACATCCAAATCTTTAGTGTCGCGATGTACGCCTGTATGCACTCTTAAAGCAAAAGCGCCTCCCAACATAAATGGAATGCCTGATTCTTTAAGAATTAATATCGCTTCTTTATAAAATAGTCGAGCTTCTTCTCTTTGTTTTTCGGTAGTTGTAATCATATATAAAGTCTAAAGTGAAAAGTAGAAAGTGAAAAACGCAATTCATTCATTTACAAATAGAATATCTTTTATTTGTATGATTTTAAATCAGAATCCACATAGCAGATCATCATTTAGATGATTAATAACAAAAAACCGTCCTAAAATTTAATTTGGCAAGGAAGCGTTTAAGAATAGTTTAATAAGAGGATATTTTTTCTGAAGAAAACACCTACACGGAGGTGTTTTGCTGCTTAGCAATATATCTAGTTTGCAGCAGTGGTAGTGCGGCAATTAGTTGTCAGATTTAAGCATGATCGATCCCTAAGAATTAGCGTATTGGTGTTTAGAAGAGGGAGAGTATGTCTATGTTCCCTCTTCTAATGCCTTTCTCTATCTGCAGTATCCATAATAATAGTTACAGGGCCATCATTAACCAGGCTGATTTTCATATCGGCACCAAAAATCCCCGTTTCGATAGTTGTTTGGGTTAATATAGTAAGCTCTGCTACCATTTTTTCATACAATGGAATCGCCTTATCGGGTCTGGCAGCTTTAATGAAGCTTGGCCGGTTTCCTTTTTTTGTTTGGGCTAATAGCGTGAATTGAGAAACTAATAGAATATTGCCGTTTATATCTGAAATTGATTTATTCATTAATCCGTTTTCATCTCCGAATACACGCATATTGGCAATTTTAGCTGCTAACCATTTTAAATCTTCTTCGGTATCTTCTTCAGAAATGCCTAATAGTATTAAAAAACCGTTTTCAATAGCTCCGGTTATTTTTCCTTCAACTTTGCAGGAAGCTTCAGAAACACGTTGTATAACTGCTCTCATAGTTTTAGTTCATGAGTTGGATAGTATCAAGTATTTAGTATCAGGTATGTAGACAGATGGTTATTCGTTAGTGCTTGGATTTTTATCAAAGAGTTTTCCAATGAACGATTTCATCCCGTTATTCACCATGGACCATTAATCTAACGGACTTTCGACTTTTCTTAATTCCTCGTCTCGTTGCCGTTATAGATGCTTAAATAACTGTCATACCTTGAAGGCTCTATTTCTCCGTCTTCAAGGGCTTTCAAAACCGCACAGCCAGGTTCGTTAATGTGTACACAATTGTTGAATTTGCAATCGTGCATACGCTCGCGGAACTCGGGGAAATAATGTGCCAGTTGCTTTTTATCGATGTCAAAGACTCCCAGTTCTCTGATGCCGGGTGTATCAATTAATTTGCCACCAAAAGGTAAATCATACATCTCTGCGAAAGTGGTTGTATGTTTTCCACTGTCGCTCCAGTCAGAAATCTCTCCGGTTTTAATTTCAAGATTGGGAATAAGTTTGTTGATTAAACTTGACTTTCCAACACCGGAATGACCAGAGAATAACGTGGTTTTATCTTTGAGAAGATCTTCTATGAGATCTATATTGGTTCCATCGTTTGCAGAAACAGTGTAACATGGATAGCCAATGTCTTCGTAGATGGACATAAAATCTTCCAGAATATCCAGACCTTCTTCGCTAAATAGATCTAATTTATTGAAGATAAGCGTTGCAGGAATATGATAAGCTTCTGCTGTTACTAAAAAACGATCTATAAAGCCTAAAGAAGTTCTTGGGGAAGCCAAAGTAACTATCAAAAATGCCTGATCCATGTTGGCAGCAATAATATGTGCCTGTTTGGAAAGGTTAATGGATTTTCTGATGATATAGTTTTTACGAGGCTCGATTTTACTGATCACACCTGTCTCCTGATCAGGCTCCAATTCGAAAGTCACAATATCACCAACGGCTACCGGATTGGTACTTACGATTCCTTTGATTCTTAGTTTTCCTTTGATTCTACATTCATAGCGTTCGCCGTTTTCAGCGATTACGCTATACCAGCTTCCGGTTGATTTTGTGACTAATCCCTGCATTGTGGGTAAAGATACTGAAAAAGTAAAATGAGGTATTTAAAACTTTATGCTATAATTATACATTCTTAAAAAAGATCTGAATGCTTGCCTGCTCTAATCAGAGAATAAGTTTTGTGGTTTTGTTTCCATATCGGCAACCAATCAGGTTGAGTGTGACATTCCTATAGGCCTTTAAAATAGATGAGATTTGTATTTGGGAGGAAGCTTTTCTTCTCTTCTAAGGAACTTTAGAGTGTCTTCAGGTAAATTAGTTGTGCTATTGTTGTAATAGTAGGGCAAGATTTTCTTACCATTCTTTATACCCGATTTTTTTTCTTTCCTGTGGAGGTTGCTCTTTCCTTTCTGTTAACTCATCCAAGTATTGAAATACTAATTCTATGTTTTTGTCCTGATTATCCTGTCTTTTGTTTTGTAAAGAAATGATGTTTTTGATCTGTTCAATTTCAAGCTTGAGCTCTATATTGTTGTTTAGCATTTCTCGCATTTTAACAAAAACGTCTATGATTTTAATACTCATATTAATAGCCTGCTCACTTCTTAACACATTAGAAAGCATGAGTAGACCATGTTCTGTAAAGGCAAATGGGAGGTACTTTGAATGACTGCCATGTTTTAAGGTCGCAAAATGCGACCTTAAAACATTATTATACTCTTCTCTTGTAAGCTCCATCATAAAATGAGGGGGGAAGCGATTAATGTTTCTGCGCACCTGTTCTTTTAATCGTTTGGTTTCTACTCCGTAAAGTTCTGCTAAATCTGTATCCAGCATTATCTTTTGTCCTCTTATATAATATATTTTATTAAGGATAATATCTTCTGTGATAATGACTTCTTGCTTGTTTGTTGTAGATTTAGCCATATGCGATTTTGTGATTCGGTTAGATTAAGGTTAATCTAAAAAAAGAATTAAAAACAAGAGCTATTTGTTGTATAATAATTTGATGATGAAGGATTATAGTCAACCAGATAAGTTTCTTTGTCTCCTTAAAAACGATAAAATTCAAAAATGTTTGCTTTTGGCAAAATGAAATCTTAGATTTGGCGCATAAAATAGAAATGTTACTTAACTAAGCAATGAGAAGATTTATTACAGGCACAATCATTACCACAACCATTACGCTTAATGCATAGAGGAAGGTAGTCTTTGGCTTGAAATAAATTAAAAATATATAGAGCGCCTTCCCTGAAACCGGAGGCGCTTTTTTTATGATTAGTTCTGGTCGCATTAAAAAGCGTAATAATAAAGATGAAAGTTTTAAAATTCGGAGGTACATCAGTAGGATCGGTAGAAGCTTTGCAAGCGTTAACCGGTGTTGTAAAATCTAATCTGGAGCAGGGAGAGCGTATTATTGTCGTGGTTTCTGCAATGGGTGGTCTAACGAACCTCTTGATTAAAACGGCGGAAGATGCGGTAAAAGGGATAGATTTCTCCAGATCTTTAATGGCTATAGAGGCAAGGCATTTTGAGGTAGTAAAGTCTTTAATTCCTATTCAACAGCAAAATAAGGTTTTCACAACGTTGAAGATCTATTTTCAGGAGCTGGAAGATCTAATGCAGGGCGTAACTGCATTGAAAGAATTAAGTCCGAAAACCAAAGATGCCATATTGAGTTATGGTGAGAGATGCTCTGCATTTATGTTGAGCAGAATTTTACGTACGCTTCATGAGAATACCGAATTTCTGGATGCAACTCAGTTAATAAAAACTGATAGTTCTTTTGGAAATGCGCATGTAGACTTCGATCAGACAAATCTGCTTATTCAGGATTATTTTAACAATCATCGGGACGAATTGACGATAGTTACTGGTTTTATTGCCAGCGACAATCAAAATAGAACAACGACTTTGGGCCGTGGCGGTAGCGACTATACTGCTGCAATTATTGGTGCGGCATTAAATGCCAACCAAATTGAAATATGGACTGATGTTAACGGTATGATGACTGCGGATCCGAGAAGGGTGAAAAAGGCATTTTCTTTAGACGAGCTTTCTTATACTGAGGCAATGGAGCTTTCTTTCTTCGGAGCGAAAGTGATTTATCCGCCAACGATGGTTCCTGCTTTTTTGAAGAAGATTCCAATTGTCATTAAAAATACTTTTAATCCGCATTTCGAAGGAACTTTTATCCGTCATGATAATAAGCCTTCTAATACTGTTATCAGAGGTATTTCTTCCGTAGACTATGTAAGTATTCTGAATGTTCAGGGGAGTGGAATGGTTGGAAAAGCGGGTTTTAGCGGAAGATTGTTTTCTTTGTTGTCCCGCGAGCAGGTGAACGTTATTTTAATAACTCAATCTTCATCAGAGCATTCTATTACTTTTGCTGTTGCACCAGAGGATGCCATTCTTGCCAAATCATTGATAGAACAGGAGTTTGAACTGGAATTGGCAGCTAGTAAGCTGGAGCCTATACGCATAGAAAATGATTTATCTATTCTGGCAATCGTAGGAGAGAATATGAAACAAACTCCGGGGATTTCCGGAAAGCTGTTTTCCTCTTTGGGCAGAAATGGGGTTAATGTAGTTGCCATTGCGCAGGGATCTTCAGAATATAATATCTCAGTAATCATTAATCATGATCATTTATCAAAAGCATTAAATGCAGTCCATGATGCGTTTTTTGCTGAACTGCAAAAGACTTTACATGTTTTCGTGGTAGGGGTTGGAAATATCGGCAAAGAGTTATTGACTCAAATCAAAAATCACCATGCTTCTTTGGTGAAGGATAACCTGATCAATATCAAGATTATTGGTTTAAGTAATTCCAGAAAAATGTTTGTTGATGCAGATGGAATAGATTTGGAAAACTGGGAGAATATTCTGAATGAAAAAGGAGAGCAAGCTAGTTTGGAAGGCTTTGTAAACCAAATGAAATCTTTGGATTTACCAAATTGTGTCTTTGTAGATAATACGGCAACTCCGGCTCCTTCACAGTTTTATAAAGAGATATTCGAATCTAATATTTCGGTAGTAACTTGTAATAAGATTGCCAATTCTGGTGCGTACAAACAGTTTGAATTGCTGAAAACAACGGCACAAAAACATGGTGTAGATTTCTTCTACGAAACTAATGTTGGTGCGGGGCTTCCAATTATCAAAACTTTAAACGATTTGATAATTAGTGGCGATAAAATTCTAAAAATCGAAGCTATACTTTCAGGAACGATTTCATTCATCTTCAATAACTTCAAAGGAGATGTTACTTTCTATGATATTGTAAAACAAGCGCAGGAAAAAGGTTATACAGAACCAGATCCTCGTGATGATTTAGGTGGAATTGATTTTATGCGTAAGATGCTGATTCTGGCAAGAAATAGTGGTTTGGCTTTAGAGTCATCGGATGTTGAATTGGGAGCTATTTTACCAGAAAATTGTGCAAAAGCACCAAGTGTAGATGCTTTTTACGAGGAGCTGAAAGTGTCTAATGATTATTTTGAGAAATTGAAAAATGATGCAGCCGCAGAAGGTAAAGTGCTGAGATATATCGGTAAACTGGAAGACGGTAAAGTGAGCATCAATCTGCAAGCAGTGGGATCGGAACATCCGTTCTACTCGCTATCTGGTAGTGATAATATTATCGCTTTTACAACAGAGAGATATTGCGAAACGCAAATGGTTGTTAAAGGCCCTGGAGCCGGTGCTGCAGTTACAGCTGCGGGCGTATTTGCTGATTTGGTAAAAGTTGGAGCGGAATAATATGAGCAAGAGATCTATTAGAGTTTTTTCACCGGCAACTGTTGCCAATGTGGTGTGCGGATTTGACATCCTTGGTTTTGCAGTAAACGAACCGGGTGATGAACTATATATGGAATTGTGTGATGAACCTGGTGTTGTAATCGCATCAATTGAGGGAGATGAAGGTAAACTGCCTTTAGACCCAGATAAAAATACAGTTAGCGCCTGTGTAAAAAGTATTTTAAGGCATTTAGGCAAGGAAGATTTAGGGGTAAAGTTAAAGCTAACCAAGAAGATGCCTTTGGGAAGTGGACTGGGTTCAAGTTCGGCAAGTGCCGTGGCGGGTATTTTTGCTATTAACGAATTGTTGGGACGTCCGCTAACTAAACACGAATTACTTCCGTTTGCGATGGAAGGCGAAGCTTTGGCTTGCGGTCACGGACATGCAGATAATGTAGCACCTGCTTTGTTTGGTGGTTTTACATTGATTAAAAGCTACGAGCCTTTAGAGGTTATCCAATTGCCTGTACCGGATTTGTATTGTGCGTTATTATATCCGCATGTGGATGTTCCTACGCGTGACGCCAGACAGATTATCCGTTCTAAAGTCGCATTAAAAGATGCGGTTGTACAATGGGGGAATATTGCAGGGCTGGTAAGTGCTTTATATCAACATGATTATGATCTGTTGGGCAGATCAATGAAAGATGTAATTGTAGAACCGGTTAGATCGATCTTAATTCCTGAGTTTGACAGTATGAAACAACAAGCTTTAGCAAATGGCGCTTTAGGTTTTGGCATTTCAGGGTCAGGACCAACTGTTTTTTCTTTGTACAGAAATAAAGAAGATGCAGAGAAAGTCTTAAATCAATTGAAAGCGTTCTTAAAGGAAAAGGGAATCGAAAGCAATATTTATCTATCGAAAGTAAACAGCGAAGGACCGGTTGTGTTGGAATAGTTAAGAGTAGCAAGTATTTAGTATCAGGCAGATGGTCTGGAAGCAAGGAAAATAAAATTTAGTATTTTTGTTTTTAGCAGAATTATGAAAGCCAAAGAGGAAATATTATATGTGTTAAGAGCAAACAAAGCAAAATTGACTCGCCTTGGTGTTAAGGCTGTTGGTTTGTTTGGTTCTTATCTCTATGGTGAACAGTCTAAAGATAGTGATATTGATTTGCTAATTGATTTTGAACCTGATCAGGAGAATTTCGATAATTATATGGCAGTTTATGACCTTTTTGAAACAGTGTTTAAAGGTAATAAAATTGATGTCGTTACGAAAAATGGTCTAAGCCCTTATATTGGTCAAAAAATTTTAAATGACGTTTTGTATGCTTAAAGATCCAAAAGAATTTTTAAAGCATATTCGAGATGAATCTCTTTATGTAATTTCGGTAACAAGAGATTTAAGTTTTGATGCTTTTTTAGAGGACGAAACATTGAAAAGAGCTATAGTAAGGAGTTTAGAAATTATAGGTGAAGCCAGTAAGAAAATTCCATCAGACTTTAAATTGCAATTTGATGCTATTGAATGGAAAAATATGGCAGGCATGAGGGATAGGTTAATACACAACTATTTCGGAATAAATTATACTATTGTTTGGGATGTGGTGAAAAATAAAATTCCGGAACTGAATAAACAAATTGCTAGTATTCTGTAAAATTGCCTCTTTATAACGAGGATTTAATAAAAATATATCGTTCTAGCCAATTTTACTCGTTTTAAACGAGGGCTATAATAAAAATTAAAGAACAAAGAGTAAAGAGAGATTGAGTTATGGCCTTAGCTACATTCTCATATCTCACATCTCAATACTTATATCTCAAATAAAAATGAAACTATACAGTACCAAAAACCATAACTTATCAGTAGATTTTGAAACAGCGGTTTTCAATAGCTTGCCAGCGGATAAAGGTTTATATATGCCTACTTTTTTACCTCAGTTAGATGCAGAAATTATAGCTAATTGGGATAAGAAATCATTGCAGGAAATTGCGTTTGATTTAGCTTACGAATTATTAAAAGATGATATTTCTGCTGAAGATCTGAAAGCAATAATAGATGAAGCTGCAAATTTCGAAGCTCCATTAGTTCCTTTGGATAAAGATGTTTTTGTGCTGGAATTGTTCCATGGCCCGTCTTTAGCTTTTAAAGATTTTGGAGCAAGATTTATGAGCCGGATTATGGCTCATTTCCTGAAACAGGAACAAAAGGAAATTCGTATTCTGGTTGCTACTTCCGGAGATACAGGAGGTGCTGTTGCTTTGGGCTTCCTGAATGTTCCGGGAATTAAAGTGACTATCCTTTATCCTAAGGGGAAAGTAAGTTTGATCCAGGAGTTGCAGTTAACTACCAACGGAAATAATATTGAAGCACTGGAAGTAGATGGAACTTTTGATGATTGTCAGGCTCTGGTTAAACAAGCCTTTCTTGATAGAGAACTGAACGAAAAATACAATCTGACTTCTGCAAACTCGATTAATATCAGCAGATTAATTCCGCAGATGTTTTATTACGCAAACAGCTATGCTCGTTTAAAAAATGAGTTTAAAGACGTAACCTTTGTTACGCCTAGCGGAAACTTTGGTAACATTGCTGCCGGAATGATTGCTCATAAAATGGGAATGCCTGTAAAGCGTTTTATCGCAGCTACAAACAGCAACGATATCGTTCCTCAGTATTTAGTAACAGGCGTTTATACTGCCCGCCCGAGTGTTCAGACATTAGCAAATGCAATGGACGTAGGCGATCCGAGTAACTTTGTACGTATCCTTGATTTGTATGGAAACGATAAAGTTGAACTGGAAAAAGAGTTTTCATCTATAGCTTTTGATGATTTGCAAATAAAGCAGGCTATCGTTAAAGTATATCAGGAAAAGGGTTACATCATGTGTCCTCATACAGCCACTGCTTATTTAGCTATAGAGGCTGATAAAGCTGCCGGCAATCAAACTGAGGGTAATGCGTACGTGATGCTGTCTACAGCGCATCCTTGTAAATTTCCTGATGTTTTTGAGGAATTGAATATCCAGTACGAAATACCTTCTTCTGTAGATGAATTATACCATAAAGAACGTCAGCAGAAACCAATGACTAAGAGATTCGAAGATTTTAAAGCTTATTTGTTGGGAGAGGTTTGAGTTGTAGGTGTTAAGTTGTAAGTATTAAGTTTTAGGTTACAGCAAAAATCCCTTAAAGTATGAATTGCTTTAAGGGATTTTTACTTTTAGTGATAGCTATTTAGGTTTTAATAACCAGAAGAAAACACCTGTATAGATATCAGTCTAAAACTTAAACTATTTTATAACTTTTTTATCTCTTATCGTGCCATCATCGTTGACAGAAAGTTTACAACGTATAGCGCTTTCATTTAGTCTAACATCATAGCTGGTATAGCCTTTTTCTTTCTTCACCATTATTCTGGATTCATCTACAGGTACCGCGCCGATTAATTCGGCAATTACTGTTTTTACCATTTCCGGAAGGTCCACATAGTTTACCGCTCTGGCTTCTTCTTTAGCAAGCACTTCGCCTTTTTGATTAATCTTAGTTGTAGTCACCAGAAACTCATTTATATTTTTATATGAGGTTGATTGCATGATATACACATCGTTTTCGACTGATAATCGATCCAATAATCCGCCAGCAGCTGTTTTTATTATTGTTTCTGCTACGCTAGCTGGTGGGTCGATTCCAATAAAATTTCGGATGCATGATTCTCCGTTTTCTATAGGCGTACGTTTACCTCCAAAAGCCATATAGCCATCCATCTTTTTGTCAATTTTTGAGCCGACCATTATTCTACGCTGAGGGCCAAGTGTAATGGTTCCATCTTCAAACACTATTTCCGGCTCTAGCAGATAAGCACCTTGCTTTGCAGGAGCTTTAAAATTCATCTTTATCGTTTCAGATGCATACTTAGGTATGCTTAATTTTGTTTGTTGATTGCTGATTTCTTTGCCATCCAACGATTTAATTTTCAGGTTGATCTGTACATCGATATCTTTCCCGTAATCGTTCCATGCCACGACATCTTTTATATAGTTCGTACCTGGCTTGTAAATTGTTTTTTGAGCATACCATTCCCTGCATTGCAGCATGTCGACCGAAACGCCAATAGGTTCATTTAACCTGATCAGAGACAGGTTCATATTAGGTTGTGCTACCAGAGAATCGGCTATATTACCCAATAGAAAGTTTTGTCCGTTGATCCAGCCACTTAAAAGGGCAAATGGCGCCCATGCCTGCAGACGGTTCTTACGGTGGTAAGTTCCTATATCGGCATGCAAATCTGCGAGTAACTGCCCTATGATATGTTTGTCGAAATAAAACACGCCCCAACCACTAGCTGTTCTGCTTGTTTTATAATTCTCCCGTGGCTCCAAGAGTCCAAATTCATTCGTCCACAAACGACATGATTCCAGTATGGTTGACGGCCGGTCGGTCGCTTGTTCAAAATAAGGCGCCGGAACTACCTGTTCTGAATAATCATATATATGCTTAGCATAAAAATCATCTTCTGACCAAAGACGGGTAGGATCATATTTTCGAAGTTCGGATTTAAGTTTTTCAAGTCTTACATGACCCTCATTTTCCTGATCCCAGGCTACTATAGACGGATGGTTGACATTTTGCTTTATCCAGCGTTTAAACTCTGTTTCAACGTCTTCAAGATCTTTTCCTACAGGCTCATCATCATGCATATAGCGCCATTCGTCCTGTAACATGATGCCTTCCTGATCGGCGATCTCGTACCACTTACTATAGGCATGCCCTAAGTGAATACGCAGGTAGTTGAAGTTATATTTTTGAATAGCTGTACGTAAAAAATTTCGAATCCATGCTTCATCAAACATCACATCCTGCCAACGGTTTAATGCTCTTACGAAGGCTATGTTTTCAGCCCGGAACATTACCTTTTCTCCATTCAGTAGCACATCTTTACCTTTAACCTCTATGTTTCGATAACCAAACATCGCACTTTTGTCTGAAAGGATATTTCCCTGTTTGTCTGCGATCGTCACATTCATTCGATAGAGTTTAGGCGTTCCTTCTTTGCCGGCACTCCAATACTGCAGTTTGCCGGAAGGCAGATCCAACGATGTAGACTGATTACTATTTTTTTCACTATTGCAGTTTGCAGTTTGCTGGCTAATAATCCGGTCTCCATCAAAGATAGATGCGGTTACAATTAAATCTGTATTTGCATTGCCGTTATTTGCAATTTCTATAGCACACTGCGTAGATTTATTCTTGATGTCGGGCAGCGTTTTGATATGTTTTATGGTGATCGCGTTGCTCAGTTCGATGGAAACATCATCCCATATTCCTGGAGCTCTTGTATTACGCCACCATTCCGAACTGTTTTCTTTGGAAGGAGAGGAAGCCGTGTTCCAGCTTCCTACACGAACGACTAATTCATTGTGTCCGTTGTAATTAATAGCTTTACTGATATCAAATTCGGCATGCGAATAGGTACAATGGTTATCGAATCCTATTTCTTTGCCGTTTAGAAATACGAGGGCATTATACTTCGCTCGGATTTTAAGCAATGCGGATGGATAGCTCTCCTCATTCACATCAAATCCAAAACGATACCATACGTAGTTGTAACCCACATTATCTGTCACATCGTTGCCATGTAAGCCATCGGCAACCAAAGGTTTGGACATAGTTAATATTCCCGGAACCGGAACTTTGGAGCGGTAAGCATCTGGTTGTTTATCCGTCAATGCTACATCCCATATTCCGTTTAAGGAGATGGTTTTGTTTGTTCGGCTATATTTAACTTCTTTACCATTTACCGTCACCTGTTGTAACGATACCTCACGGGCATTGTTTATTTCATGACTGACCGGAGTTTTTGTTATTCTTACATTTTTTAAGGCTACATTAGTAATGGGCATATCTTTAAAGCCATTGACTTCAATCCCACTGCGGGAAGCATATGCACAGTTTATATTTTCTATGGTGAAATTATTAAAGCGTGTAGCATAATTCTCTTTACTTTCGGACTTATAATCGGGATCGAACCGGATAGCTGTCCCCACGGAATCCATGTTTACATTGCGTATCCAAGTATTCTCCATATATCCGCCCCGGTCCAGATTGGACTTAAAGTAAATCGCATTACTGGCTTTTGGGATCTTTATGTTTTCGATAAATACATTACGTACGCCCCCGGAAATTTCACTGCCAATACATACGCCACTTGCCAGACTTTCGAAAGTAGAATTGCGTACGATTATATTTTCGGTAGGCTGACCAATTCTCCATCCATCCTGATCACGCCCTGATTTGATCGCTATTCCATCATCTCCGGTACGGAAGTGACAATTTTCGACTAATGCATTGGTTGTCGATTCTGGATCAAAGCCATCACTGTTCGCATTAAAGCTATCTATAGAAACATTGCGAACAGTCACATTATTACATCCGATGGGGTGTATAACCCAGAATGTAGCATCGATAATTCTAACGCCTTCAATAAGTATATTTCTACAATTCAAAGGTTCTATAAAAGCAGGGCGAAGCTTGTGCTTCTCGCCAAATAAACGGTTGTATACAGGAGCTCCCTCGCGTCCCATTTTGCGAATGAGTGCCTGATCTTTTTTCTGTTCAGGTTTCCAGTTAGCGATATTTTTAGAACCCTGGCCATTCAATATACCTTTACCCGTGATTGCTATGTTCTCGACCTGATAGGCATATATCAGCGGAGAGTAATTAAACACTTCGGTTCCTTCCCATCGGGTCAGCACAGCGGGTAGATAGTCTTTTTCATCGTGACTGAATATCAATTCAGCACCTTCTGACAGATATAAATTAACATTGCTCTTAAATATAATTGGTCCTTTAATAAAATATTTTCCTGGAGGGACGGTGACTTGTCCTCCACCTTCGTCGCTGCATTTAGTAATTGCTGTGTTGATAGCCGGTCGGGAGTCTTTTACTGCTCCTTTCTGCGCCCCAAAGTGAAGAATATTATAATTTCTATTGGCAAATGTTGGCGCTTTTATATTTTTTTCAATCTCCTTCACGTAATCCCACCCGGTTTGGGTAAATCCGGCGATGGGAATAGCCAATAGCATAATAAAAAGGAGAAATAAATTTTTTAGCTTCATCATATTCATAATGTTTTGTTAGATCGCGTTTCTATGGTAATAAATTTTCTTTGAATTCGATTTCAATAATACGGAGTTCATGGTTTGCTTTGTCTGCGTTTTCAGCCTTAACCAAATCGAGCTCGCCGGCCACAGGCTCGACGAGTTCTACAATAGCGCCAAAAGCGTCTTCATCTTTACTTGAGCCTTTAAGCTTGATGGTTATCTCTTTCGTCATCGTTGGTTTTACCGGCAAATGTACGTATCCTAAACTACGGTCAGTTTCTCCACTCCATATCAGCTCCTTTCCTGCATAAATTTCTAATGGATAGCTCCGTTGGCGCCAGCCTGTTAGTTTCATGCAAACCTCATCGACTCGAGCCATACGTTGTAAGTGATAGGTGATCCAGCCTGTCGACAGCTTTCCATCGTTTTTCCATTCACTCAGTTCATTGTCATCAAAACTCTTTATAGCCTGATCTGTATTGGCCCCCGCGACAGCAGATAGAATGGGCACATCAATTTTCGAATCCTTATAAGATGGTGTTTGTGGTGTCTCTCCACGTGTTAAGCGCCCCTCCAGATGGTTAGCGGGAATCCATGGCGTTAAACCGCCTTTGGTTTCAAAAGGTAAGGTGTGAAATACAATTTCGGCATCTTCCAATCCTTTCGCTTTAGCCTTTAAAATCACTTTACCAGCTGTAGTGGTTGAACGAATTAATATCCGGTTGACTCCACATTCTACGGGCAAGTTTTTGCTCAGAATATAGTTGTCTGGACCTTGGGCAATGCCGCCACGCCATTCTGCAGGACCTTCCAAAGAAAAGCTTACCAGGTCATTAGCTAATGGACAACGACGTCCCTGTGCATCGACAACTTCTACCTGTGCAAGTAATAAATCTGCACCGTCCGCTTTCCAGCCTTTTGGATTCTCTATGGCAGTCAGTTTCAAAGCCACCGGTTTGCCGGTTGTTTCCATCTTATAGCGAGCGACTTCTTTCCCTTTGTTATAGCCAATAGCTTCTAAAGTTCCTGCTTGAAAAGCTACATTAGGATAGGTAAAGAGAAACTGCGCATCTTGCTTGGCACCGGATAAGGCTTTGCCATTTAAAAAAAGTGAGACACTATCTGTATTTGCAACAACGTATACGGGTTTCACGACATCGCTTTCATAATTCCAATGCCCCACAATATAAATACGCGGCTTTTCGATATCTACCCAGCCGTCCCACATTACCTGATGTGCAAAATAGGGATCCTTAAATATGCGCATCGGGTCGGTGACACCGCTACGACGGTAATTCTCTTCGCCACGGAAATGGGTGTTGGTATCGGAAAAAATAATTTTCGCACCACCTGAACTTACGCGGGTGCCTGTTCCGGGACGTTCACGAAAGAACTCGAACCAGCGAAGTACATTTTCTACCGTAAACTCATCCTGATTATGATTATAAGCTTCCGGTCGATTCACTTTTTTTCGTAATGACGCATAATAAGCCTCATTTACTACACCTTCCTTGTGATATGGATAAGAGTAATTATCCCAATATTTTCTTAATCCTTCATCACGACAATATTCCATAGCCCACATTGGGTGGCTGGCGCTTTTATTGATATAAAACATTTCGCCACCATATTCTGCTTCGGGAATATCTAACATTTCGCGGCTTCCAATAGCACGTCCACCATGCAAATCATACAAATCACGTATTTGCTTCATCTCTATCATATGCTCGCGACTTATGGATTCATTTCCACATTCGTAGAATAGAATGCTTGGGTTATTGCGGTTATAGATGATTGCATCACGCATGAGGAATAGCCGTTGCTCCCAATTTCGACCCTCAACGTCTTTTTCCGCATCGCCTGCAGGCATTGCTTGAATCAAACCCACACGATCGCAAGACTCTACATCCTGTTTCCAGGGCGTTATGTGCATCCAACGAACCAGATTGGCATTCCCTTCGACCATCAAACCGTTACTGTAATCACTTAACCATGCAGGAACAGACAAACCGATGGCGGGCCATTCGTTACTGGTACGTTGGGCAAATCCTTTCACTTGCAGTACTCGGTCATTTAGCCATATCTTTCCGTCCCCGAAGCGGGTTTTGCGAAAACCTGTACGCGTTACTACCTCGTCAATTGGTTTTCCATTGACCGTTAATGTAGTTTTTACGGTATATAAATAACCATAACCCCAACTCCAAAAGTGCAAACCCTCAGCTTCAGCTTCCGCGGATAATAGTGCTGTTTCATTGGGTTGCATGACTTTGCTTTCTCCATTAAAAGTTTTTAGTAAAGTGCCGTCACGGTCGATAAGCTCTACCCGATATCCGACAGTCTGTACCTTACCCGTTTCATTTTTAACTTCTGATTCGGCATGTATAGTTGCTTTTTGTGACTTGATCCGGATATCTTTTGCATAGATATATACACCCGTAGTCTTTAAATTACTATAGAGCGGTAGGGTTTGATAGAGCTTATCGGTGACATGCAGCCATACATTCTTGGTCAGGCCTCCGTAATTGGCATTAAAGCCACGGCTACACCATTGATACATGACGCCTGTAGCACGTTCTTCATACTCCCAGTTATTGTCTACACGCACAGCAATGACGTTAGAACCTACTTTTACCAAGTCGGTTAGGTCGAAACCAAAAGCCATCGCTCCATTCTCATGTAAACCTACATATTTTCCATTTACGTAAACGTCTACTCCTTGCCGAGCTCCCTCAAACTCTATGAATATCTTTTTACCTTTGGCTGATTGAGGAAGAACAAAATGCTTACGATACCACATCACCGTATCTGTCAGATCACGAATATCCACTTTAAACGCCTCGTCTTCATTAAATGCATGCGGTAGCGTTACTTTCTTCCAATCAGCGTCGGTACTATTGGACTTCTCTGCATGGGGAATATCGCCAACTTTCAATAACCAATCGGAGTTGAAATTGTATTTTTGTCGGTTTTGCGCTTGAAGCGCTGTTGATACGACCAGCAAGATAAGTATGAGGAGGCTTGCACTCCTGTTTCTAGGATTATTCATTGCTTTTCAATACTATATCAAATTCACCAACATAAGAATGGTCTGTACGCAGTTCCGGAAAACTATTATCTGCAGGACGTTGTTTTTCCGGACGAGCATACACGTCTGTCAATACAGAAATTTTATTAGAAGTCGCTTCTTTTAACTCGATATAACCATTATTAAATATTTGAATGCGAGCTGGACCTTCCGAAGATTCAATCCAACGTGTACGTTTTACTCCAGCCGTACCATCCCATTTCCATGTTCCGAAGATTGGCGCGGCCTGTTTATTAGGGTATGCATCATAAGGACCTAATCCTAACCACTTCAGATCGTTAATACCTGTCATTTTTATATCCATCCCTACAAGCGGTAGTCTATTTATTTGGACTTGGGGTCGTAATTCATAATGAATATTTAATAGGCCATTACCCTTGATTGTATATTTATACTGTACAGTAAAGCGATTGTTTTGGTCTATCATGTATTCAACCTGTGCATGAATAACTTTGTCATCAGCCTTATTTTCCACATTCCATGCGGTCACTTTTTGTTGGTACTGATTAAGATTCACTGCTTTTTTTAGCTCTGCCGCTCCAAATGCATAACGTTCATTGGGATCGAGATCGTGCCAAATAGTAGGAGAGATTCCTTCAATTATTTTCGAGTCATCCAGCTGGGCGGCTATGAGTTGACCTAAGTTCGGATCAAATACATATTTTGTATGACCAACCGTTATAGTTAAAAGTTTACTGTTATCTACGATTGGCTTTACGCTATATGTTTCTATAGCTTCTTGCTGCTCTGGAGCACATAGTTCGACTGCACATCGTGTAATTTCAGATCCGTCTTTGCGGAGGAAAATAAACCATGAATAATAGGTTTTTCCTGGTTTTACTGTTTTTATTTTAGTAAGAGGAAGATGCATAGTGCTTGTCGCATGAGGCGCGCCATGTAGTGAAGAAAATCCTTTGTCTAAAAGTAACTCATCTTCATATATTTGCCATTGCACACGTACGTCCGAAAGATCAGTATAGTCAAAGTCGTTGCGTACAGGGATCGGTATAGAATCCTGACCTACTATAAAACTAAGTTTTTCTACAGCTACAAACACGGGAGCATATACCGCTTTTATTTCCCAATAGTCACGGGTTGGATTTCTATAGGAGTTAACAATACCATCCCATCCATTATCCACCATACGCAGATATTTATCGTCTATATTGAACATCGGGTCTTTCTGCTTGAATACTTCCGGAAATGACGTAAACATGCGTTTAGCAATATCACGGTGTTGCTGTTTGCCTACTAAAGATAAGTCTCCGGCACGAAGATTGGCCTCTTTCATAACTTCCTTTAATCGTTTATAGGTGTCCTCGCCTATTGTTGTTAAAGCAGACTGTTCATGCGCTTTCGCAAATACGTTGACTATCCGAGTATAATGGACATCCTTGGTGAGATAGCGAGACCCATGTCGACTGTAGTGACTGATATAAAACGGACTGTATCCCTTTGGAGCCTGAGTTTGCGGAATAAATTCTGTCGTATAAGCATAATAACTGCCTCCCGCCTTATCTATATTTCTGTTAATTTCTTCACGAGCGGTCTGACTCCATAGGGAGCAAAAACTAAATAGGAACAGCGAAACAAAAAGGCCTATTTTCTTCATGGTATTATGATTTACAATTAGTAATTCTAAAATAAGAGTCTGCAGGTTTCCGAGGGTTGTGGAAACGCTGCAGCTCTCTTCTTCTTATGCCGGTATTAATGGATTAAATGTTTGTATCGCAATAATGCTTCTACATAATAATAATCTGCATACGTTAAAGGAACATCCACTTCTCTATTCTCATTTAGGTTGCCGACAGAATGTTTAAGGATAAATCCTCCATTTGAACCCGGCGCCGCTAAATACTCATCGGAAGTTAGCGTTTGTAATTGCTTACGCGCCACAGAAAGGTATTCTTTTGCTAAACTTTTATCTACATATTGGCTTAACTCTATTAATGCAGATGCCATGATAGCTGCTGACGAAGCATCCCTGTATGTATTTGGTATATTAGGGGCATTAAAATCCCAATATGGAACTTTATCTTCTGGCAGGTTAGGATGATTTAAAATGAATTTGGCAATTTTTTCAGCTTGTTCCAGATAGGTCTTGTTTTTTGTTTCTCTATACATCATGGTATAACCATAGAGACCCCAGGCCTGTCCGCGCGCCCATGCCGAGCTGCTTGAATATCCCTGATGGGTATCAACCTTTGCAACTTTGTTATTTACAGTGTCGTAATCGACAACATGGTATGAGCTGTAATCGGGACGGAAATGATTAACCATGGTCACTTTTGCATGACTATTGGAAATCTTATCATATAGTGTGTCTCCTGTCATTTTGTAGACCTCTTCTAACAGTTCAAGATTCATCATGTTATCAATAATGACCGGAAACTTCCATTTTGGTTTTTCGTCCCATGATTTGATTACCCCTAAATTAGGGTTGAAACGACTTGCCAATGATTTGGCACTTTGTATTAATACTTTTTTGTATTGCTCATCTCCTGTGATTCTAAATGCTTGTCCGTAGCTGCAATACATCATAAAACCAAGATCGTGGGTATCAAGGGAATATTGCTCTTTTTCGATACGCTTGGTATAGTTTTCGGCATATTCTTTTAGTAACGCATCTCCCGTATCTTCGTAAAGTTGCCACAATACCCCGCTGAAAAATCCGCTACACCACCAATGTGAATCTGAAGTAACAAGCGTCCCGTCTGGAAGGACGTATCTTGGTAATTTATCCGGTTCTTCCAGTAGGCTAGTAGCTAAAAATTTCGCTTGCTCTACACTTCGGTTTAATCCCTTTTCGATAACAGCATTCATATCACTATCATCCTTTGAAGTACAGGACATAAACATGAGGCAGGTTAAAGCGCTTATAAAAAAAGTTCTCTTAATCATATTGTAATTAGTTTTAATAATTTTTCCAATTTTTCAATTGTTGTATTTCTTGGACGTTCGAGCGATGCTCTTCAGGTATTAACTTAACTTGGAGGTTTTCCTCTGCTCCAGGAGTTAAATAAGCTTCAAAACCAACAAATGTGGTGTTTGGGTTTGCCTCATCATAACTGTTTGGAGATGTAGTACTCCATGTTTTTAGAGAAAATTTAGCAGAAGACTCTACTTTAAGTAATAATTTTTTTCCTTGTATGGAAAGCTGGATAGTATGGTCATCTAAAATCTTTGGAGTAGCCTCAGTCAGCATATTCCAGCGCACAGTGGTTGGTTTATTCAATGCTTTAATTTCATCCCTTATGACGAAATACTTTTCATCTACCAGTGCCATCCCACGTTTTACGTTAGCCACCTGATTTTCATATACAGCGCTCATATCTAAAACAGCATACATAAAGTTGGTTTTATTACCTGATTCGGTAATTGATGCGTGATTTTCTACGTTTTGAAGTTGATTGTTAAATGTTAAAGTGTTGTGTGCCTGGTTGTTGTATCTAAAAATCTTCCATCTATCAGAATCTTGTTTTCGGCCCCATAAGTTCATACCCAATTTTTCTATTGAATCATAATCTTGAGGTCCAAAGTCCATAGCCCAACGTATATTCTGCTCTGTTATAATGAACGAACCAACATCCAGATGGGTGTGTCCTGTCTGAGCCGTACCGCCTTTGATAGCTGCGGATAAGCCTTTGTTGAAATTCCAATTAGTGCGCATTATAGCTACAGGCTGTTCAGATGTGGCAGAAACCCACATTTTTTCACGTGGCGTTTGTATATTATCCAGTTTTATCTGTGAACCCCATATTATAGCATAGACTCCATACCGATAATCTATAATATTACTTTTGGAAGCATTTGAAAGGAAGTACTTATCTCCCCATAGGATATTGGTGTTTTTTGTTTGTTTTGCAAACCAGAACATTGGAGGATACATGCGTCCTGAACTATTACAATCTCCATAGTTGAAAGATTTGCCATCGCCAAGTATCATATTTTGAATGAAATTACCTGTTTTTAGAAAGCCAGGCATTTGCGTTAAGCCATAGTCGGTACCCTTTACCGATTTTAGGGCCTCTATTAATAATATATTATAGGTTGTACCGAAAGCCCAATAACTATAGCCTTCGGAGTAAGCACCGTTAGGGGAATAGATGCTCATTGGTAATTTAACCTTTTCTACCGCTCGATTTACAATTGAATCTGCAAGTTTTGGTATTCTGTCGTAAATAGCTAATGCGCCTAAAGTCATCCCAGCGTTACAAACTTGATTCCAATTATTACGATTATCTAACCAATGGTCATAGTATTCTTTCTTAAACGATGGTCGCAATCCTTTAAGCTCGATTGCCTCTGCTACATTTTTTTTAGTTTCATCACTTATATAGTTGTAAAGCCAATCATATCCAATCGCTAACGCTGTGGTCATTTCAGCCACATCGAGAAAATGGGAAGGGTTCCAGTCAGTAAACTGTGCGGCGTTTTTCATTTCAGCCTCGGCCCGTTGTGCATATTTTCCTTGTCCAGTCATTCTGTAGGCATAGCCAAGGAGTAGCACTCTACGAAGACATTCACGAGAGACACCCAACATCCTTCTTCCAGTAACGACTCGGTCCAATATAGGTACCGACAAAATAGAGTCGGCACCTTCAATCATTAGGCCATGATAATCCCGCCACATTTTATCCGAGCTTATTACCTTTCTGATATCTTTTTCTGTTTGTGCATCCATAACTAAGTATGGATGCTTTAATGATGCAGAATTGCTCTTTGTATGGGCACAGGAAACACACAGAGTCGTCAGAATTATTAAAAACAGTTTCTTCATGTAAGTTTATTTAAGCCTCGCTCCGATAGGACCACCAGTAGTAGATGCTATAGCTGATATTGTATTAGCAGGATAATTAAATGTGTAAGTTTTTCCAAAAACTATACCTTCTTTACCATCTTCATCAACAGCAAACGGCAAACCACTAGCATCACCCATAGAAGACGAACCTCCTTTATCAAAAAATAATTTCCAATAAGCAGTAGGCAAAGGAGGCGCATAATCAAAGGTCAACACTTCAGAGAAATTATTTTCTTCTATAAAGCGACCGTCATTTTTCATTTTGATTGCATCTGCCGAAAGGCCAGTACGGAGTTGGAAGTTAGGATAGTTCTTCAACATATTAGAGAGTGTTGGCTCGTAAAATATGTTGTTGTTACGGATAATAATTTTAGCATTTTTAACACGAGGATCGTTTGCTTCGTTCGCCATAGCTACATCCCATAATACACCTGGTGAGCTTGTTAATTTCCAGCCGCAATCAGCAAAGATATTGTTCTCAATAAGGACATCTATTGCATAATTGATTTCTATATGTCTTCCGATATTAAAAAAAGTATTGTTCGTTAAAGCGTAATGTGCTGTGCCGGAATTGTCAAATCTAACAATCCTGTCTGTTTGGCAATACACATAACTATTGTTAATCACAATACTTTCCTGGTTATTAGCACGGGTATCTACTATACGCCCATTATCGGGGCTGGTTGAATTTGCTGTGTTTCTAATAGTACAATTATCAATAAGCACTTTGTTTCCTACGGTGTTAAGACGGAAAAGAGCTTGTCTGACATTATCAACAAAGCAATTTTTTAGTGTTAATGTTAAGTTAGGCTGATTTGCAACCAATACGCGGTCTGGAACTTTATTTGTAGCCGCATCAACAGCATTGATATAGACATTTTCTAGCGTAACGTTTTTCTCAATAAGAACCATGTTGGTAGAGACTGCCCCATTAGCATCGGCTAATGGTTGAAGTTGTGCTAAATTACCTTCTTCCGCATCTTCTGACTTGATAGTTACATTACTTCTAATGGTATTATTTCCTTCAAAATAATACACTCCTCCTCGGCGTAAAATATAGGTGCCATCACCGTTTTCTGTGATTGCTTTAGTCAATGAATTGACACGGTCTATACCGTTATCTGGTTCTACAATAATTTCCTTTCCCGGATTGTTTCCCGGATCTATTGAAATGTCGGGAAAATCTTGAAGGGTTAAAGTGTTTTCTTTTTCGCAACTGGTTAGCGAGATAGACAACAAGCCTATCCCAATTGCAACCAAATTAATTTTAATACTTTTCATAATATTATAGTTTATATTAAGATCAAATTATCTGAAAATGTCATATCTAAAGCCCAAGTACGCAGCTGAGCCATAAAACTCAGTTGATGTAGGATAGTCAGTTACATTGCGACGTTTTCTATCCGATGACATTGTGAAGTTTGATAACGTTCCGTAAAGCGATAACTTTTTAGATAGGGTGTATTTAAGTTGTGCATCCCACTTCGTAAAAGCTCTTGTCGATTCTACGTCAGCTGCATCTGGACGATGTTGTTCTGAAATAAGCACTCCGTCTTGATAATTACATGATACCCTTCCCGAGAATTTCTTATAATCATATCCCAATGACACATTGAAAAGTAAAGAAGGTTGGTTTAATAATTTATCGGTGTAAGTAACCTCAGAATTGACAGGTAGAAAAGGCTTTTCAGTTCCCCCTTGCACATAATCAGGATTGGCTATTCTTCCCTTCAAAGTTTCGAAATAGTCCATTTTTGAGTCCATAAATGATAAGTTTGTACTTAGTACTACCCCTCTCAGGAAATTATCTAGCTTACGAAATTGTATTTGAAGATCAAACTCTAAGCCTTTGATTGTGGCATCATTAGGGCTATTTAAAGGGTAATTGATGTTAAAGCCTGCAAGTTCAGGATAAAGTCCGTCAAAGTTTGTAGGATCTGTTACGGTACCATTTAACAAATACGCGGAACGTGTGTAAATAAAGTTTTTAATGTTTTTATAGAAACCACCAACTGTGAACAAGCCCCAATCTGGTCGATAAAAAGATAGTATCAAATCGTAGTTTGTTGAAAGCGCAGGTTTTAGATTTGTTCTGCTCCAGGTAACATCACTAGACGTTGGTTTAATTATTGTCCTAGGTGCGAGTAAGTTATAATCGGGTCTAGATAATGTTTTAGTATAGGCTAATCTAACATCCATCCATTGGATTGGTTTTACACGTAAATGCATTTGTGGTAACCAATAGCCAAATTTCTCTGAGTCGGAAGTTTTTTCAAAATCTGCCTCGAAATGACTTGTTTCACTTTCCGGAACATTTTGACCGCTGTAAGCCTGATAGCGTAAATAAGAATGGTCATGACGTACACCTGGGATGAACGTTACCAATTTTCCAAAGTTGATTTCACTCATAATATACTCGGCCAACATTTCTTCGTGTCCATCGTAATCATTTTGTAAAGTTGAAGAAGGGGTAGATTGATAAATACTTCTATTCACGTTATAGAAGTTTCTCATAGCATTATGATCTAAAGCGAAGTTAAAGTTCAAATCATCGTATTTGTCATTTAAGTAAGTATGTGGTTTGAAACCTGTGTCAATGAAGTTCTGAATACCTATTAAATTCTTAAATGTAGACTTCTCAAGATCAGGCATGTTTGCATTTATTACATTCAGTCCCTCTCTTAGGTCCATACGACCATAATATTGTGAGGTTACTAAAGACCTATCTTTTTGGCGGTATTTTCCACCAAATTTAATGTAACCGCTTATTAGGTCATTAACAGTGAATGGTTTTTTCCAATCTAACCAAGCACTATATTCTGTTTCCTTTGCTGCTTCCGTATTAAAATACCCTTCATACATATAGTACTTCGAAAGAGGGGTTTCATCTACAAATTGAGGACTTACAGCTAAATAAGGCGGTAAATATAAAAGCGAGCTAATTGGTACTGTAAAAGGTGAGTTTATTCTAAACTGCAAGTCGTGGCTGTAAGGAGTTTTAGAGTTAGAGTTGCTACGTCCAGCTCCGACTTCTAAAGTAGAATTTAAAAGATTAAATTCACCTTGTAGCATATTGGTAATGTTGGTAGTATTAAACTCTATGTCAGTTTGGTTGAATCTCAGGTAGTTGCCATTAAAGTCATATCTTTTTTCACGTACATCACGATCGCGATTCATTCTGCTAAAGAGGTTAGACATTTTAATTTTAGAACCGTTTCCCAGATTCCAGTCCATATTTATATTAGCATTATAGCGTTCTCTTTTCTCAAGATTGGACTGTAAACGAGTGGTTCTTAGCCAAGGCATTGTATAATTAAGACCTTCCGTAGGAGCATTTCCACTAACGTCATAATTCCCTCTAAATGTGTCATTACTACGATCCGTTTTATCTGCACTCGCTGTGAAAATTACACCAAGACGATCATTTAAGAAACGGTTACTTGCAAAGATATTTCCTTTATAACGACCAATACCATCTATTTGAGAATGATACCCTGATTCTCCTGAAACATTTAATTTAAAACCGCTTGACGCGTCTTTTAATATCAGGTTAACTGTACCTCCCAATCCATCGGCGTCTTTATCAGCTGTACTTGCTTTCATTACTTCCGCACCGGCGATCATTTCTGGTGAAATCATGTTTAAGTCAGTACTGCGATCTGTACTGCTGGTAGATGGAGCATTCATCCCGTTGATCGCTATCGTGTTATATTTCGGATCCAAACCCCTGATGATGATCTTTTGACCTTCACCTCCATCACGCTGGATCATCAATCCAGGTAAACGCCCAACAGCATCAGCGACGTTAACATCGGGTAGCTCACGTAATTTTTCTTCCGAAACTGCATTGATAATACCTGTTGCATTTAATTGTTTCTTAATAGCAGCTGTTTGCCCTTTTACCTGAGCGCTTACAACTACCTCGTTTAACTGACGCCCATTAGGATTTAACACTAAGTCGATTTTTTTGACCTCATTAGCCTTAAGATCCACCACAAATTCTTGTGTTTGGTAACCAATAAAAGAGAATTGAATGGTTTGCTTACCTGCTGGCGCAAACAAGGTATAACCTCCATTTGCATTGGTAATAGTTCCTTTTGTTGTCCCTTTGACGGCTACAGTAGCACCTATAAGGAAGTCCTTAGTGTCACCATCTGTAACAACTCCGGTGACCGTCGCGGTCTGTGCGACAAGCTTCACAGTTATCAATGATAAGAGTGATAACATTAATAGTTTTGCTTTCATGAATTTTTAGATATTATAATTGTTAATCAAATATAGTTTGCAGGTCTTTTAAAGGAGGCTTAAAAAAAGTGCAAAAAATAGTTCTTTATTGTTTTTGTTATTATAAAATGGGATATATCTATTCAAATATGTATACATTTAGGTCAAGCCAATTTTTTGCCTGCCCAGTTTTTTTGGTCTAAAAAGGCCGTTGTTGCCTTGACAATTACATAAAATCCGATAAAGGAGATTGATATTAAGCTCAAGAACGGGTGCCAGGAGTAGGAACTAGCTTTGGGTAGCGGAGGATGTTGATGTAATAAAGAAAAGACCGAAAAAATACCAAATTGACTTGTTGACGATAGCGAAATAAAAGTTTTTATTGCTTCATTTTCAAGAGTTGCTTTTGCTAATGACTGTCTTTTTTTATATTTTTAAATTCAAATAACGAAAAGAACTTTTAATCGCTATTTGTATCGTCAAAAATTTTGGTAAGTGTTATGCCTACCGCAAGATGGAGATTTTGAAGGTTGACAAAGAAGCACTAACTAAATTAACCATAAGCCATAAAACCACTGTTTCCAAAAGCTATAAATAGGCGTGACATCTAGAATTTAGTTGATCGAAAGAATAATTTACCTTATCGAAAAGCCAGCTTATTGTGTTGGGCTCTAAAAAATAAGATTAAGTATGAAATATAAAACCATTAAACCGCCTTTATTACTACTTATTTTAGCTGGACTTTTATGGCCATTTTGTGGTCGTTCTCAAAACGTACAACTCGGAGGTTTAAAAGTAGCATTACCACATACCACTGTTACTTCTATTGTGCAAGATTCCTTAGGTTTTATGTGGTTGGGAACCAATAGAGGCATAAGTCGATTTGATGGATATGCAGCATTGCCGTATGAAAGGGTTATTAAAGATGGAATCTATATAAATTTCGTTAAACGTGAAGGTAATAAGCTTTACATTGGGTCTAATAATGGATTGTTTAGCTATGATTATATTCAAAATAAAAGTAAGATATGCTCTGAGTTTTTGGCCGGAAAAAACATTGTATCCTACTGTTCAAATGATAAATATAGGATTGTAGCTACTAATAATGATATCTTTCTGTTTGATCATTCCTGGAAATTTATCAATAGGTTGTTGATGCATAAAAACATATTAGACAATCATATCATTTGTATGGTCACTGATAAAAATAAGAAAATATGGGTAGGGACGGAATCAGGATTATCAACCATTAGTATTGAGGCAAATGGAAAGATGAATATTGAAAATCTGTATAGGGGTAACCGTATAGCGAAGATATTCTTTGATAAATATAATAACATTTGGGTTTGTCGCGCGGAGGAAATTCTGTATGGAAATTATCATGCCGTATCTAAAAAAGGTATGGCAGGAATGAGTCATATTGCATTTAATCATGAGGCTCTATCTATTTTTGGGTATGAAAATCAAGTATGGGTTGGGACAAGAGGGTTGGGAATATCTGTTTTTGAACGAAAGGAAGATGGAACTTTTATTTTTAAAAGCAAGCTCTTAATAGATGAGTCAAGAGAAAGTGATTTAAAAAACACTGTTTTCGATATTCATGAAGACAATGATAACAATGTTTGGATTTGTACATTAGATGGTCTCTTTTTATATGATGGAAAGGATAAGCGCAGTTTTCATACTGTTAAATTTAGTATCAACAAACACAACGTCCCATCTAGCAACATTATATCCTCAATCTACCATGATAGTAAAGATGTATTGTGGTTAGCTACATCAAATGGCATCAACCAACTTACGTGGAAGAACGAACAAAATTATACTTTCACTCCATACATGGATTTGAGGAATAAAAATAATTTAATAGCTAACAACAAAATACAATACCTCACAAAATATAGGGGGGACACTTTATTAGTTGGAACAAAAAATACTATCAAATTTTTTGACACAAAAAGAAAATCTTTTTATGATGACAAGAAGCTAAGTGATACGCTGAATACGTATGGTATGAGGTATGTACGTTCGGGATTCAGGGATCAACAACAAAATATTTGGATAGCATTTTCAGAAAGTGTCGGCGTTATTAATACTTTTAATGGCGATTTTACTAGAGTTATTTTTCCGCCAACTATAACGCCCCATTACAGAGCAATAGTTCGTGATGCAAAAGGTAACTTGTGGATTTCATCGGATAATGATGGTTTATACTCGTTGGAACTGGATAAAAATTTTCGTATTAAAAATATTCACCTATATCCTAAAAAGCAATTTGGCGATACTTGGATTACCACAATATTTATCGATCAAACTAATCGTATGTGGGTTGGTACATCTAACGGGTTATATCGTTATAAAGACGATAAAGGCGAGTTCGAAAAAGTAGAGTTTCCATATTCTCGCAAGAATGTTTACATAGGAGGTATCATTCAGGATCTACTTGGCAACATATGGGCAGTAGGGTTGCGAGGTATTTATAAAATCAATTCAAATGACACGATATATTATTACGAGCTTAACGTTGCTGAGGATATCGTTAAAACGTGGTACGTTTTAGGTAAGGAAGTTAATCAAACAGGCGAAATATTTATAGGAGGGGTAAATGGATTGAATTTCTTCAATCCGACTAAACTGCAGTTTGATACTTATCAGCATAAAATAAATATCTCGGATGTTGAGGTTATGAATACCAGGATGTTAAATAACCCTCAGTATGAATCCAAAGAAATAAATAGCTCGGGAAAGATTATTCTTTCACATCGCGATAATCAGTTTACGCTGAGGTTTAGCTCCATGTATTACAAAGAGCCTATGATGATAGAATATGCTTATATGCTTGAAGGCTATGACAAAGATTGGATCATAACCGACGCCTCAAAGCACTTTGCGTCGTATTCCAACTTAGAAGCAGGTAACTACATATTTAAAGTTAAATCAACCAACGCATCCGGTATTTGGCTAGATAACGTTAAATCTATAGCAATTACTATCAAAACCTCCCCATGGAAAAGCTGGTGGGCATATTTAATATACGCTAGCATTTTAATAGGAATAACGATTTTGATTGTTAGAATTTATAAACTAAAGTTTATACTCAGACGGAGAGAAGCTCTTAACAAATGGAAGATCGATTATTATACTAATCTTTCTTACGGCTTTAAAGTACCGTTAACACTTATTTATGCTCCTTTACAGTACTTACTTAAAAAGTATGATCAACTACATGAAACAGAGATTAAACAAATGTTGTACACAATGTCAGAAAGTGTATCGAAATTGTCTGATCAAGTTTCATATTTAGTTGATTTTAAGAAAAAATCCTCTGGGCCGAGTGATTTGCAACTCTCTAAAGTGGATATATTACCAGTTATTAACGGCATTTTTACATTATTTACAGATCAAATGAAGGCTAAGCACATAACATATTCATTTGATTCAAATATAGATTCGGTTACCGTATATATTGATGTAACCAAGATAGAAATAGCTTTATATAATATATTAGAAGACGCTATTTCTTATACTTCCAACAATGGGCACATAGATATAATTTGCATATTAGACTCTAAAGATTATAAATTCAAAATTAGCATCGTAGCCATAGGGGAAAAAAATATAGAAACGAACATAAGTAATTTAAATACCCGTTTTTCTATCGCTTATGATTATATAAAGTTGCACCATGGTGAGTTACGTATCAGCAAAAAGGAAAATGACACGGTACTTAGCTATACATTCGGTCTTTCTTTGGGTAGCTCGCACTATACTCAAAAGGAAATTAAATCATTGGATAATAGTAAACCTGTTTCATTATTGCCAATAGGTGCTTCTCTGAAGCCAATTGTCGATCATCCGTATGTATCTATTAAATCACTTCCTCTTGTTTATTTGATTGAGGGAGATCAGGAAATAGATTTGTTTATTAAAAACATATTTGCTAATCGGTTTGACGTACATATTATTTCTGAATCTGAGGGAATAAAACCAATGTTGGATAAACCTCCTTTACTGGTTATATGTGATATGATAAAAGAAGAGGAGGGAAAATTCGATATCTGTCGTCAAATTAAATCACATCAGTTTTTGTCGGTCATACCAGTGATATTTATATCTTCATTGACTAATACAGATGTTGAATCTAGAGCATATGAATCTGGAGCTGATATATTTATGGCTAAGCCGTTTGATATAGCTACACTTGAAACGCGTATCGATCAGTTGAACGAAACAAGGGCAGCTATTAAGGAGCATTTGAGAAAGGAACTAATTGTCAATCCGAAAGAAGTTCTTATAACTTCTGATGATGATAAATTTATTGTAGGAGTGACAGAAGTGATTGAGGACAACATTTCCAATGTAGACTTTAATGTGGATATTCTCGCTAGTAAATTATATATAAGCCGATCTACTTTATACCGAAAAGTATGGGAAATCTGTAATATGGCTCCCATCGATTTGATTAGGAATATCAGAATGAAGAGAGCAGCAAATCTTTTGGAGTTGACTGATAAGCCCGTTTCAGAGGTTAGTGAACTGGTTGGTTATTCAGAACAACGTTATTTTTGCCGATGCTTTAAGAGTCAGTATGGTATCACTCCAAAAAAATATGCTAAAAATAAAAAAGTGGGTGTTCATGCTGTCTAAGCAGAACAGATTTAAAATGCTTCTGATTTCTTAAACTTTATTTACACTCATAATTCAGGGAAAGCACTTAAACACGCAAATAGTACGTATCAAAAGTGAATAATTAAAATCTTAAGATTTATGATAAATAAAATAAAAGATATAGTAATCTCGCTTTCAGTCCTGTTGGTTGGATATAATTCTGTATCAGCATCCCAAGTGCAGAGTAGGCCAAATGTTCTTTTTATTATTGCTGATGACTTATCCTACCCGTATGCATCAGCATATGGCAATAAAATGATTTCTACACCTGGTTTTGATTATGTTGCCAATAAAGGAGCACTATTTAAAAATGCATTTGTTACGTCTCCCGGATGTAGCCCTTCTCGAGCAAGTATATTGACGGGTTTATATCCATGGGAATTGAAAGAAGCAGGAACACATGCCAGTTCATTTCCTAAGGAATTTAAAGTATACCCTGATATCTTAAAAGAAACAGGATACCACACAGGCTATACGGGTAAAGGATGGGGACCGGGTGATTGGACCGTTTCTGATAGAATAACTAACCCTGCAGGGCCAGAATATAACCAGCTTAAGTTAGAGCCACCTCATTCAGGGATTTCTAATATTGATTATACTGCTAATTTTAAGGATTTTTTAGATAAGCGGAAGGAAGGACAGCCTTTTTGTTTCTGGTTGGGTACTTTAGAGCCTCACCGTCCTTTCGAGAATATGTCTTGGACTAAGGAAAATTTAAACCTAAGTAATGCTGTAGTTCCTGGTTTTTTACCAGATAATGAAATTGTTAGAGGGGATTTACTTGATTTTGCTGTGGAAGTTCAGTGGTTCGATTCTCATATAATGAAATGTATCAATGAATTAAAAAATAGAGGTTTATTCGATAATACCATAGTGATAGTAACTGCGGATAACGGTATGGCTTTTCCGAAAGCCAAAGCAAACTGTTATGACGCCGGTATTCACGTTCCTCTTGCTATTTGTTGGGGTAACAATATAAAACCTCAGCAGGTGATAGACGAATTGGTCAGTTTGGTTGATGTTGCGCCAACATTAATGGATGTGATAGGTATAAATTCAAAAATAAAATACAGTGGAACGAGTTTATTGCCGCTATTAAAAGGGGTTAAGCATCATCCTCAAAAGATGGTATTTGCTGGGAGAGAACGCCATTCGTTTTCAAGATTTGAAAATAAAGGGTATCCAATGCGGTGTATTCGAACAGAAAATTATTTGTTGATACATAATTATGAGCCTGAGCGTTGGCCAGCGGGAGATCCTACCGAAATAAAAAATGGAAAATTAGCAAAGGCACACCAGGCTTATTATGATATCGATGATGCTCCGTCTAAAGAGTATTTGTTGGAAAACTATAAAGATCCTGCTGTTGAAAAGTATTTTAAATCAGCTACTTCTAAAAGGCCAGAATTTGAGCTTTTTGATATAAGGAATGATGAAGATTGTATGACCAACTTGGCGTCGGAAAAGCGATATACTAAAATCCTTTATGAAATGAAAAAAATGCTTAATAACAAACTTCAAGAAACAAAGGATATAAGAATAGGAGCGTATGCAGAGGTTTGGGAGACATATCCTCGCCTAGAAGGGAAAAGCAGAGTTTTTCCGAAGCCATAAATTTGATCGACCATCATATATTAAAGTGACATTTGAATATCTGGATGTCAAAACTGAAGTTAATTTTATTTTGGTTGGCGTTATGGTAATTCTGTGAGAGGTCTATTATTCAATTGGAGTAAAGAAAAACCCGATATTGCTCTAATAGTAATATCGGGAAATAAACTAATTACTCAATTTCATAACTTCTGTGGCTGCTAAAAGAAAAGCGCCAACTCCATATGGAGCGGCAGAGTCTTTGGTAACTGCTTTTGGAGCATGACCTATAGACTGTACATAACCTAATTTGCCGTCTTCATTTACATGTGATTTTAATGCATTCCAGGTTTTATAAACAATAGGCTTATATTTTTTCTTATCTAATATCCCTTTATTTATTCCCCATGCCAATCCATGTACAAAGAAGCCAGAAGCGCTGTTTTCAGGTTGTGGATAACTGTCTAAATCGAACATGCTAGCATGCCAAGATCCATTCTTATCATAACACTTAATAATGGTTTCAGACATTTCCTTGTATAAATTTAAATAATAATTGTAACTAGGATGTGATTTCGGAACGTTGTTGAGCATAAATGTTAATCCAGAATATACCCAGCCGTTTCCTCTGCTCCAGAACAAAGGTTTCCCATTATCTTCTTTGGCATTAATAAAACGCAGATCGCGAATAAATAGATGCTCGTTTTTGTTGTACAAAGAGTCGCAAGTGACTTTATATTCGGAGAAACAGAAATCGAGAAACTTTTTATCCTTATTCAGTTTATAGAGTTGAGCATACACAGGAGGTGCCATAAATAAAGCATCACACCACCCCCAACGTTCTCTGTTAGGTTTATTATTCACGGTTCGAAGCGATTCATTTAATGGGTGGTCCATGATGAATTGAACTCTGTCTACGACAGCTTTTATCATCTCTGGTTTTTTGTGTCTTTCATAAAGTTTGATGTAAGTTTGGCCAATACATAAGTCATCAGCATCGTATACTCTGTCTAACATATTCCAATTTAGACTTTGGCCTAAGTCAAGGAGAAAACGATCAATTTTATCTGATTTTTGATATTCGCCCCATTCGATGAGACCTCGGTAAAATGCAGCATGTACCCAACCTGCTTTTGGCCCACTTGTATCTGGAAAATTTTTAATTTGCCATTCAACTACCTTGTTTATAAGACTGTAGTCTTTTTTGTTTTGAGATTTACAAAATGGAATGCTATAAAAAAAAGAAAATATTATAGCCAATAAAAGCGTCTTATTAGTCATTTGTGGTTTTTTAATTGGTTGTTTATTTATTAAATTCTTATCCAAAGATAATACAGTGTTCTTTAAAAGCGAAAAACTAAAGATAACTTGTCTAAGAAGTGATCCTTATCTCAATACTCCTACTTCTTCTTCAGATGATATGCCAAGAACGGAAAGAATGACTGATGTAATTTTACCGACAGTGATAATGTTTGCTATATTATTATTTTTGGAGGAATTGTTTTTGATATAAATCGAAAAAATAGGAATAAGTGTAATGTTCCCCCCCCCCCCTCCCTTCCTAACAATATCTCCGTTAGGATGTTATGTCATTGAAAAAACATCTACAAAGATTCCTCAATAGCATCCCATAATAATTTTCTTTTCTCTAGGGCTGTTTTAGAAATGGCGATAACTTCCTGCCATTTTTCATCATCATCTTCGCAAAGCTCTAATATCATCTTCATTGCAAGTGGTCCATGTTCATCTGCGTCCAATTCTATATGTCTTTCAAAATAATAGATCAGTTTTTCCAAATTGGAATGAGGGAAGTTAGTTTGTATTTCTGTTAATATGCTGGTGAACATATCTGGAATTAAATCTTCCCTGCCAAAAGTAAAAGCAGCTGCGATTTCATGTGTTTTACCGTTAATAATCACATGAAAAGTGAAAGACAAAAACTCTTTTATTTTTAAAGGTAAATCACTTTTGTCAATCGTGTGCAATATATTGTCAGAGACACGTACCTGCAGAAGAAAACTTTGTAACATGGTCGTGTCTGCTTCTAAGCTTTCCATCGCGTCTAAATACATCTCGAAATGGCTTAGTCTGCGACCATCTATATACTCATCAGATTCTTCGGCAAGAACAATTTCGTTAATCAGATAACGTGTAGTAGGAAACGGAGAAGCAAACCAAGGAACAGTGATACAGGTTAGGCGTTGTTGTAGCGCTTTTAATAGAGACATGAAATCCCAAACAGCATACACATGACCTTCCATAAACTTTTGTAAGCCATAAACATTATTAATTTTATGATATAATGGATGATTTAATAAAATCCCTCTTTCTATAGCTATCGCAGCATTTATTTCCTCTATCTTCCTCATTGTTTTTGACTATTTAATGATAAGGCAAAGGTAGTACAATGAACTTTGATAAAATAAATGACAGCTATTTTTTTACTAAACGACAAATAAAAAAACCGAGACTTTGCTAAGCCTCGGTTTTCAATATAAGATCTTGATAAAGGGAATTATAAGACTTCATTTAATAAAACCTCACCATTTTCTAGTACTGTCGCATTATTTAAAGTGACTGTGGCTATCTGTCCCAAAGCTTCCTTAGTAAAGAAACCCTGATGACTAGTAATTAAAACATTAGGAAAGCTCATTAGTCTGGAAATGGTTTCGTCTTTTAAAACACTTTCAGAAAGATCTCTGAAGAATATATCTTCTTCCTGTTCGTAAACATCTAAACCTAAGTAGCCAATTTTTTGAGATTTTAATCCACCAATAACATCTTTGGTATTAATTAAAGCTCCTCGGGAAGTATTGATAATCATTACACCATCTTTCATCTTAGAGATGTTCTCTTTGTTAATGATGTATTTAGTCTCCGGTGTTAGGGGACAGTGTAAAGAAATAATATCTGCTTGTTCAAATACCTCATCTAGAGGTAAATAGTTTATACCTAATTTTTTTAGACTTTCATTTTCATAAACATCAAATGCAATAACTTTACAGCCTAAGCCTAACATGATTTTTGCGAAGGCTTGTCCGATTAGACCTGTTCCTATTAGTCCAACAGTTTTCTCAAATAAGTTGAAACCCACTAAGTGTTCAATGGAAAAATTATTCTCCCGCACACGGTTAAAAGCTTTATGCGTTTTACGGTTTAGCGTCATGATTAATGCCAAAGAATGCTCGGCAACTGCTTCGGGAGAATAGGCAGGTACACGTAAAACTTTAATATGATGTTCTTTCGCCGCTTCAAGATCTATATTATTATAACCGGCGCAACGCAATAAAATGCCCTTTACACCCAGTTTAGATAGAATAGCGATAGTCTCTTTGTCAACTTTATCATTAACAAATACGCATACAGCTTCGCAACCTTCTGTAAGATTGGCTGTTTTTTCGGTTAAAGCAGTTTCGAAGAAGATGATATCATGGTTATAGTTACGAGCATATTTCTTAAAATATTCTTTGTCGTATGATTTTGAGCTAAAAAAGGCGATTCTCATGATCAGGAGTGTGTTGATGTTAAAAGTTAAATATCCAAAAATCTTCAATTATAATGGTAACTGAAGTGATTTTTGTCACAAACAAAAAAGGCTGTTTACAAACAGCCTTTATATGTTAGAACACAGCTTCGGCAATTTGTCTTGTTTGCTCAGGTCTGCCCATTGTGTAAAAGTGAAGTACCGGCGCGCCAAATTTAATCAGTTCTTTACATTGCTGTATCATAAATTCGGTACCTATCTGTTTTACGTCTTTTGTTGTTTTACAGCTTTGCACTGCTTCAACTAAATCTTGTGGTAAATCAATGTGGAATATCTTAGGAAGATTTATAAGTTGACTTAATGCGCTAATAGGCTTTAATCCTGGAATAATAGGGATATTTATGCCATGCTCGCGGCATTTGTTTACAAAGTCAAAATATTTTTGATTATCGAAGAACATTTGCGTTACAATGAAATCTGCACCCATATCTACCTTTTGCTTTAAGTATCTAAAATCGGTTTCCATGTTTGGAGCCTCAAAATGTTTCTCCGGATATCCCGCTACCCCAACACAAAAGTCGCTTTTGTATTCAACCTCTATATCCTCATGTAAAAATTTCCCAGCGTTGTGATTCTTTACCTGTTGTAAAAGATCGGAGGCATAAGCATGTCCGTTTGGTGTAGGTATAAAAGAACCATCAGCTTTTCGGGCATCACCTCTTAATACCAATACGTTGTCTATACCCAGGAACTGAAGATCGATTAAAGCATTCTCGGTTTCGTCCTTGGTAAAGCCGCCGCATATCAGGTGGGGCACCGCATCTACCTTGTATTTATTTAGAATTGCGGCACAGATTGCAATAGTTCCGGGTCTTTTTCTATAAGAAAGTTTTTCTAATAAACCATTATCCTTTTGTTTGTAGATATAGTCTTCTCTTAATGAAGTTACATCGATAAAAGGCGGTTTGAAATCTAATAAAGGCTCAATGGCATCATAAATCCACTGGATGCTCTGGCCCTTAGCGGGAGGAAGTAACTCGAAAGAAAACAGAGTTTTTCCGTTAGCGTTTTTTATATGATCGGTGATTTTCATTTTTTTACAAGTATAAAGATTTTTAGTATCAGGTATCAAGAATTAAGACACTTGATAAGTCCATTAAGCATTTTTTGAATTTCTGCTGTTTTGTAAATTAATTCGGAGTACTGTTCCTGTGTTACTAAATCAACCTCTTTAGCTATAATTATTTGTGTTTCTAATTCGAAAGAAGAGCCTAATGCTATATCTAAAAAGCGTCTGAAATCCTTTTCCGACTTTCTACTACATCCTTCTGCAATATTTGAAGGAATAGAAATTGCGGATCTGAACATTTGGCTATCCAGACTAAATTTATGTTCAGAAGGAAATGCTTTTGTGATCTCAAAAATCAACCTGGAAAGTGATATTCCTTGTAGCCAAACTTTAAGCTCTTTGAAATTATGCATTTATTCTAATAATAGAAGTACTCTTGATACTTATTACTCTTTAATATCCCAAATTAGGGCTTAACCATTTTTCTGTTGTTTCTAAATCCATTCCTTTGCGTTTTGCGTAATCTTCTACCTGATCTTTGGCTATTTTTCCAACTCCGAAGTATCTGGATTGAGGATGTGCAAAATAGTATCCGCTAACGGCTGCAGTTGGATACATAGCAAAGCTTTCCGTTAATTTTAAGCCTATTCTGTTTTCAACATCAAGCATACTGAATAATGTTCCTTTTTCGGTATGATCTGGACAAGCCGGATATCCCGGAGCAGGGCGAATACCTTGATATTTTTCTTTGATCAATTCTTCGTTGCTCAATTTTTCTTGAGTGGCATAACCCCAATATTCGGTTCTTACCAACTCATGGAGCTTTTCTGCAAAAGCTTCAGCTAGCCTGTCAGCTAAAGCCTTGGTCATAATGCTATTGTAATCGTCAAAATCTTTTTCAAATTCTGCGACCAGCTCATCACAGCCGAATCCTGTAGAAACTGCAAAGGCTCCGAAATAATCTTGTAATCCTGTGCTTTCCGGGGCGATGAAATCGGATAATGCGTAATACGGTTCGCCAGCCGGTTTCTGATTTTGTTGCCTTAGTGTGTGGATTACAGTTTCATTTCCTTCCACATTTAGTACTATATCGTCACCTTTACTATTAGCAGGCCATAATCCAAACACCGCTTTAGCAGTTAATAGCTTTTCTTCAATAATTCTTTTTAATAGTGTTTGTGCATCATCAAAAAGTTTTTGGGCTTCTTTGCCCACGGTTTCGTCTTGCAGGATTCGCGGATAGGCCCCTCGTAGTTCCCATGCGTGGAAGAAAGGAGTCCAGTCTATATAAGGCAGGAGCTCTTCTAAAGGGTAGCCTTCTATAGTTTTTGTTCCTATAAAATTTGGCACTTTAGGTAATCCTTCGTTCCAATCTATCTTAAACTGCTCTTCTCTAGCCGTTTTTATATCTCTCAGCGTTTTGTCTACACGCTTTTTATTATAGTTATCTCTGGTTTTGGCGTAGTCCTCTTTTATTTGTTGCTTGTATTCGGCATTGGTTTCGGTGTTCAATAAGTTACTACAAACGGTAACACTTCTAGAGGCATCTAAAACGTGAATAACCGGACCACTATAATTAGGGTCTATTTTTACTGCAGTGTGAATTCTGGACGTAGTTGCACCACCAATCATCAAAGGAATTTTAAATCCTTCGCGTTCCATTTCTTTAGCAATGTGAACCATTTCATCTAAAGACGGGGTGATTAGCCCGCTACAGCCAATAATGTCAACATTATGTTTTCTTGCTTCTTCTAAAATGGTAGTGGCCGGAACCATTACGCCAAGATCTATAATCTCGAAGTTGTTACAAGCCAGAACAACACCTACGATATTTTTTCCGATATCATGTACATCTCCCTTTACAGTGGCCATTAAAATTTTACCAGCCGAACTGCTTTCACCTTCTACTTTTTCTGCTTCTATATAAGGGAGTAGAATAGCTACTGCCTTTTTCATCACCCTTGCCGATTTTACCACCTGTGGTAAAAACATCTTTCCGGAACCAAAAAGATCGCCGACAACGCCCATTCCATCCATCAAAGGACCTTCTATAATTTCTAACGGCCTGGCATATTTAAGTCTAGCTTCTTCTACATCTTCATCAATATGGGCAACAATACCTTTTACCAGGGCATGAGAAAGTCTTTCTTCTACAGTTCCTTTGCGCCATTCCTCATCTTTTACTATAACTTTTCCTTTGTTTTTTACCGTTTCGGCAAAATCGACTAAAATTTCTGTGGCATCAGGTCTTCTGTTTAGGAGTACGTCTTCTACTTTAATCAATAGTTCTGGTTCTATTTCCTCGTAAACTTCCAGCATTCCTGCATTTACAATACCCATATCCAAACCTGCTTTAATGGCGTGGAAAAGAAAAGCCGAATGCATAGCCTCTCTTACTGGATTATTTCCTCTAAAAGAGAATGATATATTTGATACCCCTCCGCTTACTTTTGCATAGGGTAGATTTTCTTTTATCCAGCGTGTTGCGTTAATAAAATCTACGGCATAGTTAGCGTGTTCCTCCAAGCCGGTACCGACTGTTAGAATATTCGGGTCGAAAATGATGTCTTCTGCAGGGAAGTTAACTTCGTTAACCAATATATCATAAGACCTTTTACAAATCTCAATGCGGCGTTCGTAATTATCGGCCTGACCTTTTTCATCAAAAGCCATAACTACTGTCGCAGCACCATATTGTTTTATCTTTCTGGCAGATTCTTTAAATTTTTCTTCTCCTTCTTTTAACGAGATGGAGTTAACGATCCCTTTTCCCTGTAAGCATTTCAATCCGGCTTCGATAACTTCCCATTTGGACGAATCGACCATTACCGGTACTTTACAAATATCCGGTTCTGAACTTATCAGATTTAGGAATTTAGTCATTGCGGCAACAGAGTCCAGCATTCCTTCGTCCATGTTAACGTCAATAACCTGAGCGCCACCTTCTACCTGTTGACGGGCAACAGAAAGTGCAGTCTCGTAATCTCCGCTTAGGATAAGTTTCGAGAATTTAGGAGAACCCGTGATATTGGTACGTTCGCCAATATTTACGAATATACTATCGGGTTTGATATTTACCGCCTCAAGACCAGACAAACGCATCCAGCGTTCTGGTTGCGCTATTTTTCTAGGCGTATATTTTGCTGCTGTTTCAGCTATTCTTTTTATATGCTGCGGAGTTGTTCCACAACAGCCACCTACCATATTCAGGAAGCCGGAAGATAAAAAATCGTCTAAAAGACCAGCGGTTTGTTCAGCTGTTTCATCATACTGGCCGAATTCATTTGGTAAGCCGGCATTTGGATACGCAGAAACAAAAACATCAGCCAATTCTGATAATTCCTGTATATATGGACGCATATCTTTTGCTCCTAAAGCACAGTTTAAGCCGATAGAAAGCAAATCTCCATGGCGCATAGAGTTCCAGAAAGCTTCGGTTGTCTGTCCGGATAATGTACGGCCGGAAGCATCGGTAATGGTACCCGAAATCATGATCTCTATTTTCCGACCGATTACCTGCTCATATTTTTTAATGGCAAATATAGCTGCCTTTGCATTCAATGTATCGAAGATGGTTTCGACTAAAAGTAAATCGGCGCCGCCATCAACCAATCCTCTCACTTGTTCGTAATAAGCGGATTCCAATTCGTCAAAAGAAATGGCTCTAAAACCAGGGTCGTTTACATTTGGCGAAATAGATAATGTTCTGTTAGTTGGGCCAATAGCTCCGGCTACGAATCTTGGTTTATCAGGGTTTAAAGCAGTAACTTCTGTAGCAACTTCTTTGGCAATTTTTGCGCCTTCGTAACTTAGTTCATAAGACAGATCTTCCATATGATAGTCTGCCATAGAAATGCGTTGCGTACTGAAGGTGTTCGTCTCTATAATATCCGCTCCGGCGAGCAAATATTCTTTATGTATAGCCTTTATGATATCGGGGCGTGTGATATTGAGCAAATCGTTATTGCCTTTAACATCGCAAGTATGATCTTTAAATCTTTCTCCACGAAAATCCTGCTCGGTAAGTTTGTAATTCTGAATCATAGTGCCCATTGCGCCATCTATAACCAAAATTCGTTTTTTTAATTCTTCCCTGATATCCATATCCGTAAAAATAACCAGTATTCACAACCCCACCAAATGCTATGTTGTTGTTTATCAATCTAATTAATGCTTAGTTAGAAAAGTCGGCTGTATGAAATTGATGACTTTCACTTATCTGTCCCGGGATTTCTTGTATATATTCCCAAGTAGAATTTAGCACCTTGTAAGCACAGGTTGCTAAGACTTCGTAGGGTCTAATCCCTCCGTCTTTCTTTATAAGCGATGCAAAGATGCGATATAGTTTGGTGAAATGCAAATAATTAAGACACGAGCTTTAAGCTAAAATCATTAAGCAGTTAAAGGTATGTTTCCCGATTGTAAAATTTTAGAACACCTGACGTTTTTATTAAAAAAGTCAGGAAAACTTCTCTTAACATTGCATGGAATTTTTGGATATTAAAAATGCGTTTAGTTTCAAATGGGATCTATCGCTGTTGTCGAGTTATATAAAGAGCTTCTATGTTTAAATATATTTGGGGTATATTGTTTCTGAGTCTTTTTGGAATAAATAGTGTTTTTGCACAAAAAACAATTGTTAGCGGAGTAGTGAAGGATGTTACTACAAAAGAGACCATTCCTTTTGCAAATGTTTTTTTTAACGGCACCCAAGCAGGTACCCAGGCCAATATAGATGGTGTTTTTACCATTAGTACTACCAACGCCCAATATAATATACTGAAGTTTGTTTATATGGGATATGAAACCAAATTGGTGACCATTGCAGTGGGTAAAACACAACGAATTGAAGTTTTAATGACACCTTCCGCCAAGGCACTTAAGGAGATTGTTGTTACTAAAAAGAACAAAGCAAAATACAGTAATAAGGAAAATCCAGCGGTAGAGCTTATACGAAATGTAATTGCCCATAAGGATGATAACAGAGTAAAGGAACTTAATACGGTATCTTATCGGAAGTACGAGAAAATGACTTTTTCGATGGATAACATCTCTGATAAATTCAGAAATAACAGATTGTTTAAAAATTATCAGTTTTTATTTCAGGAGCAGGATACTAGCAAGTTTGGAGGTAAGTATATTCTTCCGGTTTATATAGAAGAGCGACTGACAGATAATTTTTATAGAAAGAATCCCAATTTTAATAAAATTATAGTACTGGGAGAGAAGCAGGCAGAGTTTGACAAAAGATATGTAGACAATAAAGGCTTACAGAACTATTTTAAGAGGATGTATGAAGATATTGATATCTATGCAAATAATATCTCTATCATCAGTAACGATTTTTTAAGCCCAATCGCCGCTTCTGCTCCAACATTCTATAAATATTTTATTACTGATACGATTAAAAATACGGAACCAAAGCTAGTTGAGCTGTCTTTCTTTGCCAGAAATAAAGGCGATATGCTTTTCAATGGAAAACTTTATGTTACGCTGGATGGGAAATATGCCGTTAAAAGAGCCCGCTTATCGGTAAATAAAGATATCAACCTGAACTTTGTGCGAGGGATGAATATTGATTTGGATTTTGATGCTGATGAAAACAGGCATTATAATTTGAGCAAAAGCCATTTATCAGTAGATTTTGGCATTAACAAAGAAAAGGGATTCGGTTTTGTTGGGGACAGAACGGTTTCCTATAAAGATTATGCAATTAATAGACCCCTGCCGGATAGTGTTTTCATCGAAGAAAAGGTTACCAGCGCTGAGCCTAAACAAGTGCTGAAAGGAGAAGGTTTTTGGGAACAAAACAGATTGGATACCATATCATCAAACCAGTTGAGTATTTATAAAAATATCGACTCGCTGCAAAATATCCGCTCTTTCAGAAGGACTATGAAATATGGGACTTTGTTAATAGCAGGCTATCAAAATCTGGGGGGGTATGACATGGGACCTTTTAATACCTTTTATAGTTTTAATAATGTAGAGGGTTTCAGATTACGCGTTGGTGGTAGAACTACAACCGAACTCAGTAAGAAATGGTATTTTGAGAACTACCTAGCTTATGGATTTAATGATCAAAAAATAAAATATTATTTAAGCGGAGCTTATGCTTTTAATAATAAATCCATTTATACATTCCCACAGCATTTTATAAGAGCCAGTTTTCAACGAGATACAAAGATTCCGGGGCAGGAATTGCAATTTGTACAGGAAGACAATATTTTATTGTCTTTTAAGAGAGGTGTGAACGATATGCTTTTGTATAATGATTTCTATAAACTGGAGTATATCAAAGAATTCGAAAATCATTTTTCTTACGGCTTGCAGTTGAAAAAATGGACGCAAAGTCCAGCTGGAGGTCTATATTATCAGGCATCATCGGGAGATTTTGTTAGTAAGCTAACAACGAGTGAAGTCGCTTTTAACTTGAGATATGCTCCAAATGAGAAATTTTATCAGGGTAGAGCTTACAGAACGAGTTTTGTAAATAAGTATCCGATTTTTAATTTAAGATACTCTCTGGGACTTAAAGACGTATTGGGCGGAGAATATAACTATCATAATTTAAATGGGAGTATTGATAAGCGTTTTTATTTGTCTCAGTTGGGTTACTCTGATGTAAGGTTGGAAGGATCTTATATTTTTGGAAAACTACCCTTTCCGTTGTTAAGTATACATCGGGCAAATCAAACCTATGCTTATCAGGTGTATTCATATAACCTGATGAACTTTTTGGAGTTTGTCAGTGATCACTATGCCGGAGTATTTGTAGACCATAGCTTTAACGGATTCTTTTTAAACAAAATCCCCTTAATCAAACATCTTAAATTAAGAGAAGCGGTTTCTATTAAGGCCTTATTTGGAGGTTTACGTGATGAAAATAATCCCAATTTAACTTCAGACGGTACCTACAAATTTCCATTGTTTGATAACGGACAATCTAGAACAAATAGTTTAGGCAAGGCACCTTATCTGGAAGGAAGTGTGGGTTTATCCAATATCTTTAAGGTACTAAGAGTCGATCTGGTAAAACGCATTAATTATTTAGACCATCCGGAAGTTTCGGAATGGGGAATTAGAACTCGCATCAAATTCGATTTTTAAGCAGCTTATAAGCAAATAAACATTTTTTCCGTTATATTATAATGGGATATATTTGCTATTATGGTTAAAAAACCAAAATATAAATTTCAGAAATCTATCAAGTGGAAAATTGTAGTAGCCTCTATTGTAGCTTGTGCTGCGCTTTATCTGGCGTGGCAAACAGCGAAGATAGCGTTGTATGAGATTCTTGATACGGTAGAAAATATCTCCGAGCCCACAGAGAGATTACGTCTGGTTAACAACCTTTCTTTAAAAATGGTTCGACTGGAGCAGCTTCAGAAATCTGTAAGTTTAAAAAACAAAGCCGATTATACGCAGTTGCAAAAGGAGTCTAAAGAACTTGTTTCCATTATAGATTCCCTTCAATATAAATATCGCAACGATTCTTTACAGCTTGTAAGAATAGCTTCTATGAAAAAGCTGCTAAAGGAACGGGATAAATTATTCAATAATTATTTAACGGACAGAAGAGGTTTTCTTGATAATAAATCAATAGAAAAGCAACTGAAATCCCTTAATGAGCTGGTTGAAGAAAATGCAAAAAAAACGGATAGTGCCATTTTAGAATCTGAAAAGCGAACTTTAACAACTACTATCTACGAGTTGGAAGAACGTCGGGAAGCAGAGGAGTCAAAAGGTTTTTTAAGCAGAATATTCGGAAAGAAAAAAGAAGCGCTCAAAAAGCCGGCATATAATATTGTAAATGAAGAGCTCAATGTAAAATTGGACACGGTTGCGCTGAACAGGCAAGACAGTATTCTTAGGGATTTGGGCGAATCGATGCGTTCTATTGAGGAAACACAACGGAAAAAAAGCAAATCGTTTTTAAACACGGAAGCGATGTTTATTTATACCAATGATATGCTTTTCAGTAGATTGTTGACAACCCTAAGGCAGGTGGAATTAGAAGCTGTTAATCAGATACAGGAAAGAAATGATGACGCAAAATCTGTTGTTAACTCTGGTATTAAGCAAATCAGTGTAATTATTTTGGTGTTTTTTCTGATTACTTTAATTATGCTGTATCTGATTTTAAGGGATATCAGCAAAGGAAATGAATATCGTAAACAACTGGAAAAGGCTAAAGAGGAAGCCGAATATCATAGCATGGCGAAGCAACGTTTTCTAGCAAATATGAGCCATGAAATCAGAACACCGCTACAGACAATTATCGGATTCTCTGAACTGCTTAGAAAAGAAAGAGAAATCAAACCTAAAAACATAGATGCTATATATTATTCATCTGAACATTTAATGCATATCGTTAATGAGATTTTGGATTATAATCGCATAGTTTCGGGAAAAATAGCAATAACGCCAACAGTTTTTCATATGGAAAATCTGTTACAGGAAGTTTTTACTGTTCTAAAATATCAGGCTGAAAAAAAAGGTATCAAGCTTTATGCTGATTTTGATTTTGAAGATGTTTCTTATGTAAAAGGTGACGCTTTCAGACTGAAGCAAATCTTATATAATCTATTGGGAAATGCGATAAAGTACACGGATAAAGGTCATGTTGCTTTAAATGTGTCGTGTAAGAAGAATAAAAGCGGTTTGCATTTTATGTTTGTGATTGAGGATACCGGAGTAGGAATGTCTCATGAAGATACCCAGAATATTTTTAATGAATTTGAACGGATAGATAAAATTGTCTCTGATAAAGAAGGCGCAGGATTAGGTTTATCTATAACTAAATTGCTGATCGAGCAGCAGGAAGGACGAATTAGTGTGCGGAGTAAATTGGGTGAAGGATCGGCCTTTACGGTTTATTTAAAATATCAGGAAGTAGAAGAGGATGAATTGGCGATAGTACATGAAAATCAAATCTCGCTTATTAATTCCGATGCTAAAGTTTGGTTGCTTGATGATGATCCTTTTATTTTAGACTTGTGCTCAACTATTCTAAAAAATCATCATATCGAACATGTTTGTTTTTCCAATCCAAAATATTTGTTGAATACCATTTGGGATGAATCTGTAACCGTAGTTTTAACAGATATAAGAATGCCGGAAATTTCGGGGATAGAGGTGTGTAAGCGTTTAAGAAGCTATGTTCCGGCAGAAGTGAAAATCTTTGCTTTAACGGCGCAGGTTTTACCGGAGGAAAGGGAATTGTTATTAAATAGTGGATTTGATGATATCATTCATAAGCCATTTCGGGAAGAGGATTTGATACGCATTTTTGGGTTAGATGCCGAGCAAATTGAAAGCCAGGAACTTGACTTTTCTGCTATTGAAAAAATGACTTTTGGAGATAGTGACCAACTTGATAAGCTATTGAAAAAGTTTGTAGTTGATGTGGAAACTGATGAAAGCTTACTTGATACTGCATTAAAAGCCGGGGATAGCGGTGAAGTTTCACTTATAATTCATCGTTTAGCTGGACGTATTGCTCAATTTGGAGGAAAGGGCTTAGGGGCTCACCTTCGGGATTTGGAATATGAACTTAATCACAGCCCTGAAATTGACGATGATTTGTTAGCCAAAATAAATGATTTGCAACAAGAGATAGCTTCTTTTAAGGAAAAAATAGAGTCCAAATTCCAATAGATAAAGGATTATTCTATCCCGTATCTGTCCATTTTGTTATAAAGAGTTTTGCGATCGATGTTTAATATTTTTGCAGCTTTAGATTTGTTGTGCCTAACTTTTTCCAAAGTTTCGATAATCAAAGCCTTTTCGTTTATCTCGTTAAGCTCTTTAAGATCGGTGGTTTTTGCTCCTGTTTTTTGAGGATTTTCTTTAGCCGATTCAACGGCAACTAACATTTCTTCGGGTAGAGCATAAACTTCAGCCGTATCTCCCGGAGTTAATAAAACCATTCGTTTTATTACGTTTTTAAGTTCTCTTAAATTGCCAGGCCAATCATACTTTAATAAGATATCTTTAGTTTCTGCAGTTAAATGCTCCACGTTCCTATCCAATTCTTTATTTGATTGGCTGATAAAATGGTCGATAAAAAGTTCCAGATCTTTGCCGCGATTTCTTAAAGCGGGCATCATAATTTTAAATTCGTTAATACGGTGATAAAGATCTTCCCTGAAATTTTCATTCTTTACGCTGTCACCCAAATCATCATTTGTAGCCGTAATAATTCGTACGTCAACTTTTAATGTTTTATTGCTACCAACGGGCTGTATTGTTTTTTCCTGCAGTGTTCTAAGCAGTTTTACCTGGATATCGTAACTTAAATTTCCAACTTCGTCTAAAAATAAGGTACCACCATTGGCTATTTCAAATTGGCCTTTCTTATCGTTAAGTGCTCCTGTAAAAGCCCCTTTAATATGACCAAATAATTCGCTGGCAGCCAATTCTTTCGAAAGTGCCCCACAATCTATTGCGATAAAAGGCTTGTTTTTTCGGTTACTTTTCAAGTGAATCGTTTTAGCGATATGTTCTTTACCAGTTCCACTTTCGCCATTAATCAATACAGACATGTCGGTTGGAGCAACCAAATCAACATATTTATAAAGCTTTTCTGATTCAGGACTTTCTCCCTCTATAAAATCGGCACCAGTAGTTTTCTGGGGACTTTCCTTATTCTCTTTTTTGTTGATAGCGTTTTTTATGACCATCAACAATTCATCCGGATTCACAGGCTTTGTGATATAATCTAAAGCTCCGGATTTCATGGCAGTAACAGCAGTACGAACATCGTTAAAGCTGGTCATAATAATTGTAGGGGTATGAATGCTTTGTTCGCGCATTTTAACCAGAACATCTAATCCTATTCCGTCTGGAAGTCTGTAATCAAGTAAAATTAAATCAAAAGAAGTTTCCTCTAAAAATGTCCACGCATTCTTTACCGAGTGAGCAATTGTTGTAATGAAGTTGTTCTTAGAAAGAAATCCATCTAGCAGTTGCGCAAAAGTAGAATCGTCTTCAATTATTAATATATTTTTCATCGATTACTTATGGGACTGCTACAAAAATACAAAAGCCGGGGGATATCCCCGGCCTTTGTAAGATAGAAGTTTTAATTGTTAATATATATATGGTGATTTTAGTTTACAACCTTACCATCAGTACCGATTTTAATGCTTCTTAATTCGTCACCTTTTTTTACTTCAATTACATAATGCTCCACACTACCTCCGGTTACATGATAGGCATTTGATGGAACCCACTCTTTAAATATGTCAGCAGTTAAAGTTTGCTTAACCGCATCGGGTAAATCATTAAGTGCTACTTCTGCTTTTGCTTCTGCAGGTGCAGCTTGCTCCTGAGGTTGTTGTTGCGCAGGCGCATTTGTAGTTGTATCCTGATCAGAAGTGTATTGTGCTATTGCGAAATCCTTTTTTTCTTCTTTTTTAGTGGTATCTGTAGGAGTCGTAACGGTATCTTTTTTTACAGTATCTTGTAAAGAGAAAGAAGTGTTGAATGATGATGTTTTTGCTTCTGACAAAGAAACTCCTGCGAACGCTAGTGCAACTGCTGATAAAATGAAATTTTTCATAACTCTAAATTTGAAATTTATATAAACATTTACTTTTCTGATACCCGATGCTGTCTTACATACTAAGTATGCCAAAGTATATCAAACAACAGTGCCAAATTGCGAGTTATTATTTAATTGCCTGTTTTTTAGTGTTTTATATGTTTTTTATGGATTTATAGACTGTAGAATAATTCCACACTTTGAAGAAATAATAATCAACTAAACAGGAATTTTACCAGAGTATATAGATATTAAAATGTAATTTTAGTTCATGATTACAATCAGTTCGCTTGCGCATGTTTATCCGACAGGCAAAAAGATATATTTTGAAGATGCCAAATTTTTAGATAACGAGAATTGGTTGATACTTGGAGATTCCGGGAGTGGAAAATCCACTTTACTAAATATAATGACAGGTTTACTGTCCCCCACAAAGGGACAAGTAATGCTAAACGAGACAAATCTTTATCAGTTAGGAGGTAAATTAGATAAATTCAGGGCTAAGCATATGGGAATTGTGTTTCAGAAACCCTATTTTATTCAAAGCCTTAATGTTACTGAAAATCTCAAACTAACCCAATCTTTAGCGGGACTAAGCAAAAATCCCGAAAGAATTACCGAAGTTTTAGAAAGTTTGGGCCTTATAGATAAACGAGATGCTTTCACAAAGGAATTGAGCGTAGGACAATTACAGAGACTATCGATAGCAAGAGCGGTACTAAATAATCCCTCTATTATTTTTGCAGATGAGCCAACAGCAAGTCTGGACGATAGAAATACAGAAAAAGTTCTGGATTTGCTTATCAACCATGCCGGGAGACAAAATGCAAGCTTAATAGTGGCAACTCATGACAAAAGGGTCAAAGAAATGATTTCCAATATCTATTTTGTGAACGGAGGTAATTCATGAATGTTTTTTTATTAAGTATCAAAAGTCTGAAACTTAAGAAACTTACCACTTTTTTAAGTGTTCTGTTAGTGACTTTTGGTATAGCAATTATATCCTCATTATTGATACTTTCTAATCAGCTGTCAAATAATCTGGAAAAAAATGCAGAAAATATAGATGCTGTTGTAGGCGCAAAAGGAAGTCCTATGCAGCTTATCCTTAGTAGCATTTATTATGTCGACTTTCCAACCGGAAATATTCCTTATCAGGATGCACTTCGGATAGCGAGAAACCCAATGGTTAAAATGGCAGTCCCATTAGCTTTAGGAGATAATTTTAAAGGTTTTCGGATAGTAGGTACAGATATTTCCTTTACCAAATTGTATAACCTGAAGGTTAAAGCGGGAAAATTTTGGAATGCGGATTTTGAAGTGACTGTTGGTGCTGAAGTTGCCAAAAAACATAATTTGAAAATAGGCCAAACGATACATGGAGCACATGGCCTATCTTCGGATGAAGATGTACATGAAGATCATGACTATAAGGTTGTTGGTATTTTAGAAGCTCAGGGACGTGTTGTGGATCAGTTGATCTTAACCAATATTGCAAGTGTTTGGCGTATGCACGGTATCGGAGAAGATGATCATGAGCATGCGCATGAAGAAGGACACGAAGAGGATTTGGCTGGGAAGGATATTACATCGCTGCTTATTCAATACAAATCTCCGCTATCCGTTGTTACATTTCCTAAATTGATTAATGAGTCTACATTTATGCAGGTAGCATCTCCAGCAATGGAAAGTGCCCGTTTATTTTCTTTAGTAGGTGTAGGTATGGATGCCTTAACCTGGTTTGCTTATCTGATTATTTTAATATCAGCAATCAGCGTATTTGTTAATCTATACAATTCTTTAAAAGAACGCAAATTTGATTTGGCGATCATGAGAACTTTGGGTTCATCAAAAGGAAAGGTTTTTTTTCTGGTTATTTTAGAGGGTACAATTATTACGCTTTTTGGCGCTTTATTGGGAATTGCATTAGGCCATGTTTTTGTAGGATTAATAGGGCGTTATCAGGAAGAGGGACAAAGTGTGTTTACGGGATTTGTTTTTTACAAGGAAGAACTTTTTCTATTGGGATTGGGAATCTTAATTGGCATATTTGCATCAGTTATTCCAGCTTTACAAGCTTATAGAACAGATATTTCAAAAGTATTATCAGATAAATAATGAAGAAGTTTTGCACATCGATCTTATTGTTTTTCATAACATTTTCCATATATGCCCAATTACCAGATCATACTCCAATGATGAATAAGTATTGGGATTTGTTGAATACAAGAACTATAAAAAAGAATGCTTCCGGAATGTATGAGCCATATTACCCACCAGCGTTAATGGCTGTAAATAAAAAGCCCATTTATCTTTCCGGATATATGGTGCCGTTAAAAACCGGGGCTGTACATAAGACATTCCTGCTTTCGGTTTTACCGGTAGCACAGTGCCAGTTTTGTGGCGAGGGAGATATTCCGGAAATGGTAGAAGTTTTTATGGAAGAGCCCCTGAAGTTTACTTCTAAACCAATAAATATCGAAGGTGTTTTGAATATCAACCAAAATCCGGATGGAGCTAGTTTCCAACTTTTAAATGGAAAACTTAAGAAATAGATTTACTGTTTCTTGTCCGAATGTCCCAATGATTTTTCAGGGTTAATGATATCACGAGCCAATTGTTTGAGTTCTTTTATTTCCGGAAACCGGCCTTCTCGTTTACGATCGAATATTACGGTTTGATCAATGCTTATTGTATATCTTCCGTTTATTGCGCTGGGAACCAGTAATATGCCGTGAATGTCGTCTGTAAAAGTAGTTAACAATTCCTGAGCCATATAAGCAGCTCGCAACATCCATCCACATTTTGGGCAATACTCAATTTCTATTGTTGGCTTCATTTTCGTTTATTAAAAATTACTGATAACAGCAATTTTACCCTTTTATGTTCTGAATATAAAAATTATGGGCAGGATATGCGGAAAAATATTCAGATTTGTAGCCATGACTGAAGTTCGTCCTGTTTTATTTGTTGTAGGAGCAGGTCCCGGAGATCCGGAACTGATAACCGTAAAAGCACAAAAGGTTTTACAGAATGCTAATGTTATTTTGTATGATAACCTGGCCAGCCGTGAACTTTTAAATTTGGCTTCCGAGGATTGTGAAAAAATATATGTTGGGAAGAGACCTTATGGAGAATATACTCCACAGGAAGATATATTAGGCTTGATTAAATCGAAAGCTTATGAAAAAGGAAATGTAGTTCGTTTAAAAGGAGGTGATCCATTTATCTTCGGTCGCGGATTTGAGGAAGTGTTGTATGCCAGAGAGCAGGGAATCGAAACACACTTTATTCCCGGTATAAGTTCTATGCAAGCTTTGGGATTCGAAGATATTCCTCTTACCCATCGTTCTGTAAGCGAGAGTATCTGGGTAGTTACCGGTACAAAAAAGGACGGCTCTTTATCCGACGATTTAAAGCTGGCCATGCAGAGTAATGCAACGGTAATTATCTATATGGGAATGAAAAAGGCCGTTCAGATAGCAGAAACATATAGTTCAGAAGGAAGGGGAGATACTCCTGTGGCAGTAGTTCAGAATGCTTCCTTACCACATCGGAAATCTGCGAAAGGTTTAGTGAAGGATTTGGTTAAACTGATAGAAGATAATCAGCTTACTCATCCCGCATTAATTGTCATTGGCAAGGTTGCAGATATTAATAACTTGGGATATTAAATATCCCAAGTGCATGTTTGTATTTATTCCGTGAGCTTTACTTCGTAGATGCCACCAGCGATAGAACCTTTTTTTGCGACGAATTTTATCTCAAGATTATTTCTATTCAGTGGTTGGGGAATGTCGAATGTTATATCAAAGAAATTATTTCCTTTGTCTCCCTTTAGATTGATTGTCCCCAGATATTTATCATTTAAAAGAATATCAAAGTTTCTGCCCGCATCCAAGCCAAAGCAAGTAATTGCCAGCTTTTTGCCACGTAAATTTTCATTTTTCAAATTATATGAAAACCAGGAAGAACTATGTCTCCAATGTCGGTCATTGTGAATTCCGTTTTCTGTATTTTCTCCTTTGAAATTATGGTCATTTTCTGGTTGTTGCTGGCCCGGATAAACAATATCTACTACCTTTTCTTTTGAAGCTAATTCCGCCGCTTCTTTTTGTTTTTCTTTTGCCTCTTCCGAATTGTATCGCTCCTGGTTTAAATATTTGAAATACACGGCATATCTTGTATCGTGTACTTTGTAAAAAGGAACCAATTCCAGATTTTTCGAATATTTAATATTGGCGCTTTTAAAAATAAGATTATTTGATTGTTTTGTAAGATTTTTTAAAATATCGTCTTTCTTCTCTACAATAAACTGTGGAGCCGTACTTAAGGGGAGTTGTTTTCCTTTTGCAATATGTCCACCGCGGCTGTCATCAGCAAATAAGCCCTTTAAATCTATTGTGTCAGTTTTTGCAGCCAGAAGTATTGGACCATAAAAAATACTAGCGTAAGGTAAACCGTCCGGCATTTGTTCTATTCTATTGGAAAGTGGCAGATCGATATTTATTTCATCTCCCTTTTTCCATTTTTTATTCAATGTGATATATTTTCCTTCGACAATAGGCTGTATTTGTTTGCCGTTGATCTTAACGGAAATATCATTTTCACTGGCCCAATTTGGAATCCTGATATTAATATTGAAATTTTCATTTTTAATTTCAGTAAGTTTTATAGAAGTATTTCCCTCTTCAGGAAAATTGGTGGTTTGGGTAATCTTAATTTTCTTTTCCTTCCAATCCAGCTCAGAAGGTATAAACAGATTAACAAACAAATCTTTGTCATTATGTGCATAGATAAACTCACCATACTTTGCATGATTCTCTAAACCCGAACCTACGCAACACCACATACTGGTTTCGGGTTGCGAATAAACTCTATAATGATTTGGTCGCATAGGTGTGAAATAAACAAAGCCGCCTTTTTCTGGGTGTTGAGAAGAGAGAATATGATTATAAAGTGCCTTTTCAATATAGTCGATATATTTAGTCTCGCCAGATTGATTATAAAGCGCTTTACTTAATTTGATCATATTGTAGGTATTACAGGTCTCCGGACCTTCGATATCCTCAATCATAGGCATGAAGTTATTTATAGGATGAAAATGTTCTCTCACGCTATTTCCTCCAATGGCGACAGTTCTTTTATAAACTACATTATCCCAAAAGAAAGTTGCTGCTTTGTGCCAATCGTCCTTATGTTCAATTTCCGAGATTTTTTCGAACCCAATAACTTTAGGTATTTGTGTATTTGCATGTATGCCGGTTAATTTATCTTCTTGATTTCTAAGAGGATCTAGGATCGCTTTATGTGAAAATTTTAAAGCCAAATCCATGTATTTTTGCTGCCCGGTCAATTTATAGGCATCCGCAAAAGATTCATTGATTCCCCCGTGTTCACTTTTAAGCATTTGTTGAATTTGCTGTTCGTTTAAATTGCCAAATGTTGTTGTGGCCCAATCGCATAATTTAATGAACATGTCTTTTGCAGTGTTGTTTCCTGTGTACACCCATGCGTCGTACAAGCCAGCGAACACTTTGTGTATATTATAGAGCGGAACCCATTTTTTATTCAGTGAGAAAGTTGCGGCATCAATTTTTCCATCTGATATATCACGCCACATCGCTTTACCGTCAGGGACACCTCCTAAGTAACCATCACCATTTGCATCTTGGCATCGCTTTAATTCCGATAAATAATAGTCTATACGCTTATTAATATCAGGATTTTTAGTGGACGCATACATAAGAGATAAAGCACTTAAATAATGTCCTCCAATATGTCCGTCTAAACCACTGTTTTCCCAATTGCCATAGCTTTTGGCTTTTTCAGACAAGCCGGCTTCTCTTAGATATGGAGCTAAAAGCTTATCCATATCCATACTGAGTATATATTTCAAATCTACTTGTTCTGCATTCTTGAAAATCCCATCAAGTAATTTTACTTCCTGGAGAGGAAAGGTTTGTAGTGTGGTATTACTTTGCGCAAAAAGGGTAGTGTACGAAAACAGATAAAAGATGATAAATGGTTTAATTAAGGGTTTCATTTTCAAAATAAGGTTTATATAATATTAAATGTCAATTTAACATTTAATTATTGAAAACGAAAATTATTTTTCCATATTTTGTTAAGACGGTAATCTTCTAAGATTGAAGTAAAGCTTGCGGATTAGGTATAAAATTTAGAAATTTTTCAAAATTATCTTTATAGCTATCCTCATTCAGCTTGTAGTAAAAAGCGCCTTTTTTCGAGTTTAACTTATCTTTTTCCTGCAACTTTATTAGTAAACCTGTAGATAATAGCTTTCGGCTAAAATTTCTTTTATCCAATTCCGAACCGTAGACTTGTTCGTACAAGGTCTGTATTTGAGGGATAGTAAATTTATTCGGTAATAATTCAAATAAAATAGGATGTAATGCAGCTTTATATCGTAATTTATTCAATGCGACATTTACCATCTCATTATGATCAAAAATAAGTTGAGGGATAGCTTCAATATCGATCCATTCGGCATGATAAAGATCAGTAATTTGAGTTTTGTATTTATTAATCTCGATAAAGGCGTAATAACCAACACTGATGGTTCTTTCTATTGGATCACGATCTACATTACCAAAAACTTCGGTTTGTTCCATATAAATGTCTTCTAAACCTGTAAGTTCTTTCAGAACCCTGGCAGCGGCCTGTGAAGGGCTCTCATCTGTCTGTACGAATCCCCCCATAACACTCCATTTGTCTTTTTCAGGCTCGAATCCCCTTTTTATTAAAAGGATTTTTAGCTTTTCTCCATCGAAACCAAAAATGATGCAATCAACTGCTACGAGTATGCGGGTTTGTTTAGAATATTTTCTCATTTACAGGAATGCATTGGTTTATACAATGCAGGGACAATTTTAGTTATTTTGTTTATAATATAAACTATAGCACGCTGAATTTCTATATTTTGTATGAAGTAGCAGCTATATAAAGATAGTTATTAGAATAAATAAATTCTACAAAAGCAATTTTTATTAAATGTTGTTTTGACAATTAAAAAAGTTTATTTAATTTGGAAAACCAAACATTGGGCTACAATTATTTAATAAACCAACCAATCAATTATGGAAATACCAGCATTGGAGAATAATTTAGAATCAGTAGCTCGTGATAATTATATATAATTTTTAAGCTGTGAATTTCAATTTATTATTAATCAAACCAATAATAACCACCGGTATCCGCAAATGCGTATGCTGATATTAAAGAGCCACATTATGAATTTAAAAAAGAAACTAGTTAAATCCGTGGGGATGATTTTCATTGTAGTGATCAATGCAAATGCGCAAACCAATAATATCAAATTAGATGCCTCCAAACCAGAAATTACAATTAATAAACACATTTACGGACATTTTGCGGAACATTTAGGCAGGTGTATTTATGATGGATTTTATGTTGGGGAAGGTAATAAAATAATACCTAACACTAACGGCGTTAGAAATGATATTATAGATGCCTTAAAAAAACTGAATATTCCCAATTTGAGATGGCCTGGAGGCTGTTTTGCGGATACTTATCATTGGATGGACGGTGTTGGACCCAAAGAAAAAAGACCTTCTATGGTAAATACCTGGTGGGGCGGTGTTACCGAGAATAACAGTTTCGGTACACATGATTTTTTAAATATGTGTGAACTTTTAGGTGCTGAACCCTATTTGGCTGGAAATATGGCCTCCGGTACGGTAAAAGAGCTTTCGGATTGGGTGCAATATGTAAATCATAACGGCGAAAGCCCAATGTCTAAGCTTCGTAAGGAAAATGGAAGAGAGAAACCCTGGAGCGTTAAATTCTGGGGAGTAGGAAATGAAGCTTGGGGATGTGGTGGTAATATGACACCAGAATATTACGCCAATGAATATAGAAAATATGCAACCTTCATGTCTAGCTGGACAAATGATAAGGGAATTTTTAGAGTTGCTTCGGGAGCGAATGTAGCGGATTATCACTGGACGGAGACTTTAATGAAAAATGTTCCGAAAGGTCTTTTAGAAGGCGTTGCTTTACATCATTATTCTTTTGTAGAATGGAATAAAAAAGGTTCTGCAACCAGTTTTTCCGAAGATCAATACTTTAGAACAATGCAAACCGCCTGGAGAATGGAAGAGTTGGTGACTAAGCACTCAGCGATTATGGATAAATACGATCCACAAAAAAAGGTGGCTTTGGTAGTTGACGAATGGGGAGGATGGTATGATGTAGAGCCAGGGACCAATCCCGGTTTTCTTTACCAACAAAATACTATGAGAGACGCTATGATTGCCGGTCTGACATTAAATGTTTTCAATAACCATGCAGAACGCGTAAGAATGGCCAATCTAGCTCAGGCAGTGAACGTTTTACAATCTGTAATTCTGACCAAAGATGATAAAATGATTTTGACACCAACTTATCATGTTTTGGAAATGTATAAAGTGCATCAGGATGCGAAACTAATTCCTTTAACAGTAAATTCTGCTGATTATACTTACGGAGAAAAAAGTATACCGGCTGTTACCGCATCCGCTTCTTTAGCGGGTAATGGAGTAACTAATATTTCTCTAACGAATATAGATGCTTCAAAAGCTCAGGAAATAGTTTTGGATATTACAGGCAAAAGCTATAAAAATATTAAAGGAAGAATTCTTACATCGAAGAAATTACAAGATTTCAATTCCTTTGAAAAACCGGATGTTATTAAACCGGCTATTTTCAAAGATGCACAATTAAAAGAAAACCAGTTAAAAGTAAAGCTTCCTCCGTTTTCAGTAGTTGTTCTAGAGTTAATTTAAATTGAGATTATGCTTAATAAAAAGTGTATGGGCTTTATCCTGTCTGTATTGTTGTCAGGGTCGGTGATGGCGCAAACAAAAAAATTTCAGGTAAATGCAAATGATATCAAAGCACAAATACAGCAGAATATGTGGGGTGTATTTTTCGAAGATATCAATATGGGAGCAGATGGTGGAATTTACGCCGAGCTGATTAAAAATCGATCGTTTGAATTCTATAAACCTCTTATGGGATGGAAAAGAGAAGGAAAAGCCTATAAAGAGGGCGATATTTTAGTTATTAACAGGCAAGATGCAAAGAGCAATAATCCAAGATTTCTTAGGGTAAAAGCAAATAGTGTAGCTAAAGGAGATTTCACATTAACCAATGAAGGTTTTAGGGGAATGGGTTTGAAGAAGGATCTTGCTTATGAGTTCTCTGTATTTTACAGGCAATTAAAGTCGGGCATACAATTAAATCTCGAGTTGTTAGATGGTAAAGGCAATGTTATAGGAACCGGAAAACTAATACCGGAAAATGCAGACGGAAACTGGCATACACAAAAAACGACATTAGTTTCCTCAGCCACCGAATTGAAAGGAAGATTCAGAATAGCTTTTGAAGGAACAGGAGAGATAGATCTGGATATGATTTCTCTCTTCCCAACAGATACATGGAAAAAAAGACCGGGAGGTTTGAGAGCGGATATGGTACAGCGTTTAGCAGATTTGAAACCTGGTTTTATCCGTTTTCCGGGAGGGTGTATTGTGGAAGGGCATGAGCTGTCAACAAGGTACCAATGGAAAAAAACAGTAGGCTCGGTGGAAGACAGACAGTTGATCGTAAACCGATGGAATACAGAATTTGCACATAGATTGACGCCAGATTATTATCAAACTTTTGGCCTAGGGTTTTATGAATATTTTTTAATGGCAGAAGATATTGGAGCCAACGCATTACCTATCTTAAATTGTGGAATGGCTTGTCAGTTTAATACGGCAGAAGTAGTTCCAATGGAGCAATTAGATGAATATGTGCAAGATGCACTGGATTTGGTGGAGTTTGCAAATGGTCCGGTTACCAGCAAATGGGGGAAAGTGAGAAGTGACATGGGACATCCCGCTTCTTTCAACTTGAAATATCTTGGAGTAGGTAATGAAAACTGGGGGCCGCAATATGTAGAACGTTTGAAAGTATTCCAAAAAGCATTAAAATCAAAATATCCGGAAGTCAAATTGGTTTTCAGTTCTGGTACGGATCCCGAAGGCGAGCGTTTTCAATATTTAGATAAAGAACTTAGAAATTTAAAAGTAGATATCATAGACGAACATTTTTATCGTAGTCCAAAATGGTTTTTAGAAAATGCGAAACGTTATGATAATTACGATAGAAAAGGCCCTAAAATTTTTGCCGGTGAATATGCAGCGCATAGTGGAAAAACGGCAACGCCAGACAATATAAATAACTGGCTTACAGCTTTAGCCGAAGCCTCTTTCTTAACCGGAGCAGAAAGAAATGCTGATGTAGTGCAACTGGCTTCCTACGCACCTTTGTTCGCACATTTAGACGGTTGGCAATGGACACCGGATTTAATTTGGGTTGATAATTTGCATACTTATGGTACACCAAATTATTATATCCAGCAGTTGTATTCATTAAATAAAGGAACTCATGCAGTATCGATTACCAGTGAAAATGAAGTTGTTGCAGGAAAAGATGGTTACTACGCATCTGCAACTATAGACAAAAAAACGAATGAAATAATCGTGAAAATATCAAACTATGATGCCAATTCAAGAGAAATAGAGTTAAATATTTCGGGAATTAAGAAGCTGAATAATACGGGCAAAGATATTTATATGGTTTCCGATATAGATGCTGTGAACTCTATACCGGCGCCGTTAAATGTAAGTCCTAAGGAGCGAATGGTAAAAGCGTCTGGAAAAACGGTAAAAGCGAAATTGGAACCGTATTCTTTCCATGTTTTTAAGTTCAAGGCAACTTTATAAATATGAAATTGTATTCTCTTTTACTAAGGTGTCGCCCACAATGCAGAACGGTTGGATGGGACAAAAAGACCGTCCGATTGTTAAAGTTGAATGAGGTATAGTATAAAAGAGACTTATTCAGACCAAAAATTCAGAAAACATAGTGTAAAATATTAAATTCGATATAAAATAAAAATCAAACCAAATGAGAAAAGTATTATTGGGTCTTTCAACAGCAGCGGTGATTTTGGCGCTAGCTTCCTGCAACAATAACAATAAGAAACAGTCGGAAGGAAATTCGGACTCTGTTAAAGTTGGAAATACAGCGGTAAGTCTGGATAAAGCCAATTTTGAGAAAACCGTAGATGGAAAACAAGTTAATTTGTACACATTAAAAAATGAAAACAACGCGTCTGTAGTAATCACCAATTATGGTGGCAGAGTTATTAGTATAGTTGTGCCAAATAAGGACGGAGGTTTAACCGACGTAGCACTTGGCTATGACAAATTAGAAAGTTATCAGGTTAAAGGTGAAGCATTCTTTGGAGCAATTATTGGCAGATATGGAAATAGAATTGGGAAGGGAAAATTCTCTTTGGATGGAAAAACTTATCAATTGGAGCTGAATGACGGATCGAACTCTTTACATGGCGGAAACAATGGTTTTTATGCTAAGGTTTGGGATGTAGAAGAATCTACTGATAATAAATTGGTGTTAAGCTACATTTCTGCAGACGGGGAAGCAGGTTATCCAGGTACGCTTAATGTAAAAGTGACTTATACTTTAGAAGCCAATAATTCTTTGAAAATTGATTACGAAGCGACAACCGATAAAAAAACAGTTGTTAATCTAACTAATCATACTTACTTTAATTTGAATGGAGAAGGTGATTCTACTATCCTTGATCATGAATTAATGATTAGCGCAAATGCAATTACTCCTGTTGATAACACTTTAATCCCAACCGGAGAGCTAATGCCGGTAGAAGGAACTCCATTTGATTTTAATAAGCCAACCCGTATTGGAGATCGTATTGAAACTGATAACGAACAGTTAAAATTTGGAAAGGGCTACGATCATAATTGGGTATTGCATAAATCTAAAGGTTTGCAGACTATAGCCAACGTATATTCTGCAAAAACTGGAATACAAATGGACGTCATTACCGAAGAACCTGGATTACAGTTTTATAGCGGCAATTTCATGACGGGTGCAGAACATAATGGAAAAGGTGGAAAAGCATATCCATTTCGTTCGGCATTTTGCTTAGAAACACAACATTTTCCAGATTCGCCAAATCATGCAAATTTCCCTTCAACAGTTTTAAAACCGGGCTCGACTTATAAAACGACAACAGTTTATAAATTCTCTGTAAGAAAATAAGAATGCAGATTTTTGTAAAAAAGCCAATATGGAAATAAAGATTGTTTCTATATTGGCTTTTATTATTTTGACCAAACCATTATGAAGAATTTAAATAGCCTAAGACATTCTTTTGTTCCATTACAGGATAAAGAATCTTCTCAGTTTATTGTGCTGGAAAACAGTCAAAACACACAGATAGGAATTAGTGATTTTGGTGCCAGAATTACACATTTTTTATTACCTACCAGTAAAGAAGCGATAGATATAGTTCTTGGTTTTGATAAATTAGAGGATTACTTAAGCGCAAGGGAAAAATATCATGGCGTAACCGTGGGACCTTACGCCAATAGAATTGCCAACGGAAAATTCTCTTTAAATAATAATGAATATACACTTGCCCAAAACAATGGAACCAATTGTTTACATGGCGGAATAGCAGGTTTTCACAATCGTTATTGGGATGTGGAGGAATTTACCAAAAATTCCGTTACTTTATCTACAACAACAGAAAAAGGGGAGGAGGGCTTTCCGGGCGAACTTTCTGTAAAAGTGAAATATACTTTAGGTGATGATAATGCGCTAACGATTGAATACTTTGCTGAAACAGCACATGATACGGTTATAAACTTAACAAATCATGCGTATTTTAATTTGAATGGTGCTGAACAAAATGACATTACCGCACATGTTATCATCATAAACTCATCTGAATACGCGATTGTTGATGAAAGATGTATACCTACCGGAGAATTACAAAATGTAGAGAATACACCTTTTGATTTTAGACAGCCAAAAGTAATTGCTAAAGATATAGAAGAAAAAGACGAGCAGCTGATTATTGGAAATGGCTACGATCATTCTTTCCAATTGAAATCGGAAGATAACGCTGATTTAATTTTTGCAGCTGCGGCAGAAGGGGATATCTCGAAAATTCGACTGGAAGTCTATACAACAGAACCCGCTATACAGTTTTATACTGGAAACTACTTAGGAAGTGGAGATGTAGGTAAAGAGAAAACGGTTTATAAGGACAGAAGCGGATTTTGTTTTGAAACCCAGCACCATCCTGATTCGCCAAATCGTCCTGAATTTCCGTCTACAGTTTTAAAAGCCGGAGATAAGTTTTATTCGAAAACTATCTACAAAGCTCTGGTTTAGTATCAGGTAGCAAGACCGAGTGAGGTTGGTCGTTAATCGTTTTTCGTTGTAAAGCCATGGCTATCGGCTATTGACTATGTCAATAAATCAAAAACTATCAACCCAACTTCAGTCTTTTACACTGCTATTTCCGCATCTCTGGTTTTACAAATGATAGCCTTGGCTGTGCATTTCTGTTGCCAGTAAATGGTTATATCCATCCTGGTCTAAAGGATAATCCCAGCAACCTAGATTGTGATGTATTTTTCCGCCAAATCCGGTTTTAAACTTATATAATCCATATAAAGGATGTGAAATATCCGCTTTAGGCGCAACACCAAAAAAGTCATATTCTATGCAGCCTCTGCCTCTGGCAATCCTGATCGCTTCCCATTGGAGCGCATAAGTGGCCATTAAATTTCTATTGCTTGATGAAGAAGCACCGTAAAGGTAAGTTCCCCGATTTCCAGAAATTACCAAAAACATGGCAGCTAAAGGGACATTGTTATATTCTGCAATCAACAATTGAACTTCTGCCGGAGAACTCGAATCTTCGGCTCGGGCAGCTAAAACTGTTCTAAAATAATCAATATTGTTAATCGTGATCTTATTTCTAACTGCAGTTTCCTGATAAAGTGCATACCAAACATCCAACTTATCCATTCCGGCTGCTTTTACAGTAATTCCTTTTCTAAAAGACACGTTGATATTGTAGCGTGTCTTTGGCTTCATGGAACCCAAAAGTTCATTCTGATCTTTTTTAAGGTCAAGAAATATGGTATTGGAAGGTAAGATATCAGAATTTGTTTTCCTTAAATTCCAGTTAGCAGTATTGAAGTTTAAGCGGAATTCCTGATATTTTTTTTCTGGAGGGCCTAACCATTGTCCGGTTTCATCAAACGAATCCTCTTCTTTTGCCCAATGAGATTTCCAGGCTAAATCGTAACGGATAAGAATACAGCCTTTGGGTAAATAAGAACGTAATATTTCGGAAAGTTCTTCTAGAAATTTTCCCTGGTTTTCCTCATGCGGTTCTATTTCCGGACCATAAGGAACATAAGCAATATAATTTGTTCGGTTGATATACTGTATTAAAACCAGTAAATCGCCATGGGTATAAGTGTATTTAGATTTTTCGTCAAAGATAAAGCTGTTTTCTGTTTTAAAATCAAAAGCGGTAGGTAGAAAGCCTTGTTGCTTTTTTACCTCAGACCAAAATGCGGTTTGTTGAATAATTGGAGTTCTGAAAACTTCTTTTAAATCTTTCTTGCTTACAGTTAAACTCATGTCATTTCTAAAATAACCGGCAAAGAAAGCCAATAAAAAGATCATTGTCTAGTACGAAAAAGGAAAGCAGATGGAATTGTGAATATTCAGACCTTTTGTGACTTTATTGTGATCGTTGCTCATCACTTGTTACTGCCCATTTGTAGGTTTTGCAATTTGGACACATAAGTTTCGAAACAGGCTCTGTTCTAACTATATATCCACAGCATGTGCAACCGTATTCTCCCGCGGCGGTAATATTCTCTAGTTTGTTACTATATTCTCTGGGTAAAATGCAAAGACCGGTTTTAACCTCTTCAGGTTTGTAGAAATATATACTTAAAATACCTGAGGGTTCCAGAATTGCCAGTTTAACTTGCCCCAAATGGCTGACACTTTGATTTCTTAATTCCATAAAGAGCTCTTCGGTAGAAAGATCCTCTCGTTTAAAATTATTGAAACAGATTTGGCCGTATTCTACTATATAAATCGGTTTACCTTCCACAAATGTTTCAAACTTTTCTGATTTTGAAGAAAGCCATGTAAGCAGTCGGTAGAAAAGTAAAACAAAAATAAAAACAGCCAGCGCCGGAATTAAGCCAACATCTTCATAAAACATGGGATCGCCAGCCGCCGAGCCCAGAGAAATAATAATAACGAGTTCGAAAACCGAAAGCTGCTTTATTCCCCTTTTTCCTGTCAGTCTTAGTGTGATAAGAGCTGCAGTAAACATCACGAAGCATCTGAAAGCAATTTCTATTAGAAACTCGTAAGGGAGATCATTGAATAAAATTCGCTGCCAGTCACTTAATATTTCCAATATCTATGTAATTTAGGATTGCTGATTTTGTATTAATTGTGTTATCGAGCAATTAATCAACATTTGGGAATTACATTTGTTTTTGAATAAAATACAGTATTATGACTTCAATAAATATTCCACGTTTAGATTTATCTAAATATACTGAAGGGACAACATCTGAAAAAAAGCAGTTTTCTGATGATATAGGAAAGGCTTTTAATGAAACAGGTTTTGTGACAATCACAAATCATGGCTTAAGTAAAGAATTAATCAGTAGTCTTTACGAACAGGTGAAAGCTTTCTTCGCATTACCAGAAGATACAAAATTGAAATACCAAAAAGTGGAATTGGCAGGTCAAAGAGGTTATACATCTAAAGGCAGGGAGAAGGCAAAAGATGCTAAGACACCAGATTTGAAGGAATTTTGGCAAACCGGACAGTATGTACAGGGCGAGGATGTTGTTAAAGATGAATACCCTGATAATTTAATTGTAGAGGAGGTTCCGGAATTTAATGTGGTTACTAAAGAGATCTACAAAAAGTTAGAAACAGCAGGGAAAAGTATATTAAATGCAATTTCTGTTTATTTGGGCTTACCTGAGGACTATTTTGAAGATAAAGTTTATAACGGTAATTCAATTTTACGGGCAATTCATTATTTTCCTATCGAAAATCCTGATGCTTTACCGGCAGATGCTGTTAGGGCTGGTGCTCACGAAGATATAAACTTAATTACATTGTTAATTGGCGCAAGTGCCGATGGTTTAGAAGTACTTACCAGAGATGGAGAGTGGTTTCCCATAAAAGCACACGGAGAAGATATTGTGGTTAATGTAGGCGATATGCTTCAAAGATTGACTAATAATAAATTAAAGTCTACAACGCATAGAGTGGTAAATCCGCCAAGAGAATTAATGAAAAATTCCAGATACTCCGTTCCATTTTTCCTGCATCCAAAAGCGAAAATGGATTTAACCTGTCTGGATTCTTGTGTTGATTCGCAACATCCAAAGGCTTACACTGATATAACTGCAGGGGAATATTTAGATGAGCGTTTAAGAGAAATTGGATTGAAAATGTAGTGTTAGTATTAAGTATCAGGATTTTGGTATTAGACTTTGTGCTTGATACTAAAATCTTGATACCGAATATCTTTATTTTTTCATTTCATTTATAATTGCGCTATATAGCTCACCTGCTTTTTGACTGCCGATCACATAAATCAAACCGTCTCTGTCGGTTAATTTAACGGCATCTTTACCTCCGGCATAAAATCTGACAGCACCTTTTTTATGTAAATTATAAACAGGGTTATTAATGAAAAAGCTACTGTATTGAGTTTTTTCAACCTTTGAAATGCTATTTAAATCTATTTTTACCAATCTTGTAGTCCACAAACCATCTAATATTATAGCCTTGTTTTTTATCCGTGTTCTAAAATGGAGAATAAACAACATGATAACGCTGGCGATAAGAATAAAGCAGCCAACCAGTAGAAGAAGGTCGGCATTAATATCCCTGTTTTCTGTCCAATAATAAGCCATAAAGCAAAAAATGGCCATAACTAACCGTATGCTGATGAAAATATAATCTCTACCTAAATATTGTTTTTCGTAAAATGTATAGTCTGACATAGATTACCTGCTTTTGATTTCGAAGGTAGTTATTTTTTTAGTTTGATTATCGATTTTATATCTGTTGTCGCTACGCAATCCGGAAATCCAGATAATTTCGTCGTTGCCATTAACAAGAATCGGAATTTCTGCTTTTTCATTTAAAGGTGTTTTTTGTTGAATGAAAAAATCACTTAGCTTTTTAAATCCTTTCATCCCAAAAGGAATAAACCTGTCAGCCAATTCCCAATATCTTAAAGAAAGTGGATAAGTCAATTTGTCGGAGTCTACATAACATTTATTGGGATTGGAAAAGTCTGGTTTTTCTTCTTTGGATAAATCCGAAATCCTAAGATCGAACTGATTAAAATGAATTGTTTCCGTTCCAGATGGTATTTCTATTTTCTCTTGTCTTTCTTTTTTCAGAAGCTTTTTAATGAAAATATATTCTCTGTCCAGCAAAATTCGGTAGTCTTCAGAGCAGAAAGTTTTTCCCGAAATAGTTCGCTGCTGGACTGCTGAAAGCAAATCGTTAATACTTGTCGTGTTAAAGCCTAAAGGCAAAAGGATTTCTGAAAGAATAAATTTTGTGGAATGTAAAGCCTCAATCTTTTTAATACCGATTTTAAAACCGTTTGTGTAAGGTTCCAGTAAATCGGATTTATATTTGTTCATTTCATGATTTACAAAATCTTCTAATTCAGAAAAATAGTTGATATTCTTCCGGAACGTTTGATTGAGTGAAGGATTTATTTTTTCCATTTCCGGAATAATCTTCAGCCTGATTTTGTTTCTGGCATATTTATCTGATGCATTGGAGCTATCCTCAACAAAATCTATTTTCTGTTCGGATACGAACTGATCGATTTCCTCTCTTGTAAAACATAATAAAGGTCGTATAATCGTATTCTTACTGTGTTTAATTCCGTGTAGTCCAGCAATTCCAGTCCCTCTGATTAGATTAAGTAATACAGTTTCTATGGAGTCGTTATGGTGATGAGCTACTGCAATTTTTTGATATTTAAACTCAGCACACAAATCCTCAAAAAAATCATATCTCAAATCCCTTGCAGCCATCTGAATACTGATTTTATGCTCTTCTGCATAATTTGTGGTATCAAAATGTGCAATATGTATAGGGGTATTCAATTTTAAAGCCGTGTTTTTGACAAATATTTCATCTCTAACAGATTCCTCACCTCTTAAATTGAAGTTGCAATGGGCTATTGCAGTTTTAAAACCCGACAGGTGAAAAAGATACACCATTGCCATAGAGTCTCTTCCCCCGCTTGTAGCCAATAAGATAGTCTCGTTTTTATCGAATAAATCGTATTTGCTGATATAATCAAGGAATATTTGTAATTGTGGTAACATCAATCAAAATTAAACGTTTAATGTCGTTCCAAAAAACTAATTTTGCTACGTGAAAAAGTATTTCATTTTTACCATTTTCCTACTGATATCTGCAAGTCTCTTTGCGCAGAAGAAAGTAACTCGTGTGGAACTTCTGCAATCCGAGTCGTTTATAGGTATGAAACGGAACGGAGAAAATACTCAAAAAGTTATTAAACCGATATTTCAACAGGATAATTCTACTCTTACCTGTGATAGTGCCTATTTCTATATAGAAAAAAATAGTTTCGACGCTTTTGGTAACGTTCATATCAATCAGGCGGACACCATTAATATTTACTCCGATTTGCTGAATTACAATGGTAATACAAAAATTGCAGTATTGACTAATAATGTTAGAATGTTGGATGGTACCGCCGTACTAACGACTAATCATCTTATCTATAATATGGCCTCTAAAGTTGGGCAATATCACGATGGTGGAAAAATAGTTAACGGGCCTAATACATTAACCAGTAAAAATGGTTATTACTTTTCCAATTCAGCCGATGCATATTTCAGGTATGATGTAAAAGTGAAAAGTCCGGAAGCTTTAATTGTTTCTGATACATTGCGTTACAATTCCATTAGTAAAATCGCTTATTTTTACGGTCCAACACATATATTCGGAAAGGACGATACGTTATATACCGAAAACGGAACATATAATACCGCTACCGATCAGGCGGCTTTTGGTAAGAAAAATCTTTATCGCCAAGCATCTAAAAGTCTTACGGGGGACAGTTTGTTTTACGATAGAAATGCCGGGTTCGGTAGGGCTGTTAAAAATATTATATTCAGAGACACCGCCCAGAAAGTCGAATTACATGGCGATTTGGGATATTATCTGAAATCTAATGAAAGTATTGAAGTAACACGGAACGCTTATGTTGTATTCGAAACACAGAAAGATTCTCTGGTAAGAGATAGTATCTGGATGTCTGCGGATACTTTATACAGTTCTGTTACTACAAAAGGAGAGGCTTACAAATTAAGAGAATCACGAAAAGTTAAAGAGGTTGCCCCGATGGAATTAGAGCAGAGTACCGTAGATTCTTTAAACAATAATACTCCATTAGCAAAAGACAGCCTTCAGTCTTCTTTACTTACAGATAGTTTAAATAGGGAAAAAGGAACAATTATCGATTCTGAAAAATTAGAGCTTAAGACAGACTCGTCTATAATTGCAGATTCTACTATAAAAGATATGTCGAAGGAAAAGCTCCCTGTCTTAATGAGTAAGAAAGAACAAAAGAGGGCCAGGAGAAAACAAGAGAAAGCAGAATTAATTTCGCCGAAAGAGGAAAAGAAGAAAGCTGCGGAGCAGGAATTGGCAGATAGGAAAACGACTAGTCTAATAGATTCGGCCCAGATAAAAGTATTTAATAGAAGATTATTTGTTGCAGATAGTCTGCAAAGAGATAGCATACTTCGGTTAGAGAGCGATACCGCCAAAATAAGGACAATAAGCGCCTGGAGAAATGTAAAGGTGTTTAAATCAGATTTGCAGGCAAAGTCCGATTCGGCGTTTTTTAGCTATGGAGATTCGACGCTTCGGATTTACAGATCTCCAATAGTTTGGGCACAAGGTAGCCAGATCGTTGCAGATACGATGTATATGCAGTTGGTAAATGGTAAGCTTGATAATATGGATATGATTAGAAACTCGATTGTTGTAAATACAAAAGATTCTATCACTTTTAATCAGGTAGCGGGAAAAATGATGAAAGGTTACTTTGTCAATGAAAAATTGGATCGTGTTTTTGTTGACGGTAATGCTGAAAGTATTTATTTCCCGGAAGACACTACATCCAATAAGGGAATGTTAAGAACGTTGGCCTCGCGGATGAGAATTAATTTTTCCAATGATAGTTTAATGAGTATTCTCTTTCTGAAGAAGCCCGAAATGACTTATTATCCTATTGCACAGGTAACAGAAGAATTAAAAACATTACCGAATTTTAGTTGGAAGCCTAAAGAAAGACCTAAATCTAAAGCAGAGATATTTAGTCAGCCGAAAATTGTAAATAATACTAGAAAGAAAGCGCCGGTACCAACTAAGCAAACGCCACCGGCGAAAGCAGCGCCAAAACCGAAAGCGGCAATTCAGAATAAAGCAAAAGAATTGGAAAAGAAATAATTAAAAACTGTTTAAATTTCAATCAAAGTATTTATATAATAAAGATTGCTTCGTCGTTCCTTTCCGAAAAATCGGAACAGGCTCTCGGAGACCTAATAGGAGCGTCACTACGATGTATGAAGCAGTCTATGAACTAACTTAATTTTTAATGATCCATTTTTAAACAGCGTTTCTGCTGTTACATTCCAGTAAGAAATTCCAATAGTTTTTCCATTGCCCGGCCTCTGTGGCTAATCTGGTTTTTTTGTTCCATCGACATCTCCGCGAATGTAATATCGTAACCATCTGGTTTAAAAATAGGATCATAACCGAAGCCTTCCGATCCCGATTTTCCTTCTGTAATCGTTCCGTTTACAATACCTTCAAAAAGGTGTTCCTTGCCGTCTATAATTAGGGAAATAACGGTTCTGAATCTTGCTTTTCGGTTAGATTCTCCTTTAAGCTTTTCAAGAACCAGTTCAATGTTTTTTTCAGGATCCCGACCTCCGGCATATCTGGCAGAATAAACGCCGGGTTCATTATTTAAATATTCTATTTCAAGACCGGTATCATCGCCAAAGCAATCTTTCTGATAATTGTTATAAACATATTTGCTTTTTATCGAAGCATTTTCTTCAAGCGTCGTTCCATCTTCCACAATATCTTCTGTACAGCCAATATCTGTTAGGCTGATAATATTGAAATTCCCGTTTACTTTAGACTGCACTTCTGCAACTTTATGTTGGTTATTTGTTGCAAAAACTAAATCTCTTTTTGTCATATCTTAAAAAAGTTTCAGAACGTTCCAGTAAGTTCTTTTTTTATTGTCATCATTAACCATTTGCCTTAAGGACCATGTCCCTAAAAATTTAATGCCATTAACTTCTAACAAAGTATTAGAAGTTAAACCCTGCATGCCTAAAATGCTAGGGTTTATTCCATAGGTTAAGATCTTATTGCAGGCAAAAAAGCCCTTTAAATTATCGACGTTGTAATTGCTGTGTCTGGCTAAATTAAGGATCGCAATATCTCTAAGCTCTAATTTTTTTGCTGATAAAATCCTAAGCAGGAAGATCAAATCGGTTTGATTTAAAAACTCCTCTTCAGGGTCATTAACAATTACCAAAACAGATTGGTTGTTTTCTCCTAAGTAATTGAAAACAGGGGAAGATTTCTCCTGATGATTGTTCCCTGTTGAAGGAATATCTTCCACCGGTTTTATTTCTTTCTGGATATTACTTGCAATCTCATCTTTAAAAACATAGATTTCTTCATTAAGGAGTAAACTCAAAGCTAGAGCATTTTCTGTTTTTAAAGTTTCCATTCGTCAAATTTACATAATAAACATAAATTTTGATAGTTAACTCAGAACTTCATTTCGGAGAAGGAATAATAGGGTGCTGAAGGAAAATATCTTAAGATTTTTCTCTTAACTGTTTCGTTTCTTCTAATGGGACAGTATTTCTTCGTCAAAAATATCCACTATTATTTACTAGTATAAGGTTTATGGATAATGGTTGCTTTTTTTATGGTCTGTTGAATTTTATATAAACGAGTGGCCATTTCAAAACGTTCTTTATAAGTATGTTTTAGGCCTTCTTTCAAAAGTTCCAGCTCTGCATCATCAAATGTTTTTTTCTTCTTTCATGATAGAGACATGTTATCAACTTTGTTAAAGTACATGCAATATCCAAATTGATCCATAGCGTATACATCCTTTTTTAATAAATGTTTACTAGTGTTAAAAATGGTTAAAACGCTAATGTTGCAATAAAAACAAATTAATTTAGTTAAAAAAATAGCATCTTTACAATCTTATAGATAGAGCTTTAGAAGCTATAACTGCAACGTTGATGAGGAGAATGTTTGACAAACTATTTTTACTTTTCGGTATTTCTTTAGCGATCTCTTCCTGTCGTTTCTTTGATAAAAAGGATGAGCCTATAGCAAGAGCATTTGATGAATATCTCTACAAAAAAGATGTTGCTGGTATTGTTCCGCATAATGTACATGGAAATGATAGCATTGCCATTGTAAAAGCGTTTATAGATCAATGGCAGCAAAATATAGTTTTATTAAAGAAAGCCGAGCGGAATGTCAGTTTAGACGAAAGGTCCATTCAGGAACAGTTGGAAACCTACAAAAGAACTTTAATAAGGTATCAATACGAGCAGGAACTGATACAACAAAAATTAGATACCATCGTTAGCGAAAAAGAAATAGAGGAGTACTATAATCAGCATAAAGATATTTTCTTGTTGAAAAAGCCAATACTGAAGATTTCTTATATTAAATTACCTGAAGGAGCTCCGAAGGTAGAGATGGTGAAAAAGCTTTTCGTTTCTAAGGATGTAAGTGACAGGGATTTATTGGAGAAATATTGTTTTAAGTATTCACCTTCCTTTTCTCTTTTAGATACAAACTGGCATTATATAGACGATTTATCCAAAAGTTTGCCTTTGAATCAGTTAGGAGAGCATAATTTTCAGACTTTGAATCGCATTTTTCAAATTTCTGAAAATAATACATTATATCTCCTAATTTTGCGGGACTCTAAATTTAGAGATAGTCTTTCCCCTTTGACTTTCGAAAAGGAGAATATAAGAAATATGATATTGAATCATAGAAAATTGAAATTAATTAGCCAAATGGAACGAGAAGTTTTTCTTGAGGCACAAAAAAACAACGAATTAGAAGTATATTAGCCATAGATGAAAAGATACTTAGTCATAGCGCTGCTTATAATGAGCAGTAATTTATTTGCTCAAAAGAAAGTAATAGATAAAGTTGTTGCTGTTGTTGGTGACAATATTATTTTACAGTCAGAAGTTGAGCAACAATACGCACAATACATTTTGCAGGGCACAAAACCAGATCCTAATATCAAATGCTATATTATGCAAAGTATGCTTAGCCAAAAGTTGTTGACCAAGCAGGCTGCCATTGACTCTATTGTAGTTGAAGATGGCGATGTAGATAACGAAGTGGAAAGAAGGATGCGTACCATGATAACCAGAGCGGGTGGCGAGCAACGGTTGGAGGAATTTTTGGGAAGACCTGTTATTTTGTATAAAGATGAGATCAGACCAGATATTCGGGAACAATTGGTAGCGCAGAAAATGCAGGCGAAAATTACCGAGAAAGTTGAAGTAACTCCTTTAGACGTAAGACGTTTTTATCAGGCTATTCCAAAAGACTCTTTACCGGTATACAATACAGAAGTTGAAGTGGGAGAAATAGTTATTTATCCTAAACTTACCAAAGAGGAAAAGGAAACCTATAAAGATAAACTTGAAGCTTTAAGATTAAGGATTAAAAACGGAGATAGCTTTGCTACCCTGGCGAGATTGTATTCGCAAGATCCGGGATCTGCCAGAGACGGTGGAGAGTTGCCTTTTTTTGACAGAAATACCATGGCAAAGGAATTTACTGCCTGGGCATTTAAACTAAAACCGGGAGAACTGTCTCCGGTATTCGAAACAGAGTTCGGTTTTCACTTTTTGGAAGTTCTGGAGAGGAGAGGGGAAAACGTAAGAGCAAGGCATATTTTAATTGTTCCTGATAGTCCCCCCGCAGCACTGGAACGGGCAAGAGTTGAAATAGATTCTATTTACCAAAAAGTAGTTGCCAAAAAAATGGATTTCTCCGCGGCTGCTTCTCTATATTCGGGAAATAACGATACAAAGTATAATGGCGGAATGATCTTAAATTACGAGAGTTCCAACAGAACAACTTATATTCCAACCGATAAATTGGATCCGTCTATTTTCCTGGTTGTAGATACCATGAAAGTGGGAAGCTACTCTAAACCAGATGTATTTACTGATAACAGAGGTAAAAAGGGATATAGATTTTTATATCTGAAAACTAAAATACCACCACATACTGCAAACTTAGAGCAGGATTTTCCCAAGATCAAGGAAGCTGCCTACGAAGAAAAGACAAGTAAGGTAGTAAGTGATTGGTTCGAAAAAAGAAGAAAATCTACTTACATAAGAATAGATAAAGATTTTAATAATTGCGATATATTAAAAGATTGGATAAAGGATACAGCCGTTTCTGCAAATAATGAGTAAATACAGTTCTGAAATAGAAGGAATCAAGGCATTAAACCAAGCCTATCACGATATTAGAAATGAAATTTCTAAGGTTATTGTTGGACAGGATGAGGTGATTAAGTTTGTTTTGGTTTCTATTTTCAGTAATGGGCATTGTTTGTTAATGGGTGTTCCGGGTTTGGCCAAAACTTTATTGGTACAAACCGTATCCCGAGTGTTGGATTTAAGTTTTCATCGTATCCAGTTTACACCTGATTTAATGCCTTCAGATATTGTAGGAAGCGAGATTTTGGGAGAAGACAGAACTTTTAAATTCATCAAAGGTCCTGTTTTTGCAAATATTATTTTGGCTGACGAAATCAATAGAACTCCACCTAAAACTCAGGCAGCTTTATTGGAGGCAATGCAGGAAAAAAGTGTTACAGCTGCCGGAATTACTCATCAATTGCCAAAACCATTTTTTGTTTTGGCTACTCAAAACCCTATAGAGCAGGAAGGAACTTATCCGTTGCCTGAGGCGCAATTAGATAGGTTTATGTTTAATGTGCATCTTACCTACCCCAGTTTTGCAGAGGAACTGGCTATTGTAAAGAATACAACCGGTACTCAGGTACAGGAACTTAATAAAATTATAACAGCGGCAGATATCTCAGCCTTTCAGCAGTTGGTAAGAAATATCCCCGTTGCAGATAATGTACTGGAATATGCGGTAAAACTTGTTGCTAAAACAAGGCCGCAAACAGATTTGTCTGCAGAGATTGTAAATCGGTATATAAGTTGGGGAGCGGGACCAAGGGCTTCTCAGTATTTAGTTATTGGAGCGAAATGCCATGCGGCCATCCAGGGAAAATTTTCTCCGGATATTGAAGATGTGCAGGCGGTTGCTACAACAATTTTGAGACATCGTTTGGTTAAAAACTATAAAGCCGAAGCAGATGGAATCAGCATAGAGCACATTATTAAGCAAGTGTTGTAAGTGCCGTTGATAGCCTGTGGACAATAGTTCTGAATACCGAAATCTGATAGGTGATGGTCTGTAGTTTAATTTCCATCGTTCAGAGCATAAAGTTAATCACTTAGAAAGCCAATCTCTTTGATAAGAAACATACGAAGTTTTCATTAGGTGATGAGCGATAAACTTCGTATGTTTTAGAGGGGCGATAATTAAAGTATGTGCCTATTGTGTTTGCCTTCGGCAAATTCTTCAATCATCTTCGTATTAAATGCAGGAATATCTTTTGGCGATCGACTGGTTACTAGTCCTTTGTCTACAACTACTTCGCTGTCTTCCCAGTTTACGCCTGCATTAATTAAGTCTGTCTTTATAGAAGGATAAGAGGTCATATTTTTACCTTTCAGTTCTCCGGTTTCTATTAATAATTGCGGGCCATGGCAAATCGCCGCAACAGGTTTTCCGCTTTCCATAAATGCCTTTGCAAAGTTTACACAATCTTCGTTTTTCCGCATAGTATCGGGATTCATTACACCGCCTGGAATAAACAGACCATCATAATCTTCGGGATTGGTATCAGTTAATAATTTATCTACTTTCACTTCAATGCCCCAATGGTCTTTATCCCATGCTTTAATGGTATCCTTTTGTGGAGATATAACATGTACAGTCGCTCCAGCTTCCTGTAAAGCATTTTTTGGTTCTATTAATTCCGATTGCTCAAAGCCATTCTCGCTTAAAATTGCAATCTTTTTATTGCTTAATGCTGCCATCTTATTAGTTTTTTATAGGTGAAATTATAGGGGATAATCCTGCAAAGACCAAACCAAAATAATAGGGATGGCGTTTTAAAGTAGGGGGCAAGGGACTAAAGTTGTTGCTTATGGTTTCGTGATTTTCTGTCCGTAGAGTTAAGCCTAGCGTCTCTACGGATATTCAAATAAACGGGAGTTTTGAACTTCTTTATCTTATTTGGATTTCTGAATTACTTTATACCGGTACAGCGCACTTTGTGCGTAACGAGTCGAAGACTGTTAGCCATTACTCGTTGTTCGTTCATCGTTATTCGATAAACGAACAACGAAACTCGACAGACGGAAACCAAACTTCGGTCGTCGGTCTCCCAACTTACTGTCATTCCATATACATATCAATAATAACATTCCATTTACCAGTAGCTTCTTCTATTTGCCAGGCTCGAATGTACTCATATTGTTTACCCGAAACAGTAGCTTCTCCGTAAGTAAATGCTAAATCACCGCTAAAAGCTCTAAGCACTCCTTTAGGTTCAGATTTAAATGTTAGCTTATTCTTAAGTATGAAGTTTAGGCTTTCTTCCAGACTGTAAGTAGGATATTTGTCTGGAAAATAAATTCTGACGTTTGTATCGTAGAATTCACTGAAATATTTATTGCCGTTTTTAGATCCTAATCTCTTCCCAAATAACTCATCAGTTCCAAATACGATATCATCACGCATTTGTGTCTTTTGAGGGCCAATCAGCTTGTAAAATTCCTGGTTTTTAGGTTCGAAATAATCAAACTTAGTCTCCCTGATGAGTTGAGGCTGGAAGGTTTTGGCATGGTACAGAAGTTTCCATTTACCATTCTCGTTTTTCCAGACGTTTAGATATACCCCGAACTTTTTCTTGCCAAGTTCGGTAAGTTCAAATCTGCCGCTGGTAAAGCCTAAATCCGCTTTTTTAGATATACGGGCATATTCAGGCTTCCATTCAAGATCTTCGCCAGAATCCTTTTGTTTTGTTTTCTTAAAATTTGTGTGAATAGAAACCGGAGCCGGCTGAAAAATGAGCGCATTATCTGCAGCGTATTTTAGAAAGGCATTAGGAACGCCTGTTCTGAAAAGTGCGAAATTTAAACTCTCATCGGCTTCAACCAATGATTTAACATTATTGCCCGCCTTTTGAGCAACGCCCGCTAAACAAAAAAATAGAATGAAGTTTACAAATAAAAGAGCTTTCCGAATCATCTAATACCCAACAAAATTAATCTATTTATGTTTTTGACCAGGTTGTACCTTCTTTACTGTCCTTTAGCTGATAGCCTATCTCTTGTAAGCCAATTCTTATCTTGTCGGAAGTAGCATAATCTTTTTTCTCTTTGGCTTCTTTTCTGATATTAATCAAAAAGTTCATTAAAGGCTCAATCTCGTTTCCTTCACTAAGTTCGTCTTTTAAACCCAATATGTTATGTACATATTCATTTAATAGAGATGTTAATCCGATAAGATCAGCTTCGGAAATTGAAGTCTTTCCATCGTATATCGAGTTAATCGTTTTAACAACATCAAATAACTCGGCAATAAGAATAGGCGAATTAAAATCATCATTCATTGCCGATTCAAATCTCTGCTCAATCGCTTTCAAGTCTACTTCACTTGTTTCCGAAACCTTTAATTTATCTAAAAGTCCCAGCGCATTCATTAAACGTTTAAAGCCTTTTTCGCTGGCATCCAACGCTTCGTTAGAGAAATCTAAAGTACTTCTATAATGTGCCTGAAGCATAAAGAACTTAACAACCATAGGGCTATAGCCTTTATTTAACAGCTCATGTTGCCCAGTAAAAAGTTCATGAGGTAAAAAGCTATTACCTAATGATTTAGACATTTTTTGTCCATTTACAGTAAGCATATTGGTATGAATCCAATAATTAGCAGGATGTTTTCCGCAGGCAGCTACGTTTTGGGCAATTTCGTTGGTATGATGAGTAGGTGCTAAATCCATTCCACCTCCATGTATATCAAATTGCTCGCCCAAATATTTCGAGCTCATAGCAGAACACTCTAAATGCCAGCCCGGAAATCCCATTCCCCATGGAGAAGGCCATTGCATCAGGTGTTCGGGTTTAGCTTTAATCCACAATGCAAAATCCAGTTTTCCATGTTTCTGGTCCTGTCCACCCAATTCGCGGGTGTTGTTTAATAAATCTTCCAGTTTTCTGCCATTCAACACTCCATAATTATGATGCTGATTGTATTTTTCAACATCAAAATATACAGATCCATCAACCTCGTAAGCCAAGCCTTTAGCTAAAATGGTTTTTACCATTTCTATCTGCTCAATAATATGTCCGGTGGCTGTAGGTTCGATACTTGGAGGTAATACATTGAAAACCTTCATCATATCGTGGAAACCATTGGTATATGTTTGTACAATTTCCATTGGCTCCAAAGAAGCCAGCTTTGCCTTTTTAGAAATCTTGTCTTCTCCCGAATCACCATCTCCTTCCAAATGACCCGCATCGGTAATATTTCTTACATATCTAACCTTATAGCCCAAATGCATAAGATAGCGGTAAATCAGGTCAAAAGAGATGAAAGTCCTGCAGTTCCCCAAGTGGACATCGCTATATACGGTTGGCCCGCAAACGTACATTCCTACATACGGTGGATTTATTGCCTTAAACTCTTCTTTCTTTCTGGAAATGGTATTGTAAATAAAAAGACTATCGTACATGGTTGCAAATCTACAAAAAATGTCGAAGCATTAGCATGACGAATGAGGAGCTGTTGTTGATGGTAGATTTGTTGTCTTTCGTTTATCGTTGTTCGTTTGTCGAGTTTCATTTTCCGTTTATCAGCAGCGGACAATGAATATCGAACAACAAATAACACTTCGGTCTCCCGTCCCCAGACTTCGGACTATTTGCCAACACTCACATCCACTCTCACCGGATAATGATCAGAATATGCTTTTTTTATAATCTTATAAGTATGGATATCGAAGTCTTTAGTAGTTAAGATATAGTCTATCTGGAAATTTGGGAAATCGCCATTATAGGTTCTGCCGATACCAACTCCTTTTTCAATAAAGCTATTCTTTAGATCTTTGCTGATCTGGTTTACACTATATGAAACCGGAGTATCATTAAAATCGCCCATAATAACGAAAGGAGTCTTGCAGCTATCGGTGTAGGATTTTAATATTTCTACTTGTTTAGCCCTGCGGACAAAGGCAGATTTTAGCCTGGACAGAATCCGCCTGCCATGTTTAATATCTTCATCCTCCGTCTTCATGTTTGATATCCTCTTGAAATAGTAATAGTCAACAGGAGCGAAGGCGATAGAAGCCAGATGTATAGTGTAAATTCTAAAAACCTTATTGTTCTTCTTTACATCTATCCACAGTCCGTTATTAGAACCTTTTGGATCTAGTTCGGTTAATTTGCCTTTATTGACGATAGGTAATTTACTGAATATGGCTATACCCATAGATTCATAATCATTACCACTGGTACTATAGAAATAATAATCTTCGGTACCTAAAATTTTACGGATATTATTCTCGCTCTTTAATTTACCCTTTTTTCTGGTTAGAAACTCCTGAATTGCTATAACATCGGGTTGCTCTTCGTTTATAAGATCTAAAATATTATTCCTTGCATTAGAGTCAACTTCCGAACCAAATTGTTTGAAATGATGCACATTGTAGGTCATTAAGCGAACAGAAGAAGAATCCCTCAAATAATGAGCTGTCTCTTTTTTCCTTAAACCAATTGTTCTGGTAAGGTTTTGATATCCAATTAAAATAGCTAAAAAAGAAAGAAAAGCATACCAGCGTTTTTTTATAGCCCATAACAGTATAAAGCAGATATTAGCGAGAAGTATAAAGGGATAAGAAAGCCCTAAAAAAGCCAAAAACCAATACTTTTCCGGACTAATTGTTGTCGCTAAATAGCTTAGAAGCAGTAAAGCAATGACAATTAGATTAAAGAAAAGAATTGATTTATCTAAATAGGAATTTCTCTTATTCTTCTTCATTTCCCCGACTCGCTCTAAATAGCGTGTTTTTCTCTTTTTTGCTTAATGAATTATAACCCGACTGAGAAATTTTGTCTAAAATAGCATCTACAGTTTCCTGATTAGGCAATTGATCGTTATTAGACGGTGACTCTACATCGAAATTTTTCGATACAATTTTAAGCTTTTTTCTTGGCTTAAATACATTCTCGAAAACTTTGCTCCAATCTTTGCCATTCTGAAGCGATTTGATGTAAAAGAAACCGAACAACGCTCCGCCCAGATGGGAGAGATGCCCGCCTGCGTTTGAGCCAGCCAGGCTAATTACATCAATAATTATAAAAACTAAAGCCAGCCATTTTAATTTGACAGACCCGAATAATAATAACTGTATAGAATAATTAGGCAGAAGTGTAGCCGTTGCTATAACTATTGCGCTTACAGCTGCAGACGAACCCACAGCTATAGACGTTGGTGCAGAATCTTTAAAAGCAGGAATCAAATTATAGCAAATGATATAAAATGCAGCTCCCGAAATCCCGCCTAAGATATATAAGAAAGTTAGTTTTTTAGGGTTTTGAAAACCTTCAAAAATTTTACCCATCCAAAACAACCAAAGCATATTAAATAAAATATGCCAAATACCTTCGTGGACGAACATATAAGTGAAAGGAGTCCAGAATCTGTATAATAGACTATGTAAGTTTGCAGGAACTCCCAGATATTCGTAGGTAAAAAGGTCTATCCCTCCCTGTTTAAAAAACAATAAACTTACAAGAGATATGATAGACAGCATTAAAAATACGATAACATTAATCCCGATAAACAAATTAACCTTGCTTCCAGAATTAAAAACTTTGTATTTGAGCTCGTTATACGTATTCATGATCTTATATTTTACATGTAAAAATCACCAGGCCTACGAATTCGCCATATTTTAATCAGTATATATCCAAAAATCATTCCCCCGATATGCGCGAAATGAGCGACATTATCGGAAGGGTTATTTGCTATACCACTATATAACTCAAAAAGTCCATAAAGTATTACAAAATACTTCGCTTTTATTGGTAAAAAGAAGTATAGATATATCAAAGCATTAGGAAACAACATTCCAAAAGCGAGCAGTAGCCCAAATACAGCACCCGAAGCTCCAACAGTTGGAAAGAAAAGCGCGGCAGTATATGCTGCTGCTTTTGGATCACTGTACATCATTCCCTGTTTTACTACATTCGCTCCGTTAGTTAGCACTTCATGTATAGTAGCGGCAGATAAATTTTGTTTCAAAGCCTGAACCTCTACATATTGAACTCCTAAGTGTAGACATGCAGCTCCTAAACCCGTTATTATATAATATTGTAAAAACCGTTTAGAACCCAAATAGTTTTCCAGCACAGAACCAAACATCCATAAAGCCAGCATATTCGAAAAAATATGCATAATGTCTCCATGCATGAATAGGTGTGTAAAGATTTGCCATATCCTGAAATTAGGAGATTCGAAATAATATAATCCCAATAATCTGTTTAAGTCTAGTCCCAGGCTGCCACCAAATACGTTGGTTGCCAAAAACATAATACCATTAATGATTAAAAGATTTTTAACCACAGGTGGAAAAAAGGTGTTGGATAAGGGTCTAAACTCTCTCATATTTAGCTTTTATTAAAGCGTTCCGCTAATTCGTCTAAAGTTATTTTTATAATAATTTGTTTTCCCGAAATAGAAATCCCCGGAATATTGCAAGCAAACAACTGATCTATCAGATTATTCATTTCTTCCTGCTTTAAAACAGTCCCTGCTTTTATTGAAGCATTTTTAGCCAGTGTTCTTGCTAAGTTGTCTCTTTTATCAAGTTTTAAAGTACTATAGTTGTTTTTAAAACCTTCAATAAGTTTTTCCATCATTTCGGCCAGATTATGGTTTTCTGGGATATCAGCCGGAACACCTTCTATAACAAGGGTGTTTTTGCCAAATTCTCTGATTTGGAAACCCAAAGCATGAAAAGAAGGTAATAGTTCATTAACTAGAGCAAAATCCATCGCATTTAACGTAATGGTCTGCGGAAATAAACTCTGTTGGCTTAATCCTTTATGACTTTCAAGTTGTTCCAGGAATTTTTCGTACAATATCCTTTCATGTGCAGCTTGCTGGTCTATCAACATAAATCCCGATTTTATTTGGGAAATGATGTATTTCTGATGGATCTGAAAAAGGTTTCTATTGTCGGCTACGGGAGATTCTACAGAATCTTCCTGATTTAAAGAAACAGTTGTGGTTACCCCCAAATCCAAAGGGATTTGCTCCGCCTTTTCCTGTTCAACGATATTGTATAAAGTAGACCAATTGCCCGAACCAGAATTGGTTCTTTCTGCAATAGCCCTAAAGTTATCTGATTTTGATTTTACTGTAGAGACCTCATTCCCAAAGGGATTAAAATTTGGATTAAAACTGATTTGAGGCGGAGTGATTTCATCCAGGGGTTTGTGCGTAATCATTCTCTCGAAACCCGTTTCCTGGTCGAAATCCAGCGTTGGGGTAATATTGTACTTTCCTAACGACCTTTTTACTGCTGAACGGATAATGGCGTAAATCGCTTTATCGTCCTGGTATTTAATTTCCGTTTTCGTGGGATGTACGTTAATATCTATTCTGGATGGATCAATATCGATAAACAAGACATATAAAGGAAAACTATCTTCTGTTAGAAGCTCTTCGTAAGCGGCCATAACAGCATGGTTGAGATATGGATCCTTTATAAACCTTTTATTGACAAAGAAAAACTGGTCGCCCCTTGTCTTCTTTGCAAAAGACGGTTTACCGATAAATCCTTTCAATTGTATGATGCTCGTGTCTTCATCAACAGGGACAAGCCTTTCATTATAATTGTTCCCCAGCAGATGTATAATTCTTTGTTTTAATGTTGCCTGAGGGAGATGATAAACCTCCTGTCCGTCGTGATGTAAGGTGAAATGTATTTCCGGATGTGCCAGCGCAACACGCTGAAATTCGTCTATGATATGACGCATTTCTACGGCATTACTTTTTAAAAAGTTCCTTCTTGCAGGAATATTGAAAAAAAGGTTTTTAACACTGATGGATGTTCCATTAGCACCAGCACATGGCTCCTGATTAATGACTTCGGAACCTTCTACAATAATAGAATTTCCAAGCTCATCTTCATGTCTTTTAGTTTTGATTTCCATTTGGGCAATAGCAGCTATAGAAGCCATTGCTTCGCCCCGAAAACCCATGGTGCGAATAGCGAAGAGATCTTCGGCTTTTCTTATTTTAGAAGTGGCATGTCGTTCCAGACACATTCTTGCATCTGTTGGACTCATTCCACAACCGTTGTCTATTATTTGTATAAGTGTTTTGCCCGCATCCTTAATAATCAACTGAATCTTATCAGCGCCAGCATCTATCGAGTTTTCGATCAGTTCTTTTACTGCGGAAGCAGGCCTTTGGACTACTTCCCCAGCAGCAATCTGATTAGCAACCGAATCGGGCAAAAGTTGTATGATATCTGACATAGAGCCGCTAATTTAAGTATTTTTTAGGGCTATTGAGTCATTAGGTTTTCAAAAACAAGGAATAAAAATCAGGTTTTTACATCGAAATATCGATACAACCAAAGGGAGTGTCTTGTCCGTCTACAAACTTTCTTTTTGAATAGGTCACGGATTTTATCTCGCTAAAATTTATATCGTTAAGCGCTGATTTAGGAACTATTTTTCCATTAATGGCAATCGGTCTTGTGATTAGCGGATAATCCAGGTTTTTTATCAGCGAAGCATTTTTAGTAAAAAGCTTATTCTCTATCTGATACTCAAAATCGGTTTTGTTATCTTCGATGATCATCAAAGGTTTTTTTTGTAAAACCAATCTGTTAGCTTCGTTTTTATCCGTAATGGTCTTTATAGAATTAAATCCTTTAATTTGAAAATCCTTATTTACCACCACACCGTTATATACTCTAACGAATGTTGTGTCGTTAGGATTTAGTTTAATAACAGAAAAAGCAGGTGTTTGGGCAAAGGATATTCCCCCGCAAAACATCATTATTAGTATAAATGTTATGATATTTGATTTCATAAACATGGCTTTATCTGTTATACGTGAAAATAGTCATTAAATTGTAAATAATGAATAAATTTTTGTTAAAAATATGTTAAGAGGTTTTTTGAGTACAGGTTTGTTTTGTTTGTTGCTGGCAATTCAGGCATGCGGACAAGAGCATAAACGGAATCAGATATGGGTAGAAGATCTGGAAACAGCAAATAAAAATACGGTAGTATTAAATAACGGATCTTCGCAAATTCCCTTAATTCATTTCGAAAAACTTCATGTCGCCAGTTTAAATCTTGGATTTAATAATATGGGTGTTTTAGACAGTATCTTCTCTAAATATAAAACCATAGATACTTTCTCTGTGGCAGATAATAACCAATTAGGGCTGGTAGACGATCTTAAACTGTATAATCAAATTGTGGTGGTTGTAAAGGATTCTTTGCTGCTGGATCAAGCCAATCTGGATATGTTGAAAGCACTAGAGGCAAAAAAGAACATTATTATAGCAATGTTCGGAAAAGGTAGTTACTTGCAGTATTTGAATGAAATAACCTCACCAATAATATGGAGTAGTTCTGAAGATGCGGTTGCCGCGAGTTTAGTAGCACAAATTATATGCGGTGGACGTGGTGTTCAGAATAAACTGGAAGAAAACTATTCTCCTAAATATGTGAAGGGAATGGGGGATGATGTTTTTCCGATACGATTGGCCTATTCTGTACCCGAAGAAGTCGGAATAAATTCTAATAACCTGTCGGAAATAGACAAGATCGTCAATAAGGCAATTGACGAGCAGGCTACTCCCGGTGCTGTTGTTTTAGTTGCTGTTAAAGGTAAAGTGATTTATAATAAAGCCTTTGGACATCCAACATACCAAGATAAACACCCTGTAGAGGTGAATGATATTTATGATTTAGCTTCAATAACTAAAATAGCGGCCACGACCATGGCGAGCATGAAATTATATGAAGAGGGAAAATTGAAGCTGGACGATATTGTAAGTAATTATATTAGCCGCACTAAAAAGACAGATAAAGCCAACATCAAAATAAAAGATATTCTGTTACATCAGGCTGGTTTTATCCCATTTATCCCGTTTTATCAGAATCTAAAACCAATGGACTATAGCCGGGATTCCAGTGCGGATTTTAGCGTAAAAGTAGCTGATAGCTTTTTTCTGAAGAAAGATTATTATAAAAATGTGATGTGGAAACAAATGCTTGAAGTCCCGTTGAAAACTCCCGGTAAATATGTATACAGTGATTTGAGTATGTATTACATGAAAGAGGTGATAGAGGGAATTACGGGTGAAACATTGCCGAAGTACGTTGAAGATAACTTTTATAAGCCGTTAGGAATGGATGCTACTTTATTTAATCCAAGAAATAGGTTTGATAAAAGTAGGATTATCCCTACGGAAAAGGATGAGTATTTCAGAAAAACATTACTTTGGGGATATGTTCATGATCAGGGCGCAGCCATGGCAGGCGGAGTTGCTGGGCATGCCGGACTTTTTTCGATAGCTACCGATTTGGCAACACTAGGTCAGATGCTTCTCAATAAGGGGGCATATGGAAGTGTTGAATATTTTAAACCCCAAACTGTGGAGTTGTTCACCTCCCGTCAATCTTCTGTAAGCAGAAGAGGCTTGGGATTTGACAGATGGGATCCTGATTTGAGCAAGAAATATCCATCAGAATTAGCTTCTCCCGAAACTTTTGGGCATACAGGCTATACTGGAACCTGTTTTTGGGTAGATCCGGCCCGCGAATTGATTTACGTGTTTTTGTCTAATAGAGTAAATCCGAAGGTTACGAATACATTGTTGCAGCTTAATGTGCGCTCAAATATTCAGGATGTAATTTACAAGGCAATAAACAATAAAAATGAATAATTTTGACCAGTAAACAAATTAGTGATATGAGATACTTGTATTTTTTTGCATTCGTGCTGATGACATGGGCTTGTTCTTCAAAAGTTCAAAACCCGGAAATCCAAAAATTAGAGAATAGACAAAATCTGCTTAAGCAAACTACAAAGCTAAATAACCTGAAATTAGATTTGGAGAAAGAGTTGGTAAAGGTTAATGACTATACAATAAAAGTAGAAGCAGCGAATGATAAGGCTGCCAAATCTGCCAAAACAGCGAAGTCGCTTTCAGAAGATATTAAGGCGAATCCGGGAGATTTAAAATTAGCTTCAAAAATGAATAGGGCATCAAAGAAAGCAGCCAGTGATGCTAAATCGGCAAGTCAGCTAAATGATAAATTAGGTAAGTCCAATGCTAAAGTGAAATCACTTCAAAAAGAGATTGCTAAGGTTGAGTCCACCTTAGCCGAACTCGAAAAGAGAATAGACTTTGTACCAAATACTAAGGAATAAAAAAAGCGGGGATTCCCGCTTTTTTTATTCCTCTCTTAGACGCTCGTCTGTATAAGTAATAGCCGTTTTTCCATGCGGAGCAGGTTCGCCGTTTTCATTTACACTTACAAACACAATTTTTTCAATAGTCAATATCGTTTTTAGAGTGATTTTATTTCTCACCTGACAGGTGAGTGTTAATGACGTCCGGCCGAAATGGACAGCTTTAATCCCCAGTTCGATAATATCTCCCTGTTTTGCCGAATTTATAAAATTGATTTCAGACATATATTTAGTAACACACCTATTTGTTCCTAATTGGATAATGGAATAAATGGCGGCTTCCTCGTCGATCCAGCTTAACAGACTACCTCCAAATAAAGTTCCGTGTGCGTTTAAATCCTCGGGTTTTACCCACTTTCTGGTATAAAAGTTCATCAGCAAAAATGTTTTTTAAAGATACGAAATCGTGTAAACGAACCTGAAAAATTAGATCTAAAGAGATGTTTTTCTTACAAACCTTTAACATTGTACCCGGCCAATTGTTGAATTTTTAAATTACTTTTGACACGTTTTATCGTTTTTATAATGAAAATTGGAATAGTTTGTTATCCTACATTTGGTGGAAGTGGTGTCGTTGCGACCGAACTTGGAAAGGCGCTTGCTGCTAATGGTCACCAGGTTCACTTTATTACTTATAGACAACCCGCCCGATTAGACTTCTTTTCGGAAAATTTATATTATCACGAGGTATCAGTTTCTAACTATCCATTATTTGATTACGCTCCCTATGAATTGGCATTATCCAGTAAAATGGTAGATGTGGTTAGATTTGAGAAGCTGGATATCCTGCATGTTCATTACGCTATTCCACATGCTTCAGCTGCTTATATGGCAAAGCAAATATTAGCAACTTTTGGAATAAAAATACCGGTTGTAACTACTTTACATGGTACAGATATCACTTTAGTTGGAAAGGACATGACCTATAAACCGGTTGTAACTTTTTCGATTAATCAATCTGACGGTGTAACGGCTGTGTCCGACGATCTGAGAAAATCAACCTATGATCATTTTGATATAATAAAGGATATAAAGGTTATTCCGAATTTTATAGACCTCGAAAGATTTAATCTTCAACCGAAAGACCACTTTAAAAAAGCAATAGCTCCATTTGGAGAGCGTATCCTTATACATACTTCCAATTTTAGAAAAGTAAAAAGGACACAGGATGTTATTCATATTTTTAAGAAAATACTGGACGTAATACCTGCTAAACTTTTAATGGTAGGAGATGGCCCCGAGCGTGTGAATTGTGAAGCCTTGTCCCGCGAATTGGAAGTATGTGAACATGTTAGATTTTTAGGCAAACAAGATGCCGTAGAAGAGATTTTATCAGTAGCAGATTTATTTTTAATGCCTTCCGAATCTGAAAGTTTTGGATTGGCGGCACTGGAAGCAATGGCGTGTAAAGTTCCTGTTATATCAAGTAATTCAGGTGGCTTGCCAGAACTAAATGTGGATGGAGTGACAGGTTTTATGAGTGCGGTTGGTGATGTTGAAGATATGGCGGAAAAAGCAATCCGTATTTTAAAAGATGATTCGCAATTGAAGGTTTTTAAAGAGAATGCACTCGCAAGAGCAAAAGAGTTCGATTTAAAATTAATTTTGCCGATTTATGAAAGCTACTATCAACAGGTAATTGACGAGTCTAAGTAATCCCAATAGCTTTAGAATAAAAAAATAAAGGCTTGCATTCTCGCAAGCCTTTATTTTTGGAATTATTGTTTTACAACTTTATAATAACTTATATCGTTGTTTTTGGTAAGCTGAATAAAGTATATTCCGGTTTTTTGGTTCTGTAAATCAATTTTAATTGACTGTGAGCCAATTTCCGTAATATTATTAATCTGTTTACCTAATGCGTCTGTAACTTTTACACTTACTATATTATAAGCGTTAGTGTCTAAATTGATGTTAACAAACGAAGTAGTTGGATTTGGATATACGTTGATATTTTCATTAGTATTACTTACGTATCTTACCATATCATTAAATACAGTAGTTTTCTTATTCAGATCAACCTGAACCAATCTATAGTAAGCGGAGTTACCCAAAGTTCTATCAAGGTAAGAGTAATTGCCGCTTCCTTTTGCCTGTACCTCGGTAAGTTTAAAGAAAGTCTTTCCGTCTAAACTTTTTTCAATGATAAACTTATCATTTGATAGCTCCATTGCTGTCGACCAGTTTATTAAAGCACCTTCCGTAGTCGCTTTAGCCGTGAAACTGGTTAAAGATACGGGTAAAGGACTAAGTGTTGATCCAAATGTGAAATTACCGAAAGTTGGATTGTCTATACTCGCAATCACATATTGAGGGGAAGTAGAAGACGATACTGAATTGCCTTGTGTTTCCCATTTAGAACTACCCGTATTAAACCATGAGACAACTGCCTCTGTTAAAGGAATATCTTGAAGACCGCTGGCATTTAAGTCAAAAGTATATAATTTCACTTTGGCAGCTAAGTCACCTGAATTGCGATTCAAAGACCAATATTCATTGCTGCTTACATGAGGAAGGCTCGCTTCTGTTGCCAGATTTCCATAAGCCGAAGGGAAATATTCAGCAGTAAAAGAAGAAGTTGTAGTTCCGGAAATACCAGTTAAAGCAATATATGCCGCCTTGTTTCCTTTACCAACGGGTATTAAAAGATCAGCACTTGTATTAACGTTATTAACAGTTACTGCACCATTAATAAAGTTTGCAATATCGTTTGTTGTAAGAACAAGTCCATTTAGTTGAAATCCTCCAGAAGGAGTTATTTTACCGGCTTCTAAAGTAAATGCTCCATTCACTTGAACGGGGTTATTCAAAGTGATTTCTTTATTTGGTGCATTTGCGGTGAAGTTAGTGAATTTCAAAATAGCACTGGTGTTACCTGTAACTCCGATAGTATTAGATTTGGTTAAAGTTATATCGCCCAGATTTTCATATATTCCTGGATCATTCTTAATAGAAATCAAATCAGTATCAAGGGTAAGTGCATCATCGTTTGCTTCTTGTAAAGTGGTATATGCCGTTCCTTGTGTGATGTTTTGAATAGGGAATAAAAGGTTCACTTTACCAAATAATTGATTATCGTCTTTATCTATGATTTTGGCATAAATGGAATTTAAATTTCCAGCTATATCATAATGTTCTTCTCCTGTTTTGCCATCTAATTGTGTGCTTGGCAGATCTATATCAGCAAAGGTAGGTGTACCAGATTCAATGTTGTATTTTACATAGTTGTCTGTTACGTTGTAGATATTACCTCCAACAAACCTTACATTGGCTGTTAACTGGCTAGACCCGGAAGCATTGTAAACTATACCATTATTTACATTAGTAATGTTATTGTTTTTTACTAAAAGTGAGCCTGTCGTATTTACATTATTGTTGAACCAGATACCCGTTCCGTCAAAGTTCACATTTTCGGTGTGTCTTGCATTGTAAAGACCATCGATGCTATTTCCTGATATTTCTCCGCTGTAAGTATTTTGAATGGATTCTATCTTAATACCAGTAAAAGTTGAAGAGGTCCCAACTAGGCTGGAAGATGAAATGGTATTGTTTCGCACAAACCATGGTGAAGCAGTTTGATATGCAAGGTTATAATAAACTCCTCTTGCTGCTATAATTTCATTGTTGTCTATATACGCTTGAAAGGTAGCTGCATTTGGGTTTGCTGCGTGAGCATTATTGATTTGCACTCCTGTTCTTACATCTTCTATTTTATTATGGCTGATTTGTGCGTAAGCGTTATCTGATGCTAATATGCCAATGAAAGCTGCTGATGCATCAGTTTGTATATTGCTTACATAGTTGTTTTTGATGATAATTCCTGAATATACAGTTGAAGAGTTTGGAGACGCATAAATACCATAAGACCAAGGAAAAGGGGTAGTCTCTGTAGAATTGTAATTTTTTACAATGTTATTTTGTACGGTTATGTTTCCCGCATCTTCTATGCCAATACCGAATGGGGTATCTATATCCTCGCCGTTAACAACTTTGTTTGATGTTAACGCAGGGTTGTTGCCATTAACTTCAAAACCATCAAAAGTACTGCCATCAGAACCAGCAGAAAAAAGAACCAGACTAGCTGAGTTACCACTTAAATCTACTATATGGGGTACAATTTTAGCTTCAGCAACTCTATCTGCTGCCGTTCCAATTTTTCCTATATTTGGCCCTTTAATAGTAAGCTGTTTGCTGATAGTGATTTTTTCTGCATAGGTACCTGCTAATACCTTTATTTCGTCACCCGCTGTTGCTCCGTCGATAGCTTCTTGAATCGTTGCATAATTCTCATCGGTAGTAACATTTTTTACAGGAAGATAATATTGCACTTCTCCAATGTTTGTGTCATCTTTTTTATCAAATATTTTACCATCTAATTCGGCTCTTTGACTAAGAGTCATATCAAAAGGAACCCTCATCTGACCATCAACAAAAAATTGGTTTTGGTCTGCTTTGATGTTTTTATCCCAATTAGCAGTGATGGTTTGGGTAATATTGCCTCCGTATTCAGGATAACCTGCCATAGCTGTGTTTCCTGCATCTTTACTAAGGTTAGCGTTGTCGTTATCTAAATAAATGTAATGGGATATATCAGTGTTAAAAATATTTGGCTTTCCTGTTTCACCAATAACAAAACTTCCAAATTGGGGCGAAGCGTTATCGTGATTGTAAAATGCTAATGCTTTACTATTTACCGAAAGTGGCACACCATTAAATGTATTGTTAACAATCTTGGCACTTATTGGCAATTTGGTGTTAACTGATGACGAAATGGTTTTGGTATTAACTGTAAGTATTTTAAAAGTATTAACCAGATTAGGAATTGGAGAAAATGTATTTCCGTCAATTTCAATATTCTGAAAATTTTCTAAACTCATTAACCAATAATTGTTTTTAACAGTATTGCCTTTAAACTGAAATGGCTTGTTGTTATCATTGTTTTTAAACCTCACTAAAGCAAAAGATGGATAACCGCCAAGAGTATAATCAAAAGTATTATTTACAATCACAGCCCCCGCAAAAGGCGCATTCGGTTCTGAAAACTCGATACCACCACCTTTAAATGTGTTATTTTTAAGAATCGTTTGGGTTGCAGATGTCTGAAATCTGTTAGTAACATCGTGATTAATTGTTTGGATAATGTTTCCATCAGAAATATTATCCCCACCAACTAAAAGGCTGTAATTATCTGCTGTGATTCCAGCTCTAAATGCCGCCACGTTATAGATTCCAGGCAAACTATAAGCGATTTCGGTACCTTGTACCGTAATTACGCCTAAATTATTGGAAGCATTGGTTACTCCAGGAATAGTCCGTCCCGAAATATTTGCTCCAATGGCATTCTGGTCTGTGTAACTCGCTGCATTAGTATTTGCGCTTCTCGTGGCGGTAATTTTGTTGTTTAAAATCTTCAGACCCGAAGCATCGCCCGAAGTAATAATTGCCGACCATATTTTAGCAAGGTCAACATCCATACTTAAGTTTTTTATTGTTACATTCTGAGCCGTTACTTTAAATAGAGTGGGCGTTGTACCTCCTGAAACTGCCCCTCCTGTATATTTTAAAGTACATGTGTTTTTATCCACGCCTTCAATAGTGAGGGGTTTATCAATAACAACAAGTTCATCATAAGTACCAGCAGCGATAATAATAACTGTAGAGGCTGAAGCCGTGTTAACTCCAGCTTGGATAGTTCTCTTTGCTGTTCCCAGACTAAGCCCGTCGCCAGAGTCATCTGGTCGGCTTGCATCAACATAAATTTGTGCCTTTATTCCAAAAGAACACAAGATTAGTAAAACTGTTAGAAAACAACAGTTTTTTAAGTAAAATTTTTTCATACTTTGGTTTATTGTTTTTTCGGATATAAATTTAAAGTGTAAAAAGTTGATAATCAATACCTATATGGAGGTATTGTAATTTTTTTATTACACTTTGAAATGTTGTCTAAAGGGGTTCTTTAAAAGAAACTAGACCGGATTGAAATACGGTATAGTTTAAAGAGAGGAAATTGAAGGCATAAAAAAGAGACTTTGTACAAAAAAAGTCGCTTTTTTTTCTAGTGTCGTGTCAACCATAAAATGTCATATGCGTTTGTCACTCCCGTTGGACGGGACAAGCTCTAAGGCTCATTCGCAGAGGCTTCGATTCCGGAAAGTCCTAATCGTGTGGACACAAAATAGGCTTACATTTCTGTTCGAGCAGAGGCTTTGTGCAAGACTAAAGTTTATCCAGAAAATAGATTTGATTTATTAAGTGGTATCCTATCCAAAGGGTTTGATCATATTGGTAACCCTTCCAGTGGAATTGCCCTCTTTTTTATTTGATTATGTTGTTGTTATAAAGTAGGGGTATAGTAAAGGAATAGGTATAGAATAGTACAAGGTATAAGCCGGATACCGTGGGGTATACGTGGATGAAAGGTGGACTATAGGTGGATTATAGGTGGAGTTATAAAATCTTGGTTTGGGTTAAATAGAAAAAAGTGAAAACTTTTAAAAGGCATTAAAGACAAGGGGATTAAACATAATTCCAATTACTAATATACGCAAAAATAAAGACAAAAGGTATATGTCCTGAAGACCTGTAGATTGGACTTTTAAGTTTTTACAGGGCCTTCCGGTAAAAAATTAGACTTTAAACAAAGAGGGGTTTAAAGGCTTATTTGCTTATCGCGGTGTTTCTACGGGAGACCCAGGGGATTTGTTGTTGTCCGGGTTTATGAATACCATCCAGATATTGCTCTGTTCAATCAGGCTTTTTCTGCAAGAAGCCCTTGCGCCAGATCATTGAAAGAGTATCCTTTTTTCGATAACGTATAGATTTTTAGGCAATGTTATCGCAGGGTCCTCTATGAGAGACCACTGCTCGGACAGTAGGATCTGTTATTGTTCGAGGCACTTATAAAATCGAATAAGAAAGGGGCTATCCAAACTTTTTGGACAAGCTCTTATCTTATTCGAGTTCCTAAATCATATCAGGCGCAGTGGTTTTGAGGTGATAATGAGTCGGAGACTCTTCGTTATTTAATAATCCGTAGTCTCCCTTTAGCTCTTTTCCTTCAGACAAGACTATGGACAGCATACTGCAACAGCATAATCGAAAGACTGGAGAAATATAGGGGCACCGCATTCCGGTTACTCAACAGCGATGTTGAGATAAAAATAACGGAAGCAGCGATGTTGGGATGTAGAAACAGTCTTCGGGAATATCAAACAGAACCACGGGTTCCGACGCTTTACGCTCTGTGGTAAACAAAAAGTCGCCATTGAATTGGGATTATCGGCAATTGCACAGAACTTAAGGAAAAAGCAGCTTAAAAAAAGCTGTTTTTTGATAGATGGTCGAGTAGGAAAGCAAAAAATATGCGATTCGGACGGATCTGTAAATAAACCACGACAGTTTCGCAGGATAAAACAAAAGGGCTATCTTCAGTATATGAGACAGGCCCTTTTTCCAGATAAAAATCTTATTTTATAAAGTGTTTCAACTGAATTATCTCATTCTCAGTAAGGAATCTCCATTTTCCTCTGGTGAGGTCCTTTTTAGTCAAATTGGCGTAAATCACGCGATCCAATTTTTCTACCTCGTAACCAAGACTTTCGAAAATTCTTCTAACGATTCTGTTTTTTCCACTATGTATCTGAATACCAATCTCTTTTTTCGTACCTCCAGAAACATAACTTACAGCGTCAGGTTTAATAAATCCATCCTCTAATTCAACACCAAAGGCTATTTTATTAAAGTCACCTTGTGTTAAGTTCTTACTTAGTTCAACGTTGTAAATTTTTGTAATATTATTTCTCGGATGAGAAAGCTTTTCTGCTAAATCACCATCGTTGGTCAATAGTAAAAGGCCAGTTGTGTTTCTGTCTAGTCTTCCAACTGGATATATTCTTTCGGATGTAGCATTTTTTACCAGCTCCATTACAGTTTTACGCTCCTGAGGGTCTTCTGTAGTTGTAATGAAATCTTTGGGTTTATTCAATAAAACATAAACCATCTTCTCTCTTTTCAAGAGTTGGCCATTATATTTAACTTTATCTGTTGTAGGGTTTACTTTCGCTCCTAATTCGGATACCACGACATCATTTACTGTAATCGCACCGGAAGTAATTAATTCATCAGCTTTTCTTCGAGAGCAAATTCCCGAATTGGCGATATATCTATTTAGCCTGATTTGGTCAGGTTCTTTTGGAGTCGAAGATTGTTGTGAAGTGTTTTTTCTTGATCTTAATCTAACCTGTGCGTCTTTTCTTTCCTCATATGGTTTCGGCTTCTCAAAATCATTTTCAAAAGGCTTTCTTCCTCCTTTTCTAAAACCATTATCACGTTGTTTGAAAGATTTTTCTTTATCAAATTTTTTATATCCTCTTTCTGATCTCTCCTGATTGGGGAAATTTCTATCTTTTTTACCTTCGAAATTAACATTTTCATTACCGTAAGTTCTTTTGGAACCGAAAGAATCCCCTTTTGAGGATCGATAAGGCTTAGAATCATTGAAGTCCCTTTGTTTGTCCTTGTCAAAGCTCCTTCTTTCACCTCGGTAACCATCTTTTTTTTCTGAATAGGGTTTATCAGAATAATCTTTTTTGAACGATTTCTTGCCCACATTTTCGGACTTGTCATCGCGACTTTTCCTGTATTTATCGAATGGCATCTTATGTTTTTTTAATAAAAAAATAGTAATCGGCAAAATTAAGCAAAATATACCATTAATCAATAATTAGCTTGCGTTTTTGCCTTAATAAAAGACTTGTTGAACGGCCTATAAATAAAGTGTTTTTTGTAACTGTTTGATTATCTGATGTATTTTCTTTATATTCGCAAACTTTTTTGGCTAAATGGTGTTAAAACAAGGATTATGGTAAAAAAAAGCGTAGTTACTTGTGGCCTGATGTTAATGGTTTGTTTAGGCATAAAAATGTTAGGTTACAGTTACTCTGTTGATTTTGGAGAAACACACGAAAATGTTACCAAAGTTGAAGTAAATAACGTTGCTAAAGAGGAGGAACACTTATTTAATTTCGCTGGTGAGATAGTCCCTTTAGGGGATGACAACATCCAGCAAAAAATGAAAAAGGCGTTAAGAGCAAACTCTTTCTCGAAGAGACAGAGTCTTAAATTGCACTATAGAGCGCATCAATTTTTTCCGATCATAGAACCGATTCTTGCAGAATACGGTATCCCTGAAGACTTCAAGTATATACCTTTAGTCGAAACAGAACTTCGGCATGGGCTTACTTCAAGAAAAGGGGCTTCTGGTATTTGGCAATTCATGCCGCAAACGGCAAGGTTGTATGGTCTGAAAGTGAATGAAGATGTAGACCAAAGGCATAATGTCCGATTGGCTACTGTTGCAGCTGCAAAGTACTTAAGAGATTTGTACAGTATCTTTAATAGTTGGACTTTGGTGGCAGCAGCTTATAATGTTGGCGAGGGAAGTTTAAAAAAATCTATTTTTAGCCAAAAAGAAGATAATTACTTCCGTCTTAAATTGAACAGGGAAACCGGTGTCTATGTATATAGTTTGGTATCCATGAAGGAAGTTATAGAAAATCCCGCCAGGTACGGTTATAAGATTAGCGAGCCAAGAAAGTTAATGGCGTATCAGCCAAATTAAAGTGTAAAGAAGCGAGCAGGACCCCTGCTCGCTTTTCTTTTTGGTGTTTATTTAAAATAAATCTAAATAAAGTTAAATGTTTTTTTACCTTTGCCTCGATTTAGATTAATTATAAATAACACACGATGAACATAAAATTTAGTTTGGTCTTAATTACCCAATTAATAAGTCTGAGTCTCCTGGCTCAAAGCCATAAAGGCTCTTTATCGGGAAGCGTAACGGGAAAAGATGGATCACCTGTTTCTACCGCAACAATAATCATCAAAGAGTTAAACAAAAGTATTCCTGTTGATACAAGAGGTGGTTTTACGATAGACGGATTAGAACCAGGGACATATACCTTAATTTTAAAAGCACTTGGGATTAAATCGCAAGAAAAAACAGTTTCTATAAAAGCTGATAAAAATAATAGTGTAAGTTTTAGGTCAGCAGATCATATAGCTGAGCTTAATCAGGTGACAGTAACGTCATATAATACAATAAACGATAAAGTTACCGAAGTTGGCAAAAGTAGGATAAGTGCAAAAGATTTACCTCAAAGTATTCAGATTATAGGTACTCAGGCTATTCAGGATCAGCAGATGAATCGTTTAAGTGATGTGATGAAAAATGTGAATGGCGTTGCTCTTGGTGCGATGAGAGGGGCTGTAACCGAAAATTTTTACGCCCGAGGATATAGCTTAGGAACCAATAATATTTTTAAGAATGGGATGAGAACCAATACCGGAACTTTACCAGAAGCCAGTACTTTAGAATCTGTAGAGGTACTAAAAGGTAGTGCGGCTTTGTTATACGGAGGTGTCACTGGAGGCGCAGTGGTAAATATGGTAACCAAAAAACCTCAGTTTAAAAATGGAGGTGAAGTTTCTTTCCGGACAGGAAGTTATGATTTATATAAACCTACAGTTGATGTTTACGGACCAATCTCCAACGATTTGGCATTTAGAGTTATCGGTACTTATGAAGATGCAGGTAGTTTTAGAAATAATGTAACTACAAACCGGATTTATGTTAACCCATCTTTATTATATAATATAGGAACTAAAACAGAAGTTTTATTACAAGGAGATTATTTAAAAAGTGATTATACTCCAGACTTTGGAATAGGTTCTGTTGATGGTAAAATTAATAAGTCTGTAGGTCGAAATACTTTTATTAATACTCCTTGGGCATACAATAAAACCGATCAAATAACGACTCAGTTAAACGTAAACCATAAATTTAACAACATTTGGAAATTAAATATTGCTGCAGGTTTGCAATCTTACGATAGAAATTATTTTGGAGCCGAGCGTATTCAGGCTGATAAGAATGGAAAAGCAGCAAGAGATCTAAATCGTTCAAAAACAGCAGAGTATACCTATAATGAGCAAATTAACTTAACAGGAATTTTAAATACTGGTAAAATTAAACACACGCTTTTAATTGGGGCAGATGGGGATCAATCTAGAACAAATGCTTATACATTTAATATTGCTGATGTAGAAAAAGGAAAAGGGTATGATACAATTAACGTTTTTAATTTTAATCAATATCCGTTAAGATCTGATATGCCCGAGACAACTTATTCAACAAGAACAAATACACCAATATACAGATATGGCATTTTTGTTCAGGATATGGTTGCCTTAACTGATAAATTTAAAGTTTTAGCAGGTATTCGCTGGACATATCAAAGAACTCCTGAAAGTAAGAAATATGATTATGGAAAGGATGAAACTACAACTATTGAAAATAAAACAAAAGATGGTAAATTGTTAGGAGCTAAAGTTGATAAAGCCTTCTCTCCAAAATTTGGTTTGATTTATCAACCACTTGCCAATACAAGTGTGTATGTTAGCTATGCAAATAATTTTACGTCAAATTCTGGTTATGATATCAATTATGTGCCAATGGGACCCTCTATCATAGATCAATATGAAGCAGGAGTTAAAAACGATTTTTTTGGAGGTAGATTTTCGGCAAACTTAACCTGGTATAGAATAGAGAATAACCGATTTGCCCAAACAGTACTTTCCTTACCTGACGGTAGCCCGTCCTCTGATACAAATATGAAAGAGTTTACAGGGAAAACAGCAAGTGATGGTATAGAGTTAGATTTAACAGGTAATATCGTTAAGGGATTAAACTTTATGGCGGGTTACAGCTATAACTACATGAGATATACAAGCACTATACCTGGGACTGGAATAAAAGAAGGCGAGCGCTTAGTCGGTACAACCAAACATACTGGAAATGGAACTGTATTCTATACCTTCCAGGAAGGAAAAGTAAAAGGGTTAAAATTAGGAGCTTCTGCTTTCTACACAGGAAATCGGAACGCCGGTTGGAATAATGCCAAAACTCCTGCACCAGGTGTACCGGCAGATAGAATAATTCCTTTAGATGGCTTTACAACATTCGATTTCTCTGCTGGATATACATTCAAAAAGATAAGTATCCTTGCAAAAATATCCAATATTACCAATGAGTTTAATTATTACGTTCACGAAAACTACAGCGTAAATCCAATTGCACCACGTCAATTTATCACTACTTTGGGATATAAATTTTAAAAACTTCATATAGCAAGTCCTGCTAAAAAGCAAAAGCAGTAAAGCCGGTAAAGTCAATTATTTGATTTTTGCCGGCTTTTTATTGTTAGTAAAAGTAATAAGAAAAAGTATCAGGTATTTAGTATCAAGATGTCCGAAGTCAGGCGACCAAAGAGTGAGGCTTGGTTAAACCTAAAGTGAGCCATAAAGTAAAAAAAACTTAGCGACCTTTGTGAAAACCATAGTGCTCTTTGCGGTTAAAAATGAAGGTCTGTACCAGGCTTACTAATCTCAACCTCTGTTTATCCTATTTAACATTAAAAATTAAGCATTCAACATTAACTGCGTATCTTGTATTATAAATCCTCTTTTTATCAGATTGTACATGAAGATTACATATACTGAAATTTATAGGTTAAGTATCAAGATGGATCCCTTTGCCATTGCTACGGGTACGATGGACTATGCGCAAAATGTTTATATCCGTTTGTATACGGATATTGGGATTTACGGAGTTGGCGAATGTTCGGCCTTTCCGTTTATTGTAGGAGAAACTCAGGACACCTGCATAGCTGTTGCTAAAGATTTTGCTAGGTTATGGAAAGGGAAAGATGCTTCAGATATAGAGTCTCGACTGGGGGAGCTAAATAGCATGATTGCAGGTAATACAACCATAAAAAGTGCTTTTGATATGGCCCTTTACGATTTAAATGCAAAATCGGCAAATATGCCTTTGTATAAATACTTAGGAGGTGATAAAAAGCAGATAGAAACGGATATAACCATCGGTATTGGTACAGTAGAGGAAATGGTAGAAAAAGCATTAAAGTTTCAAAAAAATGGCGCTAAATGCTTAAAAATAAAATTAGGAAAGGACGCAGAGGAAGATGTAAAACGTGTAGAGAAAATAAGGGAAGCCTTAGGAGGAGATATCACCATCCGACTGGATGCCAATCAGGGCTGGGGTTTTGAAGACGCCGTGTTTGCACTGAAGAGAATGGAAGCATACGATATTCAATTTTGCGAACAACCAATGCGCTCCTGGAATGATGATTTATTGCCAGAACTAAAGAAGCAAACCCAGATAAAAATTATGGTAGATGAAAGCTGTTATAATCATCACGATACCAGAAGGCTAATCGCTGCACAAGCTTGCGATTGTATTAATATTAAATTAGTGAAATCCGGTGGTATAGCTGAGGCTATTCGTATTCATGATATCGCGGTTCGGGCCGATATCCCCTGTATGATTGGTGGCATGCTTGAAACCAGATTGGCATTAAGTGCCAATCTTCATTTTGCATATGCATTTCCAAACATAAAATATTACGATTTAGATACTTGTCTGATAGGGCATCTGGAAGATCCTGTTAAGGGAGGTGCCCGATACAACGGATATATTTTAGACATAGATGATTCGCATGGAATTGGTGCGGATATAGATGAAACTTATCTGAAAAACTGTGAAATGATCAGTATTTAGTAAGTAGCGATAAGATGACATAAAATCAATGTATTGCATGAAATCGTAAGGGCTTTTTTTGCTAATTTTGCACTTTGAAAAAATACGACGGCCTAAAAGGCAGAAAGCTTTTTTATGAGTAAGAAACCAATCGATCTGGGCGAGCAAAAAGATGTTGAGGTATACGGAGCAAGAGTCCATAATTTAAAAAATATTGATGTATCATTTCCAAGAAACCAGCTGGTGGTTGTCACCGGGCTTAGTGGCTCTGGAAAATCGTCTTTAGCTTTCGATACCATTTATGCCGAAGGGCAGCGTAGGTATATGGAGACTTTTTCCGCCTATTCACGTCAGTTTATGGGAGGCATGGAAAGACCGGATGTCGATAAGATTTCGGGTTTAAGTCCGGTTATTGCCATAGAACAAAAAACAACTTCGAAGAACCCAAGATCAACCGTTGGTACTATTACCGAAATATATGACTTTATGCGTTTGCTTTTTGCCCGTGTAGCAGACGCTTACTCTTACAATACAGGCGAGTTGATGGTTAAAATGTCCGAAGACCAAATTCTGAATAAGATTCTGGAACAATTTGACGGCCAACCCATCAATATATTGGCGCCAGTGGTAAAAGGAAGAAAAGGACATTATAGAGAGCTTTTCGAACAGATCAGGAAACAAGGTTATTTAAAAGTTCGTGTTGATGGAGAAATAGTAGATGTTACTCCTAAAATGCAGGTCGACAGATACAAGATTCATGACATAGAAACCGTTGTCGATCGTCTGATTGTCAATCAGGAAGATAAAAAGCGTATTTATTCATCTGTCCAGGAAGCTCTGAAAATAGCAAAAGGAATTATTAAGATATCCGATAAGGAGAATAATGTTTATCATTTCTCCAAGTACCTGATGTGTCCTACTACAGGGATTTCGTATGACGAACCTCAGCCAAATACGTTCTCTTTTAATTCTCCATACGGAGCTTGTCCGGAATGTGACGGATTAGGATATGTATTTGATATTGATGAAGAATCTGTTATTCCAAATAGAAAAATAAGCATAATGAACGGGGCTTTGGCTCCATTGGGCGAGTATCGTGATACCTGGATTTTTCAGGTCATCAAAGCCTTGTCAAAAAAATATAACTTTTCACTTTCTCAACCGATAGAAAAACTAAGTGAGGAAGCGCTGCATATATTATTACACGGAACAGATGAGCTGATAACAGTTCCTGTAGCATACAATAAATGGAACGTAGAAAACTATCAGATCGAATTTGATGGAATTATAAAACTTCTGGAAGAGCAGAACGAGAAAAAAGGAGAGTCGATGGACTTGGAAGGATACCGGATAACCAAGACTTGTCCTGTTTGTGAAGGTGCCAGATTGAAAAAGGAGTCTCTTCATTTTAAAGTCGACCAGAAGAATATCTTCGAACTATCATCAATGGATATTAAAAATCTGTACCATTGGTTTAATCATATTGAAGATAGACTTAGCGAAAGGCAAAATATTATCGCCAAGGAAATTATCAAGGAAATTCGTTCCAGAATAAGCTTTTTGCTGGATGTAGGTTTAGAATATCTGACTTTGGATAGAACAGCGAGAACCTTATCTGGAGGAGAGGCACAGCGTATCCGTTTAGCAACACAAATTGGTTCGCAGTTAATGAACGTGATGTACATTTTAGACGAACCTTCTATTGGCCTTCATCAGCGTGATAACGACAGACTAATCAAAGCGCTGAAAGATCTGCGTGATTTAAGTAATACCGTTTTAGTTGTAGAGCATGACAAAGACATGATTCTGGAAGCGGATTATGTAATTGATATGGGGCCATCTGCGGGTGTAAACGGAGGTAAAGTTGTTGCAGAAGGTACACCAAAAGAAATTTTACAAAAACATACACTAACAGCTTCTTATCTGAATGGTGAGAAGGGAATAGAAATTCCAGCTAAGCGCAGAGAAGGTAATGGCAATGTCTTGTCTTTGAAAGGAGCAACCGGAAATAACCTGAGAAACGTAAGTGTTGATTTTCCTTTGGGAAAATTGATCTGTGTAACCGGAGTTTCGGGAAGTGGAAAGTCTACTTTAATAGGAGAAACTTTGTACCCGATTTTAAACAGGCATTTCTTTAGAGCTAAAAAGCAACCAATGCCTTATAAATCTATAGAAGGTTTAGAGCATATCGATAAAGTAATTGAGATCGACCAGAGTCCTATAGGGAGAACACCACGTTCAAATCCATCAACTTATACCGGGGTATTTTCGGATATTAGAAATCTTTTTGTGGCTTTGCCCGAATCGCAAATCAGGGGATATAAACCGGGACGTTTTTCTTTCAATGTAAAAGGAGGAAGATGCGAAACCTGTCAGGGTGCCGGAATGAAAGTAATTGAAATGAACTTTTTACCGGATGTTCAGGTTCCTTGTGAATCTTGTGCCGGAAAACGGTACAATCGTGAAACTTTAGAAGTTCGTTATCGTGGTAAATCCATCAGTGATGTTTTGGATATGAGTATCGAGGATGCTGTAAACTTCTTCGAGAATATTCCTTCTATCCATCGGAAAATAAAAACTTTGAAGGATGTTGGTCTGGGTTATATCACCCTGGGACAGGCTTCAACCACCTTGTCCGGAGGGGAAGCGCAACGTGTGAAACTGGCAACAGAACTTTCAAAAAAAGATACCGGTAATACATTTTATATTCTTGACGAACCAACTACCGGTTTACATTTTGAAGATATCCATGTACTTTTGGGCGTTATCAATCTTTTAGTAGATAAAGGAAATACCGTCTTAATTATCGAACACAACCTGGATGTAATCAAAGTTGCCGATCATGTAATTGATTTGGGACCTGAGGGTGGCTCAGGAGGTGGAAAGATTGTTTTTAAAGGAACACCGGAAGGTTTGGCAAATTGCGAGGATAGCTTTACTGGGAAGTTTCTGAAGAAAGAAATGAGTTAGTAAAGTAATTCATTAGTCTATAGTTTATTGGTTGTTAATACGATAGATTGCACTTTATGGCTTGATTGATAGCTTTTACAACGTTGGGCCGTTCGAGATATTAGTCTAATACATCTCGAACTTAGATTGATTAAATATAAATTTCAAATTTATAACCTAATAAATACTTCCGTGTATTTTTAAAGTTGTTAGTTAAGATGGCCAATTTAGTTTATTTAACAGTCTATATTTTTATGCCGAAATATAACTTAAGTGTGGTATATTACCCTTCGAACTGAAACCAAAATACCATGGACACAAGAAGATCATTCCTGAAAAAGGCTTCTTTACTGGCGGGGACAACAGCCGCTTTTCAAATATTACCAGATTCTATTCAAAGAGCGTTAGCTATAAATGCACCTGAGGGCTCAACATATTTAGATGCAGAACATATCGTTTTTTTAATGCAGGAAAACCGTTCGTTTGATCATTGTTTTGGAATGTTGAAAGGGGTACGTGGTTTCAATGATCCAAGACGGATAACACAACCTGACGGATTACCTGTATGGATACAGTCAAACAAAAAAGGTGAGCATTATGCTCCTTTTCATCTGGATATAGAGAATACCAAAGCAACATGGATGGGTTCATTACCTCATACGTGGAAAGATATGGTGTACGCCCGAAACGAGGGGAAAATGAATACGTGGTTAGAAGCCAAGAAACCCAAAGCCGAATATCAGCATATGCCTTTAACGATGGGATACTATGATCGTAAGGATTTACCATTTTATTATGCATTTGCCGATGCTTTTACAGTATGCGATCAGCATTTCTGTTCATCTCTTACTGGCACCAGTGCGAATCGTTCCTATTTTTGGTCAGGAGCTATCAGAGAAGAACCACATAATCCAGAATCAATAGCACATGTCGATAACAGGCAAATAAACTACAAAGATATTTCCTGGAAAACATTTCCTGAACGTCTGCAGGAAGCAGGCATCGATTGGAGAGTTTATCAAAATGAATTGAGTATTCCGGTAGGTTTTACAGAGGAAGAGGACGATTGGCTGGCAAATTTTACAGATAACAATCTGGAATTTTATAAGCAATACCATGTCAGGTTTCATTCTGCACACAGAAATTATATTCGCAATCGCATTAATGAATTAGAAATTAAACTCGAAAAACTGAAGTCAGGTAATGAGCAGGAGGAAAAATTACGAAATGAGTTGTTACGTCTAAAAAAGGAGAAAGAAAGATATTCAGAAGAAAATTTTAACAAATTAAGTGATTTTGAAAAGCAGATACATCAGCGGGCATTTACTACAAATGTTGGAGACAAAAACTATCATAAATTAGAAAATATGTCTTATACTGATGGTAAAAAAGAGCAAACCGTCAATGTTCCTAAGGGAGATATATTTCACCAATTCCGAGGAGACGTACAAACAGGCAAATTGCCAACCGTTTCTTGGTTAGTGGCACCGTGTCGTTTTTCAGATCATCCCGGGTCTCCGTGGTATGGCGCATGGTACGTGTCAGAGGCATTAGACATCCTAACGGCGAATCCTGAAGTGTGGAAGAAAACCATATTTGTACTAACCTATGATGAAAACGATGGTTACTTTGATCATGTACCGCCATTTGTACCCCCACATAGTTCGCGACCAGATACAGGAAGCCTGCCGAAGGGGATGAATACAGCTGCGGAATATGTAACAGCAGAGCAAGAGAAAATCAGGACTAACAATCCAGACGCAACTTTAGATAGTCCTATTGGATTAGGATTCCGCGTTCCGATGGTTGTCGCTTCTCCATGGACAAAAGGAGGTTGGGTAAATTCAGAAGTATTTGATCATACCTCAAGTCTGCAATTCTTAGAGCATTTTCTGGAAAAGAAGACGAAGAAAAAAATTATCGAAGAAAACATTAGTCCTTGGAGAAGGCTAGTTTGTGGTAACCTGACTTCTGTGTTTCGACCGGTAGAGAACAATACTAAACCCGAGCTGGACTTTGTAAACCGAAATGAAGATATTAAACGTATTTATAGTGCGAAAGCAAAAGATTTGCCGGGAAATTATCAGCTTATCAAAAACGCAACGCCAGAAAATGATTTTAAAAGTCAGCTTCCTCACCAGGAAAAGGGAGTGAAAAAAGCTTGCGCCTTGCCTTATGATCTGAATGTAAATGCGATTTTAGATAAAGTAAAAGGGCAATTGCTTGTACGTTTTGAAATTGGAGGACGTTTGCCAAAAAACAAATTGATTGGTGTTCCCTTTATTGTTAAGGCAGGGGCCATTTATGGAAAAGATAAAGAACCTGGGCGAATATGGAATTTTACGGTTAAACAAGATGAGCCTTTGATTTATAATTGGGATGTTTATCAGTTTAAAGGAAACTATCATCTCGAAGTGTATGGCCCCAATGGGTTCTATCGGTCTTTTGCGGGAGACAAACATGCAGATATCATTATTCAGGTTGACACCTCTCATGGAAAACAAGGCTTTGTATTGGACAAAAAATCAAAAAATGCTGCGTTAATTATAGAAGATAAATCCTATGGATATGAAAGTCGGTTTCCAGAGGCAGGAAAAACTGGGAGGACCGGGTGGAAGCTGGAAAAGTCTGGTGGTTGGTATGACTTTCAAGTCCTGTCTAAAGATAATCCTGGTTTTGTTTATCGATATGCAGGACATATCGAAACTGGGCGTCCGAGTATAACTGATCCGTTAATGGGAGGGGAATTAGCGATGCTGAAGTAACAATTACTTTAATAAGAGATAAAATGAGTTGTTTTTTAAGATTGAAATATTTTTATAAATTCATGGTATTCAATTGGAAGGCAAAATAGTGTTGGCGATAATGTTTCTGAACTTAGAAAAGAACCGGCATGCTTAAACTTTTAAACGCAGAGCAAACAAAACTTGCTGATCAGTATACCATAGAAAACGAACCCATTCCCTCGTTGGAATTGATGGAGCGGGCTTCATATACTTTTGTGAAGACATTTTCAGAACGCTTTCTGGATAAGAAAAAGACCATTACCATTTTCTGTGGAAAAAGAAATAATGGAGGCGACGGTTTGGCGATTGCTCGTTTATTACATCAGGACAGGTATGAATTTGTTGATGTTGTAATTGTTGATTTCTCCGATAAATCTACACCCGAATTTGATGCCAATCTCATTGCATTGCAGCAAACAGATGTCAGTATATTTTATCTTAAAAATCCGGAAGAACTGGAAGGCAAACAGACCGATGTAATTATAGATGCAATATTCGGTATTGGCCTTAGTCGCGAATTGGATCAGTCCTATCAGCAATTGATTGAAAAGCTGAATCTTTTATCCGGAAAGAAAATCAGTGTAGATATTCCAAGCGGAATGCCTTCGGAGGGAAGACTTTATGGAAATGTTATTTTTAAAGCAGATTGGGTTATTACTTTTCAGAGACCCAAACTTAATTTCCTGCTGCCTTTATCAGCACCTTACATCAAAGAGTGGAAAGTTGTGAATATTGGCTTGAATGAACATTTCATAGAAAATACTGCCTCTCCGTATTATTGGATTTGGAAGAAGGACATTTCAGACCATATCAAAGTGAGAAAATCTTTTGATCACAAAGGTACTTATGGGCATAATTTGATTATAGCGGGAGATATTGATACCATGGGCGCCGCATTATTAACCGCTGAGTCGAGTATGAAAAGTGGTTCGGGATTAACAACAGCGTGTATCCCTCAAAGTGGAATAACAGCGCTAAACGCCCGTTTACCAGAAGTAATGTATTTAAGCCGGGAGAATTTAGATAATACCGATTTGGATAAATATAGCTCCATTTGCATAGGTCCCGGATTGGGAAAAACCGAAGAAGCAAAAGCGATAATCATCCATCTGATATCAACCTATAAAAAGCCTATTGTCTTTGATGCCGATGCCTTAAATATATTGGCGGAAGATGAAAATTTGCTTTCTCAAATTCCTTTACATTCTATCCTGACACCACATATCAAAGAATTTGACAGGCTGTTTGGAGAACACCATAACTGTTGGGATAGAATAGAAACTGCATTTCGACAGGCCCAAAAGCTGCAAAGCTATATCGTACTTAAAAACAGGTATACCATGATTTTTACGCCAACTGGATTATGTTATTTTAACTCTTCCGGGTCTCCTGCTATGGCAATAGGTGGAATGGGTGATGTTTTAACCGGTATGATATCCAGTTTTATCGCGCAGGATTATCCAATAGAAAATGCGATAATTATAGCGGTCTTTTTACATGGATACATAGGGGAGCAATTGGGACAGAAAATGTATGTCGTTCCACCTACTAAACTCATAAAACAGATACCGTATGTTATAAAAGATTTAAAATCTTAAAAAAATAAAAATAGACTAAGGGTATTTCTACATAAAGGTGTTTTGGTCTAAAACATCAAAAGAAATATCATGTATAGAAAATTATTTTTAGGTCTGGTTTTATTGGTTGCCAATGCTACATCCGCTTCTTTCGCACAGGAAAAACATGTTAATGTAAATGTAGGGTTTATGTATCCTGTAAGCAGTAACGGTAGGGATGCAAAAGTTTATACCAATAAGGTTTCCTTAAATGTATTGAGTGGAGTATCCTATTCCGAACAAGCTTTTTCTTTTTCAGGACTGCTCAATAAAGTTACAACCAATGTAGAAGGAGTACATCTCTCTGGTATAACTAATTTGGTTGGAGAAAATGCCGAGGGCTTTCTGTTCTCAGGAATACTCAACAAATATAACTCAGGTAAAGGGGGACAAATGGCCGGGTTGGCGAACCTTGCTAAAAACGGAGTTACCGGAGTACAGTTTTCAGGACTGATAAACCAGTCGAAACAACTAAATGGACTTCAGGTCGCTGGAATTTATAATAATGCAGGCAGCAGTATAAAAGGCCAGCAATTCTCGGGAATTGCAAATGTCGCAGATGATGTTACCGGAGTGCAATGTGCCGGTATTGTAAATTTGGCAAAAGATACGCTGAACGGTCTGCAGTTTGCCGGAATTGGCAATAAAGCAAGTGTAGTAAAAGGTTCTCAGTTTGCGGGTATTTTCAATAAAGCGAAAAAAGTTAACGGAGTGCAATTTGCGGGTATAGTAAATATTGCCGATAGTAGTGACTATCCGATAGCGATACTGAACTTTATTAAAAACGGAGAAAAAAGTATTGGTTTCAGTATAGACGAGCAAGGAAATACTTTAGCAACATTTCGCTCCGGAGGGAAAATAATGTATGGGATCCTGGGGCTGGGATATAATGTAAAAAATGAAAAAGAGATCTATGCTTTTCAGGCAGGTATTGGAGCGCATTTATTGTCAAGAGATAAGTTTGGATTAGATTTAGAGGGCACAAATGTTGTTCTGGAAAGCTTTAGGAAAGGCGAATTTTTTAAAAACTCCTTAACCTTAATACCCACATACCGAATTGATAAACGATTAGAATTATTTGTAGGGGGATCAGTAAATTACTTAAGCACCAATACAGACGAAGGAAGTAATCTGACCAAGAAGTTTATCCATAGCTGGACAGGGAAATCGGGTGATAATTTTCAGGGAATTTTCTTTGGGGGTTCGGTAGGATTGAAATTAAGATTGTAATGAATTCATCTTTTTCATCGGTGCTGGATACAGAAGCCGCTAGCAAAGAGCTATATTTATCCCAAAATAAGATAGTGCCCCTTAATAATCTCCAGGATAATACGCAGACAGAGCGAGAATTTGAAACGCTGTTTAAAAGCTATTTTAAGGCGCTATATGCTTATGCACTTACTATTTTAAAGGATGAAATTGCAGCGGAAGAAGTAGTGCAGAATGTTTTTCTGAAATTATGGGAACGTAAAGAACTCTTGGAAAAAGAATCTATAAAATCATATCTGTATAAATGTGTTTATCACGATAGTTTAAATCACATAAGACATATGAAAGTGAGGGGGAAATTTGTTGAGTACGCACAGCGGTCAGAGGCTTTTAGCGACGATGCTTACGAAGTTACTGTGGGAAAAGAACTGGAGGCGAAGTTGAGGCAAGCATTGAACGAGCTGCCTCAACAATGCCGGACAGTTTTTCAAATGAGTCGATTTCAGAATTTAAAATATCAGGAAATAGCCGACGCACTGGATATTTCTGTGAAAACTGTTGAGGCGCATATGGGAAAAGCCCTGAAAAGCTTGAGATTTAAATTAGCGGATTTCCTGCCAATCGTAATTTACGTTCTGGCCTATATCAAACTTATAATTATAAAGCTGTTATGACCGACGAACTTTTGATAAAATATCTTCTGAAAGAGACTAGTGCTGATGAGCAGAGATTGGTTGAACAATGGCTTTTAGATAGTGAAGCAAACAGAAAGCAGTTTGATGAAATACGATTTCTATGGGAAAGAAGTGCCGATTTGCTAAAGAACGAAGCTTTACCTGATGAGGAAGAAGCCTGGGAACGATTCAAAAAGAAAAGAGAAGCGCAGCCCACGGTAAAGAAAATGCCGTCAGGACATATTTTTCAGTGGATAGCTGCGGCTTCTGTAATACTGATAACAGGAATTACATTGTGGTTATTTCTCTCCAAAGATCTCGGAACAAGAAATATTATGACAAAAAATGAAGTAATATCCCAAACCCTGTCAGACGGATCTTCACTCACTATTAATAAAAATACCCAATTAAGTTTCAGTTCTTCTAAATCGCGGAGAATAGTGAAACTGAGCAAAGGGGAAGTCTTTTTTAATGTAGCACCGGATAAAAATAAACCATTCATTATCGAGTTGGGGAATACGGCGAAGGTGACTGTTGTGGGGACCTCTTTCAATATAAAATACAGAAATGGTTTATCCGAAGTAATTGTAGAAACCGGTCTGGTTAAAGTCACTAAAAATAATCAGGAACTAAATCTGCATCCAGGCGAAAAAGTCGAATTCGCCAGCCAGGATAGTACATTAACTGTTTCCAAAAATACCGACAATCTTTATAAGTATTTCAGAAACAAAGAGTTTATTATAGACAATATAGCCTTACAAAAGGTAGTTGATGTATTGTCAGAAGCGTATTCAACCAAAATAACGCTGGCCGACAAAAGTCTGGAAAATCTGAAGTTGAATGTTAAATTTAAAGAAGAACCTTTAGATAAAATCCTGAAAGTGATAGCAGAAACATTTGGCTTGCGTTTGGAAAAAAATAAGGAAGGCTATATTTTATATAAGAGATAAATGAAATTTCTGATCACCTCCTTATGTTTTATCCTGATTACTCTTGGTCGTTTGCATGCACAAACAGGATCGGATTTGCAAAAAAAAGTCAGCATTAAGGTGCAGAATGAAAAATTAAAGGATATACTTTCTAAAATCGAGTCCGAGGGAAATTTCTCTTTTTCCTATGATGGTGCGCTTTTGAATGCTGACAGTGTAATAACCTGCAATTTTCAAAACTTAGCGGTTATCGAAATCATCGATCAGCTATTCAAAGGAAATGTAGATTATCACGAAGTAAATGGCTTTGTTGTTTTAAAGCCGGCGATTTATCGTTTTTTTATTGAAGCCGATGAGATAGAAGCACAGGACAGAAGGTATTCTATAAAAGGAAAAGTAATAGATTCTAAAACAGGATTGGGAATACGTAACGCGAGTGTGTACGAGAAACGTCTGTTAAAATCTACCCTTACTGATCGAAACGGAGTATTTAACCTGCGATTTAAAGGCGAGCATAAATCGGTTATACTAACGGCCAGCAAGGAAAATTATAAAGATACTACCATGTTTTTTCTGTCAGATGTAAAAGTCAGACCCGAAGGAGTGAAAGGCGATAATGAGGGAGAAGGTCGATTTGGATTCAATAATATCGTAGAAAATACGGGTTTTGGGCGATTTTTAATTTCGTCCAAAAGGCGAGTACAAAGTATGAACATTCAGAAGTTCTTTGTCAATAGTAAAGTTCAGGCCTCATTTCTCCCCGGATTGGGCTCTCAGGGTTTTATGAGCTCTCAGATAGTAAATACATTTTCCTTTAATATTTTAGGCGGATATTCTGCAGGAGTAAAGGGCTTTGAATCGGCAGGGATTTTTAACCTTACCAAAGAAGATATAGGAGGAGGCTTTCAGTTGGCTGGCTTGCTTAATCAAACCGGAGGCGATGTAAATGGTATGCAAGTCGCAGGTATCGTAAATTTAGTTCACGGAAGTTTCGACGGCTTTCAATTGGGGGGAATAGCCAATAAAATTGGTTCGGGATTTAACGGAATGCAGACATCAGGTATCTGTAACCATGTAAATAGAACTTTCAGAGGAATGCAATTAACTGGTATCAACAATTATGTTAAACGCGATTTTACAGGTGTACAAATATCCGGTATATTCAACAAAGTCAACGGAGATTTCAGGGGAGTGCAATTTAGCGGAGTTGCTAATAAAATAGCGGGTAAAGGGAAAGGAGTTCAGATAGCAGGAATTATAAATATTTCGAAAAAGCTTGAAGGGTTGCAATTTGGACTGGTCAATATAGCAGATAGCTCTTCAGGAGTTGGAATAGGTGTCATCAACATTTATAAAAATGGCTATAAAAAACTGAACGTTTATGTAAATGAAACATTAAGCCAGCAAATTAGCTTTAAAAGTGGTGACAAAAAGCTTTATTCTATTGTAGAAGCCGGAACTAACTGGAAGCCAAATAAGGATAGAATATATAATATTGGCTTTGGTTTTGGACACGATTTTATTTTAAACACAAAGACCTTATTGAACACCGAGCTACAGGGAACAACATTTTTTAATGAGAATTTTAAGGTCCTGGGTAATTCAAACAAATTGACTTTAGGAGGAGAAAGAGAAATTTTTAAAAATATTGGTTTGGTCGCTGGCATTAGTTATCAACTTTATTCCGAAGATTTTGCCGATAATGACCGGAAATCTTATCCGTCCTGGGCAAATAAAATTAGCGAGAACCAAAGAGCCTGGTTTGGAGGTAAATTAGGTGTAGTCTACTCGTTGTAATTTAAGCTGTCTTCAGCTTTGTGTTGTTGGATATTTATAGTTGGCGATAACTAACTTACTTTATATTTTTTCTCCAGAAATGCTTTTAATTTTTCCGGTTCTGCAGAGCCCAGAGTCGCTGTTTTCAATTTCCCATCCTGGAGATAACTAATCCTTACAGCATCTCTTCCTTGGATATTGTATAACATGCCATTAAAAGTTATTCTGATACCAAAGCCATATAACCAGGATGTTTTTACCGCATGAATAGAAGTTATAGTGTCAGGTTGTAATTTGATATGGATCAAGCCGATGCCATACAATATGTTAATTCCCGTGTCATCAACCCGTATTTTCAATTTATAAAAATTGATCAGGATCAAAATGAAGACAAAAAGCAACAACTGAAAGACATTCGCCGGTAGTGGGTTATTCCCAAGTTGATAATAATAGGTTGTGGTAATAACTATAACTACAGCCAGCATAATAGCGATAAAAAACCAGCCTGTCTGGTTACTTTCGTATTTCATAATTTAAAGATAATGAAAAAGTCCGTAGTCGGATGTCCGAAGACCGAAGTTTGGTTGTGGGTAAATGATGATCTATAGTTCAATAGTCGCTAGTGAAATCTACTAATGAACTATAGACTATTGAACTAAAAAAATAGCCGGTCTTAACAGTAAGTGTTTGATAATGAGTAGTTAGCTGGCTACTTGGTCAAACAAGTGCTTTTCAGCATGATAAGAGGAACGAACCAGCGGTCCGCTTTCTACATATTTAAAACCTAGTTTACTTCCATACTCTTTGTATTTAGCAAATTGATCGGGATGTATCCAGTCAATTACCGGATGGTGGTTTTTTGTGGGCTGTAAATACTGCCCTAATGTTAGAACATGAACGCCAGCATCACGTAAATCAATCATTGTCTCATAGACATCAGCTTCGGTTTCACCTAAACCAAGCATAATACCTGATTTTGTTCTTAAACCGAAATCCGAAATGCGTTTAAGACATTCCAAACTTCTGTCGTATTTAGCTTGTATACGAACTTCGCGTGTTAATCTTTTTACAGTTTCGATATTGTGTGAAACGACCTCAGGCCTTTCTTCACAAACACGATATAAATTGTCCCAAATTCCTTTAAAATCTGGGATTAAGGTTTCCATGGTTGTTCCAGGGCTTTCTCTGCGAATAGCTTTAATAGTTTCTGCCCAGATGATAGAACCTCCATCTTTCAAATCGTCACGGTCAACAGAAGTTATAACTGCATGTTTTACGTTCATTAGCTTAATAGAGTTTGCAACCCTGTTTGGCTCGTCCGTATCTACAGCTAAAGGACGGCCGGTAGCTACCGCGCAAAAAGAACATGAGCGTGTACAGATATTACCCAAAATCATGAACGTAGCAGTACCCGCACCCCAACACTCACCCATATTAGGGCAATTGCCACTTTCGCAAATAGTGTGTAATTTATGCTCATCAACCAAACCCCTTACATGAGCGTATTCTTTACCCACAGGAAGTTTCACTCTCAACCAATCTGGTTTACGGCTAGTTTGATTAGCCGGAATAACAGGCAGTTCTATCATGCTCCAAAAATACGGATACTTTAGTTAATATTTATGTTGAAAGGATGTAAATTTAATAGGTAAGTTGAGTTCTATAGTTTATATAGTTCATGGAAGTTCGGAGACGGAAGTCAGGTGGTCCATGGACAATAGTCGATAGTTTATTTGATTTGAAAAGGCCCTATTTACAAAGATTGGTTAAATAAGATGTAGTAATAATTCGTCTGGTAGCATAACAATTTGATTAGTGTCAATATCTAATTGCTAACTACAGTTAACTGTTTCCTATTCCACAGAAACAGTTAAGCCTTCCTGCTTTAATATCTTTCTGTAAACTTCCATTTCGGTAAAGGAACCTTCCAGTATAGCACATTTCCCTTTGGTATGTACAGTCCATGCAATTTTTTCAGCTTCGGACTCTGAATAATCCAGATAGTGACAAAGACAGTGGATAACATGCTCAAAAGTATTGGTGTCGTCGTTCCATAATATCAGGCGGTGACTCTTTTTTAAAGAGGTCAGTATTTCTTCAAGTGTAAAGGTTTCTTCCTTGGTCTCTACGTCAGCCATATTCAATGTCATAATGCAAATTTAAAAAAAAGTATGAAGAGAGCTTAATAAGATTTGTGTTACTTGATGTAAAGATTGAAGGGGATTTGGAGCAAAGGTTAATTAATCTTCCTCTTCCTCCCCGCTTTTTAAAATGCCTTTTTCTTTATCGTACATTCCCTTCATCTCATCAATTACGGTTTCTTTCCAAAGTTTTGTTCCCGAATAATAAGCTGCCCGGGCAATCAGGTGACCAGAAACGGGAGCTGTAAGGATTAAAAATAAGGCAATGGCAAATGACTTCATATTAATTGAAGGCTCACCAAAGAAAATGGAAGCTGCTACAAGTATGAAACCCGTACCCAGGGTCGCTGCTTTAATGGTCACCGAAAGGCGCAAATAGAAATCAGGCATTCTGAAAATTCCAATAGCGGCAATTAATATCACGATACTGCCCAATGTGGCAAAAAACATTACTAAAATCTCTGTCATTTGTTAATTTTTTCTATATAATAAGAAAACGCAAGCGTCCCTAAGAATGCGATTAACGCTAAGATCATCCCTACATCAAGAAACAGGGAATTATTAAAAGTGATGCAATAAATGGCAATAACACCGATACCAGATGTAATAATTAAGTCTAGCGCAATAACTCGGTCTACGATACTAGGGCCTTTCATCAGCCTGATAAACGTGAGGATCAGCGAAAAAGAAAGTATAGGCAATATCACAAATTGCAGGTACAGGCTCAGATTCATCTTGTTATTTCTAAAATTCTTTTTTCAAAACCTTCCTTAATTTCCTTGATAAAGGTGTCTTTGTCTTTTAAATACATGTTGTGGATGTACATCACCTTTTTATCAGCACTGATATCCATCACCAGTGTTCCCGGAGTGAGTGATATACAGGAAGATAACAGATTAATTTCCCAGTCGTCATCCAGGTCTATAGGGTATTTCACAATCCCGGGTTTCATAAAATATTTAGGTGTAATCACGTCATATGCTACGTGGATATTCGCTTTTATCATCTCGTATAAGAAATACAGTACGAAACCTATAGCCTTTGGCACCCGGTTGAAGTACTTCTTGTTTTTGCGGTTCTCACCTTTTGCCAGAATCCAAAGAATAAAGTATCCAAGCATAAACCCAAACAGGAAATTTCCATAATAGAAAGTTCCGCTTAAGGCTACCCATATAAACATGAGCAGCAAGTTCATTAAAAACTGTTTAGTCATATTATATTACCTGTTTAATGTCCAAAAACTGCGTCTATGTAAGGTTGTGTATCTATCATCTGCGTAGCAACCTTTTTACTTATATAAAATACTTTATCTGCAGACAGGCCTATAAAAAGCGTAATCAGCATTAAGATTGCTATTGGGCTGATAAGGTAAATTTTATTCAGTAAGCTTTTGTTCTCAAATAAATTGTCTCCTTTCGAAAAGCCTTCTTCTTTATTTTTCCAGAAAACATTTGCCCATACTTTTATTATCACATATAATGTAATGAAGCTAGCAAAAATGAGTCCGATGATAAAGGCGTATTGATTTTGTTCGAAAGCTGCATTAACAAAGTTTATTTTTGGCCAGAATCCAGATAATGGAGGAATACCTATCAGAGAGAAAAAGACCAGTGCGAATATCAGCGTTATCTTAGGGTACTCTTTATACATATTTCCCAAATGTTTCATGTTGACAGATCCGTTCATCATTCTGATAATTCCGGTAATCAGGAATAGATTGGTTTTGATAATGATATCATGGATCAAATAAAAGATTGTACCCGTTAATGAAACCAACGTAAACATACCGATACCGCCAATCATAAAACCGATATGACAGACAATAAGATAGGAGAAGAGCTTTCTTAAATTCATTTTGTTGATAGCGCCAAAAGCCCCTACAAACATGGTGAATACCGCCAAAATAATCACCGTTTCACTAATCCATCCGTCCATCCTGAATACCAGAGAAAACATTCTCAACATTGCATAAATACCTACTTTCGTTAGTAAGCCACCAAATAATGCTGCAATAGCCGAAGGTGGCGTGTGATAGGATGAAGGTAACCAGAAATATAAAGGAAATATGGCTGATTTAATTCCGAAACTTAAAATAAAGAAAATAGAAACGATGGTTACCAATCCCTGGTTAGGTAGTTGAGGGACTTTAATTGCCAAATCGGCCATATTTAAAGTTCCTGCAATGCCATAAAGCAGGCCGATACCCGTTAGGAAAATGGTGGAGGAGAAAAGGTTAATAGCCACATATTTAATAGAACCTTCAATTTGCGCTTTTCTTCCGCCAAGAGTCATTAAAACAAATGAAGAAATAATAATTACTTCAAACCAAACGTACAGGTTGAATAAATCTCCGGTAAGGAAAGCACCAAATAAGCCCATAAGTAAGAAGTGGTAAATGGTATAAAATCCAAAATTTACTCGGTTTGTGCCAATTCCTTGCATACAGTAGATGGAAATGCAGAAGCCGACAATGCTGCTTAAAAGGACCATTAATGAGCTAAACGTATCCGCAACAAAAGTAATCCCGAAAGGAGGTTTCCAATTTGCGGCATGCATAACCAAAATTCCGTCCTGCTCTACTCTTATAAAAAGAATAATAGAAGCAATCAATACCAGGGAACTACCCACAACACTAATGTATCTTAAGATATTGCTCTTTCCCCAGAACAATAAAGTAATAATCGCAACAACCATTTGCCCCAGCAGGGGCATCACAATAAAGTTCTCAATCATATATCGTCAATTTCTTCCGGGGTATTTAAATCATCCAAATCATCTGAGTTTACGAGAACGTATACCCGTTTAAGTAACACAATAGAAAAAGCCTGTAAACCAAAGCTTATTACAATGGCTGTTAATATTAAGGCCTGCGGAACAGGATCGGCAAAAGGTTCCAGTAATATTTTTAAGTTATCTTCCATTACGGGAGGGTTCCCTCTGGTAATCCTCCCCATTAATAATATCAGCAAATTCGTTCCATTACCCAACAACATCACTCCAATCAGCAATTTTACCATACTTCTTCTAAGCAGCATGTAAACTCCGGAGGCGTAAAGTAATACGATAAGGAAAACAATAATCAGTTCCATGCTATTTAGTAGATTGAGATATGGTAAACAAAATAGTTAACACAACGCCAATGACAAGCAGGTAAACGCCAAGGTCAAAAAATAATGCGGTGCCTATCATACCGATAATAGGGATAGGTTCGTTATACCACACACCAGTCATAATCGGATCTCCTAAAAACATAGGAAAAACTGCGCTCGCCAAAGAAAGAATCAGCCCAACCGGTATAAATTTCACCGGAGGGATCCTGAGTAATTTTAATGTTTGTTCTACACTATTGGCAAAACTGTGCATGACGAAGGCGATGGAAGCAATCAAGCCCCCCACGAACCCACCACCTGGTTTGTAATGTCCTCTCAATAAGATGAATACCGAAAATAGTAGCAATACAGGAAGTAGATAATAAGTGGCCGTTTTTAAAATTCTGCTGTACATAATTATTCTTTTTCTGTTTCCTGAACCTGTAATTTCAATAAGCTGATTACACCAATACCTGCTATACTTAGCACCACGATTTCAAACAATGTATCAAAACCTCTGAAGTCTACCAGAATGACATTAACAACATTCTTTCCATGCGCAGAAATATAGGCTTCGTTGGCATAAAACTTTGATATGATATTCGGATGCGGCTCGTGGATAATTCCCAAAGCAATAATTCCAATAAATAAGCCAAATAATATAGATATTACGGCGTCCCTGATTTTAGTAGCTGTATTGGCGAAATTGATGAATCCCGGAAGCCGGAATAAAACAAGAACAAATAATACAACGGTTAATGTATCTATGGTAAATTGTGTTAAAGCGAGATCCGGGGCACTGTAAAAAACGAAGAACAGACAGATACAATAGCCTACTACGCTCATGGAAACAATTGCAGCTAAACGCGAAGACGTACTTATCGTCGTAAATACCGAAATGGTAACCATAATAGCTAAGGCAACCTCGTAAATCTTTAATGAACTGTATTTGCTAAAATCCAGCGACAGTTGTAAATGGTTAAAAATGGCATATCCTAAAATTAATAGACTAAATACAGTAATCGTTAAAAGGTATTTTCTTAAATAACCATTGTGTAAAATATGGGTGATCCTGAATGCAAACTGTTTCAGTCCCGAATTTATCCTGCTGAAAATATTTGCCATTGAAATCCTGAGGTCTGTTTCCTCAGCAGAATCTGTTTTTAATCTTGTAAGATAGAGAATAACGCCTAATATTATTGTAATGACACTTAAGATAAATACAATGTTGAATCCATGCCAAAGGTGTAATCTTGTAGCTATGATATTGTTATCTGTTAGAATGGACCTGGAATAATTATCAAGAAACGTACCTTCGAAAAGCTGTGGGGAAATCCCGAACAATAAGCTGAAGAACCCAAGAATAAGGGGACCGAAAGCTAATTTAAGTTCAAATTTAGATTTAGTTTTTTCTGCTATTTCCGATTGCCTGCCTATAAATGGAGTGATACCCGCAGAAAAAGAGGAACAAAGCATTAGTAAATTGGTCAGAACCAATACACCTAATAAACCAAAGGCCCAAGTTTTCTGAATTTGATAAACCGCGTCGTAGATTAATTCTTTTCCAATAAAACCAAAGGTTAAGGGAATACCGGCAGCAGAAAAGGCGGCAACCAACCCCGCAATAAACAGGTAAGGGTTACCTTTTCTTAAACCTGATAGCTGTGTGATGTTTCGGGTATGATAAGTATGGTCTATTATCCCAGTAATCAGAAACAAAGTCGCTTTATATAGCGCATGAACAACTATAAAAGTACCTAAAGCTTTCAATGCCCAATCACTGCCGATCCCAATTAGAAACACCATTATTCCTAATGCAGAAATGGTGGTATAAGCCAAAATGCTTTTTAAATCTATTTTGCTTATAGAAACGGCTGCACCAAGTAATAAAGTAATTCCACCAATCACAACTAGGGTAATATTCCATATTTCGTATCCCTGAAAAGCAGGGGAGAAGCGCAGCAATAGATAAATGCCTGCCGTTACCATAGTTGCTGAATGCAGATAAGCTGAAACGGGAGTTGGTGCTTTCATGGCTCCCGGGAGCCAGAAATGAAAAGGGAACTGAGCCGATTTGGTAAAAGCCCCTATGAAAATCAGCGATAGTATAAAGCCAAAATAAGGGTGAGATGTTATTAAATTGGCATTACTTATAATTGTCTGGATGGAATAAGAATCCACAATCTGTGCCATCCATAGCAATCCGGCAAATAAAACCAAACCACCAGCACCGGTAATACCTAAAGACACTAGCGCACTCTTTCTTGATGCCGCACTGTGGTGATAATGCCCAATCAGAAAAAATGAACTGATACTTGTGACCTCCCAAAAAAGAAAGAGGCTTATCACGTTGTCTGATAGCACCATACCCAGCATTGCCGACATAAACATGGCCAGGTAACCAAAGAACTTATGGATATCCTTATCATTAATCAGGTACTTGGAGGCATAGATAAAAATCAGGCTCCCAATTCCTGTAATGAGCAAACAGAACATCAGAGAAACGCCATCAAGATTAAAGTCCAGGTTGACATGAATTTCGGGAATCCATTTATATGAATATAAAATAGACTTTTGAGTTCCTAAATTATAAATATGCTGAATAAAGTAAACGAATAATCCGATAGGGACTAAAGCATAAGCCAATGCAGATTTAGCGTTTAACTTGTTGCTGAAAAATAAAATGAAAATCGATAGGATAATTCCAGATAGTACACTTATAAGCATCAATGTCAATTAAACGTTTGAGCTTAAAAATAATCAAAAAATATAAAAAATAGCTGCTAAAAACCGTCTTTTTTGATTTCTTGTTACTTAAATGGTTGTTTTTTTCCTAAAAATGTAAAAAAATGACACTAATTTGTGATTAATCTAAACAGATGATTTTTAATCTGCCATTATTAATTCCTCTTTTTGATATTGAATTACCGGTGCAGTCTGGCCGTCGTAACGAATGATAAGCTGCCCTTTTTTAGGGAAAATACAATTAGATTCCACCCAAAAATCCCAATCGAAACTAATGTCCAAAATTACAAAGCGGTATTTCTGGTGATTTAACCTTAAACGCTCGATTATTCTGTTGCTTTCCCCTTTTTCAAGTTCCAGCCCAAATAGGTTTTGGGGTCTTTGCTTACTATATAAATAGTAATCTATTGCAAAAAACTCTTTAATGTACTGGTCAGTACTGTAGTTTTCTTTAGTAAAATCATATATACCATTGAATATATCTGCCAGAGAGTGCTTATGGAAGATATAGTTTTTATCAAAATGTCTGCCCAGTTCCATTAAGTAATCGAAAATACTATGGTTCTCTGCTACATATTTTAGGGTATGTATGGCTCTTTTTTTATTCCAGTAAATCTCAAGCGCATTTTCCATTAAGGTAATGTCGTGAAGTTCCCTTTCGCTTAGGAAATCGCTTTTTATAATTTGATACGGCGGGTTTGGGTCGAAAACATAACCATACTGTTCGTATTTCTCTCTCACCGGCGTACCCTTCAGGAATTTCAGGAAACCCAATTGAAGCTCGGGTGGATATAATTTGAATGTGGATTCGAAGCTGAATTTAAGATCTGCCAGATATTCCAAGGGTAATCCAACAATAAGATCAAGGTGCATTTCTATGCGTTCGTCCAGTTGTTTGATGATACTGCTGGTCTTTTGAAAATTCTGCTTTCTGCTAACCTCCAGATTACTGGCCTGGTTCACTGTTTGTATGCCTATTTCAAATCGGAATAAACCGGGAGGCACCTTTTCGTTTACGAATTTGATAATATCCGGATGCACAATATCTGCCGTTATTTCAAATTGAAAAACATTTTCCGGTCTGTAATTGTCGAGGATAAACTGAAAAAGCTCCAGTGTAAACTCTCTTTTGATATTGAAAGTACGGTCCAGAAACTTAATGGTCCGACCATGTTGCATCAGATACAGCAAATTGCTTTTAATGGTATCCATATCAACATAGCGCATTCGGTTATCTAAGCTGGCCAAACAAAATTCGCATTTATAAGGACAGCCCCGGCTTGTTTCTATATAACAAACTTTATTGTACAAATCTTCCGGTTTGTCGTATTGATAAGGATTTCTGTCGGTAAGTAATTTAATGTCAAATTGTTCTGTCTTCTCCCGATAGATAACTTCACCGTTTTCTTTATAGATCAGGTTATTGATGTCATTAAAATCCGGATAATTCTTCAAGAACTTTTCGAACGGAATTTCTCCTTCTCCAGTAATTATAAAATCGACCTGATGCAGCTGAATGATATCCTGCCATTCGTAACTTACCTCGGGACCGCCAAGTAATATTTTTGTTTCAGGATTTATCTGTTTAATTCTTTCAGTTACAGCAAGGGTTTCGGTAATATTCCAGATATAGCAACTAAAACATACGACATCAAATTGCGCACAGTATTGAGCTATCTCATCGAAATCAGTTTTAATGGTAAATTCTTTCCAATGGAGATCAGATTGATCTTTATTCAGATCATACAAAATCCTGATAGCCAAATTAAGGTGGATGTATTTGGCATTTAATGTTGTTAGAAGTACACTCGGCTTAATCACACGCTAATATAGTACAAAATTCGCAGCTGTTAAAAAGTACAGCTGCCCATGCCTATTGTGGTTTTAAATATTGCCTTTATTTGAAATAAGGAAAAATAAATGACAAGTTATTCAATTAATAGTCGTACTTTGCATACATATTATTTATTAACGGGCTTCTGCCTTTGCTTTTTCTGTTAAAGTTTAGAATATAATTTCTCCTCTCTCAGTTTTCGCTTTTCCAGCTGCCATAATTTTCAGTAGATGATCCTGATAAAAGAAGGTAGATGGAAGATTTGCAATCAGGCCATTTCGTGAATAAATTTTATAAACCAATTTCTTATATTTATGTAATTGGTTAAGGTAAGGGCAATCGCCTGGTGAACGTTTAGGCTTTTTCAACTGAAGCTAATGGTGTTGCAGGCAGATGTAGATTGATGTAATTTATTAAAACATTATAAAGTATATGGCAGATTCGTTTGCGAAAAAAGAAAAAGAAAAGAAAAGAGCGAAGAAAAAGCAGGATAAAGCTGAAAAGAAAGAAGAACGTAAATCAAATAATAATAAAGGGAAAACCCTTGATGATATGATTATGTATCTGGATGAGAATGGGAATTTTACCAGTATTCCACCGGATCAGCAGAAGAGGACAAAGATTAAAGTCGAAGACATACAGATCGGCGTTGCAAGAATGGAAGAAGAAGAGGAGACAGAAAATACCGGCGTGGTTACTTCATTTTTTAGTGATAAAGGATACGGTTTTATTAAAGAAGATAAAACCAACGAAAATATTTTTGTTCACAGTAATAATTTAACGGAAGCTGTGAAAGAAAGGGACAAAGTGACCTTTAAAAAGGAAATGACTCCAAGAGGCTATGCCGCCATTGAGGTCAGAAAAATCAAATAAATATTTATAATTAAAACAACAACACAATGAAAGAAGGCAAAGTAAAGTTCTTTAATGAAACAAAAGGTTTCGGATTCATCACTCCATTGAATGGTGGTGACGATATTTTTGTTCATTCATCCGGCTTAGAAACTGAAATTCGTGAAAACGATGTAGTAGTTTTCGAAGTAGAAAACGGAAGAAAAGGGCTAAATGCAGTTAACGTAAGACTAGCTTAAACTTAATTATATTAAGTACGCTATGAAAAACAAAAGAAAGCTCCATAAGGAGCTTTCTTTTTTGATATCATTTTTTCTGTCCGATCCCAATTTAAGAGGCGTTTGCTTTTAGTCTTCTAAAACTTCTTTTTAGCATAAGGGGCGTGGTTAAGGTCGTTAGAACCCCCATAATGACAAGAATCGAAAAAACCTCATTGTTTATCAAACCGGCTTTATAAGCGATATTCGCAATCACCAGTTCCATAATCCCCCTGGCGTTAAGCCCTATACCCATAACCATAGCTATTTTGCTGTTAAGTCCTGCAAAGGTTCCGCCAAGATAACCACCAATAATTTTAGAGAAGTAAGAAACCAAAATCACGCTGATTAATAAGCCGATATTCGTTATGGATGAGATATTGAACTCTAATCCAATACCGGCAAAGAAAATTGGCGCCAGAAACCCCATGGCCAAGCTGCTGGTGGTAGCTTCTATGTTTTTTAGATTCTGTTTTCCTATTAAAGATTCGCTGATGAGCATAGACGCAAAGAAAGCACCTATAATAAAATGGAAACCCAATGCCTCGGTTACAGTAGAAAACAAAAGTACAAAGGCAAAGAAGATGGCAAAAAGTGGTTCTTTCCCCTTGAAAAAGGATAATAATTTGTCCAAAGAACTTTCTATATAATCACCTTTATTGATTAATCTTTTTATAATATAATAGCTTGTCCCCAGTACACTAATAAATACAAATAACTTTAAAAGAGATATCGAAGCCGCTTTGGCGATAGTTGCTACAGTCATGTCTGTTCCATTGACGTTTAATAATACCCCTAGAATTGTCAGCGCGAGTACATCATCAAAAATGGCGACAGAGATAATCTTTTGCCCCACTGCAGAGTTAATCATCCCCAAGTCCATTAAAATCCTGATGCTAACGGGAAGAGCGGTAATAGAAACACAAAGCCCGATAAATACAGTGGTCATTAAATCCAGCCCAAAAAGGTGTGCAATTGCAAAACCACTCAATAAGGGAATAAAGAAGGCACAAATAGAGATGATAATGTTTTTCCCCTTCAAAGACTTAAGAATGTCGTCTATGTCTATTTCCAAACCGGCCAGAATGACCAGGAGGAAGATTCCCAGCTCAGATATAACAATAATCTCTTCGGTTCTATGCACCAGGTTGAGCAGGCTTGGACCTACAATAACACCTGCTATAATTTCGCCTATCATCGCTGGTTGCTTAAATCGTTCGAAAACCTCTCCAAAAAAGCGGGCGGTCACCAATAGGATTAGCAGATTAGTGAAAAAAGGCAATTCAAAGTGTGGAATATCCAAGCTCATTGTTTTCTTGCAAAGATACATGTCTTCTGTTTTTTTAATATAAAAAAATAGGCAACTCTTTTTAAAGCAAGAGATTGTGCGAAAATATAATTGAACCGTTGTATCTGGAAAAACAGTATTTTTGAAATAGGTGCGACCTTCATGTGAAGATTATGAATATTGCTATTATAGGCGGTGGAATAGGTGGTTTAACAATGGCACTGCATCGCCAATCAAAGCTGGATTTTGGGTAAGGTGGCACACTTTAGTAATCCCATATTGATGTTCTCAAGGAATCTGGTAATGAAGCTGACTCCGGCCGCTATCAATTTAAAGCAACTGGAGGCCTTGTTTAGAATAACCTCCACTGAAAATAAATTGTAAACTGCTATTTCTCTGATGTGAGATTATAATTTATCAATCTAACTGACTTTCATAACATCAATTATGGGCTCATGTTTTACCGGGAATCTCACAGAGTTTGCAATAAAACAGAATTTGTTCGCCTTTTCATGCAAGGCGTAAGCCTTTTCCAGCATAGTGTGTTCTTTTACTTTAATTCGGGGATGTAATGTAACTTCTCTGAAATGACCACTGCCGTCATTTTTTTCTATCATAATGCCTTCTGCATAGTCGGTATATTCTAATACAATTATTCCTTCTGCGGAACATAAATGCAGATACCACAGCATATGGCAGGAAGAAAGAGAAGACAACAACAAATCTTCCGGATTGTGTCTGTTCGCATCACCTCTAAATGCCGGATCAGCGGAACCTAGAATATCAGGTTTGTTTCCAATTTCTATCAAGTGACTTCTTTCATAACTTTTGTAGTCACTGGTCCCCGAACCGCTATTCCCTGTCCAAACTATGGTCGCTTTATATTGGTGCGTTTTTGTCATGGTGTTTATCGACTCTAAGTTAAAAAAAAAGGAGTGCGAAGGCTTAGAATGTTTGTTTTTCCTGTTCAGGCGATTCAACGGCGAGCCAATTAGCTGTACCTTTCAAATATTGAAGGTTGATTTTTTTAGATTTGAAACATTTACAGATGACGCTTATACCCGCCATAACTTGTTTGGTATAAAACAGTTAAGCTCCAATCTGGGAGAATGGAGCTTAAACTAACCAATTATAAACCTAAATTAAACGAAAGGGCTGTAGGGGTAGGAGTCGAACCTACACGAAGTGGTTATTTCACCTTGCGGTTATTTCCCGAGCCTTCGCCACCGAGACAAGGAGGTGTGTCTGCCAATTTCACCACCCTACAGTATTTTTTTTCTTCTCCGAGACTCGCTCTCTTCCGTTGAAGAACATTACAAATGTAATAATTGATTTGTTTTTGTGCAAATATTTCAATAAAATAATTTTATTATTGTTATTTTTATAATAAATATAGAATATTGTTGATGAAATTGTATTTGTTGATTTGATTGCTAAGGTGATATTTAAGAAATGATAATGTATAGCGAAAGGTTTCTTATACAGTACTAAAAGATAATTTATCTTTAAGGAATAAAAAACGACTCTCACCACAACATGAAACGGCTGAACAGCCGCGGGATGGCACAGGCGAACAAGCATGTGCTAATGGCAGCCCTATGCTATAATTTGAAGAAATACCTGAAGTTTGATCGTAAGAGGCCTCTGATTTTAAGCATAGCTTTACAAAAAAGCAAGCCTTTGTTTGTTTGAAAGGGCCATATATAGTTTGTTTTTAGCCGATACCGGCTTCTTTAAAAATCCAAAACCTAAATCTTTTTTAAAACAAACCTCGCTTAAAAAGGCTTAAAACAAAGTCTGATATTTTGTATTTTCTTGGAAAATAGGGGTTGTGCAACAGTTACCGATGTTATAAGAAGTACTTTTTCTTGCAATATTAATAGTTAATGTAGTAATTAAAAAGCGTTTTAGATTTTGTTTTTTTGTAAAATCTCAGTACGAGAAATTATATAACCGGCTGTAAGACCTATTATTTCACTAACTGTACGAATAGTGAAACCATTTGTGAAAAATGTAACTGAACTAAAGAAAATTAAAATAAGTAAAATAAATAAGAAAATTTTTAATGTGGTTGAATCAGTTAATGGAGAAAATTTTGTTCCGAGTATTACACCAAAGTACATACCAGCACCACTACATAGTAGAGGAAATGTAAACTGATTAATGCCACTGTTAATGTCTTCTCCTGATAAAAATTCAATGGCAAATAATTGTCCATAATACATCATTAAGTATCCAAGTAAATATGATGTTATAAATACGGGTATAATAAGGGCTTTTTTTAAAGTTTGATTCATGTTTTAATTTAAAATATTAATCCTTGCTTTTTTTTGCGTTAGAAACCTTTCTGTCGTAAGGAGATTTGTTTGTAGGTTTTAAACTAACATTAATTTGATTAGATTTATTTCTTATAGAATTTTCTGAACGTTTTAATTCATGTGCTATTAATCCAGTAGGAGTATTATTTTTCGATAATTTTTTTAGTGTTTCTAAATCTTCTTTAGACCACTTCTTTCCTTTATTTTCAGGAGTTTTACTCATTATACTTAAAATTAGGTTCGTTTGGTTATCGTAATATAAGTAGTATTTCTTATAACGTTTTCGGGCTTTGCGTTCGGGCGGGTTTTGGAGCACAAAGTTTCAATTTATTACTAAAGTTCATTAGAAGTACCAAGCTTCAAGGTTGCACTTCAGCCCCGCCATATCGTCAAACGCCTGTTATGGGCTGCCCTTCTTGTCATTCTATCGTTTTTACTACATTGTCTAAGTTGTCAACCACTAACTTAAAGACAATTTTATTGTTTGGAAATAAAGTCTGCAAGTCTGTTCTAAGGTCTAAGAATGGTTGTAAAGCTTGATTGTCATTTGCAATTCCGTCAACAACAGAAAGTGAAAGTTCATATTTGTCATTTACCTTCTTTGCATAAACATATTTTGTGACTGATTTGTCAAAGAATGTTGTTTTAGTTAATCCGTCTGCTATCTGATTCACTTCCGTTTCTAAAATATTATTCCTGTCGAAAGCTATTTCGTGTTTCATTATTCCATATGTCTTTGTCGAAATGTTAGCGTTTTCAATACTGTCCGACAAAAGGGCAAATGCAAAAATTGGAATAATAGTAATTGCTAGTCCAATAATTCCAACTGTAATTGTTCTCCACCAACTATGTAATTGTCCGCCTTCATTTATATGTGACGAAATGTTTTGTCCTTGAAAATGTTGAACAAGATAATAAGCAATTGCAGTATAAATTAATGGAATAATTTGGTTAGGAATTTTAATATTGTCTGGGATAAGGAGGACACCTCCAAAGACTACAATTGTCGCAAAAATTGCATATATCCAAGCCTTTTTTGCTTTGTCAGTTTCATTAAATGCTTTGAAATTTTCAGCAATCAAATAACCAGCAGCTAATGGTCCACCGAGAAATGTCCCGACCCAAATAGCTCTGTCTTTATAAATTTTTTCAGTTGGTGTTTGAATGTCTAATGTTTGTTTCATTGTCTGTTTTTAGGGTTGCTTGTAACGTTTTGCAGCTACCCGAAGGGCGGGACTTTTACCACAAAACTTGATTTGAAAAACTATTGTTTGATTAACCACAAAACTGTCTTTGGAACACGAAACCCCGCCTTTTGGGTAGGTGCTGTTATGCGTTCGTACTTCTCTGTTATTTTTCACGTCAACCATATTTTTAATTCTTCTATTCTCAATGGAGGGTTTTGTCTGTGTAGCATTGCATGGCAGTTAGGACAAACAGGTCGTAAATCGTTTATGGGGTCAACTTGATAAGTTTTACCTACTGCCGCAACTTGTGTCAAGTGATGAACATGAATAAAATTTTTACCAAGTTCTCCAAAGCGTTTTTCGAAGTCAAATTCACAAACTGAACATGAATAACCGTAGTGGTTAATACATGCTACTCTTGCATGTGGATTTCGTTCATATCGAGTTTGTGTTATTTGGTTTGCTGTACCTTCTGTGTAAGTTTTCGTATTCTCATTGTCTGATGGTGCATAAGGGTTGAGCCTAATGTTTTGAGTTGTCAAAAAGTCAAACCAAACGGCTTCTAATTCTTCAACAACTTCAGGTTTGATTGAAATGCCTGAAGATTGTGGTGTCCATTGTTGTTTTTCTAAATTTCCAGTCTTTAAAATGTCCAATGTTAAAATAGGTTCTCTTTCAGGATTTAATAAAACTTCAAAATCAATTAGAACACGATAAACATCCTTGTCCTCACCACTCCAATGTTTAGATAAAAAAGGTTCTGATACAACATAACCTGCTGCAAAAATCCCTCTTGGTTCTGAACCAAGTCTCACTAAAAATGCTCTGTCTCCTGGTTTGATTGTCTTGTGACTTACACAACTCCATCTTTCTGTTACTTTTCCGCTGTTTTCAAGTTGCTCGATACTTTGCTCAAGAGTTGTCCATTTCCATTTGTCAGGGTTCCATGCAAAAAGAAACGTATTAATTGTTGGAGCCTTTTCAAATTTTTTAATTCCAAGCTTCTCAGTTGCGTCTTTATAGATTTCCCAAATTCCGTGCTTATTAATATCGTATTTTTCTACCTTTCCTCTGTTAATGTTAAACAACAAGTCGTAAGGCGAATTAGAGTTTGTTAATCTTGGTTTGTGATTTTCAGGATAATGAATTCTTGAGTCATGGTTTACAGAAAGAACAATTATTTGAGCAGTAATTGTGTCTTGATTTACATCTGTCCATTTACTGTTTATATATTCCTTGATGTCCGAATATGAAAGCTGTCCGTTGAGATTTTCAACAGCTTCTTTTATCATTTGCCAAACGTAAGTCTTTCCATTTATGATGTCATTTTATGTTTCCAGTGTCGTCACAGTATGACGCATAACAAACAGTTTTACGTAAAACGTTTGTAATACCTTATAAATAAAGGGTTTTAGCTTACTTAGTTACAAAAAGTACAACATAAGTACAACTTTTTGAATGTAGTGTATAATCCCAAAAAAGAAATTGAAAAGAGATCATTTTGATTACAAAAATGTTCTCTTTTTTTATTGTCTGAATTTTAGATTTTCTTCAATTACTTCCATTTGATTGCTGTACTGACTTTCAGAAAGTGTTCGTTTCGGTGCGTTAGCACCGTATTACACTGCATTACAACACCTTGTATATTGTCGATAAAAACCAAGAGAGTGAACTTTGTAAAAGCTGCAGCAAAGTATTTATTAACTCTTTAATTTTTAGTAAAATGGCAAGACAAAAAGGACTTATGAAGTATGTCGGAACGATTGGCGATGTGCGACACTTCAAGATAAAAGGTCAAAAAGGATTTTTCGCCGGAATGGTTGGCGGTCCCACCGCTGAACAAATCAAAACTGCTCCCGAATTTGAACGTACGCGTGAGAATATGAACGAATTTGGTGGATGTGCCAGGGCTGGCAAATCGGTCAGAACCGCTCTTTCTTCGCTGATGTCCAAAATGGCAGATAGCAAGGTTACAGGACGTTTAACTTCAGTAATGAAGAAAATCAACTTAGAGGATGGAACGGAAGCCAGAGGCTACCGTAAAGTCGAAATTTCAACCCAAAGAACCTATCTGTTAGGTTTTGAGTTCAACAAAGGAATTTCTTTGAGTACTGTTTTCAATGCACCGTATGATGTAGAACACACCGCAGGTCGTGATAGTGCAGATTTTATCGTTGCACCGTTCAATCCTGTGGATCTGATTGCTTCGCCAATTGGAGCTACGCATTTTCGTTTGGTTAATGCATTAGCAGTGGTTTCTGACTTTGTTTATAATGCAACTACAGGAACATATGATCCTGATGACATTGCAAACAACGAATTGAATATCGTTGAATATTCGGCTTATATTCCTTTGAATGCAGATTATGCAGGGGGAACATTGACAGCTACACTTCCCGGAACTCCAACACTCGGTGCGAACGTAACGGTTATTCAATGCATCGGTATTGAGTTCTTTCAAGAAGTTAACGGCACTTATTACACGCTCAATTCGGGTAACAGTTTACGCATAGAAGATGCCTTTTAAGCAAACCAATCAAAGCCTTCTATCTAGAGGGCTTTTTTGTTTAACCCTTAAAATTCAAAACGATGCGTACAAAGATCATAAGAGTTGCCGAAGGCAAGCAAAGTACATTAAGCCAGTTGTACATTGATGGCATCTTTCAATGCTACTTACTGGAAGATAAAATACGTGAGGTAAAAATACCGAAGCAAACTGCCATTCCTGAAGGAAACTACACGCTAAGGCGGAACACCTGGGGCGGAATGAATGCGGAGTATCGGCAGAAATTTCCGAAGCTTCACAAAGGAATGATTGAGATTAATGGACTTCCGAATTTCAGTTTTGTGTACATCCATATTGGAAATACATTCAAACAAACCGCAGGATGTCCGCTATGTGGTTTCGGTTTTGAATTGGTCAATGGCGATTATCAGGTATTAAGAAGTAAGGATGCTTATCAGATGATTTACCCGAAGTTGTTAGCCATAGCACAGGGTAATGAAAAAGGTATCAGCATCGAGAATAATTTCCAATTTTAAAAACGTGTATCAATGGAAAATGCAATCACATTAAACATCGTGTTCGGCTCTTTGATCAGTATGCTGTTGGCGATTGTCGCCTACTTCATCAAACAACTCCATTCCGATTTCAAGAAAATGGAAAAGGATTTAACGGAAGTAAAAACAATGGCATTACTGATAAAAACAGAGTTCAAAAACAGTTACGATTTGCTTAATCACAAAGTAGATTATCTGGAACACCGAGTAAACAATTTAGAAAAAATCATTTTAAAACAATTCAACAATGAAAAAGGACAGTCTTAATCTGGTCGAGCGAGTAACCGCTCCAACCCCGAAATGGTTTAAAATCATTAGGAACATAGGAATTACATTGACAGCCGTAGGCGGTGCAATCTTAACCGCACCCATTGCGTTACCTGCCACCATTGTAACGGTGGGCGGTTATCTGATATTGGGCGGAACTGTGGCGACTGCCATAGCTCAAACCGCAATGCGTGATGACAATGACGAAGAAACAAAACCGAACGAAAGTTTTAATGAACCTAAAAAAGAGTAAAAACACGTTTTTCGGTTTTGTCGTGTGTTTGAAATCCTGCCCATTTGGGCGGGATTTTTTGTTACACCTGTTTTCACTATTTTTATAAAACGGTGCTTTTATATTGCCTTTATATGTGGATAATGGTGCAAGTATCGGGCAAGCGGTGGGAACTGTAAAGGCAAAAGAGTGTAGCCCATAGGGCTACCACTTTAAATGCCTTGCAATGTAAATGCGTTTGAGTTCGGAAATCAAACGCAACTGTTCGTGTATGTGACGTTCTCTCTGCTCCAAAGTTTTAACCCTTCGAATATCATTTTTAAATACTTTTTCTTTGCCTTTCAAATGGCTTGCCTGTTCAAAAACGAAGTTTTTAAAATCGCCTATCCGAATGTAAGGAATGACCGAGCTAATAAGGAACTGATGAAAGGCTTTTGTTTTCCATAAGCCAAATAATAAGCTACGGTAAACGTCCAATTCTTCCGCATTACGGCAGGAAATAACAAAGCAATTCGGGCAAGGGTTATCTAACGGCTTGCCACTGTTTAAGCCTTTGGATAAGGCGTAAAATTCAAAATCCGACTTTTGATTTTTCGGGTTGTAAGTGATGATTTTAACGGCTTTCATATCGCACAACTTTTGAGATTAGCTCCGCTTTTTTCGTTGTTGTGGCTGAAAACCAAAACTTTTTTACAAAGAAAAAAACAGAAAAAAAAGAAAGCCATTCAATAGGTGGCGTGGCAAAAAATCCAAAAGGAAACGGAATAAGTCCCGAAGGGTGGCAAGGCAACAAAATCAATTTTGCGAAGGACCTTATTTGCCTTGCCATTATGCCGTAGTCTTTTGGATTTTTTATTGAGCGTTGGCATTGTGCGGAGCCACCTACTTTTGCTTTCCTTTTTATTCTTTTTTCTTTTGGAAAATGTCCAATGACTTCCTTTCGAGCGTTGGCAATGGGGCAAACACTTCGCAGTAAAAAATAAAGCATACCAATATCTGAAGCGTAGGAAAAAAGCAAGGGTATGAGGTACGAAATACGCTTGCTGTGCGGTGATGTAATAAGGTGTGAACGGAATGTAACGAAATAAATGAAGGTAAATTTTCCTTAGCTTACCGAAATGAAATGTAGTGCAATGAGTGAATACTTTATGCAGCACATTGGCATAACAAAACACTAATGCTTTATTTTTTTACTGCACCGCTGAAATGGGTGGTGGGGAGCGTGGCAAGAAGCGTGGGCTGTGCGATGGAAAGAAAAAATACGGCTTCTGAACCCTGAAAAATATCAGTGTTGGATTTTGAGCGTCGGGATATTTTTTCGGGGTGAAGACTATGGCATTGGCTATTTTGCATAATGTTATTATAGGACATTTTTGCGTTGGCATAGTCGCCTATAAGCGAGGGGGAAAATGTACTATAATGCCACATTATGTAACTTAGCTTCCGCCGATTTGCATACTGGCATAAACGGAACGGTGGTGGTGGTTGGAGTGCAGTGTCTTTTTGGTTTGTTTTTTTCGCATTGGTACAGCTCTTTGCTACCGCAGGAACGAGGATAGCAATGTGCTGTGGAGCATTGGCAAAAACAACGCAAAAAGTATGACAGTTGCAAACGGTGGCAATGCCATAGAAGACAGGCTAAGCGTTGGGCTTGTGCGGTTGGTGCCTGGCTAAAGCCGTATTTTTTCTGTGCGTGGGCAGAGCGTAGGGAATTTTATTTTAAATTATTTATTAGCCTTCTAAAATTTATATTTATAATATTTTGAACTTCTTCAGAAGTATTATTCCACAGATTGGATAAATAATCAATAACTTCTTCAAGCTCTCCAGGTAATAAAGGCTCACTTCCCTTATCAATAAAAGGGCCATCTGTTTCTGTTAACACATTTTCCTTTGGTATTTTAGATATTATTTTTCGACCAGATATAGATTTTATCATCGCAGGGTTAATAGAAAAATAATAGCCTGCATCTGATATATTCTCAATTAAATTAAGTCTTCCTGAATACCAATGAAAAATTGCATTTTGAATTTTATATTGCATTAATAATTCAAAAACTTCTTTTTCTGCCCTTCTAGAGTGTAAACTAAGTATTTTCTTTTTATCAGAAACCAACTTTAAAATTCGATTAAATGAAGCTAGTTGAATTTCTTTTGTTTCAATGCCCTCTTTAGAAAAGTCTAAGCCAACCTCACCTATATATGAAGTTTTAGACAGGTATAATTCAAATTTTGAAAATTCGTTTCTATGAAAGGTTGCATATAGAGGGTGCATCCCTAAAGCCATTCTTACATATTTTTTAGAGTGAAAAAACGGCAACCCCATCTCAAAATGACTAGGTAAATTTGTCATTGAAAAAACGACAATACCTTTATCCTCGCATATATCTAAAATAACTTTGGGATTTTTGTATAAATCAATATGACAATGAGTATCTATCATCTATAAGCCAGCTTTTGATTTTATGATTGAATTACCATTTAGATCAACCCATTTAGATAATTCAATTCTTGTTCGCCATACTACATCAACGTATCTATTAAGTTTATTGATGTTTTTTATTCCATTAACTATCAATTCTGTTTTAATATCATCTTTCGTTAATTTCTTTCTAAGAAAATCCAAACATATACCAACATCTTGAGTTTTCTTCCGCTTAAAAGGTATTAAAGAATCTATGTGACTACCATAAATTGTTGGGTCTTTTTGATTTTGCAATGATGCTTGGCGATAGATACAAGGCATACAAACACCACAGTGTGTTGCAGAACGATTTACCCAAGTTTTTCTATGACCTCTCTTCCCACAGGAATTTGAAAAACCAATTATCTTTCTTAAAAATTCTAAATCTTCACAGTCATCAACCATTTCCCCTTTCGTTTTAAATTCATAAGGGTTATATATATTACTATTAATTTTTAACGTACTTATAATTAAATTAGTCTTCTCCAATACAAATGAATGGGTTGTTCTCGTACTACAAGAAGTTCGCCTTGATGGACTCAACGGATAATTCAAAGATACTGAGCCATTTTCAGGAACTATAATCTCATTAATTTTTTTTCCCTGTGAAATTAAAAGTGCAATACCAATGAATAGAATTGAACGACTTCTAAAAGTAGTTTCTCGTTTTGTAGTTGTTTGAGACAATGTTACTTTAATAGAAGGAACGTAATTAAACTGTCCTTTATATTTAACTTCTAATTTATCCAATAAAACTGTTTGATCACTTAGAGGACCTTTCATCTGTGGATCATAATGTGACGCTAATAGGATTTTGTCTTTAGGATGAGTGCTTAAAAAATCAATTGCTCCTATCAAAGAATCTAAGCCACCTGAAAAAAGATTTACTTGCTTATACTTTTCTTTAAAATCAATAGGTAAGTCAATTTCTGGATTAACAAAATTGGACTCATAAAAATCAATTTTCCAATAATCCCCTGTTAGGAAAGAAAAAAGTTCTTCCAAATCATTCTTGACATTACTCCAAACCTTAATTTCTGACACGGGAAATGAAATGTTTAACTCTCTTGACCAACCATCTACTGAATTTTCTTTACGATTTACAAATCTATCTATCCCATAAACCGAGCAAGTCATAAGGAAAAAATCTCTAATTTCAGGATTTACTGAAATGGCAAATGGCAATAGTGTTTTGTAATCTGTACTAATGATAGAAGAGTCTCCATTTTCTTCTGTAAGTTTGGTATAAAGAATTCCGCTTTTTGAATCATATTTAGGAATTTCAACTTTAATTTTTTTCATTGCAGATGATTTTAATTATGGAATCAAATATTTTTTCAATTTCTTTTTTTCCTTCAGCTTTATTCCAGTCAATCTTTGATACCTCTCTTTGTTGATTTAAGACTTTTACTCGACCCAAGATGTCATTTTTTATAGTTTTAAAAGTTTCTTTACTTATATCTTCTCCCTTTTGTTGTTGTATTTTTTCTTCAAAACGTTGAGATAAATGTTCGAATATATAAAGTCCCCAAAAGCGACACAAAGTATCAGCTAGACCTTTACCATCGACTAATTCTTTAATAAGATCTTGATATTTAATCAAGTCATTTTCAGATTGGGCTGCAATTTCTTTCATAATTTCACAAGAAGCCTTATTGGCAGCAGTTTCATCCATTCCTTGATTAGACTCTGAACAATATATAAGCAGATAATCAATGACATCTTTAAAAGATTTCCCTTTGAGAGAACCAAAGCCTATATCCGCTAAAGTTTTATCTATTCCATTGGTTGCCACACTTGAGAAAAATCCTGCAAGTTTACCAGCAGACTTTAATCCAGCTTTGCCAATTGAAGATGATTTACCTGACGAAATAGCCTTTCGACCACCACCTGTTTTAACAAGATTTTTAAATGCCGAATTTATATGTTCAATTCTCCTATCTGATATTTTTTTAAATTGCTTAGAATTATCATTCACTAAAGGACTTTTATCATCATTCTTTTCATCTTTCTTAGTTTCTTTCTCCTTTTCTTTAGCTTCTTCATCATCAAGTTTTTTTTCTTGTTCTAAAGTTTTAGCAATTTGAGTTATTGAATTGGATAAATCACCCCAATTAGGTTGATTCGTAACACCTGGATTAATTCTTTGAGTAGTTCCCATTAATCAACATTATTTATTGCGTTATAAATTTGGCTATCTCTATCAAATACCTTGTATAGTTTTTTTACATCTAAATTCTTTGATTCAATCAATTTAAAATTTTGAGCAAGACTAAACGGAATTTGAGTATTATCTACTTTCTTAATGACTCGTTTATAAGCTTCGATAACGTTAGGACAATTTTCACTCATTAACTCTATAAAAGCCTCGTGTATACTGTCTTTTTCTGGAGCTTTTGTAAGTTCTTTTTCAAGTAAAGAAATTAGTGTTTCATAATCTCCTTCATTCAATTTTTCCTTAATCTCATTAGTTACGGTTCTTGTTAATGCCGAACCAGAAACTGGTTCTATTAACTTTTTAACCAATGACCTTATGTGTGGTGATATTAATGAGCTACCACTTATTGATGTTGTTAATTGATCACGAGTTATCCAATAATAATCTCTTAAATCTATTCCTGCTAATTTTGGCTCTGCATTTAGCCATTTTACTGTTTTTTCCGTACCCCAATCAGCAGAATATTTCTCTTTGATAATTTCAATACTACTTTTACTTGCAAGTGATTCTAATTCTTTAATTTCTTTTGGTTCTCCTTTTTGTGTTGATTGCCATTCATAAATTTGTCTAAATAAGCTTTGTGATGAATATTCAAGTACCATTAACTTAGCTAATATATCCATCTTAAAATCGGATATTTTCGCAACTCTAACAAGCCTATCTCTTAATGAATAGGTGTTTAAAAATCTTTTAATTTGTCGAGGATTACCTTTTAAGCCTTCAGTTATAATAGGTGCTAAGGAAGCTATTATGGATACACTATTTTTCAGTTTTTCTTTTTTATCAGATTCAAGAATTGAATCGATATCTCCTAAACCAAATACATCGTATCTGTTATTTTCTCGAGCTGAATAAAATGCTTCTAAAACTTTATTGAAATCATCTCCAAGTTCTTTTTGACAGAACAATAATGACAAATAGGTTTCTACTTCATTATCAGTTAATTTAGGTAGATAATAAGGGACTTGTATTAATTTTTCTAGATAATCACTAACAATTCTTTCATTTCGGCTTTCAACATCTGAAGAATTTTCAATACCATCTGTTTTATATCGTAGCTCAATTGCGTGTCTTACTATTCTTGGGTCAGCTCCAATAACGAAAGCAGTCTTATCAACATTTAAAAACAGTTTTATGGCTTCTAAGTTTTCAATTAACCTATCAGGAGTACAACGATCTAAATCATCAATAATCACAACAAGTTTTTCTATCTTAGATTTATCAAGCATTTTTTTGAAATCATCTCTAAATTCACGCACCATTGTAATTTCATCCTCTTCATTTTTTTTGATTATACTGCTCAAAAAACTTTCTGCTTCATCACCTTTCAACTTATTGGCTAATTCTGTAGGCTCAATTTGTGAAAACTCATTTAATAAGTATGGTATTAGTGAAACTCCCCCTGTTAGATATGCCGTTGCTGCTGGAACCGCGATCTTTTTAAAACCTAGCCCCATCAAACGCATCCATTTAACAGACTTAAATAATTTTACAGTTTCATCCTTGACTTTTGAACCTAGTGTTTTATGTTTTGCAAATTTTTCAATAATTGATTCTAGTAAGGCAGCTTTCGCATCATCATAGCCTTCAAACACCCATCCATTAAAATACAAAACAAGGGTACCATCTTTGAAACCATCTTTCGCATTACCAATTAGTTCCTTTTCAACTATTTTTAGAATACTAGATTTTCCACTTCCCCAATCACCAAAAACTCCAATTGTAACAGGTAGTACATCATTATCATTTATCACATCAACTATTAAGTCTGCGTGAACTTTAAAGCCTAATAAGTCATCAGAGGTTTCATTATCTGCCCACATAATTATTTAGTATTTTAAATTGTTATTTTATATCATTTGTACCATCCTTTTCCTCAAAAATATCCAACTCCTTATTTACCTCATCTAACAATTGTTTTTCGGTTGGTAAGTACAATTTGTATTGACTGGCTATGATTTGTTTTTGTTCTTCAGGAAGGGTAAATTTTACTACTCCATCATTTTTATTGGCACAAAGTAATATTCCAATAGTAGGGTTTTCGTGTGGCAGTTTTTCTATTCTGTCGTAATAGTTCACATACATTTGTAACTGCCCAATGTCCTGGTGTGTGAGTTTAGTGGTTTTGATTTCAATAATGACAAAACATTGTAGAATACGGTTGTAGAATACCAAGTCCACAAAAAACTCATCGCCCTCAATGTGTATTCTTTTCTGCCTTGCTACAAAAGAAAATCCATTGCCTAACTCTAATAAGAACTCCTGTAAGTGTGTGATGATAGCACTTTCCAAATCCCTTTCGTAATATGATGCTTCTCGCTTCAATCCCAAAAACTCCAAATACATTGGGTCTTTAATGATTTCTTTGGCATCAGAAGGCTGTTTTTCGTTTCGGGCAACTGCCAACACGCTTTCTTTATCGTTACTCAACAAAAGACGTTCGTACAAACTGCTGTAAATCTGCCTTTCCAACTGCCTTACCGTCCAATTGTTCTTTATTGTTTCAGCAATATAAAACTCTCTTTTATCTTGACTGTCAACACTTAGAAGTAGCTTGTATTGGCTCCAACTCAATTGTGCATACAGTGTATGCACATTCTCAAATGTGCGATAAAACTGTCTGTAAAGGTTTATTTGTCTTGTAGAAAAACCACTTCCGAACTCGGGTTGCAGTTGTTCTGAAAGATATTTGATAAGAAATGTTCCATAATCTGCCCGGTCTTTACCTTGTTGTTCTTCTTCAAAGATACGTTTGCCAATATGCCAATACATCTGCGTTCGCTCGTGGTCAACGGCACGAATAGCTTTGTCTCGCGATTGGTCGATAATGGCTTTTATATCTTTTATTATAGATTGGTTTACTAGCATTTAATTTTCTTGATTTTGAGCTATCACTTTTATTTTGAATTTTGGAGTATCAAATTTTGGAGTTATTGTAGGTAAATCTACTTTAACAGAAATGGGCATCGGAAAATCAACTCCCATAATAATGGCCTCTCCTGAGCCTAAAGAAGGTAAAAACGAAATTGTTTCTTTATTAGCTGTTGAACAAGCACTTGCTATCGCTTCTTTATCTTGATAATTTATAAGTCTATGTGTAATGAAGGTTCCCATTTGGCTCAGTGTACCAACAGGAATATCTCTTGGCATCTGTGTAGATAAACAAAGGAACAAGCCGTACTTTCGACTTTCTTTAGCAATATTATCAAAAGCATTTAATTCTGTACTTTCAAAATATTCATCTTTGACTTTTTTATTCAAAAACTGATGTGCCTCATCTACAAATAGAATTAGAGGATTTTCTCTAAAAGCATTAGTTCGAGCTTTATTTAGTAAATATCTACCTAGAGAATTTGCTAAGATTTCTCTTGCTTGAAAGTTATAAGGCACGTTTTCAAAACCTATTCTTAATATATTCTTATCTGTACTTGCTAAAAAATCGTTGATTTTAGTTATCAGATTACTTGTTGTCGGAGTATTAAACCCGAACATACCAGCATAATTATTGTCTGATATAACGTTATTCACACGCATTATTAAGCTTGTTGCATTTCCATAATTTCTTTCGTCTCTATTGTTTGCCCAACGGTCATTGAATATTTGAAAACATTCATTCCCTATTTGCCTATGAAGTAGATTTATGCTGAAATTATTTATTGTGAAATCTTCTATAATAGCTTTATAAGTAAAGTAGGCGTTATTATATGCCGCAGTAATATTATTTTGTTTTACAACTAATCCGTTATTTATAATTACTTGCTGCCCTCTGAATGTAAAAGTATCGTTAGTTCCATCATTATTGTGTCCATTATTAGGAATATTCCCTAATAAGCAATGAGCAACTTTTAACGACTTAATTGCTTCCAACAAAACAGGTTGTTGTACCTGTCCTGATGGTCTGAATAAAACAAATAAATCATTAATGGTTAAATTCTGGTATGGGAAATAACTTTCCGAAATAAGTATTGAGTGATCTACTTTTGGATGTGTGTCAAACGTTGCATATTCCCCAGTAGGGTCTAAAATAATTGCCTTTGCTCCGGTTTCTATAACACCTTCGATAAATTTACTTATTGTATAACTTTTACCTCCACCTGTTGTACCTACGACCGCACAGTGACGACTAAATATTGCCTGCAATGAAATATCTACCGGAACACTCTTATCATATATCAAATTTCCCATCCTAAATGTAGGGGAATGTTCGATATTTTCAGGTTTTATTCCAAAGGTTTTAAAATGAGTTGCCAAAAATTCGGCTGAACAGATAAAAACTTTAGAACCAATAAGCGGCAAGCTATTTATTCCTTTTTCTATTTTACTAGGGTCAAACAAATCAAATGATAAGAGAATTTCAATTCTCCCAACCGGATGAAAAGCTTTAGTGGAAAAAGTCCTTTCACTTAATTCTAACCGCTCTTTCTCTGGCAAAGATATTTCCAGCATCTTTCCTAGAAATCCTTTCTCTTCTCCTTCAATAACGATATAATTACCAACAAGACCTCCTCTCAAGACCTCCGCGTGATGTACAAATGTTTTCATCAAAACTGATGAAGGAAAATGAACTTTCACAAACGCAGGAGATACAAAATTTACATACCCCAAAAAATGACTATGATTAAAAGGACTACTACTCATAGTTTAGTTATTAGGAATGTTAATTACTATTTGTCTTGAGTCTTCTTGACTGTAAGATTTTAAATCAGGATAATATTTAGCAAAATCCTCAAATTTTTCTGAAACAATCGATATGTTGGAATATTTATTAGCAGCTTCAATAAAGGGTTTTAGGTTTTCATTCGCTTCATCAATATTTCTATTGATTATCATCAATTGAAAGCTTGGATTTTGTTCTAACGCTTCTATTATTGCTGTTACAATGTGTTTGTCTCCGAAACTGAACCCTATCGTAATAAGAAATACATTCTCCTTTCTTAAATTAGACTGAAACCTAGACATCATTTCAAAATAAGGTTGTTCATAAGAACTTTCATATTTCGACTGATGTGGGTATATCATCAATGGATTAATGGGATTTTCCTTTTGTACAATTTTATTCTCTTCTTTTTCCCAATTAACAGATCCGTGTAATTTATACAAATGAAAAACTTTCTGAATAAAGTTGTCTTCTTCTTTTACTCTGCTTTGATTTCTGGAAACAATGTCATAGTCATAATTTCGTCCGCTGAATATTCTTGGTTGAGAAAATGAGAATCCATCAATAACAACGAAATTACTTTCACAAGCCGCTTGCTCAAACATCAAATCATAATTCAAGGTAAATAGCTTAAATCTTGGTAAAGTAACTTTGCGTTTTGTGATTTTATTCAATAGCAGTGTATGAGGTGAGTTATCGGGTAAGTCCAATTGACAAGCATCTTTTATAAAATCTTTTATCCTGTTCACACAATCTTCAATATTGATTTCATCTTTGGAAACATAGGGTATGGCTGGTGTTGCCATTGACAATACCTTCTCCAAATTTTTAATTATAGAATCATCTTCCCACTTTTCATCATAGCCGATTTTTGCAAGTAGTTGACTGAAAACATCAGCTGTTAGCAGAGCTTCGGCATCATCCCATAACTCCGCCATTGACTTACCTAATTTATCATCTTTCCCCCAACCAATAGAAGAACCTGCTCCAGTAAGTAAGACAAGATTTTCAAACTGATTATTTAATGTTTGAGAATATTTATTACGCTTAGTGGCATTTGCGTATTCAATACGATTTTCACTAGTATCATCTTGAATATCTTTAAAATCGTATAGTTTACCATCAATATACACCTTAACATCATCAGGATTACTATCATCATATGCAACCTTACTATTATTGTTGAGTAAAATATACTTCATACTCGCATTTTATTAAATTAAACTACTTATTCACTATAATTTTCTTTTCCTAAATCATTTATGACCTTTAATAATGCTTTCCTTCCTATTTCTTTATCTTCTATAATTCCTCTTATTTTATCCGATAGCCATAAAACCATCAAATCATTAATTGGAGTATTCAAGAATTCAGCTAACTTTTCAAGATGTTTCTTAGGTAGTAAGCGATCTTCATTTTCCACCTTACTTATAAAAGCATTATCTAACTCTAAAGCAGCTCCAACTTCACGCAAATACAATCCTTTACTTTCTCTCAATTCTCTAATGTATTTTCCAAAAGCCATATTGAATTATTAAGACTTGTCTAAATAGTTCAAATTTAAGAAAAATAATGTAACAAACTACAAGTAAGTAGGATAACCTCATTTCCAGAAAAAGATTTTTTATTATTCCGAAGGAATACAAAAACGGATTTATTGGGATGTAATGGTGTAAATGGATGAAGGGTTAAGATTAGTTTGCTTTGATTGCGTTTGTTTTGGCTTGATATTTTTCGGTAGAAAAAAATGAAAATGTTTGTGTCGAAAAATACTTATCCTACTTATCCACTACAACCAGCGTAAACTAATGCAAACTGTACCGTTACGGATTATCAAACGAAATACTTGATTGTTCGGGTGGTTTTGGTGGTGGTTCTTTTTGTTTGTTTTTGTTTTCGACTTCTTCCCAGGTTAGTTCTTTTACGGCATAGACATAGCCGTTCTTTTTGGATAATCGTAGATAGCCGTATTTCTTTAATGCTTTTCCTAATTTCATCACCGTTCCGTCTGTAACATTGAGTTTGGCTTTGTCGGCTAACTTGGCTGCGATTTGTGTGGTGTTCAAAAAATTATTAGCGGTTTCTCTGTCCGCAATATCGAACCAAGTCAATAGTAATTCTTCTTCCGGACTGCGGATCTGGTATTGCTCGTTGTTCATATCTATTTCTTTGATTTCTTCCTGGTTGAACCAATAACGGAAACCATTTTTATACAGTTCAATTGCCTGTGCGTAAACCATATCGATGTCGATATTGTGAGCGTACTCTATATGTTCTACCTCAAAACAAAGAAATCTCCTCGAACCTGTGGTATCATTCAGAAATTGGGCAGTATTCACACTGCCTGCAAAAGAAGCTCTGCGTGGTAAGGTTTCATTGTTGTGTCCGTAGGCTTTACGCATACGAATATGTGTTTTTGTTATCAGTTCTTTGAGCGTTCCTATTTCGGTACGGTTCAGGTTTTCGAGTTCATCCAGATTGATGAGCATACATTCGGCTAAGTGAATTAAGGTATCTTTGTTGTTTGGGTTAATGGTTCCTGAAAACATATATTCTTTGAGTTCTCTTGGTATCAATCGTTCGATCCAGGTTGTTTTTCCTACGCCTTGTTTACCGCTGAATACAATTACGGTTTGATTGATGGCTTTTTCATTTGTGACACAAGCTACCATTGCTACAAACCATTTTTTGAAACAGATTTGCCATAATTCCTGCTTCGTGGTTTTAACTGTATTGGCTAACTGAGTGATATAATCGACCTCATCCTCATTGGTTTCCAGTTCCTGAAAATAATCACGGAACGGATCATATTGCTGACAATAATCGGAATGCAACAGATTTCGCAGAGTATTGATGTTGCATTTTACTTTTGCTTTGAGGATTTCTCTCAAAATAGAATTTTCGACAAAATCGGTAATCGGTTTCCAGAGATTGGCTTTGATGGTTTTGTATTCGAGCTTTCCGGTTACGATATTGTACCGAAAGTTGTACCTATAATCCAGAAATGTTTCTAAACGGTCAATGTAACTCGGTTTTTCTTCTTCCTCTTCAATATCCTCATTTTTCGCTTTATCGTTTTCTGATTTTGGAATGGTTGGATTACTGTTTTTACTATGTTCATTGGTATTGCTGTACGCACTTTTCACGGTTGCCATTACTTCGCTGGCATCATATCCATAATCAGACAAAATATAGCCTGTAGCTACTGCCAAGGGAACACCTTTGCGATTGAGATTATTTGCCAGCAGATGTACAAAATTGTTCCGATTTCCATTGATATAACTTTCTTTCTTTTCTGTAAATCGAATGCAATGTTCATATACCGCTAAATAATCATTGTTGATAGGCTCTGTTTTAAATGGTTCGTTTGTAAACGCTGTTTGTATTGGTTTTTGCTTGATTACCAGATAGACTTCTGCATCTTCATTCAAATACAAATCGGTATCGTAAGACACAAAACATAATCTAGTAACGTCTTTCCCTGATTTATCAATCGGAAGTTGAAGCAACTCTTCATAATACTTTTGTAATAGTAAAAACGCTTCTTTGTGATTTTCCTGTGATGAATTGACTTTAACCAAAATCTTCAAACCATTGCCCGAAGGACTTGTAAAGCAGGAAAAGGTATAAGGATTTTCTTTTGCTAACGCTTTAGCATTAGTTAATTGTTCCTTGGAAAGTTTATCAATATCCAAAACCAACAACGGATTGTAAGCGGTTAGATAATCGGGTTTTCGTCCGCCTTTAAAGGTTGCCGATGGAGTGAAAGCAGGCAAAGATTTCTTTGCCCGCACATACGCTTCCATTTTGTTTTCGGCTAATGATTTTCGCAGATAGGTAATTACATTGATGTATTTGCCTGTCTTGATGTCGTGGAGTACTTCAATGATTTTCTGGTTTTGCACGACCTCATTGAAGTTCTGAAAGATACTTACTACCATTTTTTTATACGTTAAATGTTAGACATTAGATTTTAGACTTATTTCTTTGAAAAAGCCTTGTTATAATGCTCATTTAAGAGTTTTTCTACGTCTGAAAGTTTGTAGTAAATCTTGTTTCCGACCTGAGAGAACGAAATACGACCTTCGTCACGCCAGGTTTGAGCGGTGCGTTTGGAAATCTTCATCAGTAAAAGAAATTCCTGATTGTCTAAGAATGTATCTTTCTTAGGTTCATTTTTGGCATTGATACGTTTTACGAGTTCGTCCAGTTTTTCGATGATTTCGGTGTACTGGTCTTTGGATAAAATTACTGCTTCCATTTTCTTTAATTTTTAAGATTATGGAAGCAAAGGACTGCAACAGTACAAAGTCAAAAAATCCCGAAATGGTCTTTCGGGATAAAATTTATTTACAGCAATTTATCAATGTCTATCCGCTTATGCGGTTTCGGACGTTTATCGGATTTGGAAGGAGTGATAACGGTTTTGATGGTTTCGGGACTTAATTCCTGTCCGTTTTTATCTACGAAAGAGTTTACGATTACTGCAACAAAATCATTGATATTGCCATCCAGAATGGGTTTACCGTTTACAAATAACTCTCTGTGTAACTGGTAAAATATATCAACGAGCTGATTGATGTTGCAGTTGATTTTTAGTTTATTGAACGGAATGCCCTCCGCATTTTTTCTCATTTGTTGCTTAGAAAATTCATCGGTTAAACGAATTAAATGCTGTATCTGGTCTATCTCCTTTTGACATTGGTCTGAATAATCGGGTAATTTAGGATTGATGAAATCTATACTTGCCTGTTCGTAATCGAACTTCTCATTGGTCAAAAACATTATCTTTTCGGTGTAATCTTCCATACCGTTTACTTTACTTTTTACTTCTCTGAATGAAAAATATCGTTCCTCACATTCGGCATTAATGTACTGCATCGGTGGTTTTCGTTTTATATGTCGATTACGAATTAGTTCTAATTCTTTTCTTTTACGCTCGATAATGGTGTAGCATTTCATCATTCGGCCACGCATTGTAGCATTTACAAAGATTTCTTCGTTTTCTGAAATTAGCTTCTCGAATTTGTTGAGCCATTTTATTGGGTCTTCAACAAAATCACAATGGTGTGAAAAGAAATCAGGTAGTTTTGCATAAGGTAATTTAAGGATTTTACTTATCAATTTTTGACAGTAAGCAATGTTATCTGTGATGTCTTCAATCAAAATATCAAATAAAGCATTTTCGGACTGTTCTTGTAGAACAGCCGTTTGTTCAGGGAATTGAACAACATGCTTTATTTGATGATTATGGGGCATAAAAATTTATTCGTATTTTTTAAAAATAGTAGTCGCAATATGTCCACCAAATCCAAAGGTGTTGCTCATTGAGTAGTTTACACGTCTTTTTTGTGCAGTATTCAACGTAAGGTTAAAAACATCTTTAAATTCCGGTTCAATATCTACTGAATTAATTGTTGGCGGAACGATATCCTCTTTCACAGACAAAATGCAGGCAATTGCTTCGATTGCTCCAGCTGCGCCTAATAAGTGTCCCGTCATTGATTTAGTTGCGCTAATGTTTAGTTTGTTTTTCGTTCCAAAAACTCGTTCTACCGCTTTTAACTCGCTTAAATCTCCTTGAGGTGTTGAGGTAGCGTGTGTATTCAGATAATCGATATCATCAGCAGAAATATTAGCATCTTCTAAAGCGGCTAACATACCTAAATACGCACCTTCACCTTCAGGATGTGTTCCTGTAAGATGATATGCATCCGCAGCCATACCGCCACCAACAATTTCTGCAATGATTGGAGCATTACGTTTTATTGCGTGTTCATATTCTTCTAATATAATAGCACCTGCGCCTTCTCCCATTACAAAACCATCTCTGTTTATATCAAACGGACGAGATGCGATTTGTGGATTATCATTTAAAGTAGACAATGCTCTTGAAGCATTAAAACCTCCAATACTACTTTCGTTAATTGGAGCTTCAGAACCACCTGTAATCATCATATCGGCTTTTCCCCAACGGATGTAGTTAAAAGCATCGATAATTGCAGTATTAGAAGTTGCGCAAGCCGAAACAGTTGTGAAATTTATTCCCCTTAAACCATACTTTATAGAAATGACACCTGAAGCAATATCAACGATCATTTTCGGTATAAAAAATGGATTAAAACGAGGTGTGCCGTCACCTGTTGCAAACTCCATCACCTGTTGTTGGAAAGTGCCAATGCCACCATTTCCCGATCCCCAAATAACACCGATACGATTCTTGTTCAATGTTTCAAAATTGATATTGGCATTGTTTACGGCTTCTTCTACAGAAACTAAAGCATACTGTGTAAATAAGTCGTACTTTCTTGCTTCTGCTTTTTCAATGTGATTTAATGGGGCAAAACCCTTGAGTTCACAAGCAAACTTTGTTTTGAATTTCGAAGTGTCAAATTTGGTAATGAGATTAGTTCCGCTAACTCCATTTATAAGTGATTTCCAAAAATCATCAACGTTATTTCCAAGGGGCGTTAATGCTCCAAGCCCCGTAATTACTACTCTTTTCATACGTTTGTTATTTTACTAGTTCTGTGGAAAATACTATCGAAAAATTTGACAAAAGTATTTTCTTGATTTCCTCTATATCTACTGTTCTTCCCATTTGCTGCTCTATAGAGTAGTGACTGTTCGGTTAGGTTCATTAATCCCACAAGGCACAAAATATTGATAATATTTTCGAAGTATCAATTTTTTGCATTTTACGCTCGACAATATCCTGTCTGATACTTTGTTGTAAGACCAATGCTTCCTGATAAGGAAAATTTCCTTTATCTAGGTAAGTTGTTAAAACCTTAGCCATCCTTTGAAGTTTTGTGACGTTTTATATCCTGAATAAAATACAAAACAATAAAGGTTACAATAAGACACGCAATGCCTGCATATAAGCTATAATGAAATGCAGAAACATAATCCTGAGTTGATTGAACTATATTAAAGAATAATCCTGCAATAAAGCAAATTCCCATTGAGGAAGCGACCTGTTGAATTGTATTATAAGTACCTGATGCGATACCTACAAACTGAGGTGGAACATTCTTTAATGTCAAGTTTATGAGGCTTGGCAAAATTAAACCACCGCAGAATCCTTGTAGCGGAATTATAGTTAAGAGAATTAAATCACTGGGCTGTTGATTAAAATAATATAGCTGTAACACATAAACGAAAATCATTAGTACAGCGCTCAATTGTATCGGTTTTTTCCCATATTTATTGACAAGCCTAACCGAAAGAAATGAAGCTGCCATGAATAAAACCCCTGAGGCTACAAAATATTTCCCAGTCTGAAATGGTGTCAAATGCAAACCATTTTGCAAATAAATCGTAGACAATAGGTAATATGAGGTATGCATCATAAAGTAAAATGTAACAAGAACCAACCCCAAATTATAATCCATTATCTTAAACAAGCGTACGTCCATTAATGGATATCTGCCTAGTTTCAATTTTTTCTTTTGATCTACTATAAAGTAGATAAATAGTGCCAATGAAGAAAAAAGCATGACAAAACTCCAAAGTGGATATCCTAACTCTCGACCTTCCGTCAACGGATAGATGAAAGATCCAAGAGCCAATGTAAACAGAACAACACCGGAAAAATCTAATTTTTCTTCAGCATTTAATTTGGTATTCTGTAGATGTTTTTTCGCTGCAATTAGTGCAGCAATTCCAATTGGAAGATTAATAAAAAAGATGAATCGCCAACCAGAAATAAATGTATCTAATTCTGAAAGATATCCTCCTAAAAACTGTCCAATCAACGAGGCGATTCCTAATGTAATACCGAGATAGCCAAGGGCTTTGGTTCTTTCTTTTGTTTCCGGAAATAGTTCCTGTAAATATGCAAGAGCTTGTGATTGCATAAATGCGCCACTGATTCCCTGAAAAAATCGAGCAATAATAATTGTTGTTGCGCTGTTCGCAAAACCACATATACAAGAAGTGACAACAAAGAAGAACATTCCCCACAGGAATATCTTCTTACGTCCGTATATATCACCTGATCGGCTACCCAATACCTGAAAAGAAGCATATCCCAAAAGATAAAAAACGATAATCATTTCCATTTGGGCATCGGTTGCTGAGAGATCTTGCTGTATAGATGGAACAGCAATATTCACGATGAAAATATCGATCACTGTAAGCAATGGACCGACAAGTAAAATAAAGTGTTGCAACCACTTGTTTGAATGCTGTTCCATTTAAAATAATTATTTTGAGTTCAAAAATCTATTTACATCTCCACCAAAAAGGTCATAATATTGAAAAAGGAAACCGTGTCCTGCATCAGGATATAAAATAAGCTGGGCGTTTGGTAATAGATTAAATAATTCCATGGAATTTTGGACAGGCATTTGGACGTCTGTTTTTCCTCCAGTAACTAAGATTGGAGTGGTTATCTTTTTATAATCAGAAACGATTAACTCGCCATTTCCCCAATTTTCACGTGCGATAGCTTGTGCTTTTGCTGATTCAGCTCCGACTTCAACATCTTTAGGATATTTACTCTCGGCTTTGCGATTCCAAAAGTCTTCGCCCAACTTACGGCTGTTATCAGAAGCATTAAAAAAGAGTGCTTGAAATTCTTTCAATCCTAAGGATGAGGCTCTTTGAACCAAAGCTGCAATTTCTGGATCACGTTTATTAATACTTCTAGCTCCCAAAGGTGCAGATCCGGCAATGACTGCTTTTCGAACAATATCTTGGTGTTGCATTAATAATTCTTGAGCAACACAACCACCTATTGAAAAACCAAGTATATCAACTTTTTCATATTTAAGTGCTTTTATGAATTGAAAAGCATCTTCTGCCATTTGTGCAAAACTTTCAGGGGTTTGTCCACTGGAACTTGCGACACCTCTATTATTAAAGGTGATTACAGTGCGTTCTGATGCTAATTTATTAATTAAAGCAGGATCCCAATTATCAAGATTTCCACGTGTATGGTTCAATAAAATAATCGGAATATTTGTGTTACTGTTGTTTTCTACTATTCTATATGCAAAATCATCGTCATTTACTTTGATGGTTTTTGTTTCGTATTCGATTTGTTTCACAGTCGTTTTTATTTGAGCGTTTAAATTGTTTGTAAATCCGATGCTTAATAAGGAAACACTAAGGCTTAATAAAAAGCAAATTGTCTTTGTATTCTTCATAATTCTATATTTATTTGTTATTTAATATCATGCAAGTTGATACGGCATGTGCATATAAAGTCCCATTTTCATTTCGAAGGTCAGCTTCTACTAATGCAGTAGTTCTTCCCAAATGAATTAACCGACCTTCAGCGTACATTTTTCCACTTTTAAGGTTAACAGATTTGATAAAATTTACTTTTAATTCTAAAGTGGTATATACAACATTTCGTGGTAGAACAGAGTGAACAGCACAGCCCATCGCAGTATCTAATACGGTAGAAATTACCCCGCCATGCACACTTCCTATCGGATTATAATGGAATTCGTAAGGTGTAAATTCAAACAAAACTTTTCCTTCTTCAACTTTTGAAGGATGAAAATCTAAAGTTTTTGCAATAGGTGGTGCTGGAAGTTCTCCGTTTAATATTCTATTTAAGAGCTCTAATCCTGAAATTTCTTTTGCAATTTCAACGGTTTCTAAAGGATTTTCCCATTCATAAGCTCGCTTTCTGTCTGTATTCATATCTGTCTTTAATTAAAATTTATATTCTCTATGACGATAGCAGATGATCCTCCACCACCATTACAGATAGCTGCGACGCCATATTTGCCTTTTTCTTGTTGTAATACATTTAAGAGCGTTACAATAATCCTTGCTCCACTTGCTCCAATAGGATGTCCTAATGCAACTGCACCTCCATACACATTAACTTTATTTAAATCAAAATCTAAAATTTGTTGATTAGAAAGGATAACGGATGCATAAGCCTCATTTATTTCGAAAAAATCTACGTCAGTTAGCGACAAATTCGCTTGTTTCAAAGCTTTTGTAATTGCTAAACTGGGAGATGTTGTGAACCATTCCGGTGCTTGTGCTGCATCGGCGTATGAAACAATTTTTGCTAAAGGCTTAAGATTATATTTATTAACAGCTTCTTTGGATGCGAGTAACAGAACTGCTGCACCATCATTTAAATTACTTGAATTAGCTGCGGTTAAGTTTCCGTTAGTTTCAAATGCAGGTTTTAATAAAGAAACTTTTTCAGGAACAAGTTTGTAAATATCTTCATCCTTGTCCACAATTATATTTTCTGCATTTTTTCTAATCTGTATTGGGACAATTTCAGATTTGAATTTACCTTGGTCAGTAGCTTCTTGTGCTTTTTTATAAGACTGTAATGCGTAATTATCTAATTGTTCACGCGTGAGTCCATATTTCTTAACTCCTAATTCTGCTGCACTTCCCATATGAAAATCGTTGTAAACATCCCACAGTCCATCTTTAATCATTCCATCAATGAAGTTCAAACCACCAAGTTTTGTCCCTTTGCGTAAATACGCGTAATGCGGAACATTACTCATACTTTCCATACCTCCTGTAACTACTATTTCGTCAACGCCAATTTGGATTTGTTGTGCGCCCAAAATTGTTGCTTTCATCCCAGATGAGCATACTTTATTGATAGTTGTGGCATCTTTAGTGTTGGGAATTTTTGAAAATATTGAAGATTGTCTTGCAGGTGATTGACCAATGCCGGCACTCAACACATTTCCCATATATACACTATCAATCCATTCAGGATTTAGAGAAATACTTTCGTAAGTATTTTGAATTGTTATAGCACCCAATTGAGTTGCTGAATATTCGGACAAGCTTCCTAATAAACCACCTATAGGAGTTCTTTTAGCCGATACTATGAATACTTCTTTCATACTTAATTATATTAAATTATACCGTTCGGTATATTATTGGTCAAAAAAAATTTTATACCTTCAATTCAGTTTCAGCAATTTTTTTTATTCTATTTACTGCAAGCTGAAAATATTTGGGATCATTCATTGTTTTTGCTAACAATATATTGCCTTCCACAATGCTAAAAATTAGAGTAGCATATTCTTCGGCATTTACATCTTTTGAAAATTCATTTGCAGATTTCCCTTTTTCAATAGTTGAGGTAAGTAAATCAATAAATCGTTTTACACTTCTGCGAACATTTTCTCTTAAATAATCTAAACTATCATCGGCTTCAACCGCAGCATTAAGCATAGGGCAGCCACCTTTATTGAAAACAGTTTCCCATTTTTCTACATAGTAATTTCCATAAGCAATCAAACCTTCTGTTGCAGTTGATGAGTTAGCTAATATCGCCTTTATTCGTTCTGTAATTTGAGAACAACTATACTCGAAAGAGGCAGCCGCTAATTCATTTTTGTCTGAAAAATTACCATAAATAGCTCCTTTTGTCAACTTAGTAACTTGCTGTATATCGGACAAGGACGTGTTTTCGTAACCTTTGATATTAAATAAAGGTGCCGATTTCTGAATTATAAATTCCCTTGTTCTTTCTGCCTTTGACATAATTTCTAGATATTAAAGTAATGTAATCTAGTGCAAAGATATAAATAATATACCTTTTGGTATATTTTAAATAATATATTTCTGTATCCCCAGAACTTTAAAAATATTATTCAGTAATCAAACACGTACTTCAAAGGGCGGATACGTAATAACTTTATGTCCTGTCGCTTCAATTGCTCCAGTTTCATTTGCAGAAATATGTCCTGTCTTTGCACTTATTACCGCTTCGTGAACCCTTAGAAGAAAAGATATAGCAATCAGATTAGTCTGTCAACAATATCTTTAGCTCTACCAATCATTTCTTTGCTTTTCTGAAAACTTGCTGTAACAGTAGCTCCCTCAGCTAGCATATAAATGGTATCTGCCAATTCTTCTTTTGTAAACAGGTCATTTTGAAGCGTGATATCATTTAGCAGTTCCAAAATGTAATCCCTGAATTTCATTTTATTTTTATCAATGATTTCAAATGCTTTCTTGTCATCTTGAGGTACTTCAGCATTGGCTTTAATAAAAGGACATCCTCCGAAACTGCTCTGTGTCTGTCTTTTAATTCGAAAATCAAACAAGCCTAAAATTCTATCTTTAGGATGTTTTATTTTTTTAATGTAACTGTATAATTGCTCAAACCAACGCTCATTGGTTTCTTCTAAGTAAGCATAGAACAATTCGTTTTTTGATTTGAAATGATTATACAGTGAACCTCTTGCAATATCTGCTTCATCAATAATTTGATTGATTCCTGTAGAGTTATAACCTTGTTTGTAAAACAAATCAGCTGCTGTACTCAGAATGTTTTCTCTTACATTGTTTGATGATTTCATGCTTTATTTTTTTAATATATATACACCCAAAAGAATAATTAAAGCCCCCATAATATCTGAAAAAATGATAGGCTCTCCTCCAATAAAAGCTCCTATGATTAAAGCTACAATAGGAGGAATATAGGTTACGGAAGCTGCCTTTACAGCTCCTAATTTATCGATGATAAAATAATAGATAAGAAATGCTAAACCTGTACCTAACAAGCTAAGTCCTACAACGAGTCCTAGTGTTGCTTCTGTATTATTGAAAATATTAGTAATACCATCGTAGGGCGTTATAAGGCATAGAATGGCTGTAGCACCTATAAGTTGATAAGCTGTCAATGCCAAACCCGAAATCTTTAATGGACTAACAATTTTTTTTGCATAAATAAATGATGCTCCTAGACTTATCGATCCTATTATCATATACAAAATCCCTTGCCAAGTAGTATCCGTAATGCTTGCATCAAAAGGTTTTGCCAGAATTATTACTCCTAAAAAGCCAAGTATTAATCCGATAATTTTCCTAAGACTTACTTTCTCTTCATTTAGAAATATCGCAGCTAATACAAAAGAAAATAAAGGAGATGAACCACTTAATGCACCGGCAATACCTGAGTATAATAAATGCGATCCTACTACAAAGCAATAGTAGTAAACGACAGCTGCCAGTAAGGACATTATTATAAAATGATACCAATATTTTAGGTGCTCTTTTTTAAATGATCCTTTTACAAATCCGAATAGTATGATTGGAAACACTGCTAGTACAACACGTAGAAAAACAACTTGTATCGGATTTATATACTGCGTTGCCAATTTCATATAGAGAAAATTACTTCCCCAGATTAACCCTAAACAAACAAATGCCAGATTAGGTAAAAAACTCTTTGCATCTATATTTTTCATTTTGCATCCTTTTGCATCAGCAAAGATAAATGAAATATTAATAGATAGACAAATCTGTCTAAATTTTATTTTTTAAAAAATAAAATTATCTACCGCATTATCTAACTCTTCACTCACGATCTTAGCATATACCTGTGTTTGTCGGATAGAGGAATGGTCAAGTAACTTGGAAACATACTCGATACGCATACCATTGTTTAAAGCATTAGTAGCAAAAGTATGACGGCTCAAATGAAAATGAAGTTTGAAAGGCAATTTGATTTCTTCTCCCATTTTGTCCAGATGTACATCACCCAAACGGATTTTACCCCGAAGCTTTAAACTCTTGAATTGTTCATCGCCAAATATTCTCTCAGGGTTTTCTAATACCGGGAATATAAAAGCATCAGGATTTGAGTTCTTTGGTTTATATTTATTGATGATTTCAACGGCTTTTGTTCCTATCTTGAAAGTATGTTGTTTCTGTGTTTTCTGAATGACTTTGGTAATTTTTTTCGTTTCTTCATTATAGCTTTTCCATTGTAGTAACAGCACATCACTAATTCGCAAACCACCTGCATACACGCTGAACAAAAACATATCCCTATGAACGACAGCGTGAGGCTTCTGGCTTAAATCCAGGTTTTCTAAATCTTCCAATTGTTGCTTGTTGAGGTACTGACGTTCTACATTGCTTTTTGGAATTTTGACTTTCTCAAACGGAGAAACAGCATAAGGTATCAGCTCTTCTTTCATTGCATCGTTATAGAATATCCGAAGGATTTTCAAAGACATATGCGTAGTAGTGTTTCCGTTTTTCAGGGTCTTTTTACAGTAATTGGCATAATCGCCCACTAGTGTAGTATTGATATCCGAAAAGTAAAAATCCCTGTGACCAATAAACTTTTCAAATTTCTTGATGTAGATGTTGTAAATATCCGCAGTACGATAAGAAACAATAGATTTGATTTTCTCTAAACGTCTGTCGCAATAATTAAAGAAGTTAGGATCTTCTTTTCCTTTGATGGCTTCTTTTAGTTTTCGTGCAGAAACAGATTTACGAGTACGCTCCACATCGGCAACCTGAGCCTGTGCATCAGCTACTTTCTGAGTTAAGAAAGCATTCATCCTGGCACTGTTCGGATAATTCTTTTTCAGACGTTGTTTTTCATCATCCCATTCACTTGCCTTTGCCTTAACTCCAGTAGTGACAAACTTTGCTTTTCGGTCTTTTATTAAACGGATATAGATAGGACTTTGACCTGTTCCGTCTTCCTGCTGTGTACGAAGTACTAATTTGATTGAAGCCATAAGTTTCGGGATTTAGAATTGTTGTACTACTTTTTGAATCGGGTGCAAAACAATGAAACCATATGTAAATCAATTGTTTCAAAGCGATGCATCGTGATACTAAGGTACAACATTTAGTACAACAAAACAAGTATTTACTTGCGTTTTTGTGCTTTAATATGCATTTGTAAAAATCATAAATCCTTATTTAATAAGCATTTGAAAGCATTTAGGAATTTAAACATTATAATTTCGTATAACAATTGGTTATGCGAAACCAACATATAGAAGTTTCGCTAATCCAACTCTATATGCGTATTTCGCTTTATGTTTTTATAAATATATAGAAAATGTCTTGATTCAAAAGTAAGTCAGTTTTGTGAATTGTATAGCGAAACAAATTGGATGAATTTTCATATAAACAAGATTGTATAACGAAACGATATACATTAAATAATTGGCACTTCCTGCTCGCCTAATTTGTGAACAACATTATTCTCCTATGCGGCTTTCGTCAAAACTTAAAAATCTTGTTGGTTCGCTTTGTATTGGGAGTTAAAGCTTTAGTTTTATTAAAACAGTGCAGTCTGAAACATCAATGATACTGTTTGTTTTTATAATGTCTTTAACAATTCTTAATCCTTCAATTCCTCTTTCAATTTGTCCCATGTATTCTTTGACAAAATTGCCCGGTAGTCTTCCGATCTATTTTTGTTATGCTCAGTAATATAAGCGGCTCTTTCTTTAGAGTCGGGGTGAGTACTAATCCATGTAAGATACTTTGTTCCTTCATGCCCTTGTGATAGTTTATATAGGAAATTTGCAAACGGTTCAGGATTTACCTTTGCTTTTATTAAATAATCAACGGCTTTAATATCTGCTTCTTTTTCTAAATTTCTGTCAAAAGCAGATGAAGAGAGCATTTTTGCAGTTTCTTTGATTACTTCCGGGCCACCATTTGTAGTCATAGAAATTAAAACTGAAAGCCCAATTTCCTTCACTAACTTTTTCATTACGTGATTGAGTTCAATATGCGCAATTTCATGACAGATTACCCCCGTTAGTTCTTGCTGATTGTCTACATTCATTATTAAACCACTGTAAACGATAAGATGCCCGCCAGGCAATGCAAATGCGTTAATTTCGTCTTTGTTAAGAACATGGATCTTTATTTTTTTTCGATCTATTTTATTGGTACTACAGATATGAGTTACGATACTATCGATGGCATTTAAGACATGGGTGTTTTTACTTTCCTTCTCAGTTTTTTTGAATACATCCCAAAACAGTTCGCCTAATTTTTGCTCTGTCGTGTTAGTTATCTTCTGAATTTTGAAAACTTTTACCCAGTCTATTTGTGTTAGAACAAACCATGTTCCCAAAAACAATAATATTGTTATTATACCCTGAAGAACAGTTTTTTTCATGCTTCCGATTTGCAGATAATATTTGTTAATGAGCCATAAAACCACCACTCAATATGGATTCCTTTTCTGGTTTGAATAGCCGTGTAAATGGTTGCGATAAATTCCGCCAGGTTAAAAATAATTGCTGTAATTATATAAGCAATGTATTTATTCGTGATGGTTTCCTCTGTGAAGATTATTGAAACAGTCCACCAAAAACCAAAGCTATTTACTATAAGCATGGATAATTGTGACAACAATGCCTGTGTACAATGCCAACGAACAAAATAGGTGGATTTTCGATTACCCAAGTAAAAAATTAGTGTAGCGATAAGGTTAACTATTGGTAATGGTAGCCCAACCATGATAGCAATTAAAGACATCAAATAACTACTTGAGGCCGTTTCCGATTCATGTTCGCTTAGATCGTGACTGAAATTTTTTATTTGTATCATAATCCTTTGATAATATTCCAGATCCAATTGATAATGACAAGCACTATCAAAGGAATTGCATACTTTGGTTTTCTTATATATGTTTCTGTTTTTTGATAAAAATCAAAGAGTGTGTTGCTTTTCCTTAGTATGTCTGTAGTTGTCCAGATAGGCACAATAAGCATAATAAGAGCAATGATGTAACCCATGGGGTTCAATTTCAACGCGTCAATAAAATCGCCCTTTGTCAATGAAATAATAGAACGGGTAGCGCCACAGGAAGGGCAGGGGATAGTTGTTAAGTGTTTTATCATACATACTTCTACTGATTTATTTTCAACGAAGTTTTTTGTTATGTTAAAATACAGCCAAGTATACCCTGCTAAGCATGCTATAAGTAATATCGAATACAGCCTGCCCCTGCCAAGTGTCATTAATACAAAAATTGTTGAATTTTTTGCATGTTTTTTTCTCTTGTTGCCTTTTGTATCATGAACCAGTCAATGATGGCCCAAATACCTAAGCCGCCGCAAGTTAGAAGTTTACCAATTCCAAGCCCTGTATCGCCAATCATAAAACGGTCTATACCTAAACTGCCTGCCAGGATTGAGACAATAAGTATAGTTGTGGGATCTTTGAACTGAGTAGTAGACAACATTGCCCATTTAGAATCGTCAAGGGCAAGTAGCTTTTCTCTAATCATATTCATGTGATGGCCTTCAAAGAATTTTCCGTTTGTCATGATGAACATGTCGACTTTTTGTGCATCCATTTTTTGCTGTTTTTTAGTTTATAGTTCGGTTATACTGGTTTAATAAAGTTAGTTTCCAACTTGTTATTAATGATATTATTCTTTTAGATTAATGTCGCAACCTATAAGTATGCACACAATATATTGAGTGAATTAACTTTGTGAAACATGAGCAACGCAATTATTATTAATAAAGATATTTAAAATGTTTAATACTAAAAATAATAAGGAAAATAATTGTCACTTCTATTAATTGGGAAGTTTGTTTCCTATTTACTCTTTACCAATATGTTTTATCTTTCCAAAGCGGATGATTTATAAAAGAAAACATACATCAATTGTACTCCCCTACTCCGTCCTCATAGTAGGGTGAATTAAGGGATGAATTGCATATATTAGGTTTATTATTAACTAATTAGGCTAACATTGGAATAATAGACAGCAGAGGAAGGCTTCACGGGAAAGTCGGCAATGTGGTTTACCGCCCGGGGGCGATATGAGCATAGTACAGGCCAAACCTGCCAGGGTAAGGCAAACGCTCTCTACTAAAGAAAGTGCACTGGAATTCGGACTGGTAAGTAATTGCGGGCGTATCCTGCAGAACTTATACTCATCGTTTGCCTTTCACAGCGATGGCAGACTGCTTAACCGTATGAATGCAGCGCTGCTGAAGAGCCTGAAAGATACCGAAAAGCCACGTGGCGAACGGGATCTGCATGATGGTAACCCACAACATTTAAAGGGATTACAGTTCAATATCAATTCACCGCTGAATGAAGCGCTTGCCGTTCGGCCTATATGTTCCATGGTGGATGGAGGGATCATGGTACAGCTGCCTGCTTTCAATGTATCTGAAGATCTGCAACTGCCTAAATATACCAAGAACGCCGTCCTTCGCCTGATGGTGGCTGCCATCAGTTTCAGGGAAGGTTATTACGAATACCTGGACTATAAGGATATTCCTTTGCAGCATGGAAAGGTTATGCCGGAACAGAAATGGCTGTCCGATGTTGCACTGCCTGCGGGAAGCATTGTTCTGGTGAGCGCTTCGCTGCACTGTTTCGGAATGAAAGGCATTGATGGGGAGCCGCTGAGCCTGAACGGTAAGGAATACAGCCCGGCAGAGATTATAGGGGCTTATCGGATAGATGATGAGGTTAAAGTGGAAGATGAGGCTAAGGCTGAGAATGAGGTTAAGAGTGGGACAGCTGATCAGACGGTACCAGAGAAAGCTTTTCCTAACCGCCACCGCTTGATCAATTACCGAGGGGAGGAGATACTGAAGGAGATAGCCAGAAAGCGCAAGCGGGATAAAAAATATCAGGAGCGCATTGCTCGGGAGAAGATCTGGACAAGCGAAGAAGAAACCGTTGTGGACGGAATGAAGCTGCCTGCAATTGGAAAGGTGTTTTATAAAAAGGAATAGTATCGTGTCAACCACCTTTTGTCAGGTTCCCGACTTGTCGGGATTGAAGCCTCTGCGAATGACCTTTCGAGAACCTCAGAGCTTGCTCCGATTATTCGGAGGTGACAACGTATACGACATTTTATCTTTGACAGGACACTAGTATGATAGGCGATGATAGTAAGATAGGTGTTCTAATGGCTAGCAGATTAGAAGGTGGTAGTTATGCTACGTTCTTTAAATTCGAGTCAAATTTTAGCTTAGGTTTTCGAGCTAGAGACCTTGTTAAAGCTTGATTTGGTTTTTTTTCAATTGCTGAATCTTTATTTGCAGTAACCAACAAATACACAAGTCTCCTTATCCCCTTTTCTATGCTTTAAAGACTTGCGCTGGTATCCCTCTAAACCCTAATCATTTAATTGTTGAAAAAATTAGACCAAAATTGATGTGAGAAACGTTTGAGTCTCATATGAAAAATATTATTCTACAATAATTTTCCCTTTCATTACTAAATGGATACTGCAAAAATAGTTTGCGCTTTTTTGCATCACTATTTTCCAGGAGTCACCAGTATTTAATACTGGCGACTTCCAGGCTTTATTTATTTCAGTAACATCATGCGCAACTATATCATGATTGATGAAAATCACTGTGTCTTTCTGATGGATTTTAAGTACTTCGGGTTGAAACTTCATTTGCGAAATTTCAACGGTATATACTTTTGGAACAGTTCTTTTAGGGGAAGAACAAGTGTTCAAAGCAAATCCTACAGTCAATACAAATAATAAACTATTAAATCCGTTGCTTTTCATTGGTAGTTTTATTTGTTTCAGGAGTTATTTTAACTCTTTTTGTAGCATTTCAGCATGCGAAAGATGCGTTTTCAAAACCGGCATTACGCTTTCCAATAAGGCCTTTAATTCTTTGTTTTTAGCTTGCGGAATTAAAAGAGTTTCTACAGAGTGAATTACTGACTTGTGATAACTTACTTCATTATCGATATAGGCTTTATCGAATGCTTTTCCTGATTTTGAATTTAAAGCTTTTTTTTCTTTGTCGGCGTTGGTTATCAATGATTTACTAACAGCATTGTCTTTAGGAGTAACTTTTAATTTAGTAACCAATTTTACTGCTTTGTCAATAACGGAAGTATGATCATCATGCATTGCTTTCGCAAACTTTAGTACCGCTGCATTCTTAGATTTTTTATTTGCAATGGCAGCATATTCTACATCTATTTTATTAGCTGTAACTGCTACAGAGGCAATCTCTGCATCAGACAAATGAGGTGTACTTTGTGCAAACACAGTTGACAAAAATACAAAGGAGAAGAACACCATACAGGAAGCCCATACTCCAGAGGATTGAATTGTTTTCATTTTGTTGAAATTTTTTATTGAATATATTTGAGCAGGTAGCCAATAGAAGCGGCAAAAGAGGTAGGGAAGCGTTGTCTTAGATAGGTACCTATTATTCTCAACATCGAGTAATCTCTTTTGTTTTTAAATAATTCAATCTGTTTTTATAATGGTTAACGAAATATTAGTAACGGTACAATTATCCGATTTATAATGAGCGATACGATAAGGATTTTTGGTATTTTTAAACGTTGTAATAAAGAATAATTATTTGCTAAGGCGGATATATCATTAAAATCAAATCATATTGGTGCAATCGTAATTAATTTTTGCAAGGAGGTTGGTTATTGGAAAAAAGGTATTGAGTTAATTATACAAAAGTAAAATGTTATTGTTAAGTAAAACTATGATAGCATTTTGAGAAACAGTTGTATTTACTACTTTGATAAGAAAATCTTTTAGAAGAAAGATATTCTGGATTTGTGTAACCTAACTGTCTATAAAAAAGTTAAGCTCCAAACGGGGAGAGTGGAGCTTAAACTAACCAATTATAAACCTAAATTAAACGAAAGGGCTGTAGGGGTAGGAGTCGAACCTACAAGAATCCAGTCTTTTGAACTTTCTTCACCATTATAAGGAGGTGTGTCTGCCATTTCACCACCCTACAGTATGTCAAAACGTACGCTACAACTTTAAAAATTCTACTTTCTTATCGTTGTTTACGCTACAAAGATAGTGCTAAACGTTAAAATTTACAAATTTTACAATAAAATATTTTAAAATTTGTTATTTTTTTATTTAATATTGTTAGGTATTAGTGAATGACAAAAATATGGTTGATAAAACGCGTTCAAATTTAGAAATTGATAATCTGGACATTGAAATACTTTCTATTTTAATGAATGATGCAACTACAGCATATACGGAAATTGCGAAAGAATTGATCGTTTCTGGGGGTACAATCCACGTTCGCATGAAAAAAATGCAGGATATGGGCATTATCAAGGGATCTAATTTGATAATAGATCCACAAAAAGTAGGCTATGATATTTGTGCTTTTTTAGGAATTTTTCTGGAGAAAGGATCTACTTATAATGAGGCGGTGGAAAAACTAAGAGATGTAAAGGAAGTCGTAGAATTACATTATTGTACTGGAGCGTATTCTATGTTTGCGAAAGTGATCTGTAGAGATACTGCTCATTTACGTAAGGTTTTAAACGAAGAAATTCAGGCTATACCGGGTATACAACGTACCGAGACTATCATATCGCTGGAAGAAAGTATTAAAAGACAAATTACGCTTAAATAAGCTTGGCAGGATGTTTGAGTTTTTTCTCCTGCATCAAATAGCCAAAACTTATGGAAAGCAAAGAAAAAAAATGGGAATCTGGCCCAGACCAGCAACATATGGATGCCCGGATTAAAGAGCAGATGGAAAGGGCAAGTAAGGAGAGTGAGCGCAGGAAGGAAAATCTGGACGATAAAGGCTCGGGCTCCTATAAAGAGAAAAATGGAAATGCCGAAAAGCAATTCGAGGGATTAAAAAACGAACCGGCTATAAAAAATAAGCCTACTCATCCTCAAACTGAAGATTAGGAGATCTATACGGGGTAATTGATAAAAGGCTGTTCAAAAAGAGATCGTCTACAATGATGACTTCCATTTGAACAGCTTTTTTTATTTATATAGACTCTGATTTATAATATCCGTCTACCCTCAGTTACTCTATGCACACTGTATGGGTTTGAAAACTCCCATTTATAGAGCTGTTTTTCACTTTGAAATTTTGACTTTAAACTTTACAAAATACTTATTTGAACTTACCCATCAATGCAGCTAATTTGCTCTGCATATCCGTTTCTGGTTCCGGTTTCCTGCGTTCGTTTTTATTCGTGTTTTTAAAATTTTCTTTTCTGTCCTGAGATTTATCAGTTTTTTTAGCAGGTCCATTCCCTTTCATTGACAGGCCAATTCTGTTTCTGGCGGTATCAATTTCGGTTACTGTCACCTCTACTCTTTGCTGAACTTTAACAACTTCATTAGGATTGGAAATAAAGCGGTCTGACATTTGGCTTAAATGTACCAACCCGTCCTGATGAACACCGATATCTACGAAAGCACCAAAATTTGTAATGTTGGTTACAATTCCCGGGAGTTTCATTCCGATTCTCAGGTCGTTTATGGTATTAATGCCATCAGCAAAAGAGAAAGCTTCAAACTGTTCGCGTGGGTCTCTTCCGGGTTTGGCTAATTCAGCTATGATATCCTGTAGTGTTGGTAAACCAACCTCGTCGCTTA